>CAJTWA010000017.1 GCA_910580195.1 uncultured Lachnospiraceae bacterium
GGGAACTGCTTGTGGAATATGGCTACCCGACGCAGCGTTTCGTGCTTCCACCGAAAAACAAGGAGGAAATACCGCAAGGGTATACCTCTATGCCCGAAAACACGGGCAGGAAAGGGGAAACCCCCTTCGGGGATACCTTTATGCCATTCGGCAGTAAGGAGGAAACAAGGAATGACCGAAACACAGAAAAACCCGTTAGCAGAGAGCTTTAACGCCCTATCCCTTATCAGATTTGCTTTCCCAAGCATGATGATGATGCTGTTTATGGGATTATACACCATTGTAGACACGATTTTCGTCGCACGGTTTGTAGACACGAACGCCTTGTCGTCCATCAATATCGTCTGCCCCGTCATCAATCTGATTGTCGGTCTGGGGACGATGCTTGCGACAGGAGGAAGTGCGGTTGTTGCGAAGAAAATGGGGAATGGAAACATAGAGGAAGCCAGAAGCAATTTTACGTTGATTGTCGTGGCAGGGGCGGTTATCGGTCTGCTGATTACAGCGGCAGGGCTTCTCTTTTTGGATGAAATCATCTGGGGATTGGGGGCGAGTGAAATATTGTTCCCATATTGCAGGGATTATCTAACGATACAGCTCATTTTCGCCGCTTTTAACATGATGCAGGTGCTGTATCAGAATCTGTTTGTGACGGCAGGAAAACCGACATTAGGTTTAGCACTTGCTGTTCTGGCGGGGATTGCCAATATTGTTTTTGATTATGTCTTTATCGTTTTACTGCAAATGGGAATCAAGGGAGCTGCTATTGGGACAGGCATCGGATATATGATACCGTCAATTATCGGTACAGTATTTTTTCTGATGAAAAGAAGTGAGCTGCACTTTTGCAAGCCTAACATGGACGCATCTGTTCTGCTGAAAAGCTGCTCCAACGGTGTATCGGAACTGGTAAGCCAGTGTTCGACTGCCGTAACGACATTTCTGTTTAATATAACAATGATGAAGCTGTTAGGCGAGGACGGCGTGGCGGCGATTACGGTACTCATCTATTCGCAGTTCCTCTTAACAACGCTTTATATTGGCTTTTCTATGGGAACAGCCCCCGTCGTAAGCTATAACTATGGGAGCGGGAATGTAAAACAGCTAAAAAAGACCGTCCGTATTTGTTTCAGCTTTATAGCGGGGATTTCCATAGTTGTATTTTTATTTTCCCTGCTTGGCGGGGAAAGCATTGCAAAGGTATTTGCGGAGAACAACAGGAATGTTTTTGAGATTACAAAGAATGGGTTTGTCATTTTTTCATTCAGCTTTCTGTTCTCTGGGTGCAATATTTTTTCATCCGCATTATTTACGGCGTTATCCAATGGGAAAGCGTCTGCAGCCATATCTCTCCTGCGGACGTTTGGATTTATTACAGTGTTCCTTTTGGTATTGCCGAAATTTTTAAAGGTAACGGGCGTATGGCTTGCAGTCCCGCTTGCGGAGCTGTTCACGCTCATACTGACGGTATATCTGCTATGCAGGCATCGGAAACAGTACCATTATTTTTGAAAGAAAGGCAGGAAAGATTGGTAGAAGTGAGAAATTTGCGTGTGACAGTGGTTGGGAATGAATGGGAAAACGATATTTAGGAGAAAGAAATGATACGGCCATTAGAAGAAAAGGACATTGATACGGTATGCGGCATTGTAAATGAGAATTGGAAAAATGTTTATTCTGGGTATGTCAATCCGCTGCTGCTAAATTCAGATGGATGTGCAGCAAGGACACGCCGATTAAAGACAGATTTTGCCGCCCGCAGACTGTCAGAGTATGTGTGGGAGGAAGAAAACCGAGTGTCGGCAATGCTGTCTTTTGGAGATACGGCAGATTCGGATATGGCAGGGGCGTTTGAGATCTGGCGTATTTATGTTGCATCCCAATTTCAAGGGAAAGGAATCGGGAAAATGCTGATGGATTTTGCCGAGCAAAAGGCGGAGGAACAAGGGTATAAAGAAATTGTGATATGGGCGTTTAAAAATAACCATCATGCGGTTTCCTTTTATAAAAGATGAAGCCGTGCAATTTCCTTATCATGGACGAGCCGGCAAACCACCTTGGTACGCTTGCGAAAGAATCGCTGAAAACCGCACTGGAGGAATTTGAGGGAACAGTGCTATTAGTTTCACATGAGGAAGCGTTTTACTGTGAGTGGACGCAGAAAGTAATAAATATAGTCCCGAATGAATACGAAGCCATAAAGAAGCGGCTTATGAGTGATTACAATGCCGTTGCGAACCTTGAGGCTTGACACTCATCAATAAATATTTTGGAGATAAATCATATGGGCGATGTGCAGGTAATCAAAGCAAACCGTATCCGTGGCAGAAATCAAAATGTTTTAAGTTGTGGTAAAATACCGCTATGAAATTTATTAGTGGCTCACTAATTTGTTAATATCTTGTATCTTTAAAGCCAGCAGACTATAATTTGGTTTAGCAAATCTAATTAAGAAATGAAACTCAGGAGGTACTTCTTATGTTGAATGAAAATGTAAAAAAACTGCTGGCAGAGAATATGTGGGATTTAGCTACCTGCGCCAACCATGAGCCGAATGTGGTTCCAGTGGCGTTCAAAGACGTAACGGAAGATGGGAAGTTGGTGGTGGGCGACGTATTCCTTGAAACCACACTGAACAATCTGAAGGCAAACGGCGGCAGGATTGCCATTTCCGTATATGATGCAAAGTCTTTGGAAGGCTACCAGATTAAAGGCGTTGCGGAGTATGTGGCAGAAGGTGCGGTTGTTGATACGTTTAAGGCCATGGTGGAAAAAATGTTCAATGGAGCGGCTACTGCAAAAGGTGCGCTGGTTATTACACCGGAAAAGGTGATTGTGGCTACCCCTGGAGCGGAAAACAAAAAAGTTCTGTAAGGCGGACAAAAAGCGGCGGGTGCAGAGCCCATAAAAATGCTCTGTACCCGTTTTGCATATGAAAATAATAGTTGTGTGATGTTAAAGTTATATAGCCATGCTGTGGAGCTGCGTGGCTTGTAACACTGTGGGAGGAAATCATGAAAGCCTATATTGATCCGGAAAAATGTATTGGCTGCGGAGCCTGCATCGCAGAATGCCCGGAACACGCAATCATTATGCTGCCGGGTTTTCGGTGTGAGGTACAGGCTTCAAAATGTTGCGGCTGCGGGCATTGTGTGGAACTTTGCCATAGAAAGGCGCCGGTATTGCGTGATGAGGGTATTATGCCAGTTCACGGATAACGGTGTCAATATCCCTGCTTATCACAATGGAGCGGTCTTTTCATAATGTGGGATAAGAGGGATTGGTGAGGTTTATGCTTGCATAAACGGCATCCGGGTTCTTTGCTGCCATGTTCCAGAAAGGAAACTTTATGACGTCCGGCGAATTGAAGCCGACGTCCAGCTCAAGGTATAAAATCTTGCCGGTTTCGTGGCATGGCAGGTATTCTTCATAGCGGCCATGTGCGGTATGCCAGCCTTCATCCCGGACGAAGGTATCATCCCAGAACAGGTTAAAGTCCATTTCCCGTCCGCATTTTGGACAGTGCGGGATGGGTTCTGCGGGTATCCGCATATCTCTGGCTTCTGCCATCTTTTTTTTCAGGATTCCGTAATTATCATAAGTGGCAGTGTGGCAGGGCTTCTGGCATTGGAAGAGCCCGAAACTTGATATGGGCAATATATTTGTAAATTTATTAGCCACTATTCTTTTTCATAGTAACTTGATTTTTGATTGATATAAAGGGATAATGATATAGGGATACGCAGAAAAAGAATGAGTTGAGGTGATTATATGTATAAACCCAAATTAGGCAAGGATATCCGCTGTCCGCTGGAATATGGCCTAGATGTGTTCGGGGGTAAATGGAATTCCCGGATCATCTGTGTGCTGGCGGCAAAAAAGACATTGCGGTACAGTGAACTGCGCAGTGAGCTTACCAATATTACGGATGCGGTTCTTGGCGCTTCATTAAAGGTGCTGATGAAAAACGGTATGATAAACCGGCAGCCGTATGATGAAATTCCTCCCAGGGTGGAATATTCCCTTACGGAGAAGGGGCTGTCTGTCGTTCCCATTTTGCAGAGCATCTGCCAGTGGTCGGGCGCTTATCATAAAGAGGATACGGAACATGCCATGCAGCATTGCCAGAAGTGTGATTATAACGGCGGTGGGAGATAACGGCGGGGAGGTGTGTGGAAAATGGGCCGGTTAGAAAAATACGGACACTGAACAGCCTGTTTTTAAAAGAAGCGCCGGAGTACAGGCGGCAGTTTTTTAGGCGGGGAAGTGATAAAAATATTCAGCAATATAGGCCTGAAAAATTTAACCATACCGCTGTTTCTGAGGCTGGATTTACCATTCAACCAGCGATAGGGGGCACCATTTTACATTCATGTAATTTAAGGATTTTATGATCCCATATGCGTGAAGCGGTTTTTCATATATGAGGCCGAAAAGCATTGCGCATATGATGCAAAACATGGGATGGTTTTTCTGCAAGAAAAGGAACATTGGAAAATAAATGGGCGGCTTGATAAAAACGTCCATGGAATAAATGGGGGAAAATGATATGGCAATGTGGAATCCGTGGCGCGGCTGCCACAAATATAGCGAAGGATGCAGATATTGTTACATCCATAAAGGCGATTCCAGGCGTAAGGTTGATACGGACAAAATTGTAAAGACGGATAACTTTTACGCCCCTATCGCTAAAAACAAATCGGGGGCATACAAAATGAAATCGGGACAGGCCGTATATCTCTGCTTCTCCACAGATTTTCTGGTTGAGGACGCCGATGGATGGCGTCCAGAATGTTGGCAGATGATACGGGAGCGTTTTGACCTGCATTTTTTGTTTTTGACAAAACGAATCGAACGGTTTATGGATTGTATCCCAGAGGACTGGGGGGATGGGTATGATAATGTCACAGTCGGATGTACAGTAGAAAATCAGGACAGAGCCGATTACAGGCTTTCGATTTTCAATGGGCTGCCCATCAAACATAAAAATATTATCTGCCAGCCATTGATTGAGGAAGTGGACCTTGCCGCCTATCTTGATAATGTTGAATTAGTCGTAGTTGGCGGGGAATCAGACAGGAATGCAAGGCCGCTTGATTATGCGTGGGTGCTTTCCATACGGGAGCAATGTATTGCCCGCAAGGTACATTTTGAGTTTCGCCAGTGTGGGACGCATTTTATTAAGGACGGAAAGGAATATACTTTGTCTGCCCGTGATTTATGCAGCCAAGCCAGAAAAGCAGGTATCAATTATTGAATCACTGCCTTTCTTTTTGTGTAAGGATAGGATGGAGGGGCTTATGGCGAGGAGCCGGCGGCAGCGGCATGGATGGTTCAGTTCCTGCAGGGAAATGGGGATGTAAATGATTTTTCTGGGGAATGGATGCATCATGGAATTCATCTGCCAGATAGGAAGTGCGAAGCGCCAAAAAGGCTGGAAACGGTAATCCTGCATCCTGTGAAATACCTAAAAAACCATCCACAATGATATGCTTAGATGGAGAACATACAAGTTAAGGTTATTCCTTATTTTTGGTACGTTGAAAAATATATTTTGGGTTTAGAAGAAACTCTAAGTAAATGGAAAGGAATGGATAAAAACATGAAAAAACCAAACAACCTCCCCCAAAAAAAGCCCCATGCGCTCCCGCCCGGCGACCTAAAGAACATCCCCGGCGTTGGCGCAAACATGGCCCAGCATTTGGAGAACATCGGAATCCATTGCATTGAAGACCTAAGGGGGCGCGACCCCGAAGAGCTTTACCATCTGGATACTATCAAAAAGGGCTTTCAGGACGACAGGTGCGTGCTGTATGTGTACCGCTGCGCCGTGTATTATGCAGAGCACGAGGAACATGACCCAGAAAAACTAAAATGGTGGTACTGGAAGGACAAAGCTTATCCAGAAGAAGGATAATGCCTGAACATGCCGTGTATACTTATTTTGGAAAACCTTGGCACCGCATATTTTCCAAGGATAACAGCCGCTTTACGCCTATGTCCCTGCAGAAATAGCCGCTATGCAAAAATAAAATCCAAAAATAAAATAGAATCCCATCTTGACGGCAAGTACTAGAAAGTGGTAAAATAGGTATGCCATGAAAGGCATGCCAGCTTTTATCCCCTCAGCTGGTATGCTGGCCGCTCCGGTACCCTTTGCCGGAGCGTTTTTAATTAATGGAAGGGGGATCCAGATGGAAGAGCCAGCAAACCGAAACGAAGAGGAATATTCCCTAAAGGACTTTTGCAGCCTGCTGTCCATTTCCGAAGCGACTGGGAGGAACTGGATAAAGCTGGGGAAAGTACAGCCTGCCGGGGAACGGCTGGGAAAACCGTATTTTTCGGCATCTTATGCGAAAGAGGCAAAGGAGCGGCTGCAAGGGGAAGGCAGCAGCTTTTTGAAATCCAGAAGGAATAAAAAGTACATCAGCGGAACCGCCCCATACAGAAATTATATCCCGCAGGATTCGCCTAACCTTAGGCAGGTTGAGGCATTAGTGGAGGCGTTGGGCGATATTATGCTTACCGAGGGCCAGATACGGGCAGTCTTGGCAGAGTGCGCTATCCAGCTTTTATGCCAAGCGCAGAGGGCAAAAGCGGAAATCACAGAAGCTTTGTACCAAGCACAGGGGGAAAAAGCGGAAATCACAGATGTTTTGTGCCAAGCGCAAGGGGGAAAAGCGGAAATCAAAGAAAATTTCCTGCTCCATTACAGCAGGGGCGAAATCAGCTTAGGCCAGTATGGCGTGCTGTTAAAAGAGCTTTTAGATAGGGAAGGGGCAGCATATACAGAAGAACAGTGCCTTGCGGCGCAGGAAGGGATTACTGGCGTATTCTGTATTCCATTTGTGCTGGAGCCTAATGTGGACATTCTGGGCCTGCTTTATATTTCTTTGAAAAATATAGGAGAACGGAAAGCAGCAGGTTCTTACTATACGCCGACCCATATCGTGCAAAGATTAATTGCCCATCTTTTCCCAGAGAAAAAGATCGGACAGGTGAAAATATTGGACCCTTGCTGCGGGACAGGGAATTTTTTGCTGCAGCTCCCAGACTGGTGCCCCATGGAGCAAATCCATGGCAGGGACATCGATCAGGTCAGCATAGCGGCCGCCCGGATTAATATGGCCTTAAAGTTTCCAGATGCCCCAGTTTCCTTAATAAAAGAGCAGGTACGGCTCCAAAATTTCCTGTTGGAAGAAACCGGCATCTATGGATTAATCCTAGGGAACCCCCCATGGGGCTATCAATTCAGCAAAGAAGAAGAAAAGCTCCTGAAACGGAAATTCCAAACGGCGAAAGGGCGCCATCCAGAATCTTACGATGTATTTTTAGAGCACGCATTGGGCAGCGTCCCCTGCGGGGGGGAAATTGCATTTGTGCTGCCAGAATCTGCGCTGCATGTGAAATCCCATCTGGCTGCCCGCAGGCTGATCCTAGAGGGGGCACAGATTGAATGGCTGGAATATTTGGGCGACGTATTTGACAAGGTGCAGTGCCCGGCAGTTATTTTGCAGGCAAGGAAGTCAGAAAGCCCATTCCAGACCAAAGGCATGGAAGTTTCCGGGCAGGGGTGGGGATTTAAGATTCAGGATAACCGCAAGGTGGAGGCGGAATATTTTAATTTCCATATGACGGACAAGGAGTACCGTTTGGTGGAAAAAGCGGGGAGCCAAGGCCAAGTTGTTTTCCTGAAGGGCCAGGCAGAGTTTGCATTGGGGATTGTGACTGGGAATAACAAAAGATTCCTGAAAAAAGAAAAAACAGGCGGGGACGAAGCAGTTTTAAGAGGCGCGGATATCCAAAAATACAGAATTTCATTCCCGCAATGCTACCTCTCTTATGAGCCGGAGAAATTCCAGCAATGCGCAAAGGAACCCTACTACCGCGCCAAAGAAAAGCTCCTGTACCGGTTTATCGGCCGCCAGCTTGTGTTCGCATACGATAACCAGCAGAGGCTGTCCCTAAATAGCTGCAACATCCTGATTCCCCATGTGCCCGGCATGGACATGAAATACATCATGGCAGTATTGAATTCTAGGGCAGCCCAGTTCCTCTACAGCCGGAAGTTCCATTCCCTCAAAGTCCTGCGCGCCTATTTGGAACAAATGCCAATCCCGCTGGCTGCCCCACCCCAGCATCAAGAAATCATATCCTTGGCAGAACAGATAATAGAAGAAACAGACCCCCAAAAACGCCTGTCCTGCTATGGCGAAATAGACAGGCTGGTAGCCGCTGCCTATGGCTATACAGCGCAGGAATATCAGGAAATCCAGAACCTAACCCCCAAGGATTCCCTCCCAATGGCTTTATAGCCTAGCACTGAGGTACAAGAAGCCTGCCGCTTTCCAATACACAGGCAATTCAGGCAAGCCCCTCCCCCTTATTACATTGTATGCTTTCGGGAGAAGCCCTGCCTACCCTATCCTATTCTTTAAAAGCCAATTGCTTCACCTGCCCCAGCGCATTTGCTACCGGCGGCAAGGAAACCACAATCAGGGTCACCACAGCCTCCGCCCCCAGATAAGACCCATTGTATACAAGGGAATAAACCGGGGCAGCCATAGTATCCGGCGCATAAGCGGCAAAAAACAGTATCCCCGATAAAAAGGAAAAGAAATACCGCCCCAAAACACCAGCAATGTACCCTTTTACCAGCCCATGCTTCTGCTTATGGAAAAACCCCGACAGCCCCAGCGCGCCGAAGGCCAGCGGGTAATCCGTCAGCATTTGGGGCAGCGTATAAAAAATCGGTTCCATCACAAACTGCAAAAGCCCGAAAGCCATGGCCGTCATAATCCCCGCATAGGGCCCGTACCAGTACCCAACCAGCGTAAGGAACAGCATACTGAGCAATGTCACAGAGCCGCCCATAGGCATTTCAAACAGCTTTATCATGGACGTCACCATGGCAAGGGCAATGGCTGCCGAAGAAAAGACAAGCTGCTTCGTGGTAATTTTCCGGGAACGCGACTGCCGGTAATTGGCTCCCATGGCAATCAGGATCAATAGTGCAATCACCGCTATTACGGCTAAAATGCCCGCAGGCGTTAGTTTTACTGCGTGGCCGCCCCACTCATCCGTAGGCGCTGCAAAAAAATTTTCCATAAATTCCTCCTGTTTTGTAAAGAGGGATAGCCACCTTATTTCGGAGCGCAGCTATAACCCCTCTGGAATACCCAATGTTTAAGCCTCTAGGGACAGCCGCCTTATTTCGGAGCGCAGCTATAACCCCCATATATGGTTAAAAAAATGATTCTGGCATCTTATGCCTTTCAGGAAACACAAATGGCATCCCGCTGTATTTCATTAGGGAAAAAATAATTTTAACCGCCCCACATTATACCCGATTTTTCACTTTGGTGCAATAAAATGGTAAAGAATTAAAAGAAAAATATTGCAAAATGAAAAAAATCATACTAAAATAGTACCTGATGCTGGAACGCGCCGGGACAGCTTTTTGCAAGATGTGTGCTGCAGCTTGCAGGAATGGCTGTTTTGGCACGTTCTGATAAAGTCTAGCGGTAAAGGAGAAAAAATATGAGCTATGTAGATGAAGTACTGGAACGTGTGATTGCTAAAAACCCGGCAGAGCCGGAATTCCATCAGGCAGCCAAGGAAGTGCTGAATTCCCTGCGCCCAGTCATTGAGGCAAATGAAGAGTTATACCGGAAAGAAGCGTTGCTGGAACGCTTAACAGAGCCGGACCGGCAGTTTAAATTCCGCGTGCCGTGGGTGGACGACAAAGGGCAGGTGCAGGTCAACACAGGCTACCGGGTACAGTTCAACAACAGCATTGGGCCTTACAAGGGGGGCTTAAGGCTGCATCCGTCCGTAAACCTTGGGATCATCAAATTCCTTGGGTTTGAGCAGATCTTCAAGAACTCCCTGACAGGATTGCCAATCGGCGGCGGCAAGGGCGGCTCTGATTTCGACCCCAAAGGGAAATCTGACCGTGAAGTCATGGCATTTTGCCAGAGCTTTATGACAGAGCTTTGCAAATATATCGGCGCTGACACAGACGTACCTGCCGGGGACATTGGGACAGGCGCAAGGGAAATCGGCTACATGTTCGGCCAGTTCAAGAAAATCCGCGGCACTTACGAAGGGGTGCTCACAGGGAAAGGGCTTTCCTACGGCGGATCCCTTGCACGTACCGAGGCAACTGGCTACGGCCTTCTGTACCTGACGGAAGAAATGCTCAAATGCAACGGCCATGAACTGAAAGGGAAAACCGTCTGCGTATCCGGTTCCGGGAACGTGGCAATCTATGCAACCCAGAAGGCACACCAGTTAGGGGCAAAAGTAGTGACTGTCAGTGATTCTACCGGCTGGGTATATGACCCAGAAGGCATTGACGTTGCCCTGCTGAAGGAAGTGAAAGAAGTGAAGCGTGCCCGCCTGACCGAGTATGCGGCAGCAAGGCCAAGCGCAGAATACCATGAAGGCCGCGGCGTCTGGACGGTAAAATGCGACGTTGCCCTTCCCTGCGCAACCCAGAACGAGCTTCTTTTGGACGATGCAAAAGCATTGGTAGCAAACGGCTGCATTGCCGTAGCAGAAGGCGCAAATATGCCGTCTACCCTAGAAGCAACCGAATACCTGCAGCAGAATAAAGTGCTGTTTGCACCCGGGAAAGCTGCAAATGCAGGCGGCGTAGCAACCTCCGCACTGGAAATGAGCCAGAACTCCGAGCGTCTGAGCTGGACCTTCGAGGAAGTGGACAGCAAGCTGCAGGGGATTATGGTAAATATTTTCCATAACCTTGACGATGCTGCAAAACGCTATGGCAAGGAAGGCGATTATGTGGCTGGCGCAAATATTGCCGGGTTTGAGAAAGTGGCAGAAGCCATGATAGCCCAAGGGGTAGTATAGGCTGCGGTACCCAGAGGATGGTGTAAGCTACGATAGCCCAAAGGGCAGTGTAAGCTATGATACCCAAGGGGCAGTATAAGAAAAGATAGCCCAAAGGGCAGTGTAAGCTATGATACCCAAGGGGTAGTATAAGAAAAGATAGTCCTGTGGGGCTGTGCATGGAAGAGGATTGTTAAGGTATCCTGTAGGTGCTTTAGAGTGTAAGCATTTACGGAGTTTGGGATTCCTATTCTGGCACAGCCCCATGCCTAACATTAATGGCGCATAGTTTCACCCACATTCCACAACCGTTTCATATATTTCGTGCCCACCATACGTAAGCCACTGGTTTTCCTGCGGCTTTTTTACGTTAGTACAAAAGCTTACCATATATCCCTGCCGCAGCCCCTTGGCGTCAAGGTATCCTGCCAACTGGCTGTAGCCTTGCTGCTCGTAGGCTGTCCCTCTCCATAACTTTAATTCTACGATAAATGTTTCCCTTCCATAAAATATTTGGACGTCCATCCGCATGTTTTGCCGTGTCTGCGGCTCTACGGCATAATGGCCTGTACCGTTGATGATTGGCCGTAGGAAGGCCAAAAACAGAAGCCGTCCCTGCCGTTCCAGAAAATTTCCGTCCTCCCTGCGGTATTCCGATTTCATAAATTCAGAAAAACGGCAGAGCACCTTTTCCATATCCAGTTTCCCATGGCGGATATATTGGGATTTTTCAAGGTATTCTGATTGGGAAAGGGCGTCTGTGGCAGCGATGGATGTGAAATAATTGAGCATCAGCGTTTCAAAAATGACGTTGGAAACCATGGTTTTCCCATCTTTTTCCGTTAATATCCCGAACATCGCCCCTAGGCCAATGGCTGGGTTGCTCCGCTCAAAAACCACATTTGCCCCATGGATAATGAGCTGTTCTGCAAGTTTAGAAAAACTGGGGTTGTTTTGGATATTTTTGATGACGTCTTCGAATAATGTATTTGGCTCTTTCAATAAATCGCGTATTGCCATCTGAAGTTCTGCAAGGTTCCATCCTGCCCTAGCTTCGTCCAGCTTTTTGCATAGGCAGCTTACCAGATAAGGATACCCTCCGGTTACTTCATACAGCCCCTGCGCCAAAGATTCGATGTCCATGCCGGTGGGATGTTCTGCTTCATATTCCTGCAGCATGGTCCCAATATCTTTTGGGAGGAAACTCATATTTATGGAAAATGGGGCTGTGACATTCCAAGGGCTGTTATACCTATGGCCGCCATCTGGACGGAGTTTTAGCTTTAGGTTTTTTATGTCGTATACCCCTGCTAGAATCACGCAATGGAAGGCAGGGGTTTCATCCCTATCCAGATAATATGCCCGGAGCATGCCGAGGAAATCCAGAAATACTTGGTTGCCGGATGCTTGGTCTGCTTCATCTATCATCAGTACCATGCGTTTTTTGGATGCGCCGCAGATTTCACTGAGGATTTCAAATAATTCTGTTAAATCAAACAGGCGTTGGCCGCTGCCCTGCCTGTGCCCCAGCTTTTGCAGCAGTTCTGGGCTTATCCTTCCGGCTTCCCGTTCTGGGATGGCTTTTTTTAGGAATTCATTTGCAAATGCCCGGGAAAAGGTATCTTCATCCCGGAATTTTGCGGAACTTAATTTCTGGAAGTTCATGGAGATTACGGAATAATCTGGCTGGAGGTATTTTTTTAATAGGCGCAACGTAGTTGTTTTGCCATATTGCCGGGCGCGGTTGATGGCAAAATAATCCCCGTTGTCCACTAGTTTTTTTATTTCCATCAGGCGCCCATGCAAATCTACCATATAATGCCTGCTGGGCTCGCAGGCCCCTACGGTGTTAAATGTTTTTGCCAAAAAAATCCCTCCTCCTTAAAAGTACCCCGGATGTCCGTACGGTTTTCCATTGTTCTTATTGTCCATTATAGCCAGCTAACCGTGGGAATACAAGGGGATATTCTGTGATAGTAAAAGAGTAAGGGCATCCAAGCCCTTATACAGCGAATTTTTTCTTTTTCCATATACAGGCAATTCTGGGCTGCCCAAAATTGCCGTCCGCCCCAAAAACCTCCCATTGCAGTTCCACAACATTTCCTAAGCAAATTTGCTGCATTGATTGGATTCAGCAAAGGTTTTGGCCTGCAAAGGTGTTTTGGCAAAACGGAAACCAGCCCCTTAGCCATCAATCTGCCGTAAGGCTTTCATGGCTTGGGGCTGGCTCTCCGTTCAGTGTATTTCCAAAAGTTTCTTGACGGCATCCCGCATATGGGGGAGCTTCCGGTATTGCATGACTAAATTGCGCTCTTCCTCAGAGAGAAGGAAGTCGTCCAAGGAATCGTTATAGCCAAAGGTGCCTAAAATATTCTCGATATTGTATATTTTACAGAGGACCAACAAGGTATCTGCATCAGGCTGTGTCTGCCCGCTTTCCCATCCATAGATTGTCTTTGGTGCCACAGGCAGGCGATGGTCTTCTAATTTCAATACCAAATCATTCACAGAATAATGGTTCAATTTCCGGTAGGCCTTTAGAACTTTGGAAATATTCGGGTTTTTCATGCGCTCACCTCAGCTTTATCATAGACTACGCAAAAAATAGCGTCAATAAAATGGAAAGAATTCTTTTAAATCAGCAGAAACTTGTATTGAAATTCCGTGGAAAAGAGAATATAATAGGAGTATTCCCATGATAGGCGCAAGTATGGGAGGGAAAATATGGCTTCTGCTGCAGGAGCAGTATATTCCGGCACAGGATGGACAGGGGACTGGAGGGAGAATATGGATGGGAATAGCAATTACCGGAACGAGCCTCCCCATGGCAGCCAAGGGGATTGGAGGGCAGATATGGGGGAGAAAGCGAAAAAATGGTTGGCAGAACAGTTAAGGGAAAAACAGATTCCATTGGAGGTGGCAGCAGCAGTTTTGGATGTGCCTCTGGAAGATATCTGCGTCGGAAGCGGCAGGCTGCTGGATTCCGATGATTTTATGCGGATTTGTTCCCACTACCATATTTCTCTTGGGAAGATAAATATTGATTAAGGCATTTCTTTTTCTGTAAGGAATCCATGCGCAATTCTTTTTGGTTCTTAAGTTCTTGGCAGTGCGGCTATGAAACAGCACGCAACCGTTCCATATACAGCAATTGGAAAGAAATTTCTGGTGATATAAGAGGAGATGTGGTATGATATAAATGTTCACGTTCTTTTGGCTTGCAAAGATTTAGGCGCCCAGAAAGGCATTTTTAGGAAAAGGAGTATACAGATGGATGAGAAGAAGAAAAGCTTATTCAGTACCGTAGTGGTATCGTCGGTTGCGGCTGTATTTATTGCAGTGGCAGTGCTGGTATTATTTGTGCCGCGGGTTGAGGTAAAGGATATCTGCTATTTTATCTGCGGGTGCGTGGTTATTTTCGGGATTTACATGATTGTACGGTATTTTATGACGGCTGGGTATGAAAAGCTGAATGAATATGGGTTTTCCGAGGGCGTGCTTTTTGTGCTGCTGGGAATCTGCGGGCTGGTGAGCGCAGAGCGGATTGCAGCGTCCTTCCTGACCGCCCTTGGCCTGCTGCTGCTTTTGTCCGGGGTGATTAAGCTCCAGTATGCCTTGGATTTAAAGTGCATGGGGGACAAGGCGTGGGCCGGGTTTTTCGTGGTGACGGTGATTTTGCTGGGATGCAGCATTTCCGTGATATTAAATCCATTTGAAGATATGGGTTTTTACCAGAATTATACGGCATACATCCTGTTGGTGGACGGGATTGTGGAAATCGTTACTATTTTCTACCTGAATTTCAGGACGAAGGCTTACCGGCAAGGGCGCGGCATGGGCCGTGAAGGGGAACAGCAGGAAGTCTATGAACTGAAAAATCAGGAAGGAGGCATGGCGGCACAGCCGGAACCTAATGCAGGGGCATATGATGCAGATTTCAGTAAAAATCCACAAGAAAAAAACATGGAGGATAAACAGGAGGAAAACGCGGAATTCTATAAAGAAATAGGCCAAGGGGGACAGCAGGGGGAATAGTTTTTTTGTGGCACATGACAGGAAACAGCATTTTTCATCTTGCTTTTTGGGGCTGGGAATAATATAATAGGTGGGCACATATGGTGTTAAATAAATTGATAACATACTATATTTAGTTGTTTGGAGGGCAAGGAATGAAGATTATCAAGAGAAGCGGGAAAGAAACGGGATTTGACGCCAGCAAGATTATTGATGCCATCACGAAGGCAAACCAAGAGGTGGCAGAGAGCGACCAGCTATCCCAAGGGCAGATTACAGCAATTGCAGAGCGGATTACCGGGGTGTGCGCAGACATGGAACGGATTTATAACGTAGAAGAAATCCAAGACATGGTGGAAAATGAGATTATGGCCTACAATGCATTTGAAGTGGCAAGGAAATATATTACGTACCGCTACAAACGTGCGCTGGTGCGTAAGTCCAATTCCACGGATCAGCAGATTTTAAGCCTGATAGAATGTAATAATGAAGAAATCAAACAGGAAAATTCCAACAAGAACCCCATTGTAAACAGCGTCCAGCGGGATTATATGGCCGGGGAAGTCAGCAAGGACATTACAAAGCGGTTCCTCCTGCCAGAACATGTGGTACATGCCCACGAGGAAGGCATGATCCATTTCCACGATGCAGATTATTTCGCCCAGCACATGCATAACTGCTGCCTTGTCAACTTGGAGGACATGCTCCAGAATGGGACGGTTATCAGCGAAACCATGATTGAGCGGCCGAAGAGCTTTTCCACGGCCTGCAATGTGGCGACCCAAGCCATTGCCCAGATTGCCAGCTCCCAGTACGGCGGGCAGAGCATTACCCTGTCCCACCTTGCCCCCTTTGTGGAAGTGAGCCGGCAGAAACTGCGCAAGATTGTCCGGCGGGAGTTCCAGTCCGCAGGCATTTCGCTGGAGGAAGATAAAATCAACGAAGTGGCGGAGATGCGGGTAAAAGAGGAAATCCGCCGGGGCGTCCAGATGATACAGTACCAAGTGATTACTTTAATGACGACTAACGGGCAGGCTCCCTTTGTCACGGTGTTCATGTACTTGGATGAAGTAGAGGAAGGCCGCCTGCGGGACGACCTTGCCTTAGTGATAAAAGAAATGCTCTTACAGCGGATGCAGGGGGTGAAAAATGAAAAGGGCGTTTACATTACCCCGGCGTTCCCCAAGCTGATTTACGTATTGGAGGAGGATAACATCCGGGAAGGCGCCCCCTACTGGGAAATCACAAAGCTGGCTGCCAAATGCACAGCCAAACGGATGGTGCCGGATTATATTTCGGAAAAAGTCATGAAAGAAAACAAAGAGGGCAACTGCTATCCCTGCATGGGCTGCCGCTCCTTCCTGACTGTGTACCATGAGGAAAATGGGAACCCGAAATTTTACGGCAGGTTCAACCAAGGGGTGGTGACGCTGAACCTTGTGGACGTGGCCTGCTCTTCCGGCGGGGATATGGAGAAATTCTGGGAAATCCTAGAAGAACGGATGGATTTGTGCCGGGAAGCGCTGATGCTGCGCCATAACCGCCTGAAGGGCACGCCTTCTGACGTTGCGCCTATCCTGTGGCAGTATGGGGCTTTGGCAAGGCTTAAAAAGGGCGAGGTGATAGACAAGCTGCTTTATGGCGGCTATTCTACCATTTCGCTGGGCTATGCGGGCCTTTGCGAGTGCACAAGGTATATGACGGGGAAATCCCATACGGACCCAGCGGCTACCCCATTTGCCTTGGAGGTGATGCAGCGGATGAACCAAGCATGCAAGCGGTGGCAGGATGAAACAGACATTGCTTTCAGCCTGTATGGGACGCCTCTGGAATCCACCACTTATAAATTTGCGAAATGCTTGCAGCGGCGGTTCGGCGTAATTGCAGGGGTGACGGATAGGAATTACATCACCAACAGCTACCATATCCATGTGACGGAGGAAATCGACGCTTTCCGTAAGCTGACTTTTGAATCCCAGTTCCAGAAACTTTCGCCGGGGGGCGCAGTCAGCTATGTGGAGGTGCCGGATATGCAGGGGAACCTGCCGGCAGTGCTCACGGTGATGCAGCATATTTACGACAATATTATGTATGGGGAGCTGAATACGAAAAGCGATTACTGCCAAGCCTGCGGCTACGAAGGGGAAATTAAGATTGTGCCGGACGAAGACAGCAAGCTGGTGTGGGAATGTCCCAACTGCCGCAACCGGGACGAGGATAAGATGAACGTTGCCAGAAGGACCTGCGGCTATATCGGCACGCAATTCTGGAACCAAGGGCGGACGCAGGAAATCCAGGACCGGGTGATGCATTTATAATTTTTATTGAGGAATTTCAGGATAAAGAGGGAACTGTTATGCATTATGGGGAAATTAAGAAAACAGATATTGCAAATGGGGAGGGCGTTAGGGCCGCCCTGTTTGTTTCTGGCTGCACCCACCATTGCAAGGGATGCTTTAACCCGGAAACGTGGGATTTCGGGTATGGGAAGGAATTTACAGGGGAAACGGAGGAAGAACTGCTTCTGGCCCTGGCCCCTGCCCATATTGCAGGGCTGTCGCTGCTGGGCGGGGAGCCTATGGAGCCGGAAAACCAAAGGGCACTGCTCCCATTCCTGCGGCGGGTGAAAGGGACGTACCCAGAGAAAACCATCTGGTGCTACACGGGCTACCTGTTTGATAAAGAGCTGCAAGGCGAAGGGCGGGCAAGGTGCGAAGTTACCGACGAATTGCTTTCCCTGATTGACGTGCTGGTAGACGGGGAATTTGTGCAGGAGAAGAAGAATATTTCCCTGCGGTTTAGGGGATCGGAGAACCAGCGGGTGATTGATGTGCAAAAGAGTTTCCAAGAGGGGAAAATAGTGGAAAAGGAACTGGATTCTTATGCCCGTGAACCAGACGGCTGGTAAACAGGTTCCCGCATTTTTAAAATCAACAGCAAATCATTTGGCAAATAAGGATGCCCGGGGGCACCATTCACAAAAAGTTAAAAATATTTAAGGTTTTTTTAATAAAAGCTGAAAGACAAGGCGTACCATGGACGATAAAATATAAAGAAAGTGAAAATTAGATGGAGTATAGCAATAAAGAAAAAGGGAGAGAGTATTTTAAAGTAGTGTTAGTCAGGGTCAGTGCCGATGAATATGTCATCCTGAAAGGGCCAAAGGAAGAAAAATTTCTGGCGGGAATGTTGAGGGATGACTATAATTCTACCAGATATGAGAAGATGATTCGGCTGCTGGCAGAAGAGGTGGTGCAGGAAACATACAGGGAACAGTTTTATGCCATATTTTCCATGGAAAACATGTTGGAGGCTTTTCAGGACAGGGAAGGGCCGGTTGAATTTTCTTACATAAGGGAAATAGGAGGGGAACTGGAACCCGTAACCACGAGGGTATACCCGAGGCTGAAACAGGGAGGGAAGCTGGAAGAATTTATGGTATATGTCCAATGCCATGAGGAGGGATGCAGATGCGGGACAGGGAACGCAGAAGGAAACGCAGAATTATCATTGGGAGCTTGTCAGGGGCAGTCCTGCTGCTGACGGCAGCTTATCTTGGGATGGCGATGTATTTTAGCAGCCACTTTTTTTTCCGCACCAAAATCAACGGCTGGAAGGTAGGCGGGATGGATTTAAAGAGCGCGGAAGAGAAAGTCGGGAAGGGCGTGGAGGATTACTTGCTGACGGTATTCGACCGGGAGGGGGAAAAGCACCATATCTACGGGCATGACATTGCCTGCGCCTATGTGCCGGACGGCTCTGTGGAAAAATTGCTGGAGGGGCAGAAACCATTCCAGTGGGTTGCAGCGCTTTTTCAGCCAAAATCAGGGGAAGTGCCCATTACCATGGAGTATCAGGAATCCTTGATTTCCGATGCGGTTGCAGCCATGGACTGTTTTCAGGAAGGGAATATCATAGAGCCTGAAAATGCAGAGATTAAGCTGGGGGACGATGGGTATTACATTGAGCCGGAAGAGATGGGCACCCGGATGCTGTTTGACAGCGTCCTTGGGAAAGTGAAGCAGGCGGTTTCGGCAGGGGATTCGGAGGTGTCCTTAACAGACGAAGATTACGTGAACCCGGAGATTACAAAGGACAGCCCTGTGGTTATAGAGGCCATGGGGCGTATCCAAAGCTATGAAAACGCCGAGATTACTTATGAGATTAAAGATTATGAGGAAAAACTTGGCAAGGAGAAAATCCGCAGCTTTATTGAACTGGGGGAAGGCTTCCAAGTTTCCTTAAAGGAAGATGAGATTGAAAAATATGTCCAGAACCTTGCCAGCACCTATAACACGTATGCAGACGTCCGCAAATTCAAGACGTCTTCCGGCGACACGGTGGAAATCGGCGGCGGGGATTATGGATGGATCCTCAATAAGCCCAGCGAGGCGGAGCAGATCAAAGCGGATTTGGAGGCTGGGAAGCCCGTCAGCCGGGAGCCGGTCTATGCCCAGCGGCCCTTTGTGGAAGGGAAAGACGATATTGGGAATACATATATTGAGATTGATTACACGAAGCAGCACCTTTGGTATTATGAAAACGGCAGCCTGGTGACGGAAACCGATGTGGTGACAGGGAACATCAGCCGCAACAACGGCTCCCCGGATGGGGTGTTCAAAATTGTATATAAGGAAAGCCCCGCTGTGTTAAAAGGGGAAGATTATGAGTCGGACGTCACTTACTTTATGCCTTTTGCCTATAATGTGGGGATCCATGACGCATCTTGGCGCAACGGCAGGTTTGGCGGCGATATTTATAAGAGCAGCGGTTCCCATGGCTGCATCAATGCGCCGTT
This sequence comes from uncultured Lachnospiraceae bacterium, assembly GCA_910580195.1. Taxonomy (GTDB): domain Bacteria; phylum Bacillota; class Clostridia; order Lachnospirales; family Lachnospiraceae; genus Petralouisia. The sequence goes on from CAJTWA010000017.1 coordinate 19,667, forward strand.
GGAAATTGCAACAATCCTCTATGAACGGGTGAAGGTGGGGACGCCGGTGGTGGCCTTTTACCGGGAGCCGGTGGAGCTGATCGCAGAAAATGCGAAAATTTCCAATGCATTTTCCTATGTGGACCCGGAGGCGGAGAAAGAGCAGGGGGCGGAAGGGGCAGTGCAGTAAAAAGATAAAAACCTTCAAAATGTACAGCATTTGTTTTTTTCAATTTGTAGGCATCATAATTGACATGGTACAATAGTTGCAGCTATTATACCGCCCGTAGCGTAGCGGAGTGGCATAGTTTTACCATGTCATAGTTTATCACGAAGTGATTATGGTATAAGAATAAAAAGGATAGGAAAAAGGGGAATGGGAAAAACAGAGATTTACGGGACCATCGGACCTGCCTGTGCCAAGGCAGAAACCCTTACCGAGATGTTCCGCCTTGGCATGGCAGGCATCCGCCTGAACCTCTCCCATACAGGGCTGGAGTCGTGCAGGGAATGGACAGAATTGATAAAGGCTGCAGCAAAAGCAGCTGGGAAACAGCCAAAACTTCTGATTGACCTGCAAGGACCGGAACTTCGGATTGGGGGACTGAGGCAGCCAGTAGAATTGGCGGAAGGGGAAACGGCCGTTTTTGTGGAAAGTGGGAAAAGCGGTGCGGGTGCAGCTTCATTGCCGGAAAATGATTTGGCGGGCGCGGGGAGGGATACAGCAGCTATCCCAGTGCCAAAGCCAGTCCTTGGGGCTTTCAAAGCAGGACAGGAAGTCTTGCTGGATGATGGGAAAATTCTGCTTCAAGTGCTGGGGCAGGAAGAGGCTGCAAAGGCCAAGGAAGGCATCTTATGCAAAGTGCTCCGGGGCGGAACCTTAAAGTCCAGAAAAAGCATTGCGCTCCCGGGGGTAAGGCTAAAGCTCCCAGTCCTTACAGAGAGCGACAGGAGAAATATCCGAAGCGCCCGTTCCCATGGGGTAACAGGGGTGATGCTCCCCTTTGTCCGGAGTGCAGAGGATTTAATAGAACTGCGGCAGGAACTGCAGGAGGCAGATGCAGGGGAATTGGAAGTATTTGCAAAAATAGAGAATCTGGAAGGCGTAGCCCATTTGGAAGAGCTCCTGCCCTTTGCAGACCAGATTGTGGTTGCGCGGGGGGACTTGGGCAACAGTATGCCCTTGTGGGAACTTCCCATGGTGCAGGCGAAAATCGCTGAAACCTGCCGTCTGGCAGGGAAACCGTTCCTAATCGTGACACAGATGCTTGCGTCTATGGAAGAACATCCCTTCCCAACCCGGGCAGAAGTGTCAGATATCTTCCGTGCAGTTTCCGAAGGGGCCGCCAGCGTGATGGTGACAGGGGAAACTGCCGTTGGGAAATACCCAGCCGAAACCATCCGCTATCTTGTAAATACCGTGCGGGCAGCGGAGGGATACTGCCGGTAAATGCGGGGGCAATACATCCTTAAATAGTCCTCATTGCTGAACGCACGAGAGGGATACTGCCGGTAAATGCGGGAGCAATACATCAACACAGCACCCTCCCCGGCCTGTATGGGAGGAGAACGGCTAGCTAATGCAGGGCTGATGGTGCCCGTCTGGCAAACAAAAAGCAGGGGTAGGCGAGGGATACTGCCAGAAAGTGTAGGCTCTGATACCGCTGGAAAAGGCGGAAAAAGCATCAAGAATATGGATAAAATAGCGCCCATTTTTATGCAAGAGGAATCTATGCCATCCTGCATAAAAATGGGTGTTTTGCTATTGTTCCCAACGCCCGCTTGCCCCGCAAGGCAGCACGAGCCCATTGGAGGATACGGGAAGGCCGATTTCCTGTGCCTCCACGTTCCCGCCCAATTTTCCCAAGGCCGAGCCCAGCATATAGGCCAGCACTGCAGGCTGGAGCCCAGTCGTGTAGGAATTTACCAGAAAAAACAGGGGGGTGTCGGAAAGGAGGCTGGTGCACAGTTGGATTAGCGGGTAAATTTTGTCCTCAATTTTCCAGATTTCCCCTTTCGGGCCCCTGCCATAGGAAGGCGGATCCATTATGATGGCGTCATAGCGGCTGCCCCGACGGATTTCCCGTTCCGTAAATTTCACGCAGTCGTCTACAATCCAGCGGATAGGCGCGTCCGAAAGGCCGGAGGCAATGGCGTTTTCTTTTGCCCAAGTTACCATCCCCTTGGATGCGTCCACATGGGTGACGGATGCCCCGGCAGCGGCAGCGGCTAAGGATGCGCCACCGGTGTAGGCAAACAGGTTCAGGACTTTTATGGGACGCCCAGCCTGCCTGATTTTTTCCCCGAACCAGTCCCAATTTACCGCTTGCTCTGGGAACAGGCCGGTATGCTTAAAGCGAAAGGGCTTCAAGTGGAAGGTAAAGGAGCCGTAATGCAAGTCCCATTGTTCTGGCAAATCGAAAAATTCCCATTCGCCGCCGCCCTTTTTGCTGCGGTGGTAATGGGCGTTCCTGTTTTCCCAGCCTTTGTGGGCCTTTGGGGTGCCCCAGATGACTTGCGGGTCAGGCCGCACGAGGAGGTAGCTGCCCCAGCGTTCCAGCTTTTCCCCATCTGAACAGTCTATTACTTCATATTCTTTCCAATGATTTGCAATCCACATAAAATGTATCCTTTCTGTGATGTGTCCATGTTTTCTGCCATCCATTGTAGCACAGGGATGGGGATAACGGAAGTGGATTTTCAGTGCAGGGGCAGAATTTGGGATGGTGGGGGCGGATGTGGAAGGATGGGCAGAATCATACAGGGCTTTCTATCGGCAAATAGTTTGCATCTATGGTGTTTTCTGATAATTTTCAATCAGGCAGGTATGCTTACGCTGGCCTGCTGGCATATTTTTATCATAATTGATGCCTACAAGCATGATATCTCCGCCATATGCCCGGATAGCATCTGGATAACGGCGTCTTTTTATCTGGGCAATTGCACCTTCCGCCGTATGGTTCCATTTTAGCTCAATGATTAATGCAGGCAGCAGGGAATCCTTTTTCGGAAGGTACACAATATCTGCATATCCGGCTCCCGCTGGGAGTTCTTCAAACAGCACATATTCATCCCCGCAGCTAAAATATGCCCGTTTGATGACACTTCTCAATGCTTGTTCATTATTATAATGGAGGGGCGATTCTTCCCCATGGATTTTTTCAATCTGTGCAGCAACAGCGTTGGCATTTCCATGGATGGTGTCTGTGATTAGCTGATCGCTTTCCCGGACACGCCGGATGGTATCATCCCGGTTTACTTTGCGGATGGCCCTGGCAAATTCCATCCGTATTTCTTCGTTTGGGATATGCGCTGTTTTCGAAGTTTCCTCATAAGCAAGGTATCCGAGGTGGATTAAAAGCGTTAGGATATCATCCCGGTTTCGGAATGTCAGAAGGTCATTTGCAAACCCATCCGTGTCTACTCTGGTTTCTCCTCCGCCAATTAATTCTGCCACTGTTTTGGATAACCCATCAAAATCCAAGCTGATATATTCCATAAGGCTTTCCGCCGCAGATGTCTGAACCCAGTAAGAGTCAAAATCATTGTTGTGGATGGCTTCTATGACGGAGCTCGGATTGTAAACAGACCCTGTATTGCGGAAGGAATAGCCGTCATACCATTGCTTCATCTTTTGGAAGTCGCAGTTGTGTTCTTTGCAGAGTGCGAGTACCTCATCTTCTGTAAACCCCACATAACTGCCAAATTTTCTGGGTTTTACCATGGAAAATTCCTTAAAGTCAGAAATTGCTGACTGGGAGCCGTCTTTTTTTATTGGAAGTATCCCAGTCATATAAACTGCGGCAAAAATCCGGTCAGTTGTGCCGCTTCCTTTCAGCAAGGTACGCAGAAATTGGAAATAATTATGCTGGATACCCGGTGTTTCACGGATAGGCGCATCCCATTCGTCGACAATCATGATAAATTTATTGCCTGCCAATTCTGTGGCGCGGATTAATGTTTCGTCGAAAACACTTCCTGCTTTAAGTTCGGGATAGGCTGCCAGAAGTTCTTCAGTCACGCTGTCCTCAATAAACTGGATCATGCCTAGGCCGGCTTTTCCCATAATATTTGTCATATCAAGGTAGATTACATCATACTTGTTCCGGTGTTTTTCATATGTTCCATGGATGTTTTGGCCCGAGGAAATTTTAAGGCCGTCAAACAGCTTTGAGGAATTGCATGTTTTGTCGTAATAGGCGCACAGCATTTTAGCGGCAAATGATTTCCCAAAACGGCGGGGCCTGCTGATACAGGTCAGCCGCCTAGGGGTGTCAATGGTATCATTAATTAAGCTGATTAAGCCGCTTTTGTCTACATATATATCATTCCGTATACCCATAAACCCGCTGTTTCCCGGATTTAAATATGTTCCCAAAGCCTTCACCTCCATGGGGCGGATGGATGCTCCCCAACATGCGCAAACCAAATCCCTTCACTTTCTGGTATCATACCATAAAATATCATTTCCTATCAAGGGATTTGCCGCAATTTGGCAGGCAGAACGATTGCGTATTCCTTTTTTTTGAGGTATAATAGCGGCAGCTATGATACGCGCAGAAGTGCATATGGATTTACCATACCATGATGCAAAGCAGGTATATCAGCGGCAGAAAACACCACACAAAGGAGGAACCCACCATGCTGCTATTTTCAAAATGCATGTGCTGCCTTGTAAACCAGCAGGAACGCCTGATTGAGGCGTTTGGGGACGAGGAGAAAAAAACGGCTTTCATGCGGGAGGTAATGGCATTGCTTGGGAACAGCAAGCCAGAGCACAACGCCCCATGGATGAGCGCCCTGATGACAGAAATCCGGGAAAAGTACTATGGGAAACAGGAATCCATTTCCCAGATGAAGCAGGAATTCAACCAGCTTTTGCTGGATATGGAGCCGGAATTGGTACAGGAAATAAAGAAAAGCGGGGATACCTTAAAAGAGGCCATCCGTTTTGCCAGAATTGGGAATTATATTGATTTCTCCGCAGTGGAGCATGTCACGAAGGAAGAGTTTATGGGCTTGTTCCGCAATGGGGGCGACCAGCTGGATGAAGCGGAATATGCCCAATTGTGCCGGGACCTTTCCGGGGCGTCCCGCTTGCTTTACGTGACGGATAACTGCGGGGAGATTGTCCTTGATAAACTTGCCATAAAAGAACTGAAAGAGCGTTACCCGAAGCTTCATATTACTGTAATGGTCCGGGGCGAGGACGCCATCAACGACGCTACCATGGAGGATGCCAAGATGGTGGGGGTTACGGAGGAAGTCCCGGTCATTACCAACAACAGCTCCATCCAAGGGGTGATTTACCAGAAGCTAACGGATGAGGGGAAACAGGCGTTGGATACCGCGGACATTATCCTTGCCAAAGGGCAGGGGAATTTTGAATCCCTATATGGGTGCGGGAAAAATATTTATTACCTGTTCCTCTGCAAATGCGAGCTGTTTTCCAAGCGGTTTGGGGTAGAACGGTTCCATGGGATGCTTGTCAATGAAAAAAGGGTGCCGGCTTGGGAATGATTCCCAATTTGATAATGGAAAAAGCGCCGGCGTAAAACGGATTTCCATCAATGTTTTGTGCTTGGGCGGAAGAAAAGGGAGAAATGTATCCATGGCATTTTGTGCCTAAGTGAAAGGGATAGATACAGGAATGGATGATAATATATAGGACGAGGAGGAAAGGAAATGAAGCTAGTATTTTTAGATGCAAAAACCATTGGGGACGATATTGATTTATCTGGTTACGAGGCATTGGGGGAAGTGGTAAAATACGACTATTCCACCCCGCAGGAGGCGAGGGAACGCACCAAGGATGCGGACGTCATTATCCTGAACAAGGTCCCAATCAATGAGGAGAGCATTGGAAACGCCAAGAACTTAAAGCTGGTCTGTGTCACAGCCACCGGGACCAATAACTTGGATAAAGATTATCTGGACAAGCGGGGGATTGCATGGCGCAACGTGGCAGGGTATTCCACGGAATCCGTCTTGCAGCATACCTTTGCCATGCTGTTCTACCTTGTGGAGCACCTGCCCTATTACGACGAATATGTAAAATCAGAAAAATATGTGGCAGACCGCATGTTTACCCATTTTGACCGGAAATTCTCGGAAATTGACGGCAAAACATGGGGCATTATCGGCATGGGGGCTATCGGGAGGCGAGTAGCGGAAACCGCAAAAATGTTCGGCTGCAATGTGATTTATTATTCCACCACGGGGAAAAATAACCAGCCGGGCTTTACCCGGGTAGGCTTTGAGGAACTGCTGGAGCAATCCGACATTGTGTCAGTCCATGCCCCCCTGACGCCGGAGACCGAAGGGCTGATGGATAAAAAGGCATTTGCAAAAATGAAGAAATCAGCCATTTTCCTGAACCTTGGCCGCGGCCCCATCGTTTCAGAACAGGATTTGGCAGAAGCGCTTAAGGCTGGGGAAATCCGCGGGGCAGCCCTTGACGTGCTCTGTGCAGAGCCTATGGATGCGGACAACCCCTTAAAGGAAATCAAGGACAGCGATAGGCTCCTGATTACGCCCCATATTGCTTGGGCAAGCGTGGAGGCAAGGGTACGGCTGATGGAAACGATTTTGGGGCAGATTCAGGAATTTTTCCGGTAAATAGCGAACGGGAATAAAATGTTAGCAACCAATGGCTTGCCTCCTGAAAAGTGGAGAATTGCCCGTCCAGATAGTTATTGGCTTCAGCCTTAAATTTTAGTTGGCTTTTTGGGAAAGTGGGTATACTAAAAGCGATAAATAAATTCGCACATATGATTATGCGTTGTTAGGTTAAGGTTGTATATTGTTAATGGTTGTAGGGTGTTATGTTTTGGGGCAATAGTCTATTTAGATTGTTGCCCCTGAGTTTTTACAAAGTATTTTTACCGTTTTAATTTTCTGCATTATCTTATGTTATAGCCTTGCTTTCAAGTATCCCAGAAATAATTTTTACGTAATAAGCCAGAAAGTCTTTTATTTATTTCCGCTAACTGGGAATCCCAGCATCCAGCCCGCTGTGGTAAGACAGGTTCCCAAGCCGCGCCAAAAGCAGTTCCAAACCATCCGTACCTGCCTCATTCCCGGCATTGCCTGAAAACACCCTGTTAAGCCCCTTAAGGAGTTCCAAATATTCCTCCTGCGCCTTTTCCATCAGTTCCAGAAAAGAAGCATGGGAAACCGCCCCAGTGTCCCAAGGGTTTTTCCACTCCCCATGGCGGAGGTTCAGGGGGTCGCCGTGGATAGGGCTGTCGCTAGGGATTAGTGCGGAAAACAAGGCGTGCCCAAAGATGAGCTTTTCCAATGCGCCGATTACTGCTTTTTTCCGCCCGGACGGGTCATGGGTAAACCTTGTCCCAAGCTGGTGGGAGCGGATGGAGGCCCAGATGGTGATGGGCAGGATGCCAAGCTCTGGGTAAGTCCTGCGGTATGCATAATGGAGGATTTTTGTGATGGTGCGCATTTGCAGGCGGCTTAGGCGGATGGTGGAAATTTGGCGGAAGGCAGAAGGCGGGAGGTTCCGGGCAAGCCGTAACAATTCTTTGTCAATATCCGTTTCAAATGCGATATGCCTGCCATGGTACCTGTTATTTTTTCCGCTGAATTCTGTTTTCCAATAGACGTAAGGGTGGCAGCGGGTGTCTAGGGCATAGTGGCCTAAGAACCCGGCAAGGTAGGCTTCTGCAATTTTCTGCTCCCGCTGATGGGGGAACAGGCCCCGGCTTTCCAGAAGGTGGCGGAGGAACGTGTTCGTCTGCTCTGTATGGGCGATAGAGCCGATGTTGTTTTTGTGGACGGCATAGGAAGGCAGGAAATAGAAGAACAGGTCAGGGCCTTGCAGCCCAAGGCTAAAGGCGGCATGGTGGATGCGCACCGCCTCTTTTAACGGGATGCGCCCAAGTTTTTGGTACGTGCCTTGTCCGAATAAGTAATGGGTAGTAAATCCGGGCATAATGTTGTTGCCCCCTTTCTCATAGTATTAAAATTATTATATACAAAAAAAGGGGGTATTTGCAGCAAATTTGGAAAAAATAAAGAGGGAATTGGAACATCTTCTAAAAATACAGCAATATTTTGCATAGTTTGACAAAAAAGGTGTGGAAAAAAGCCAGTATCAGCCCGGGTATGGCAAAAATGGCGCTAATTTTTATGGTGAAATTGCAAGAATTTGTTTACAAAAATACCAAAATCCTGTACAATAATAACAATTGGAGCTTTGCATTTTTATGCCTGGTTCCAAAAAATAATTATCAAAAGCAAAGGAGAGAGAAAATGGGTAAAGAAATGATAGCTATGCTTCTTGCCGGTGGACAGGGGTCCCGCCTTTACGCGCTGACCCAGAAGCTGGCAAAACCGGCAGTTCCCTTCGGCGGGAAATACCGTATAATTGACTTCCCGCTGTCAAACTGCGTAAACTCTGGGATTGATACGGTAGGTATTTTAACACAGTACCAGCCACTGGTTTTGAATGAGTATATTGGGAATGGGCAGCCTTGGGATTTGGACCGCCTGTACGGCGGGGTGCATGTGCTCCCTCCTTATCAGCAGGCTTCAGGCTCTGACTGGTACAAGGGCACGGCAAATGCTATTTACCAGAACCTTTCATTTATTTCCCGGTATGACCCGGAATATGTCATCATCCTTTCCGGCGACCAGATCTGCAAGCAGGATTACAGCGATTTCCTCCGGTTCCACAAGGAGAAAGGCGCAGAGTTCTCCGTTGCGGTTATGGAGGTGCCGTGGGAAGAAGCATCCCGGTTCGGCCTTATGGTTGCGGATGAGAATGACAGGATTACAGAATTCCAAGAGAAACCCAAGGAGCCCAAGTCAAATTTGGCGTCCATGGGTATTTATATTTTTAATTGGGACATCCTGAAAAAGTATCTGGAAGAGGACGAGGCAGACCCTGAATCTGAAAATGACTTCGGGAACAACATCATCCCTAACCTCTTGAAAGACGAGCGGAAAATGTACGCATACCGCTTCAGCGGCTACTGGAAGGACGTAGGGACTATTTCTTCCCTGTGGGAGGCAAATATGGAAGTCCTTGACCCGGAAAACAGCGGCATTAACTTATTTGATGAAAAGTGGAAAATCTACAGCCGAAACAGCGGTATGACCGGGCATAAAATCAATGCGGGCGCTACTGTGGAAAATTCCATGATTACTGACGGCTGCAACATTTCCGGCTCCATCAAGCACTCCATCCTGTTTGCAGGCGTGAAGGTGGAAGAAGGTGCAGAAGTAGAAGACGCAGTGGTAATGGGCAATACCATTATCAAGGCAGGGGCGAAAGTAAAGCACTGCATTATTGCAGAAAACGTAATTATCGGGCAGAATGCCGTGGTTGGGCAGATGCCTGAGGGAGATGCAGCAGGCGTGGCAACCGTAGGCCCCGGCGTTTATGTAGGCGATGATGCAGTAATCGGTGCAGACGCCATGGTAAACGACAATGTAAAGGATGGTGATAAACGATGATGAATTCCAGCAACACCAATGCACTGGGCATTATTTTCCCCAATGCTTATGATGAACTTGTACCTGAACTGACCAGCGAGCGGCTCATGGCCTCCATTCCTTTTGCCGGCCGTTACCGCATGATTGACTTTGTGCTTTCCAGCATGGTAAACTGCGGGATTGACAATATTACCGTACTGGTCCGTGAAAATTATTTTTCCCTGCTTGACCATTTGGGATCCGGCCGTGAATGGGACCTGTCCCGTAAAAACGGCGGCTTGAATATTTTCCCGCCTTACGCCCAGAAAAACATGGGAGTTTATACTGGCAGGGTTGGGATGCTTGGCAGTATTCTGGCATTTTTGAAATCACAGAAAGAAAAATATGTGGTAATGTCAGACGCTAATATTGCATTTAATTTTGACTTTAAGGCATTGCTGGACGCACACATTGCCAGCGAAGCAGACGTTACCATCGCTTATACAAAAGAAGAGCTTCCAGAAAGCATTATGACAGCGGAAGATTTGAATAAGGGTAATTATTACACATTGGATCTGGACGGCGACCGGGTGAAGAAGATACATATCAACCCGCAGGAGCCGGGCGTGCAGAATTTCTCCATGAATGTGTATGTATTTGAGCGTGAACACCTGATTAAATTGGTGAATGAAGCATTTATGGCCGGCGGGCTGTATCTGGAGCGGGATATTTTAATGCCCCAGTTAAACGAGCTTAAGGTAAATGCTTATGAGTATACCGAATATGCTGCAAGGATTGGCAGCCTGAAGGGCTACTTTGACGAGAGCATGAAGCTCCTTGAGGATGAAAACTTAGAGCAGCTCTTTGGCAAGAACTCCATTTATACCAAAATCCGTGACGACAACCCAACCCGTTATGTGAACGGCTCATCTGCCAAGAATGTAATGGTGGCTGACGGCTGCGTGGTGGAAGGTGAAATTGAGAACTGCATCTTGTTCCGCGGTGTGAAAATTGGCAAGGGCGCGAAGGTGAAAAATTCCATTCTGATGCAGGATACTGTCATTGAGGCAGGCGTCAATGCGGAATATATCATTACGGACAAGAAGGTGAAGATTTCCGAAGGCAAGGAAATCAAGGGCGCGGATACCAAGCCGTTCTTCGTAAAGAAAAAAGAAGTGGTATAAGCCGGGCTGGGCGCATAGCAGCATTTAGCTGGAAAAGCAGGAAACCAGAGCAGCTTTTTGGCTTAGCTTTAAGGCTTAAGGTACCGGGTGCGCTTTAGCACAGGGCTGCTGGGGAAGTTTTTAGGTACTTCCGCCTAGGATATTGCCGTGGAATACCATATTTGTCAGGAGATAGGTTATGGATGGGAAAAAACCAGAAATAAGCGTACGGAAGAGAAATGGGAAGGTTCTGTCCACCGGGTCTTCTGCCAGCAGGGGCATTGCACCGGCACGTAGCAGCAGTGCAGGGTTATCCCGCCTGATACACCAGTACAAAGAGAAAGAGCATTTGGCATACCGCCAGATGGATTTAAACGGGACCATAGATTTAGCGCCCCAGCTTAGCGTCAGCTACAGCCAGCTCCATGTGGAGTTTAAAATCGGGGGCAGAAAGAAATACGTGCTGAAAAATATTATGGCCTTTGCGTATGCCTTAGGGCGCGGGGACCTGGTTTCCTACGGGAAGGAACTGGAATTTTACCATATCCCGGAGGCATTTACGCCAAGGGGGCGGGCATTGGCAGAGTTTTTGGCAATGGAGGCTGAGAACCGGAAGCATAGCAGGCAGGCTTGGAATTATGATACGAAGGACGGGAACCGCTATGTCCACATCCACAGCGGAAATATGGACGAATTTTTCCGGGCGGTGGGGACAGGGGAATTCCAAGTGGAAATGAATTACCATTCCCTGCAGCCATGGCATTTAACGGATGCGCCTTATAAGCCGCTCCTGTCTATTTGGGGGCAGGAGGACGGGGCAGCGTTAGAGCCGGAAGAGCTGCTTTATACCTTCGGGAACCGGTATGGCTACCTGTGGAATGAGGGCGCCATTTACCGGATGCCCATGGAGGAGGTACGGGAAATCCGGCCCTTTTTGGAATACATGAATAGCTATAAGCTCGGGGAATATTTTGTTTCTAAAGGGGAACTGCCAGCGTTTTGCCGGGAGCTTCTGCCAGTGCTGGAACGGCATTACCAAATCCGGCGGCATGGCTTTGCGGAAAAAGAATACCTGCCGCCTAAGCCGGAATATGACATTTATCTGGACGCCCCGGACAAGCAGGACGTCACCTGCGAAATGTATGTCCGCTATGGAAGTTTTCAATACAATATTTTCGATAAGCCCCGCATGATAGAAAACAGGGATGAACTGGCGGAGTTAAAGCAGCGGGAGAAAGTACGCGCTTGGTTCCAGAACATGGATTTCCAGAAAAAGCAGATGGTAATTGCCGGGGACGACGGCAAGCTGTATGCATTGCTGGCAGAAGGCATGGACGAGCTTGCCAGGCTTGGGAACGTCTATGTCAGCGATGCGCTGAAATCCATTCAGGTTACGCCTTCCCCCTCTGTTTCCGTTGGGGTGTCCTTAAAGGGGGACCTGCTGGAACTGACGCTGGAAAGCGAGGAAATGCCTTTGCCGGAGGTGATAGAAATTCTTTCTTCCTACCAGCCAAACCGGAAGTTCTTCCGGCTGAAAAGCGGGGACTTCCTAAGCATGGAGGAAGATGGGCTTGCTGTCCTCTCGAGGATTCAGGAAAGCGTTTCCATCCCTGCCGCCCAATGGGCGCAGGGAAGTGTCCTGCTCCCCAAGTACCGGGCGCTGTACTTGGACGGGGAGCTGAACGGCCAAAACCGTCTTTATGCAGCCAAGGACAAGGCGTTCCAGACGCTGGTACGGAATATGGAGTCGGTGGAAGGCAACAGTTTTGAAGTGCCAAAATCCTTGGGGAAGGTACTGCGCGAATACCAGAAACAGGGGTTTTTATGGCTGAAAACCTTACATGCCAATGGATTCGGCGGAATCTTGGCAGACGACATGGGGCTGGGGAAAACCTTACAGGCCATAGCGTTCCTGCTGTCGATGCAGGAGGAAATGGAACATGCGGTGCAGGCAGGGGATGGTTTGCAGGAAAGTGTGAGGCAGCCAGAAGAAGCCTGCAGGGAACAAACCGGCCAGTGGGAGGACAGCCTAAAGGGCAGCAGCAAGAAGTTTGCATTAATTGTCTGCCCGGCATCCCTCGTGTATAACTGGAAAAATGAAATCGAGCGGTTTGCGCCAAGCCTGCACCCAGTGACTGTGGCAGGGACAGCCCCAGAACGGAAAGAAACCATAGATATGGCAGGAAGGCAGGATATCCTTATCACCTCTTATGATTTGCTGCGCAGGGACGAGGATTTTTATGAGGGATACGCTTTCTGCCATGAAATCATTGACGAGGCACAGTATATCAAGAACCACAATACAAGGGCGGCAAAATCCGTAAAAAGCATCCGTGCAGGGTTTAAAATCGCCTTGACGGGCACGCCCATAGAAAATAGGCTCAGCGAGCTGTGGAGTATTTTTGATTACCTGATGCCGGGATTTTTATACACGTACAGCCGTTTCCGGGAAGAGATTGAGATTCCCGTTGTACTCGGGCAGGACGAAGGAGCCGCAGGGCACCTACGGAACATGATCCGTCCCTTTGTGCTCCGCCGCCTGAAAAAAGACGTGCAAAAAGACCTGCCGGCCAAACTGGAAAAACCAGTATTTACCAAGCTGGAAGGGGAACAGGAGAAACTTTACGCCGCCCATGTACAGCGCATTAAGCTGATGCTGGACGGCCAGACAGAGGAGGAATTTGCCTCCAAGAAAATACAGGTCTTGGCAGAGCTTACAAGGCTCCGCCAGATTTGCTGCGACCCGTCGCTGGTGTACCGGAATTATCAGGGAGAGTCAGCAAAATTGCTGATGTGCATAGATCTGGTAAAAAACGCACTGGACGGCGGGCACAGGGTTCTCTTGTTTTCCCAGTTTACCACCATGCTCTCTTTGCTGCAAAAGGCGATGCAGAAGGAAAACATCCCATTCTTAACCTTAACCGGGTCAACCGGGAAGGAGCAGCGCGCAGAGCTGGTAGAAGCCTTCCAGCAGGGGGCAGCCCCGGTATTTTGCATTTCCCTGAAAGCAGGGGGCACCGGGCTGAACTTAACGGCGGCAGATATTGTCATCCACTACGACCCGTGGTGGAACGTGGCGGTGCAGAACCAAGCCACAGACCGCGCCCACCGGATTGGGCAGAGAAACCCAGTGACGGTGTACAAGCTGATTGCCAAAAATACCATTGAAGAGAAAATCCTAAAGCTACAGGAGAAAAAGAGGGAACTGGCAGAACAGCTATTGGGTGCGGAAGGCTTCGGAGGGGTAAAGCTTACCAAAGAGGAAATGATGGAGCTTTTAGGACGGGCATAAAATGCTGCCCTTCGAGCCATATTTTGGCGGTGAAAGCCTTGCTTTGGCGTTCCATGCTGCAGCAGCCTCGGAAGGAAATTTGGGCAGGTAAGATGCTGCGGTATGGAACCGCTGGAATAAAAAATAGGAATCCCCCAACTGGTTGGAAACAGTAGGATACCAGTGGGGGTTCTGTTTATTCCTTCATGGGTTTAATACTCCGCTGCTTGCAGCGTTCTGAAGGAGGAAGCTAGAGCCAGATACCCCGTGGCTTGCTGCAGGGTGGTTTATTCTGCTATGGGTGAAGTGAACTGCTGCTGGCAGTATTTTGGGATAAGAGGTTAAGAGGGGTATCCCGTTGTTTGCAGCAGGGTGGTTCGCTCCGTACAGTGGCTGAATTTATGCCATTTTACCAAGTATATCCCGGGGTGGGTTTACCCTGCGGAAATGTATGGCCTGTTCAGGAGTTATTTCTTGGCAGTCTTCGTCAAAGAAAATAGGCTGTTTCTTTGCTTTTGCCAGCATTGCCAGTTCTTCTTCTGTAAAAGTAAGTTCTGAGAGCAATTCGGGCGTCATTTCATTCATATTTACCATAATATATCCCCCTTTCAAAATTTGTTGCAAATCTGGCCGATATTAATCTGGTAACATCCTTTTTTTTACCATCTGCATTTGTAAATAATCTTTCTGTATAGACAACAAATATAATGTCATCCATCTTATCTGAAAATGAACTAATATTTCCAATGATGCTTTCACTGATTTTAGGGCTATTGGCATATCCCGCAGATAAATCGCCAATCGTATCATAACGGTCTTCTATGATGCTGCTTTTTTCGTCATATAGTTCGATACGGTCATAATCAAAAAACACGCGGGCAGCGTGATAGAATGAGATGCCATGATGCTCTATATTATATTCATTTTTCCATTCATCATATTCAAATACCATATCCCCAAGTGAGAACATTATGGTTTTGGAATCTTCTTTATTTATCATGCGTTTACCTCATTTATAAAATACCATAAAATAAGCAGGGATACAATGGAGTTTTTTGGGTTTTCTTAATTTTATAATTAGGGTTTGGAAATATATTTGTAGCGTATAGTATTCATTTTTAGCAATGCGCCTATAACCCCAGCACCACTACAAACGTTGCCCCTCCTCCGGGCGTATCCTCAATCCACAGCTTTCCCTTATGCATATGGACAATTTCCCTTGCAATGCACAACCCCAGCCCGAAATGGGACTTGTCCTTGTGGGATTTGTCACAGCGGTAGAACCGGCCAAACACGGCTTCTTTTTCCGTATCCGGAATACCGGGGCCATTGTCTGCAACCTGAAAGGCAAGGCGGTTTGGGAAAACTTCCATGGAAAGGGAAATCTTTCCTTTCAGCGGCGTATAGCTGATGGCATTGTCCAAAAGGATGGAAAATACCTGCTCCATCCGTTCCTTATCGCAAGAACAGGGAGGGACCATCCCGTCCGGCAGGGATATGCGGATGGAAATGCGTTTTTTCCGGGCAAGGGGTTCAAATTTTTCATAGGCGGACAGCAGCAGGGTATCCAGTTCCACAGGCTGTTTGTGGATGGAAAAATGGGAACTGTCGGTGCCGGAAAGGGTCAGCATATCTTCAATCAGGCGTCCCATGCGTTTCCCTTCCATTTCTATAGTATTGGAAAAATGCGCCTGTTCCTCTGGGGAGGCCTGCTTCATGGCGGACAGGCAAGAAAGCATGACGGTTAGGGGCGAGCGCAGTTCATGGGAGGCAGATGCAATGAATTCTGCCTGTTTCTGGCGGTTTTCGGCCAGCGGCTGTATCATCCGCCAAGTGAAGAACCAGAAAAATATCCCAAGGAGAAGAAGGCCGCCAATGTCTGCCCCGGCAAATAAGAGCCGCTGGAACTGGATGGTTTCCTCCAAGCCTGACAGGGGGAAAAGGACGGCGATATTTAGCGTGCCGCCATTTTTAGGGATTAGCGCCATTGCCCCATAGTAAGATTTCCTGTTCAATGATAATTCAAATTCTGCATGGGCAGAGAGGGCGGAATTTGCAGAGATGGATGTTTCTATCATCCCATATTCGGCGGTGGCTTTTTGGCGTACTTGTGCAAAATCTTTTTCATTGAGGGAAAATGGGGTTAGGGTATCGAATACCAATGGGGAGCCGCTGTCTTGGATGTCAAGCTCAAAATGGGTGTCTGTGCAGAATTGGGAAAGCCAGTTGTGGGAAATGACGTTTTGGCTTTCTAGGTGGTTTACTAACATATTGATGTTGACTTGGAAGTCTGCGAAGCTGCGTTTCTTGGATTCCTTTTCTGAAACGGAAAGGCAGAGGAAGGACATGAGGGCGAGGATTAGGGTGCAGACTAGGGTGCAGAGCAGGGTGAGTTGGATGTGGAGTTTTTGGAACATTGGGGGGATCCTCCTTGGGATGGCAGTTTTGTGGTGGCTTCTTTTATATGGGTTGGGGGAGGTTGGTGAGGGGCTTTGGGGGAGGACGGCAATTCCGTGCTGCCCTCCCTCACACAAACTGGGCAACGTTCCGGCGAACTAACTGCTAACTCCGACTAAGGGATTTCGGGATAGCCCTCATCCCTAAGTCTGCGTAAGCAGTGGATTTCGCCTCCACTAAGGACGCCCATGAAGCGTTTGCTTAGAGGGAGGGCAGCACGGAATTGCCTGTGTGTTGGCATAATCAATGTAGGTTTGGCAACGTTGGGCAATAGGAATGATGGTAGGGCTGTTTGGCAGCTGTAATTAGTGCCCTATAGTGTTAAGGCTTGCTGGGCGGTTCTAATTGGTAGCCTATGCCGCGGATGGTTTTTAGCTGGAGGATGCTTTCTACGCTTTTGAGCCTCCGGCGCAGGAAGTAGATGTAGTTGTCTAAGTTGCCGTCCTCTACTTCGGCGTCTGGCCCCCAGACTTTGGACAGCAGGGAAGCCCTTGGGATGGTCTGTCCCGGGTTCCGGAGGAAAAATTCCAGCAAATCCCCTTCCCGGGCGGAGAGGGAGCAGGAATTATCTTTGCAGTAAAGTTTTTTCTGGACGGTATCATAGGAAATATCGCCTAATTCCAAAGGCTTGTTTCCTTCCCATTTTGGGGGACGCCTTAAAATGCACCGTATTCTGGCAAGAAGTTCTTCGAAATCGAAAGGCTTTACCAGATAATCGTCTGCCCCACAGTCCAGCCCGGTGATTTTATCATTTAACGCGCCAAGTGCGGTGACAAAAATAATGGGCGTGGAAATGTTTTTTTCACGGGCAATTTTCAGCACGGAAATTCCGTCTAGCACCGGCAGCATCCGGTCCAGTAAAATCAAATCATGGGACTGCTGTTCAATAAAGTGCAGCCCTTCCTCGCCATCGTGGCATACATCCGTTTCAAATTGGTTGCGCTCCAGTTGGAACCGGAGGGTTTCTGCAAGGGATTTGTCATCTTCTATAATAAGGATCCGCATATGAACCTCCTACTCTTTAACCCCTCAGGGCCTAATTTCCCACAGCTTTGCTGCGTAACAAAAGCATAACGGGCGAAGCAAGTTCTGGGCTGATATCCTGCAGCTCTGTTGCAGTGAGTTCCATTTCTAATTTTCTTCCGTATTCCAACAGATAATGCAATGAGAGGACGCTTTCAGGCTTGGCTCCAATTCAGCCCAGCCCTCCGGAGAACTCGGGAAAGCCTACGTTTCCAAGTCTGAGCAACCAATACATTTCGCCCTTATTAAGTTTCCATGAATTGCTCGTTCAGGGGAAGGTTTATCCCGAATTACCTGTGCACTTTAAAGAAAAAAAGAATAGGAAAGCCAATACCCAGCAGTTAGGGATAGGGATCCCTCCCCTACAGGCAATTCAGGGACGCTTTTCATGGAGGTGAAATCCACTGCTTACGTGGGCTTAGTGATGAAGGCTTTCCTGAATCACTTAGCCGGAGTTAGCAGTTAGTTCACCGGAATGTTGTCCCGCCTGTAGGGGAGGGGGCCCTATCCCTAACAGCGTCCGCCCCCACAGCCTAAATTACTTCCGTCCCCCACAGCCTAAATTACTTCCGCCCCGTAACAGCGTCCGCCCCCACAACGTATATCCAAATACTCCCACCCCATCATAATATTCTTATATTATACCACACCTATCTCTAAATAATCTCTAAAAATTCCCATCTCATTTAGAGAAAGATTAGAGTTACCTATGCTATTCTTTTTCTAGTGTACTGACCGGATTATATTTAGGCAAGTAAAAACGTCGATATTTAACTGCCGGAGTAATATAATCCTGTCAGCACACGAGTCCCCTCCCCAGACAGATAAATTACATACATACCCAACCATAGGTTTTCAAATATCCGTTTGGGCAGGCAAATTCATCAAGGAGGTAAAACCATGAAATTTGGAAAATTAAAACGGGCCGCAGGCATCCTACTATCCGCCGCGCTGCTCCTAGGGAGCCTTGCCGGATGCAGCGGGAAAGAAAATGAAACCCCCAGCGGCAGCGCACAAGGAAACAGCAATAGCGCCGAAGGCGGAGGAGAAGGCGGGGAACAGGCCATGGGGCGTTTTCTGGAAAGCGACGTGGTACTCCCCATTGTGTTCAGCAATATTTTCGACATGAGGAAATTAGAGGACGGGACCATCCGTATTATTGGGAGCAGCGGGGATGACGGCTCAAAAACCGTCTGGGATTCCAAGGATTCTGGGGCAAACTGGGAAAAGGCATTTGACGCCCCGGCAGAAATACAGGATGAGGAAAATGGCTATATCGACTATGCAGCCCTTTCAGCCGATGGGCAGTCCGTTTGGGTCTATAACCAAATCGGGGACGGCGGCATCAAGCCAGTGCTGTACCTGCTGGATCAAGAAGGGAACTTAAGCACAATCCCCTTTGAACTCCCGGCAGCGGAGGGGAGGGACATATTTTCCACCTCATATTCTGTAAACGTACCAGAGGACGGTTCCGGGCAGGGACCAGATTCTGAAAACCAAGGCACAGAGGACGGCAGCCAAACTGGCGCACTGGAAAATGAGGAACCTAAGGATGGATCCGGAGAATCTGGGGATGGGCCTACAGAGCCAGAAGAAGGGGAATCCAGCAACAAGAACCTAATTACAGATGTGGCATTTCTAGGGAACAGCCAGATTCTGGTAGTAGACATGGCAGATAAAGTGTTCCAGATTAGCGCCGCAGACGGCAGCGTAAAGCAGGCATATGATTTCAGCGATACCCCAGATGCATACCAATTTTATACAGCCGGGAACAAGTTAGTTGTAACGACAACAACAGAAGCGCTTGTCTATGACACGGAAACCGGGGAGCAGCAGCCAACAGAAGAAGCATTGCAAAGCAGCGTGGCAGAGAACGGGTTCTTCAACGCAGTGGATTCCACAGATGCTGGGGAAAGCATCTATTACCTGACTGGGAAAGGGCTGTTCCACTATAAGTTTGGCGGCAGCGTCATGGAGCAGATGATAGACGGGAGCATGAACTCCCTAGGTGCGCCTGCATTTTATCCCATTGCGCTGGCTATGGTGGATGAACAGAACCTGCTGGTGGCCGCAAATGATGCAAATTCAGACGAGGTGGGCGGGATTTCCCTGCTGAAATACACTTGGTCTGCAGACACCCCAGCGAAGCCGGATAAGGAACTGAAAGTATACTCCCTGTACAACAACCGGGAACTGCGCCAGTCCATCAGCCGATTCCAGAAGGAACATACGGATATTTATGTCAATTACCAAGCGGCTATGTCCGAGGATAACGGCATGACGGTTTCGGACGCCTTAAAAACATTGACAACGGAAATCATGGCCGGGAAAGGGCCGGATTTGCTGCTTTTGGACGGGATGCCTATCCAGACCTATATGGAAAAAGGGATTTTGCAGGACATATCCGGGGCGGTTGCAGACAAAAAGGGAAATTATTTTGAAAATATTATCCATGCGTATCAGGACAGCGAGGGAAAAACATGCGCAATACCCGCAAGGTTTTTTATCCCAATGGCGCAAGGTGGCAGTGCAAATTATACGCCGGGGGAAGATTTTGATACGTTTACAAGTAAGGAAGGCGTCCTTTCCGGCATGAAACCAGAGGCAACGATAGAAAAATTCTGGTATACCTGCGGCGCAGCATGGCAGAAGGAAGACCGGACCTTGGATGCAGGGAAAATCACGGATTTCCTGACAAAACTGAAAAATGCATACGGGGAATACGACAGCAGCAAAACGGAAAATACCACAGCATATACCATAGCAGAAGAAGGGGGCGGCATTACGGAACTTCAGGAGATATCTTTAAGCTGGGGTGATTTTGACTTGGCATTTGGAAGGTATCGGGTAAATGTGGGGCTCTATGGACGGATGGATTATGGGCAGCTAACTGCCGTCAATGAAAAACTGGAGCAAGGGGATTATGGCCTGATGCCGGGGCAGGCGGGCAATGTATTTGTGCCGGCCATGGTGCTTGGCATTAGCAGCAAGGCAGCGCAGCCGGAAACAGCGGAAGAATTTGTAGGCTACCTGCTGTCCGAAGAAGCCCAGAAGGTAGCCCAGTTTGGCGGGTTCCCAGTGGAGCGCAGCTCCTTCTTAAGCGTGATTGACGGGCATGAGTATGAAGGCAAGGATAGTTGGATTTCAGGCGGCAGCGCAGGCAGTAATATGGATGAACGCCTTTCCTTTAAAATGGAGCCTACGCCAGAGGAAGTTATCGAAAAGATGACAAGTTTGGCAGAGTCATTGACAGTCCCAGCATTGCGGGACGACGTAATTAAGGACGCCGTGGTTGAGCAGGGCGCAAAGGTCCTCAAAGGGGAAACATCCCCGGAAGCAGCCACCGACGCCATTATGCAGAAGGTCAATATTTATTTAGCAGAATAACTAAAGGGAAAAATCATGCATGGGACAGTAAATTGGTTACAGGAGAACGGTGAAAAGAAAATATGGGGCTGGAAAGCAGGTAAGGGATCCTGCCCTGAGCTGATGGAATACAGGAAAGCAAAGAACAAAAAGGCACACAAAAAATGGCGTGGGTTCCTCTGGATCTTGCCTAGTTTCTTAGGCGTCATGGTATTCTATCTCCTGCCCTATGCAGACGTTGTCCGCCGCTCCTTCCTTGGGGCGGTAGACAGCCGTTTTGTAGGGCTAGGGAATTACAAGGAGGTTTTGGGGAACACAGCCTTCCTTCTGGCGGTTAAAAATACCGTAAAATTTACCCTTTTGTGCATCCCGGCATTAGTTTTCATGGCCTTGGCCTGTGCAGTGCTGCTCTGCCGGAGCAAATACGGCGGCGTCATAAAAAGCGCATTTCTCATGCCTATGGCGCTCCCAGCCGTTTCTGTGGCGCTGGTGTGGCGGCTGCTGTTCCACGGCCAAGGCCTCCTCAACCACTGGCTGGGGCAGTTCGGGCTGCCGGAACCAGACTGGATGAACGGCACAAGCGCATTTTGGGTGCTGGTTCTTAGCTATATCTGGAAAAACCTAGGCTATGACATTGTGCTGTGGATGGCGGGGCTTGCAGGGATTTCAGAAAATATTTACGAGGCGGCAAAGGTGGACGGGGCAGGGGAGTGGAAGTGCTTTTTGCATATCACCCTGCCCAACCTAAAGCCTTCCCTTTACACCATAACCGTATTGTCCTTCCTCAATTCCTTCAAGGTATTCCGTGAAGCATATCTGGTGGCCGGGGATTACCCCCATGAAAGCATTTACATGATGCAGCATTTATTTAACAACTGGTTCCGGAATTTTTCCTTTGACAAAATGGCGGCAGCGGCAGTTCTGGAAAGCATGGTATTGCTGGGGCTTATCCTGCTCCTGCAAAAAGCATGGGACAGCGGGGTGGCGTAATGGAACACAAGGATTTAGGACAAAAAACTTCAATAAAAAAAGCATTAGAATTGTGGAATCTGGAAAGGGAAACCGCGGAGGAAAAACTTTGGGATTTGGAACAAGAGCCTTGGCTGGAATACTTTTTTGTAAATAAGCTGGCTGGCAGGTTCAAAGGAGTATCCATTGGAAAGTGGCTCCTCTGGGGCATTTTAGCAGTTTTGGCAGTGATTGCCCTGTACCCGGTATTTTTCCTGATTTCCGGCTCTGTTATGGGCAAGGATGAACTGGCAAGCTGCCTTGGGGCGGTAATCGCAGGGAACCAAGGGTATGCAGAATTCCCGCTGCTGCCAGCTTACCCAACGCTGCGGCATTATGTGGAGGTTTTTTTGGACTCCCCGGGATTTTTTGTCATGTTCTGGAATTCCATAAAGATTACCTTTGGGGTGCTGGCAGGGCAGCTTTTGGTAGGCACGATGGCGGCATGGGGCTTTGCCAAGTATGATTTTCCATGGAAAAAAGGGTTTTTCCTGATTTATATGATACTGATGCTCCTGCCGTTCCAAGTGCTGATGCTTTCCGATTATCTGGTTTTGGACCGGCTGGCATTGACGGATAATTTGTGGGGCATTATCCTGCCGGGGGCATTTTCCACATTTCCAGTGTTCATTATGTACCGGTTCTTTACGGAGCTTCCGGAGAGCTTGCTGGAATCTGCAAGGCTGGATGGGGCGCGGGAGTGGCAGCTTTTTTACTATATCGGGCTGCCCATGGGTTCCTCTGGGGTTATTGCGGCCATGGTGCTGGGGTTTTTGGAATATTGGAGCCTGATTGAACAGCCCATGACGTTCCTGAAGGAAATACGGCTGTTCCCATTGTCCATTTTCCTGCCGGACATTACATCGGCCGGGCAGTCTGGCATGGCGTTTGCGGCGTCGGTGGTTACTTTCCTTCCGGCATTGCTGGTGTTTTTGGGCGGGCAGGATTATTTGGAGCAGGGGATTATGGCGGGCGCGGTGAAAGAGTAATGGCTGCCGTTATGCAGGTACATGGCGGGCGCGGTAAAAGAGTAATGGCTGCTGTTATGCGGATACGGATGTTATGGGAAAGGATTAGGCAGATGGAACGAAAAAAGATAATTAAGGTTTTTGGCGGATTTTTGGCGGTTATGCTGGCATTTACGTTCCTGTCAAGGGCGGTCAGCGGGGCTTCTACAGCCCAAGTGGAAACGGTGCGTTTAAAAACGGGGACGATTGAGCATAAGGTGGAAGGCAGCGGAAGGGTAGAGGCGGGGCAGGAGGTTGCAGTTTATACGGAAAATGGGCAGCGGGTCAAGGAAATCTGCGTGCAGGAGGGGCAGTCCGTGGAGAAAGGGGAGCTGCTTTTTACGGTGGACATGGATGAGCTGGAGGAACAGATTTTGGCAGCCCAGCAGGAGATGGAAAAGGCAAGCCTGCAAAATGAAGACGCAAAGAGCAGCAAAAGCGTGGAGCAGCGGAACCGGGCGCTGGCGAAGGACCGGGCAGCCGCAGACTATAGCCAAGCCGTGTCAGATGGGGACCATTCTGTGGCGCAGGCAAAGGCAGCGTGGGACGCGGCGGAACAGGAACTGCAGGAATTTCTGCAGCAGGGGCCTTCCGCGGGCCAGCAGTTAGGGAGCGTGCAAGGGGAAGTGACAGGCGGGGACGCCCAGAGCACGGAAGGGAACGGCCTTTCTTGGGAGGAAAAGAAGGGGCAGCTAGAGCAAGCCGCAGCAGAAGCCAAGGCGGCTTATGAAACAGCCCTTTCGGCCCGGACAGACAGCGTGAAGTCAGCCGCAAGGGCGTTGGAGGATGCATCCATGCCGGCAGCGTCAGACAGTACCGGCAGGCAGAATGAAATTACCCGGCAGCAGCAGGAACTGGCTTTGAAAAAATTACAGGCATTGAAGGACGCAGAAGGGAAAATTACTGCGCCAGTCCGGGGCGTAGTGACAAAGATTGCCATTACGGTTGGGGATTTTACCACCGATGGGACAGCCATGCGCCTTTCAGACACCTCCAAAGGGAGCCGGCTGGTAGCCACGGTTGACAAGGCCAATGAAAAATACGTCAGCAAAGGGAGCCAAGCCAACATCACCCCTTCCGGCAGCAAGGAGCAAATCACCAATTACCCCGTAAGCAGCGTTGCCGTAAACGAAGAGGATCAGATGCTTTTAGACGTTACCATAGATTTGCCGGAGGGGGTGCTGGAGGCGGGGACAATGGCAGAAATTGAGATTGTCCAGAAATCTGAAAACTTTTCCTCCGTCATCCCAGCTCAGGCCCTCCGGGAAGAGCAGAATGGCTACTACGTGCTGGTGGCAGTGCAGGAGCAGGGAGTGATGGGAAAAGAGCTGGTTGCAAGGCGTTTTGACGTAAAAGTCAAGGACAAAAACAGCACCTATGCCGCATTGGAGGATGGGCTCCTGACGGGGGAGCAGGAGGTTATCAGCAAATCCAGCCGGACGATTGGGGAAGGCAGCAGGGTTAGGAAGAAGGAAGATTAGCGTAGAAAAAGTTTTTCATCACTATTTTTTCCTAAGTAAAATGAAAGGAATGGGTGATTAAAAATGAGAAAATTCAGTTATGCCGCCATTGCAGCGTTTGCCATGCTGGGAATCCTCTTTGCCTACCTGTCCGCGGCCGCTTGGGGCAGCATGGTATGGGCGAAGGACAAAGCAATGTTTTATCTGGAAACTCCCATTTCGGCAGAAACCGCCCTTGGGATATGGGAGCAGGGCCAGGAATTGGCAGAGCAGTACCGCCAAGGCTTGGAGAATGAGGCTCCCCTCCCATTCTGCATTTGGGGACAAACAGGCCATGTGCTGGTGTCGGGTGGAAATCTCTCCATGCAGACGCAGGTTTCTGCCATCCTCTTTTGCGGCAAGCCGGAACTTCTCTTTGAGGACTGCCGGGTGCCTGTGCCGGAGGATGTGGGAGGGTGCCTTTTGGATGAACAGGCAGCATGGGAGCTGTTCGGGGGTACGGAGGTTGTCGGCAAAGAAGTTTCCTGTGGAAACCATATTTTTACCATAAGGGATGTAATTCCCGGAAAGGAAGGATTGGTTGCTTTCCAAGTAAGCAGAGGCCTTTTGGAAAAAAACAGTACCAAAGGCCAAGAGCCGGAAGGGGAGCCTCCCCTTGGCATGGATGAAATGATGCAGAGAGTTACTGTGCAGAAGCCAGAGGGCTATTCCCTCCATGAACTGGAATCCATTTGGGACAGCCAATATGGCCTTTCCGCCGATTTGCTGGACACAGAGCTGTTGCGCGGGATTGGCGGCTTTTGCGCACTGCTGTTCCCTGTCAGCTTATGCATATTCTTTGGGACGTACCTTTGCCATCAGTATAAAGTCTGGGAAAGCCTTCTGGGGAAAGCTCTGGCGGCAGGATGTTCCTTGGCGTTGGCTGCAGCCCTCCTAGTTTTCCTGAAAGGCTTTGTTAAAATCCCAGACAGCTATATCCCTACCCGCTGGTCGGATTTTTCCTTCTGGGCAAGCCTTTGGGAAAGGAAAATAGAAGCCCTGAAACTTTTGCTGCGCGTACCGAAGTCAATTCTGGATGATAGCTGGATGGGGCTTTTTTATCAGGCGGCAGGGTTTGGGGCGCTGGCAGAAATTTTTCTGGCAATAGGAGGGGCATGGGGGAAAGCTGCCATGGGGAATCTGTCAGAGCCACAAGAAATATAAAATTTTTTGTTTTTGCAACAGCCCATTGCGCCCGTAAAGGCCAACCGGCATGTCCCGCTGTTTGCAGCGGGGCGGCCCACTCTGGCAACGCCCGCCCGCTGCAACATACGGTTTAGCCGAATTTGAATTCCGCCGGTGTAATCCAAGGCACCTCCAAAATCCAATATAACATCCGATACAAGCTGGGAGAGCATCTTGCAGGGAGCAATTTGATGGCATGTCCAAGGATCTAGGGTCCGGTAGGTTCCGCCGCGCTACAATGCCTGCAGATAGAACTGCCACGCTTGGTATTCCCCAGAATGGGGCGGGAGGGCAATCCCCACGTGCATCAATGCGCTTCCGCTGAGGGTAATCCCATAATTCCCTATCAGATAATTCTCCCTAGCATTAAGCCCCTTTAAGCGGATATAAACCGCAGGCCCATTCCCATGGGTATCAAGGGAAACAGCCGTAACGAGGGCTTCGCGCTGATTTTCTGAAACAAACATCCATGCCGCTGCTTCAGAATCTTCGGTTGGGTTGTGCAGCCGGTAATAAAGCCCATGGTGGATTAAAGCCCAATGCTCCTTATACGTTCGTATCTGCTGCCGGATACACGCTTTTTCTTCTTCCCCCAGCTTTCCCAAATCCAGTTCGTACCCAAAGTTCCCTGCCATTGCGCATGCAGCCCGGGTGCCAATGGCAACGCTCCTGCCAGTCTGTTCATTGGGGACTGCCGATACATGGGCGCCGACGGCAGAAACCGGGTAGCCAAAGGATGTCCCATGCTGAATCTTAATCCGCTCAATGGCGTCTGTGTTATCGCTGCACCAAATCTGCGGCGTGTAATACAGCATCCCGGCATCAAACCTGCCGCCCCCGCCGCTGCACCCTTCAATCAGAATCTCCGGGTATCTTCCATGGAGCCGCTCCAAAAAATCATAGACGCCCAGCACATATCCATGCATCACCTTCCCATAATTCTGGTAGCCCGAAAGCGCAGTGTAAACGTCGCAGATGCTGCGGTTCATATCCATCTTGATATATTCCACTTGGATGGAATCCAGCACCTTTGCAATTTCATGGAAAATAAAGTCTACTACTTCTTTTCTGGAAAAATCCAGCACCAGTTGGTTCCTGCACATGACAGGCTTTTTTTGGGGGATAACAAATGCCCAGTCAGGATGCTCCCGGTATAGGTGGCTGTCCTCATTTACCATTTCCGGCTCAATCCAGAGGCCGAACTGCATGCCCATTTTATGGATTTCCCCTGAAATTTCTGCAAGGGGTCTTCCTAATTTTTCTTCATTTACATACCAGTCCCCCAGCCCGCTGTTGTCATCGTCCCGTTTGCCGAACCAGCCGTCGTCCAAGACAAACATTTCCACGCCAAGGCTTGCCGCTTCTTTCGCAATCCCTAAAATCTTATCCCCGGTAAAATCAAAATAGGTGGCCTCCCAGTTGTTGATTAGGACTGGTCTGCGCCGTTCTTTCCAGATGCCCCGGCAGACGTGGCAGCGGATGAGCTCATGGAAGATGTGGGAGAGGGCCGAGAACCCGCCTTCGGTATAGGCAAGGGCGGCTTCAGGCGTGAAAAACTCCTCGCCCGGCGCAAGCCCATAGTCAAACATTTCATCGGAAATGCCCATTTGCACCCGTGTCTGGCAGTATTGGTCCCGTTCCGCTTCAAATTTAAAATTCCCGCTGTACAGAAGGGAAATCCCGTAGCAGTTCCCAAAATCCTCGGTTGTTTCCCTGTCTGCAAGGATGAAAAATGGGTTGTGCTGATGGCTGGATGTCCCTCTCCTGCTCCCAAAGCTTTGGTTTCCGCAAATCACCGGGATACGTTCATAATTCCGCTCCATCGCATGCCTGCCATGGAAATGGATTAAATCAAAATTCCCGGTAAGGAAATCTAAGGACATGCTGGAAACCTTATTTAAAAATACTGCGTTATCCCCCGTATTTTGGATTTTTGCGCAGCGGGTAATGACGTCCAAATCTGGCAAAACCCCAAAAAGGAGAGTTACCTTCACGCCTGTCCGGCTGTCTGCAAGCACCACCTCCACCGTGTAGGCAGAGGTGTACTTTTTGTTGCAGGAAAACTTGTTCGGAGCAAAAGCGGAAGAATCCATATAGGAAGAGGCGTACTGCTTACTGCCGGAAAGTTTTTCAGGGGAATTTTCTCCGCTGCTTTTGCAGGGGGCAGGGGGAGCCCCGGAAGGTTCTTCTGCATAGACAGCCGGCAGCCCCGGGATTCCATATTTCCCCGGAACCATGCGGTGGCTTTCATACCTAAGGTCCGTCCCAAATACGCCGGATGCATCCCGCAGCCGGAATGAAGGGCTGCGGAAATCGCCGTTCCCATAATTGGGATATTCCTGCGGCAGGGCGTCCAAGGAAAAGCTCCTGTCGTAGCGGAGTTCGTAAGGGTTGCCGCTGTATCCCCGGTCTGCAAAGGTCAAAAGGCTTCCCATGCCCCCCTGTGCCCTTGGCCCGTAATATAGGTGCAGCAAAAACCCAGACTCCGTAACCCCCATCTGATAAGTTGTATGTTTCGTATGTAATGTAATATATTCCAAGTTCCTATTTTCCACCAGTCATTGCACTCCTTCGATAACAGGCCGTATGTTCTGTATGTAACATAATATATTCCAAGTTCCTATTTTCTGGCGGTCATTGCCGCTCCTCCGATAACAGGCCGTATGTTTTGTATGTAACGTAATATATTCCAAGTTCCTATTTTCCGCCAGTCATTGCCACTCCTTCGATAAAATGCCTTTGGAAGATTAAATATAAAATTACCATTGGCAGCATTGCCAGCAGGGAACCTGCCATCAGCACCGGGTAATTTGTGCTGAACTGCCCGTTCAGGGTGGATAGCCCTGCCGAAAGTGTGGTATGGTTGATATTTGTATTGGCAACCAGAGGCCACATCAAGTCGGTATAGGCAAATACGGCCGTAAATACGGACAGGGCTGCCACGGAAGATTTCGTCAGCGGGAACAGCACCTTGGTAAAGGTCTGCCATCTGGTGCACCCGTCCAGATAAGCGGCTTCTGCAATTTCATCTGGAATCCCCATATAGGCTTGGCGCAGGAAGAACACGCCGAAGGCGCTGACAAGCCCCGGGAACACGAGGGAAAACAGGCTGTCTGTCATTCCTACCTTTGCAAGCATCTGGTATTGGGGGATAATGAAAATCTGCCCCGGGATCATCTGCTGTATAATCACTAACACAAACAGGAGGTTCTTCCCTTTGAATTCCAGCTTTGCAAAGGCATAGCCTGCCATGGAGCAAAAGCCCACGGCGCAGAGGACACGGAATAAAATCATCAACGCCGTATTTAAGTAGAGGTTCCCAAAGGGCAGCAGGTCTAAAGCCTTTGCAAAGGAATCCATGTTCCACTGGGAAGGTAAAACCGTAGGCGGAATCTGCATAACCTCTGAATTTGTCTTAAATGCCGTGAAAAGCATCCAGATAAACGGAAAAACCATAACGGCAGAACCAAGGATTAATGCGGCGTAGATGCCAATTGTGCTCCATTTTTTTGTCTTTGCCATGTTCTTTGCCCTCCTTTACACTTCGTAATTGACCCATTTTTTCTGGCCGATGAACTGGATGCCCGTGATAAGCCCAATCAGGATTACCGTAAAGATGACGATTGCAGATGCATAGCCCCGGTTCCCGGAAACAAAGGATTCCCGGTAGAACAGGTACATCAGGGATTGGGACTTGCTAAGCGCCGGGTTCCCTTCCCCCACCATCATGTAAATCAAGTCATAGACCTTGATGGAGGCCATCAGACGCATAATCATTACCACAAAAAGGGTAGGGGAAACCATTGGCAGCGTAATGCGGAAAAACTGCTGGATTTTCGTTGCCCCGTCCAAACTTGCGGCTTCATAGTAAGATTTTGAAATATTCTGGATGCCGGAAAGGAGAAGCACCGCATCATAGCCGATGGAACTCCAGATTGCTACAATTGCCACTGTCAGGATGACGATTTTGGGGTCTGTAATCCATCCTGTATCCAGATGGAACATGGTATTGATAATGCCATATTCTGAGTTGAACATCCATTTCCAGACCATGGCAACGGCTGCCGGGGCTACCACCATAGGCAGGAAGAAAATAGCCCGGAATACGACTTTGCCGCGGATTTTGGAATTTAAGAGGATTGCTACCAAAAGGGCAAGCAGGACCCCTACCGGGACAGTCAGGATACAGAACAGCAGCGTGTTCCATGTAGCCCTCCAGAATTCCCCGCTGGTAAGCATTGTCACGTAGTTGCCAAGCCCCACAAAATCATAGTCGCCAAATGCTTTTGCAGAGGTAAAACTTAAATAAATGGTCTGGATTAACGGATAGACATTTAAGATTAAAAGCCCGATAATGGTTGGGGCTACGAAAGAATATCCGTAGATATGGTCTTGGTTCCTGCGGAACTGATTTTTCTTTGCCATTTCTTTTCTCCTTGCATGATATAGTTAGGCTGTTCATGGGATGCCTATGAACCCTTAAGATGTTTTTTCCATCCTTTTTGCAGAACTAGCAGGGAAATTAATATTTCCTTATTTCCTCTGTTACGATATCCTGAATGTTTTCAATGCCGTCCTCCACGCTGATGTTACCGGCGTAAATGTCAAGCACCCCGACTTCCACTTTCGGCTCCCATGCGGGCCGGGAGGGGTTCGTTAAGTATTTCACGTTATAATGGAACATGGGCAGGATATTTTCTGCGTGGATGTCATACCCGTTTTCTGCAAACGTCTGCACCCAAGTATCTTCCAGCCCATTGAACGCTGGGATGGCAACCCCGGTTTCCCCTTGGAGCCGCTGCCCTTCCTCAGAGCCTAAATATGCCAGGAAATCCATGGCGGCCTCTTTCTTCTTCCCCTTTGCGGAGGTAGCATAAGATACGCTGTTGGAAATGGATGCCCGCCCATCGCCATTTTTTGGGTTTGGGCATTTGGGCAGCACTGCTACGTCCCATTTTCCATTCATGTCCCCATATGTCTTGCAGAGGTTTACCAAATCCCAGCTGCCTGCATAGTACATGGCCCCCTGCCCGGAAAAGAACAGCTCCGAAGCCCCTGTATTTGCAAACTGTGCCTGTGTGGGGCACCATTCCTTTTCCTGAAGCCCGATGTAATAGGCAATGGCCTCTTTGGTGGCAGGGTCGGTATAGGTGGGGGCTGACCCATCCTCATTTAAGATTGTGCCGCCATTTTGGTATACAAAATTCCAGTAGCCAATCTGGTCGTGGGAGTATGCCATATACCCAAATTTACCTGTTTCCTGAAAAATTTTTTCCGAAGTTTCCTCCAAATCTTCCCAAGTCCAGTCCTCATTGGGGTATTTGGCCCCTGCTGCGTCAAAGACTTCTTTGTTGTAGAGCAGCGCCACAATATCCTTGTCTTTTGGCACGCCGTACATGTTCCCGTCGCTGCCTTTTGCATTTTCCACTGCCCCGCTGTCAAAGTTTTCGGCATTTACCAAATCCGTGCAGTCGGCCAGCATCCCGGCATCGGCGTACTTAAACATTTGGTTGGAATGCATCCAGAAAATGTCCGGCATAGTGTTGCTGACAGCCGAGGCTTCCAGTTTTGTCCAGTATTCATCCCATCCTAGGGCCTGTACCTCAATCTCAACCTCTGGGTGCTCTTTGGTGTAGGCGGCCGCAAGTTCTTCCATGCCGGCTTTCTGCCCCTGGTTCCAAATCTGGAAAATCAGCTTGTTTCCCCCGTCTGTCCCTTTTGCCCCGCAGGCGGTTAGGCCAAGCGCCATGATGCCAAAGACAAGGGCGGCGGCTCTTTGTTTCATGTTTCTTTTCATAACTTTCCTCCTTTTTGTTTGGTGTTTTGATACTAATATTCTAGCAATGCCCCTTGTTTTCCCACCATAGCCCAATGCCCCTATTTATATACCAAAATGCACACCTTGAAAAAATCTTGTTTCCATGGTGTGCATTTTGGTATATAATCAGTTTAAACCTTAACGTGAGCATATGCATGAGGAGGAATGATATGAAACCCGGCATGTTTTATTTATTTCCGAACCAAAATTACCTTGACCTCCGCCCATACCAGTCTGGCTATGCGGATAATGCCCCTAACGCGTCTTTTGGCCCGGCTGTCCGGAACCATTACCTGTTCCATTACGTGATTTCCGGCGCGGGCTCTTTGACCTCTAATGCCCCGGACGGCACGGAGTACCATTTCCACATCCATTCCGGGCAGGGATTTATGATTTTCCCTAACCAGATTACCACTTATTATGCGGATCAGCAGTACCCTTGGGAGTATGTCTGGATTGAATTTGACGGGATGCTTGCCCCGGAAATCCTCCGGCTGTCCGGCTTAAGCATCGAATCCCCTATCTATAACTCAAATGATAAAATCCTTACCCAAGTGCTGATGGACGCCATGATGGAGATGGCAAGGCCGGACAAAGATGCAGAATACTATAATGCTGCAACGGGGGATTTGCCTTTGAAATCTTCCCTTTCTGCCTCGGCGGAAACACAGTTTTACAAAATGTCAAAGCTCTATCTGTTTGCGGACTGCCTTGCACGTTCTTCGGCTTCTGCCAAAATGGGCCATTCCAGCGGCTCCATGGCAGACTATTATTTGCAGAAATCCTTTACGTATATTGAGCATAATTTCCAAGACCCAATTACCGTAGAATCCATTGCTGCCCAGTGCAACATCCACCGGAACCGGCTCCTGAAGATTTTCAAGGACAAGATAGGGAAGGGGCCGCAGGCTTATTTGATTGAATACCGCATGTCAAAGGCCGCCCAGCTTTTGATTACCACAAGCCTTTCTGTCAATGAAATCGGAAATGCCGTGGGCTATCCGAACCAACTGCATTTTTCAAGGGCATTTAAGCATATCTATGGGGTTTCCCCGAAGCAGTATAAAGAGATGGTGAAGGAATTCTCAGAGGTATAAGGCCGGAACCATGGCATGTTGCGGCTTGGGCGGGGAAGGATAGGGATAGGGCTGGAAAATGGCAGCCAGAAGCATATTTTTGTGAAATTGTGTGCATGGCTGCGGCGAAAGGGATTGGGAGAAAAATGAAGAATCTGGTGGCTTTTATCTTTGCGGGATGGTATAATAATAAGAGTTAACTATTACAGCGAATAAGCAAAAACAGAACATAGGAAGGGGGCTTTGCCCATGGGCAATTTATTTGTCGAATATCCAAAATGCAGCACTTGCAAAAAAGCAAAGCAGTGGCTTTTCGACCACAACGTAGCATTTGAGGACCGCGATATCAAGGAACAGAACCCCACGGAGGAAGAACTGAAGGGATGGCATGAAAGGAGCGGGCTGGATATCAAGCGTTTTTTCAATACCAGCGGCATGCTGTATAAGGAAATGAAGTTAAAAGACCGGCTGCCGGAGATGCCTTTGGAGGAAAAATACAGCCTGCTTGCCACTGACGGGATGCTGGTGAAACGCCCAATCCTTGTGACAGAGAAAGGCATTACCACAGGCTTTAAGCCGGAAGAATGGGAGAAATTGATATAAGGGAGAGGATTTTGGGCCATGCTTCTGGCGAAAGGCCAGAGGGATGGGAGAAATCAGGATAATGGAGAGGATTTTGAGCCATGTCTTTGGCGAAAGCCAGAGGGATGGGAAGAATGATGGGAAAGGCTGCGGACAGAATGGGGAAGATATTAAAGTCAATTCTGGGGTTCAACCAGAAGGAAGAAGAATTTGTGCCAAAAGAAGGGGCTATCAGGGAACATTTTTTATTTACCGGAAGGGTGCAGTGCGTAGGGTTCCGGTTCCGTGCCGGGAACTTAGCGACGCATTATGGGGTGACAGGATGGATCCGCAACAATGACGACGGTTCCGTGGAGGCAGAGATGCAGGGCAGGGAAGAGGAACTGGACAAAATCATCCAAGCGCTGCAGCAGGATGATTATATCCGCATTGACTGGATGGAACGGGACAGGATGGAGCTTGAGCCGGGGGAACGGAAGTTTTCCGTCCGGTATTAAAACTAGGTTTTCCGTGGGCTTTGGGCGGGGAACGGGAGTTTTAAAGAAGCAGCAGGGACTGGCTGGAAGGCTGTTTGGCATACAGGCAAACGGCCGGGGAATGGAAGTTTTAAAGAAGCAGTAAGGGACTGCCGGGAAATCAGCCCGCTTACAAAGGAAAAGCAGGCAGGGCAGAAAGGGATGGATAGGAACATGGTTTTTTAAATTTCAGTTAAGATAAAAGGAGGAGCAGTTATGTTGAAAAATTGGAACAAGCCAGAGCGGCCGGGGTTGGAAGAACTGGAGGAACGCCTTGAGGCAGCAAGGGCGAAGCTAGCCGTGCAGCAGATGCAGATTAAGGAGCATAAGCTGCCGGTATTTGTGCTGTTTGAAGGCTGGGGCACTGCCGGCAAGGGCAGCATTTTAGGGAAAATCATCAAGGAAATCGACCCAAGGTTTTTCAAGGTTGCCACCATGGATATCCCCACCGAGGAAGAAAAGCGCAAGCCGTTTTTGTACCGCTATTTTGTAAAAATTCCGGAGGCTGGGAAATTCTGTTTTCTGGATTCCGGCTGGATGGAAGAAGTGACGCGGGGCTGCCTCCATGGGGAACTGAAAGAAAAGCAGTACAAGGAGCGGATCGACAGCGTGAAGCGTTTCGAGCGGCAGCTTACGGACAACGGCTACCTTGTCATGAAGTTTTTCTTCCACATCAGCCAAGAAGAGCAGAAAAAACGCCTCAAAGGCTTGGAAAAGGATGACAATACAAGTTGGCGCGTCAGCGAAAACGATACATGGCAGAACAAGCATTACAGCAAATGCATGAAGGTCTACGACCAATATTTAAACGACACCAATGCCTCCACCTCCCCATGGTATATCGTGGATGCCAAAAATAAGAAATGGGCGCAGCTCCAAGTGCTGGAAACTTTAGTCAGCGGCATTGAAACTGCGCTGAAAAACAGCGCCATGGCAGTGCCTTTGCTGCAGAATGTATTCCCCATGGAAAAAGTGCCCAAGCTTTCTGAAATTTCCTTAGATAAATCTTTGACGGATGAGGAATACAAACGCCAATTGGATGAACTGCAAGGAAGGCTGCGGGTGCTCCACAATGAACTGTACCGGAAGAAAATCCCAGTGGTTATTGCCTACGAAGGCTGGGATGCAGCAGGCAAGGGCGGCAATATTAAGCGGATTACCGGGGCGTTGGACCCAAGGGGCTTTGAGGTGCACCCCATTGCAAGCCCCGAACCCCACGAAAAAGCAAGGCATTACCTGTGGCGGTTCTGGAACCGTCTGCCTAAGACCGGCCATGTGGCAATTTTTGACCGCACTTGGTATGGGCGGGTGATGGTAGAACGCCTCGAAGGCTTCTGCAGTGAAAATGACTGGCAGCGTGCTTACAATGAGATAAATGAATTTGAAAAAGAACTGTCTGACTGGGGCGCGGTGATTATCAAGTTCTGGGTGCAGATTGATAAGGACGTCCAGCTTGCCCGGTTCACCGACCGCCAGAATACGCCGGAAAAACAGTGGAAGATTACGGAGGAGGACTGGCGGAACCGGGATAAATGGGACTTGTATGAAACCGCAGTCAATGAGATGATGAAAAAGACCAGCACCACCTATGCGCCGTGGCATGTGCTGGAATCTAATGATAAGAAGTATGCAAGGATTAAGGCGCTTCGGATTGTGATTGAGGAGATTGAGAAGGTTTTGTAATTGAGGTAAGTGTTTGGATGAAGGCGCTCTGGGCTGTGGGTTAGGAGATTGGCAGGGCTCTGTAATCGGGAAAATACAAAGGCTGGCAAGGGGCTGTGAGGCTGCCTTTGCCAGCTTTGCTCTTGTAGGGAATACCTGTACTGCAAATCACTAAAGTTTGTGGCTTTCCTATGAGAAAAATCCCTTCCGGGGATATGCAGGGACTGCCCGCTTTGTCCAGATTTTGGTAATAATTGCTCCAGATGGGAAATTAGGAGTAGCAAGCGGAGGGAAATACATTGCTGAAAAGAATATATGTAGATAATTTCAAAGCCTTAAACCAATTTGAAATGGATTTTGAACCTTTTACGGTAGTTGTCGGAAATAATATGTCAGGAAAAAGCACAGTGCTGCAAGTTTTAGATTTTATATCTGGATTTGTACGGGAAGATTTTGGAGTCATTTTGGAACGGAGAGGATGGAAGGTAGCAGATATTAAATCGCAGCTGCAGAAGTCCCAGAAAATTACCATACGATGCGAAATGGAATTGCCAGCAGGGCCAGAAAACCTACCAGTATATTGGGAAATCCAGCTTTTAGCATATGCCCAGAAAAATATATTGGAACTGTCCCATGAAACAGTATGGATTCCCGATAGGCAGCGGGACGAATTTTTACTGTCATATTCGTATTCCAAGGATGGGGATAACTTTATCAGAAATTATGCAAATGGGGCTTCGGAGGTGTTGCCAAAGCTTCAGGCAAATTTTTCCCTCCTGAAGATGATGGATTTCCATGAGTACCCAATATTGCAGGCATTAAAAGATTTTTGGGCAAATTCGGATTCCTTTGAGTTGCTTTCCCCAGAGAAAATGAGGCTTTCCAGCAGGGGCGAAGTAAATACTATTGGCAGCGCAGGCGAGAAGCTGCCAGCATTTATTAAGTCTATGGCTCCGGGCCAGAAGCAGAATTTTACGGAAAAGGTAAGGCAGGTTTTGGACAATAAAATTGTAAAAGTTGATGCAAAAACAAAGGGGAAACCGGGATGGACGCACCTGATTGCGGAAGAGGATTATCAAGGCAGGGCATTGCAGGTTGAATCTAAAAACATGAGCGATGGAACCCTGCGTTTATTGGCGTTTTTGGCTATTTGCGAGATAAATAAAAAAGGGATTATGATGCTGGATGAGATAGAAAATGGGATTAATCTGGATTACGCAGAAAAAGTCATCGGCATCCTGCAAGGGAATTGCAAAGAAGGGAACAGGCAGATGGTAGTGACAACCCATAGCCCGATTTTTTTAGATTATGTAGAACAGGGCCAAATCCGGTATCTGTACCGTGAGCCAAAAATGGGAATTTGTAAATGCAGCATCCTATCAGAAAATAAAGAGCTGGGTGAAAAAATGGAGTATTTGTATCCGGGGGAACTGCTGATGAACATGAGCAACCAAGAAATTATTGATAAACTGCTTGGGGGAGGGGATGCCCAATGAAACAAATAAAGCTGGTGGTATACGGGGAGGGGCCAAATGATTATGGATGGAAGGACGAGAAAGGGAAGTGGAAGCCCGGTTCTGTTATTAATTTTCTCCAAAAATGCGCGAAAGATATGGAAATAAAATTGGATGTTTGCTATATGGAAAAGGCTTTGATTGATGGGAAAAGCAAAATAAAGCTTGCAAGGCATTTACGGAAAGTAGAAGGCAAGGGAATTCCAGCGCGTAGGTTTTCTGTATATGCGGCAAGCAAGGGGTATACGGCAGGCATTTTTTATTGCGATACAGATAAGGCGCCAGATGGGAGCCAAAAGGATGAAAGGAATTGCAGGAAGCATTTTGAAAAAATATATTCTGATGTGAAACAGGGCTTAGAATTGCCAGATAGCAACACTTGGAAGGGGATCCCGATGATTTCCATGAAGATGATAGAAAGCTGGCTTTTGTCGGATCAAGAAGCATATAAAAAATGCTTTGGAAAGGAGCCAAGTAAGGTAAAGCTGCCGCCGAAACCAGAATTGATTTGGGGCGAGAAAAACAGCCCTTCCAGTGATTAACCGAAAAATTATATGAAAAGAGTGTTAGGGCAATACCATGAAGAGGGAAACAGGGATAACTATGCAAACATAGCAGAAGAAACGTCAATCAATGTGCTAAAGGAAAAATGCCCTATTAGTTTTGCCAAATTTTATGAAGATTTTGCAGACTTCTGCACGTTGTAGGGACCGTGCAGAAAATATCCCTTATTTATGGCAATGATAAAAATAACCCAAAGGGTTAAAGATTGAGGGCGGCAATGAAAATTCAGGTATAAAATCCCACCATTTACAGATAATAGTACCATAATCGCCAAATGGCGGTATGATTCGCTAATGGGTTGCATTAGGCGCTTAAACTATCAATAAATGGAGGATGTTATTATGAAAGCAACAGGAATTGTCCGTAGGATAGATGATTTGGGAAGGGTAGTCGTGCCGAAGGAAATCCGGCGTACATTGAGAATACGGGAAGGGGAACCCTTACTGACAACATTGACAAATACTGAAAAGGCCACAGAAACAGCGGAAAATCAAGGCTTTAGCGAAGATGCTTTTATTAGCGGAATCGTGGGTTTTGCGTCCAGAGTGGGTATTAAGTAAGAATTAAAGAGTGTAATTGTGATAGAGGACATTAGCGAGAGCTGGTGTCCTCTTTGTATTTTGGACATAGAGAATCTCATATAAGATTTTCTTGATATTATAAAAACAAGCAGGAGGTAATAAATTATGAACAACACAGCGTTAAGAGCAGAGTTGCTAAGTGCCAGCAGCACTTGTTCAGCAACGACCGGAGCGGAGCGTAGACCGCAGAGCGTCACTAATCATAAGGAATCTGTCATCTGTGGCGGATACCCTTACGATACTACACACATGGTTTTTGCAAACGAGAAAGACAAAATATTTTACTATGAGAAACTGGAACAGGCAAGGTATCATGACTGTTTTTACAAGGCTTTACTATGCAATGTATGTTTGAGAGAATGTGAGAACACGTTGCCAGAAATACTGCAGGAAACACAAGCCTATGGAAGAAATCCTTGCAGAAATGGAGGGGAAAGTGCTTAAAATTCGCTTGATGGGAACTAAGAATGATATTAAGTGGTTTGAAAAAATCCTGAAAAGGACGCCCAAAATTGTTGTCGGGGATTTCTCGGAATTGTACCACAACAAAGGGACGGACAGATACTACAGAGCCTATGCAGAGATTCATAAGGCGAACGTAAAAGAAATGAAATAAAATCGGAGGAAAAGCCATGTGTAAAATTATAGCAATTGCAAACCAAAAAGGCGGCGTTGGCAAGACGACCACAACCGGGAACTTAGGGATAGGGCTGGCAAAGCAGGGGAAGAAAGTGCTGCTGATTGACGCGGATGCACAGGGCAGCTTAACAGCGAGTTTGGGATTTACAGAGCCGGACAAGCTGGAAGAAACGCTGGCAACGGTAATGGTGAAAGCTGTCAATAATGAGCCAATAGAAGCTGGGTATGGCATTTTAAAGCATAAAGAAGGCATTGACCTCATGCCGGGGAACATCGAATTATCCGGTCTGGAGGTGTCACTGGTAAATGTTATGAGCAGGGAACTGGTGCTCCGTTCCTACATAGAAGAAGTAAGGGCAGAGTACGATTACATTCTGGTTGATTGTATGCCATCGCTGGGGATGATTACTATCAACGCGCTTGCCTGTGCAGACAGCGTTTTAATCCCGGTTCAGGCGGCATACCTTCCGGTTAAGGGGCTGGAGCAGCTCATAAAAACCATTGGGAAGGTAAAGCGGCAGATTAACCCCAAGCTGGAAATTGAAGGCATCCTGCTTACTATGGTGGACAGCCGGACAAATTATGCAAAGGATATTGCCGCATTGCTGGTTGAAAATTACGGACAGAAAGTAAGGATATTTAAAAACAGTATACCCATATCCGTAAGGGCTGCGGAAACTTCTGCAGAGGGGGTAAGCATTTACCAGCACGACCCGAAGGGAAAAGCTGCCGGGGCATACCAATCTCTGACAGAGGAGGTGCTGGGCAATGAGTAAAAGCAATAGTGCGGGAAAAATCAGGATGAACAGTTTTGATGATTTGTTCGGCAGCCCGGGCGGGGAAACAGGGGCGGAGCAGGTAATCAATGTAAAACTAAGCGAACTCCATCCTTTCAAGAACCATCCGTTCCATGTTGCAGACGATGAGAAAATGGAGGAAACGGCAGAGAGCATCCGGCAGTACGGGGTGCTTGTGCCGGGGATTGCGAGGCCAAGGGCGGGCGGCGGCTATGAAATCATAGCCGGGCACCGACGGAAAAGGGGCTGTGAGTGGGCTGGCATAGACGCTATGCCTGTGATTGTCCGGCAGTATACAGACGATGAAGCCGTAATTATCATGGTGGATTCCAATATCCAGCGTGAGGATATACTGCCAAGTGAGAAGGCAAAGGCTTACGCCATGAAGTACGAGGCTGTGAAGCATCAGGGAATCCGGGGCGGGAGCGCCCTTGAGGAAGTCGGGGAAACTGCTGGGGAAAGCAGGAAAACCGTGCAGCGTTATGTGTGGCTTGCAAGGCTTTCCGATGGGCTGCTGGAAATGGTAGACAGAAAGAAAATCGGCATTGTGCAGGGCGTGGATATCTCCTTTCTGGACAAAGAGGCGCAGGGGTGGGTGCTTGCCACGCTGGAGGCAACAGGGATATCCATGACTGCCGCACAAGCGTCAAAACTGAAGGAACATGGAAAAGCCGGGGAACTTACCCTGCCGATGGTGCGCCTGATACTGTCGGAGGAAAAGCCGAAAGAGCGAAAAGTGACGATTAAAGGGGACAACATTAAAAAGTATTTTCCTGACGATTATTCCAATAACGACATAGAAGAGGTGATTATCCAGCTTTTAGAGGACTGGAAGAACAGGCAGTAAAGGGGGCGGGAGGATGGGAGAACCATTGAAGTTTGACTATTATTACGGTATGGAGGCAGAGCAGTTTTCCTTTTACCGCGTCCCCAGACTGCTGATTAAAGACGGGCGTTTCAAGGGACTTAGCAGTGACGCTAAACTCCTGTACGGGCTTATGCTCGACCGCATGGCGATGTCCATGAAGAACGGATGGCTGGACGACAGGAACAGGGCGTACATTATATATTCCGTGGAGAACATTGCAGAAGATTTGGGGTGTTCCAGACCCACATGCACAAAGATTATGAAGGAGCTGGATTCAGACAGCGGCATCGGGCTGATAGAGAAAAAGCGGCGGGGGCAGGGAAAGCCAGACATTATTTATGTAAAAAATTTTGCTTCAATGCCAGAAAAAGCACAAGGGGACACTGACGCCGTCCCAGAAACAAAAGATTTTGATTTCAGGAAGGAAAAGGGATTGGCTTCTGGAAGTAAAGGGACAGAACTGCAAGGGGGAAAAGATTTTGATTTCCAGAAACAAAAAAATTTAACATCTGGAGAGAAAGAAATTGAATTTCCAGAAGGAAAATGTTTTGACTTCCAGAAAGAGGAATTTTTAATTTCCAGAGGGAAAGAAACTGGGTTTTCAGAAACAAAAAAACTTGCCCCTAATTATAACAACAAGAATTATACTGACTTGAATGATACCTATCCTATCCATCCATCCGGGGATGGCGGGCAGGATGGGATGGACAGCACAGAAGCATACATGGCTCTTATCCGTGAACAACTGGAATATGACTACCACATGCAGTATGGGAGCCATGACGAGAAAGAGATGTTGGAGGAAATCTATGAGATTATCTGCGAGGTGGTATGTGTAAAACGTAAAACCATCCGCATCAACGGGGAAGATTACCCGTATGGGCTTGTAAAATCCCGGTTCCTGAAGCTGAACAGCGGGCATGTGGAGTATGTCATGCACTCCATGAGGGAGGTTACAGGGAAAATCCAGAATATCAGGGCATACCTGATAACTGCCCTCTACAATGCGCCAGCGACGATGAGCCATTACTACCAGCAGGAAGTCCAGCATGACATGTATAGAGGGGGATGGAAAGAAAAGGGGGTGGCACAGGATAATTACGGGCAATTAGCCAGTGATACATAGACGGTTATCTGTTATAATATCCTTCAGGACAGACAGGAGGGCATTATGAAGAAAAACCACCATACGCTTGCGTACAAGCAGCAAAAGCAGCCAAACAAAAGTTATAAAGACCTGAAACAAAAGCATAAAATGAAGATAGCGGAGTGGATGTTCCGGGAAACCTGCAGCTACTTTAAGGAGCATGGGGAACTGCCGGAAGGGGACGCACCCAGAGATGCCGTGGATTTGATATACGAAAAAATAAAATCCCATTCCATCTGGGTTCCCTATGACGAGGTATACGGCGCATATCTGAAAAAACTCCCCCAATATGGAAAACGCATCAGAGAAGACGGCTTACCGGAGGAACAGCCGCAAAAAGAGAAGGGGGAAAAGAAAAAAGGTAACAGCAGCAAACGCTGCCCGGCTTGTGGGAGGAAGATGAAACAGCAGTTTATCGGCCTCCAGCACTGCAAATGTGGCACGAGCTGGAAAAAGGACATAGGATTTTTTGAACGCACCAGTGATATGGTGTTTGTGCTGGAACGCAGGAAAATTGGGAAGAAATATAAGCAGCGTCCGGCGGTACATGCTAAGAAATGAAAACAGCGCAAGGGCAGTTATAAGTCAGGAGATTTATAGCTGCCCTTGTTTTATTGGCTGAAACGGAAAGGAGATTAAAGTGGAATCATTGAGGGATGTGAAACGGAGCATGGCAAGGGAGGCGGCAAAAGGGAGCTGTCCGCTTGCATTTGAAAGGCTGGAGTTTCCGGAAAATCCATACCAGTCCATTCTATCAGAAGAAAAGCTGGACTTGACGCTGGCATACCTTTTGCGTGTAAAAGGATTTTCACAGTATGCCGGGAAAACAGTCATCAATAATGTATACATGGATTTGGATTTCTTATGCCGGAAACCACAGTTCAGGCGTACCCGTTATGGCATGGAGCGTGAGGAAGTCTATACGAAAGTGCAGAGGCACAAAAAGAAGCTCTTGCCTGATTACGGAGGGAAACTGTGCTTGGAAACGGTGCATTGCTTGTTCCGGCTGCCGGAAGGAGAGGCGGAGAAATACAGGATGGTCTATGAAGGCAGGAAAACATATGGGTTTGCCATGTCAAATAAATATATTCTTGGTTTGTTTGCCTGCTGCGAAGCGGCGCGGAAAACTGCCGCATGGGATGGCGTGGAAATTGGGCATCTTACGGAGGAAGAACAGAGAATTGTCCAGCTGGAAGTGGTTCGGGACGTGCTGTTTCAGGCATTACTCCTTGATGATGTGGAGTATTCCGGCAATGAACTGTCTGCCAGCCTGTATTCCATTTACTGTCTGTAACTTCTGGCCACGATGTCCAGAAGAGGAAGGGAGGCGGATTGCTTCAAATTTATAAATATCATCTTGCGTGAGATTCCACCGTAGTGAAAATGGAAAAAATGGCAGGAGGAAAAGACTATGCAGGAAGAAGTAACACAGAAAACGGTTGCCCTTATGATAAAAAGCGCCCGTCTGGACGCTAATGTGTTAAGGGCGGCGATGAAGATGTATCTGGAACACCACAGAAAGACAGCCGGGAAAAAGAAAACGCATGGAAAGACTACCGTAAAGAACCTTGTTGGAAAAGGAGCGGGCGTGTCAACCATCGAGGTGACGGAAAGCAATATCAAAGACTTTGAGCGTACAGCCCGGAAATACAACATTGACTTTGCCATAAAAAAGGACAAATCAACCGAACCGCCGAAATATCTGGTGTTCTTCCATGGCAAAGATGCAGATGTGATTTCACAGGCGTTTAAGGAGTTTGTCTATGGAAATGAGAAAAAGAAAAACAGGGTTTCCATACGGAAACGGTTGATGCGGGCAAAAGAACAGGCAGTGCAAAGCAAAGACAGGGAACGGAACCGGGAGCCGGACAGGGGGCAGAGCTTATGAGCAAGGATACCAAAGACAGAGGCATATTTGAGGAAATAGCAAAAGAACTGAAGTCCATTCCGGGAAAGATGAAGGAAAAAACAGACAGCATGAAGGGAAAGAAAATCATCCTTAAAAACCTGCCATATATCCTTGTGGGATGGTTCTGTGACAAAGCAGCATGGCTATTCCGGGCGGCAGAAGGGGAAAATGTTTTTGAAAAGCTGATGACAGCCCTCAACCATTCAGGCAGGATGTTTTCAAGCCCCTGGTTAAGCCTGAATCCCAAAGACTTACTCACAGGGATTTGCGGCGGAGCTTTTCTGTGGCTGGCAGTACAACTGAAAAGCAGAAATGCCAGAAAATTCAGGCAGGGCGTAGAGTATGGCTCTGCGAGATGGGGCAACGCCAAAGACATAGCCCCATACACAGACCCGGTATTTGAGAACAATATCCCCCTGACACAGACGGAACGGCTTACCATGAACAGTCGGCCAAAGCAGCCGAAATACGCAAGAAATAAAAATATTCTTGTGATTGGAGGTTCCGGTTCCGGCAAGACCCGCTTTTTTGTCAAGCCATCGCTTATGCAGATGCACAGCTCCTACGTCGTCACAGACCCCAAAGGAACCTTACTGGAAGAATGTGGGAGGATGTTGCAAAGAGGACGCTACCAGATAAAAGTCCTCAATACTGTAAATTTTTCAAAATCCATGCATTACAATCCCTTTGCCTACCTGCGGAGCGAAAAGGATATTTTAAAGCTCGTAAATACGATTATCGTAAACACCAAAGGGGAAGGGCAGCAATCCGGGGAGGATTTCTGGGTAAAGGCGGAAAAACTCTATTATACAGCACTGATAGCCTATATCTGGTATGAAGCCCCTGAGTATGAACAGAATTTTGCCATGCTGATTGATATGATTGATGCCAGCGAAGCAAGGGAGGATAACGAAAACTTTAAAAATGTGGTAGACATACTTTTTGAAGAACTGGAAAAAGAAAAGCCCAACCACTTTGCAGTACGCCAGTACAAAAAATATAAATTGGCGGCGGGCAAGACAGCGAAAAGCATTTTAATTAGCTGCGGTGCAAGGATGGCTCCGTTTGATATTGAGGAACTGCGCGGCCTGATGGAGTATGACGAGTTGGAACTTGACACGCTGGGAGAGAAAAAAACAGCATTGTTCGTCATTATTTCCGATACGGACGCCACATTCAATTTTGTGGTATCCATCATGTATTCACAGCTTTTCAACCTGCTCTGCGACAAGGCGGACGACGTATACCATGGGAGATTGCCCGTCCATGTGCGCTGCCTGTTGGATGAGTTCAGCAATATCGGGCAGATACCACAGTTTGAAAAACTGATTGCCACCATCAGGAGCCGGGAAATCTCGGCTTCTATTATCCTTCAGTCAAAGTCGCAGCTTAAGGCAATTTACAAAGACAGCGCGGACACGATACAGGGGAATTGTGATACATTGCTTTTCCTTGACGGGCAGGAGCAGACAACACTAAAGGAGCTGTCAGAAGTATTGGGCAGGGAAACCATAGACCTCTGCAATACTTCCGATACAAGGGGTACAAGCCAGTCTTATGGGCTTAATTACCAGAAAACAGGGAAGGAGCTGATGAGTCAGGACGAGATTGCAGTCATGGACGGTGGGAAATGTATTATGCGGCTTAGGGGCGTAAGACCTTTTTTCTCAGATAAGTTTGACATAACAAAGCACGCACGGTACAGGGAGTTGTCCGACTATGACAGGGAAAATGTTTTTGATATTGCAAAGT
Source organism: uncultured Lachnospiraceae bacterium (assembly GCA_910580195.1). GTDB lineage: Bacteria > Bacillota > Clostridia > Lachnospirales > Lachnospiraceae > Petralouisia. The sequence goes on from CAJTWA010000017.1 coordinate 64,481, forward strand.
ATGTAAAGAATCAAAACCGTATGAGAGTTACTCCCAGCACAACAGTAGATGAAACCTTTGACTGTGGGGAAATAAAAGGATAGTGGAGAAAGGGAGAGGATAGAATGAACCATATCAGGGATTCCCCGAATCTTTCAGGGGAGCAGCAAAGATACATGTGGCAGAGAGGAGGCAACGAACCGTTGTGTCAAGGATAGGGTGGAGATTTTGCAGGGCAAAATACTACCCGACCTTGACACAAACAACAACCGTATCATGTGGGAAGGGCAATGGCACACCTGAGCATTGCCCTTGATGATAACCACGGGATTGTCAGGAAGAGAAAATGAAGAAAGGAGTTAAACCGGGCATGGCAAAACAGTGCTTATTCCATGGATATCTGGTTTCAGTTAGGGTATGGGTTTTTCTAAAATAACAGGGACAGCAGGGAAAACGGTAGAAGAGGCGGGCATTGCGGTCTGGGGAATTATTAATCTTCTGGAAGGTTCTGGGGGTGGTAATACAGGCAAGGAATCTACAGGTGTAAAGATGGGGAATGGCTTTGGGTCTGGAAAATCAAAAAGAGAGAGAATCTTTTCCCGGACATAATAAAATAACGGTTTCTGGACACCATGGCCAGAAGTTAAGAATGTCAATTGAATATGGAACTTGTAAACTTTTGGCATAAAGCCAAAATCAGGAATTTTGTATGTGCTTTGGAGCGGGTAAAAACAGGACACCCGGCACAGCCTATCGCCAAACAGAATGTACCGGATGCCGTTAGGGTTCTCCCAAAGGATTTCCCTGTTTTTATTTTACCATAAAGGCAGGGAAAGTTACATATCAAAATTCTTTCTTACCAAAAAATAAAATCTAAGGAAGGAAAGAGGTAGAAACATGGGTTTTTTTACAACAGCAGTAACGGGTGTGAATTGTGAGTAAAGTGAAAAATGGGAAAAATAAGCAAAGTTATAATCTGGTGTATGTAGATAGCCCTTATCGGATAAACATGGTAAAATCATAAAAGAAACGAGGTAAATCAATATGGAAAAACAGGTTTATATCACAGAGGAAGAACGAGAGAAGTGTAAAAAAGTGGTTGATGCGTTTACTGAACTGTATGAAATGGCAGATATTGTGGTAGTTGATGTTGGGAAATACGGTTTTGTTATGCTGAAATACTATGTGCCGCCGCATGGTTTTGAGGAAGATGCTACTTTCACGGACAGCGCTGTATTGTTTGAGGAATTATGGCAGGAATGGCTTGATATGAGGCTGTATCTGTTGGCAAAGGACACTCCGTTTTTGGAAAAGGGGTATAAGGGCGTCTTTGAGAGCCTGCCAGAAGAAAAACAGTCAGAACTTATCGGGCAGAAAACTTACTTCGCAAGAATGGCGGGAATAGAGCTGTAAAAGGTGTCTTTGAAAAAGTGATAGATTGGGAGATGGATTCCGTAGGCGCAAGCATTGTGGAAATGTCGTATAACTGGCTGCGTTTATGAAACTGTGGGAAGCCCTGTTTGCAGGATGTGGAAAAGCTGCTTTTGCTTTTCACAGGCTGTGAATGGGGTTTTCCATAGTTTCATAGCCAGTTATGCACATTTCCATGATGCAGAGGTAATATGTTTAACACGGTAGTTTTCATTTTCCTATATCGGCTATGTGTGTCCTTGCAAGGTGTTCCCCCTCATTAAGAAAAATATTTACAACAAAACAAGGTCTGTTCACAACTTACCGTATCAGACAAAAACAGTTTTTACGATATAATATAAGCAATGTTGTTTTTTGTCATCTGGCATTGATTGTAGGAAATTTACATAAAGGAGATGTGAACCTATGGAGAACTTTATTGGTCGGACAGATGCTGATGCACGATCCGCAAGAGATACCATCTGCGTGGCAATCTGTGATGACGAGACATTTATGCTTGAACTGTTGGAGGAAAAAGTAAAGAAAATGCTTCCTTCTGCAGTAATAGAACAGTTTTCTTCCGGCAGGGAGCTGTTGAAAGGCAATACGAAGGCGGACATTTTATTTCTGGACATACAAATGCCAGAGATGGATGGTATGGAAACAGCAAGGCTTTTCCGCAGGCAGCAAAGGGATGCGCTCATCATATTTGTTACGTCAGCACCGGAATATGTTTTTCAGGCATTTGACGTAGGGGCGTTTCATTATTTGGTCAAGCCTTTATCCAATGGTAAATTCGATGAGGTCTTTGAAAACGCATTGTTGGAAATCGGACGTAGGAATAAGGGCAGAGACGAGGATGATGGGGACTACATGATGATACAGGCAGGGGGAGTCCATACAAAAATACTGTTTAAGGATATTATCTATGCGGAAGTGTTCAACCGCAAGGTCATCATTCATACTATAAACGGCGATACGGAGTATTACGGTAAACTGTCCGATTTGGAGAAAAAAGTTGGAGAGGATTTTTTCAGACCGCACAGGTCATATCTGATCCATTTTAAGTATGTACTGAGGTATGATGCTGTGTCTGCTGTTATGGAAAATGGGACAGCTTTGATTGCAAAGCAGAATTATCCGAAATTTGTGAAACAATATCTGAAATATAACCAGAGGAAAGGCAGGGAGATTAGGTGAGTCCGGTAGAATTATGTTGGAATATTACGTCTTATGTATCAATTATTGTGCAGCTTGTTGCTACGGGCATATGTCTTGGAATATTTGTATCGCCTTATATGCCGGGTAGAAGCAAAGCGATTAAGGCAGGCGCAGTGTATGGTGTGGTAATGACGGTTTTGTACATCATGCCGCCCCAGATAGACAATATCCTTGCATATTTCATTGGTACATTAGCATCATTTGCCGTGATGTGCGCAGAGGACAGACGCAATATCAACCAAAAGATATTCTTGTCTGTTACTTTTTTTTCACTGCGTTGGCTTTCCACTTCTATGGCAGAAATCATAGACCATTTTTTTGATATTGTTCTTTTAAACCCAGAGATAGCAGCTTTGGGTTGGCTGCATTACGGATTGTATGTGGCGATAAGGATTCTGGGCATACTTTTTAGTTTTCTGCTCCTGCTATTATCTGCCCAGGCGGTCAACAGGGCGTATGAAAGCAAGGGCAGATATATGGAAAGAAGGGAGCTTGTGATGCTGACCGTGCCGTCCCTGTCAGGGGTAGCCGGTTATGCAATTTTCCATTTTTACCAAGTCCAATTCGAAATGACGGGATTTTATGATGTACTTTGTTTTTTATACTATCTGATATCCGTAATAGCAGTCCTTGTGATAACCGTTATATTTCAGAATTGGAAAACATCACAGGAAGAACAGTCCGGACATGAGCTTTTGGAAAGCCAGATAAATACTATAAAAACACATATCGGGGAGATTGAAAGGCTGTATGGGGATATCCGTTCCCTGCGACACGACATGGGAAACCATATCCAGATGATAGAACACCTGATGGGATCAGGAAACACCGCCGAGGCTTCGGCATATCTTGAGAGGTTGAAAATAGAATGGCAGGAACTTACACCTGAGATTAGGACAGGAAATCCAATTACGGATATGATTCTTTTAGAAAAGAAAAAAGAAGCCGAGATGCGTGGAATCCGATTTGAAAGCGACTTCCGTTATCCGGAAAATACAAAACTGGATGCTTTTGATGTCAGCGTGATTTTGTATAATGCGCTGAATAACTGCATGGAGTCGGTAAATGGGGAAAAGCCATATATCAGGATTCAGGCATTCCTCAAGAACAGTGTTTTTATGCTGATTGTCAGCAACAGCTTTGAGGGTAAACTTCTTACCAATCCGGCAGATGGATTGCCGTACACGACAAAAAAAGACGGCGGGCATGGAATCGGTTTAAAGAATATGCTCAGGGTGGCTAAGAAGTATATGGGAGACCTGTCATTTGAGCAAAATGGGAATGAGGTTACGGTAGGGATTATGCTTCAAGTTGCGTAAGGGGTTCACAACAGAATGAGGGCGGTTCACGACATGGCGCTTTATTTGTATAAATGATAATTCGATAAAATTGATAGAGATTAGGATTTTCTCATATATGAAACGGATTTCAAAATTTTTTCAAGGAGGACACTACTATGAAAATTAACAGTAGCAACGGAGCGAACACACAGATGGGGCAGATGGGGATGAACCAGGCAACGGATTCTTACAGCCGGAACATCCAGAACCAGATTGCAAACGCACAGAAGCAGTTGCAGGAACTTTCTTCTAATGAGGAAATGACATTAGAGGAAAAGATGAAAAAGCGACAAGAGATACAACAGCAGATTAGTGACTTGAATATGCAGTTAAGGCAGCATCAGGTAGAACAGCGAAAAGAGAAACAACAGGCAAAGGGAACATCTATGGATGATATGCTGGGCGGAACAAAGGGAGGCAAGTCTGGCAGTAAAAGTGCCGGACTTTCCCAAGCAAGCATGACGGCAATGATTTCTGCAGATACATCCATTAAGCAGGCAAAGGTGCAGGGCAGCGTGGCAACGGAGATGAAGGGCAGAGCGAATGTTTTAAAGGCAGAAATCAAGCAGAGCGGAAGTACAGAGGCTAAGGAAGCGGAGCTGGCAGATTTGGAACAGAAAGCCGTAAATGCAACAGCCTCACAGATGAATACACTTGCAAAGGCTAATAAGGCTGTTGAAGAAGCTGCGGCAGCAGAACGCACTGAGAAGAAAGCTTCTGATGCAAAAGAGGAAAAAGAGGCACAGGCAGAAGGTAAGACCGAAAAGACAGCAGACAGCGGTGCAAAAGGAGAGAAAGCACAGGATGGCATATCAGGTGCAGATGAACAGACAGGAAATATAGAGAATGTGCAGCAGGATAACGGTGCACAGGCACAGAACATACAGCCTGTTGAAATAGCTGCTCCGGAAACTCCGGCGGCACAGGCAGCAGTTTATACCCATGTTGATGTCCGCTTGTAAAGGAGGTAAGGCTTATGTCAGAAATTAACAGCTTCAGCGACTATGCAAGTAAATATAACACAAATATGGATTATTCTTCGTTATTTGGCGGCGGCGCTCCCTATATTGATAATAGCATGGGCGGAATCAATGTGTCGGACTATGCCATGATTAAAAACGGAAGCTATGGAAAACTGATGAAGGCTTATTATGCGAAGCAGGATGCGGATAAGCTGTCACAGTTCGGTGATTCTTCCAAAACACTGACGCTGATGCGCTCCAGTGCGGACTCGCTGAAAAAGTCTGCGGAAGCATTGGGTGATGCCTCGCTTTATGAGAAAAAGAAATTCAAGAAAAAGGACGAGGAAACCGGAGAAAAAATCGAGGTCGAGGATTATGACTGGGATGCAATCACAAAGGCGGTCAAAACCTTTGTTGATGATTACAATTCTGTGGTGGAGCAGGCGGGAAATTCAGAAACGAAGAATGTTCTGCGCAATGCGGCGTGGATGACCAGCATAACGGAAAAGGCAGGCAACCTGCTCTCAAAAGCAGGCATCACTGTCGGCAAAGGCAATAAACTGGAGTTTGACGAGGATGCCCTGAAGAAAAAGACAGCTTTAGGGAAAAGCGGAATTGAGTTTGACAATATCTCTACTTTAAAATCCCTGTTTACCGGATACGGTTCTTTTGGCAGCCAGATTTCGCAGAAAGCATCCGCTATTTCCAGTGCGGCGGCGAGAACAAAAGGTGTTGATAAGACCTATAACAAGAACGGTGCTTATTCCGACACAATCTCGAAGCTGTTCCAAAGCACGATTGATGAAAGAGTAGGCAGCAAAAACGAGGATAAGGATAAGGTAACGGATAAATCCTATTGGGAACAGAAATTAAAGGAAGAAAAAGACAAGGACAAAAACAAGAATGATTGACTCTCATAGAGTGCGATGGGAACTGAAAAAGCATATTTTTCAGTTCCCCTATGTTTATTAGTACACCATGTAATAAATAACTGCTTATATTGCGCTGGATAAATTTTCGAGAGTATATAGTAAAAAAACGGAAGTGTATCGGAGTGCATTAAGAATTTCAGCGGTGCAAAGCCTTTATTGGTTCAGGTGGTAAAGTATAAAAGGAAAGATGTTTTAATAGAGCGGATTGATATGCCGAAAGAAAAATGAAATCAGGAGGATGAAGTTATGGCAATGGAAATTACAAACAACTATAACGCATATGAGAATGTCCATGCAACACAGAGACAAGAGACAGCAAAGAAACAGGTCACGTCAGGAAAGGAAACATCAGAAACGGTGGACACACAGAAAAATTCTACTGTAGGAAATAGCAAGGTAAAAAGAACAGTAGACTATGCGAAGAAATTGGAAAAACTTGCTCCGAGTGTGGAATTTAGGATTGGAAACACACATTCATCAGCAAAAAGCGGAAAAACACTGACAATCAATCCAAAACTCTTGGAGAAAATGCAGGATGACCCCAACAAAGAAAAAGAAATGAAAGAATTGATTCGAGGGGTGGAATCGGCAACAAAATTGCTTGACAGCATGCATAGGGCTAGTGGTTGGACGGTTGTGTATCGTCATGGTTACATAGATGAAAATGGTAAGTATTCTTCTTGTGCTTATGTCAGAAATGATTTTATGTTAAACATGAGTGATAAATTGCGGGAGGAACGAAAAGAAAATTCTAAAAAGCTGATTGAAAAGTCAAAAGAAAAGTCAGTAAAAAGGAAAAAAGAATTGCAGGAAGCATTAGATGAAAATAAATCTGAAACAGAGGATATAAAGACAGGCGGTGAGCTGGAAAAATCAGGCATTACCATCGTCAAGGAAAGTACGCCACTGGAAAAAGCGGAACAGATGCTTTTAGAGAAATTGGAGAATTCCGAAAATGGAGAAATTTACCTTGATGATGATGATATGCAGAAAGTTATTGAAGCAGTAAGGGAACCGAGAGAAAGAGAGACTACTGAAAAGCAAAGCAATCATTCAAATGTGGTTGGTGCAAATCTTGATTTGCAGATATAAGAGAAAGTATGGATATGGACTTAAAGGCATAACAGGAGAAAGATTTCAAATTTTAGGTCAAGGAAAAATATATTTTTTAGAGGGCGTACTGCGTTTCCCTTAAATGGTGCAATTGCAATACGCCTTTGAATATTTGAAATGTTATAGGAGTATATAAGCTGTTGGTTTGTATAGGAATCTTTCAATAGCTTTGAGGTACAAATTGGTGAATTATGAAAAAAAATATGGAAATGTACGAAAGCGTACAAAGAAAATACCAACAGATTGCAGCACATAAAGGTGTATCGTGATGAAGTAAAAACTTCTAAGCGATACACCTTTTTTATGTCGAATTTTGAGCGTTTTCAAACTTTTTTGCGGTTTTGCTTTTGCGGATTTGTGGGAGAAATTTAACGGGTGTTGCTTTGTTTTCGGTTGGAATTTAAGAAAATCTATTGTTTCATGGAGGGCTGCCTTGCAAGCATGGCTTTCTGTGTATCCCACACCTGTTTCATCAGCTTTTTCACTTCTTCCACATCGGTTTTATACACGTTGCCTGTTGCGTTCATTCGCTTTGCAATTTGGTTTAAGTTGCTGCCGATTTTTCCGAGTGTGGCGTTGTAATTCCGTAAATCGGAATAGTCAATGTCATATACAAAACCGTACAGAATCAAGTGCCGCAGGAAAGATGATTTGCTTTTCATGCCGGAGATTTTTACTTTCTGTTCCAGTATGTATTGCTCATCGTCACTCAGGAATATTTTCAGTTCATTTTTACGCTCACGTTTTGCCATTTATGATGCACTCTCCTTATCAGATTTTTAAGAGGATTTTACAAAAATAAATGTCCTCATACATGGGGCATTCGTGCAAAAAAATCAAAAACTCCGTCAGGAAGTTTTGTGATTTTTTGAGCGGAAAGGGGGTCAGGGGGATATGCCCTCTGCAAGCAGATTTTTCCAAGTTCCCGCTTCGGGAATTTGGGAAAATCGAAGCCTGTGTTCCCACACAGGCAGTGCTTGCTATTCTTCACGGAAAAGGTTTCAGCCTTTTCCGACATTGCGGAAAAAATTATAAATTTTTTCAGGCAATGCCCCCATAGAGGGGATATTACTTTAGCTACAATTAACATCAGAAACAGCGGTGAAAGGGGGTGAGAAAATGTTAGACCACGCATTCCGGCGGCGCAGGGAGATTGAGCGTATGCTGCTGTCGGGGAAAAAGCTGACGGTGGCGGAGCTTATGGGCAGATACCGTGTAGGCAGGAAATCCATAAGCAGGGATTTTGAAGTTATAGGAGAGGAACTTCCCGTAGTTTCAAAACAGGGATTTAACGGCGGCTACTTCCTCATGGATGGGGTAGGGAAATATCAGAACTCACTCTCGAAAGAGCAACTGGAATGTTTGGAAAAACTCGCTGTTTCCTGTGCGGCGGAGGACAGGGCAACCGTCCTGTCAATCATACATGAATTTGGACCGTACTGTGAGAAACTTACATAGAAACTGATTGCCATTCTTATAAAGCATATAAAAGATTTTTTGGAATGTTTTATGTGCTTTTAGGGCTGGCAATCCTGAACGGTTTTCAATCCACAAATGAGGGGAGGTGCGGCATGGATTCAGCACACCGGAGAATGGAAATCATCAGCATTTTATCTGCCAGAGGTCATGCGACAATGAGGGAGCTTGCATGGGAATTAGATGTTACAAGGCGCACGATAATGAATGACATTATTGCATTGTCTTTTGATTATCCGGTCTACACAAAGCCGGGCGAGGGCGGCGGGGTTTTCATTACGGAAGATTACAAGCCTTATACCAACACCCTCACGCAGACGGAGCTTGAAACGCTGTGCAGAATATATGGAAGGGCAGAGGGGAAAGAGAAAGAAATACTGTTCCGCATTATCCATAAGTACGGTGCGGACAAGCTGGAAATTTAGCGGGACAGACGGGAATGATTTCCTGCTGGTGTGGGCTTAACCGCATGGCAGGCTGACAACTGAATATGGGTAATCCTGCAAGACGTATGAAACAGCCGAGCTATGCGAAAACACGCCATGACTGCCCGTGATGAAACGGGTGGGAGCGAGAAATGTTTTACTGTAAACAAGGTGTGGGAACCTTGCGCCATGACACTGTTTCCTGATAATGATACTTCCGTAAAACGGTCACAAAGATGATGGTGCGATTCCAATGTGGGCTTTTCTCCCGAAAGCCACTTGCAGGATATAAAATTTTGTAAAAAAGAGGATTTTCAGAAAATGGCAGATGAAGAAATATTTCAGGAGTTTCAGGATTTCCTCGCAAAGCGGAGGAAGTCTACGATTACTTTGAATGGAAAGCAGATAAAGGCGTATGACATCAGGACAATTACCCTTGAACAGTTCCGTATGCTGATCGCCTGCGGGAATGACAGTCACAATAACCAGATACGGGTTACGAAAAGCGGCATGGTCTATCTGTCGGAGGATATAGTCGGTTCGGAACAGCTTGATGATGTTGCGCTCAGTTTTGAAACATTCAGTGCGCATAACGGGTATGTTGGCGTGAAAGCAGCGGAGGACAACAGCCACGTTATCCCATTATACTATGCGCTGCTTGGAAACTGGACGAGTGGGTGCAGCCATACATATATAGACAGTTTTTAAATTTTGTGAAAAAAGATTGCGGGCATTGTCCGCTGATAATGATTTACACAGCGTTAGGGCAGTTATAAACCTATTGGACATAGGTTTGTAGCTGCCCTTTTTGCGTTCTTGGAGGATTGTATGAATGTATTTGAAGCAGTGAGGGAGAATGGGATAACCGCAAAGCAGGCGGCGGAGCATTGCGGGATAAAAATAAACCGCAATGGTATGGCAGTCTGCCCGTTCCATAAGGACAAAAACCCAAGCATGAAGATAGACAGGCGGTATTACTGTTTCGGATGTGGGGAAAAGGGGGATGCCATTGATTTTGTGGCAAAGTTTTATGGTCTTGGAAAGAAAGATGCAGCAATGCAGATTGCGTCGGAGTTCGGTATCAGTTTTGATAATAACAAGGGCATAAAACCGCCGCCGAAACGCAAACGGATGTTATCGCCTGAGCAGAGGTTTGAGAGGGCGGAAAAGAAGTGTTTCCGTGTGCTTTCAGATTATCTGTGCTGTTTAAGGCAGTGGGAAGAACAGTATGCGCCGCATAAGGCGGAGGAAGAATGGCACCCGCTGTTCTGTGAAGCATTGGAAAAGAAAGATTACATTGAGTACCTGTTAGATATTTTATTATACGCTCCGCTATCGGAGCGTGTGGAGCTGGTAACAGATTATGGAGAGGAAGTGTTGAGGATTGAAAGAAGATTGGAACAGTGTGCCGCCGGAGCAGAGGGCGGCGCTGGAAAAGACAATGGAGAAAATGGAGCAGGCGTCACAGCCGGAAACATGGTTTGACGGGAGCAAAGTCAATGACGTGCTTTTCTGTGAGGATTTCCTTGCAGGACACCCTATGAAGTGCATACACGGCACTTTTTTTGATGTAAACGGGGCAGTCGGGGATTCGGAGCAGATTAAGGCGGAGATATACTACAAAATTGCGCCCTATGTTACGTCTAACATAGCAAAAAAGGCAACATCACTTCTGGATGCGCTGCGGATCAGGAGCTACTCGCCGCCGATACCGTTCCAGACAGACCGTATCCATGTGGCGAACGGGACGTATTTCTTATCGAAAAACTTCTCTGCACAGAAAGATTTCTGCATGAACAGGCTTCCGGTAAAATATATGCCTGATGCGCCCAAGCCGTCACGCTGGCTTGCATTTCTTAGGCAGCTTTTAGAACCGGAGGACATCATTACATTGCAGGAGTTCATGGGATATGTTCTGCTGCCCACGACAAAAGGGCAGAAAATGATGATAGTCATAGGGAAAGGCGGGGAGGGCAAGTCACGCATCGGCAGGGTGCTGAGGGCTTTGCTTGGCGACAGCATGAACACGGGCAGCATACAGAAAGTGGAGGTTGACCGTTTTGCAAGGGCTGACCTTGAATGGAAACTTCTGATGCTTGATGATGATATGAAGCTGGAAGCGTTGCCACAGACGAACAACATCAAATCCATAGTGACGCTGGAAGATAAAACGGATTTGGAGCGCAAGGGGAAGCAGAGCGAACAGGGGTATTTATGTGTGAGGTTTATCTGTTTCGGGAATGGCAACCTCGGTTCGCTGTATGACCGTTCCTATGGCTTTTTCCGCAGGCAGATAGTCCTTACTGTAAAGGAGCGTGAGCCGGACAGGAAAGATGATCCGTTCCTTGGCGAAAAGCTGATTGCTGAAGCAGAGGGGATATTTTTATGGTGTCTTGAGGGGCTGCACCGCCTGATTGATAACGGGTATGAGTTTACCATAAGCAAAAGGGCGGAGGACAACCTTACAAAAGCCATGCAGGACGGGAACAACATCATTTTATTTATGCAGTCGGAAGGCTATATCAGGCTTGAGAAAGGCACACACGCCACGTCAAAGCAGCTTTACGGCGCTTATAACCAGTGGTGCGAGGATAACCTTGAAAAGCCGTTAGGGGAGCGTAGTTTTTCCAACTTCCTGCGGCAGAATGAGAAACAGTACGGGCTTGACTATACCCATAATATCGCCCTTGGCGCAGGAAAGACGGCAAGGGGGTTTAAGGGTATCCATGTAAAGGTGCGGAAAGGGGAAAACGTGCATTAAGGCGCATAAGACGCAAAGACGGGCAAAATCCGAAATCCTTTTTTATATATACATACGGCTGTGTAAGAGCCTGTATCTTATATATAATAATTTTTATTTTCTAATTTAAAAAAGAAGTGTCTTAGCGTCTAAAGGCAGGAAATATAAGGATTTGAGGGCATTCTGGAAGTGTCTTAACTGCGTCCTTTCAAAGCGTCTGATGTCCGGCAGGAGAATTTTATCACCCTGCCGGGATTTTATTTTGCAGGGCAGGACGCAGAAAGCGTCTGATATTAAAGTGAGATTGGGAGGGATTCTATTTGAATAAAGCAAAGCTGGTAGTGACGAGGGTATTTGACAGCGAGCGCACACCGCAGGAGGCGTTTGTGAGGGCGATATTAAATTCAGATAAATACGAAAAAACCTTGCAGGTTCCGGGCAGTGAAAGTATAATAGAGGACAGAGGGCTTATCTATATTCAACCGGATTCAGACGAAGAAGGGAGAAACAGATGAGCAGGACAACATACAGAGGTACACCAAAGGCAGGGTTATATACCCGTTTATCGGTTGACGATGGGTACGTTGACCGTGAGAGCAATTCCATAACAAGCCAGAAGCAGATGCTGACACAGTTTGCGGAATACCACGGCATAGAGATTGTCGAAACCTACGTTGATGACGGATGGAGCGGCACAAATTTTGAAAGACCTGATTTTAAGCGCATGATTGCGGATATTGAAAGCGGGAAAATCAACACGGTCATTACAAAAGACCTCTCACGTCTTGGGCGTGACTACTTGCAGACAGGGTATTACACTGATATGTATTTCCCAAGCAAGAGGGTACGCTACATAGCAATCAGCGACGGTATTGACACAAGCACAGGGTATAACGAGATGGCGCCTTTCAAAAATCTGTTCAATGATTTTTACGCCCGTGACA
>CAJTWA010000018.1 GCA_910580195.1 uncultured Lachnospiraceae bacterium
GCTCACCCCCGCGCCCTACTTCCTTGGCAAGCGCAGCTTTTGTTCCGCGCGCGAAACTGCGCATCATTGCCCAAAGGGCTTTTCTTTCATAGGACGCTCTTTCCTTTGAAAGCACAAAAACACAGAGCCAAGAAAAAGTGGGAGGTTGGCACCACAATTTCCCGGCCCTGTGTTTCATGGAAAAATATCTAGTTGCTGCCCATGCTTATTGCGGCAGCCAAATGCTAAGTTCGCCCCTTGCTTGCTAGTTGCGGCAGCCAAATGCTAAGTTCGCCCCTTGCTTGCTAGTTGCGGCAGCCAAATGCTAGGTTCGCTCCTTGCTTGCTAGTTGCGGCAGTCAAATGCCGGGTTTGCTGCATAGAAGTTCTTGGAATCCAAGTGGTCTTGGACAATCCTAAGCCCTTCCCCAAACCTCTGGAAATGCACGATTTCCCGTGCGCGCAGGAACCGGATGGGGTCTGCAACTTCTTGGTCTTTTACCAGCCGCAGGATATTGTCATAGGTGCTGCGGGCTTTCTGCTCTGCCGCCAAATCCTCTGTCAAGTCGGTAATTGGGTCGCCCTTGGACTGGAATTCACAGGCATTGAAGGGGATGCCCCCTGCGGCTTGGGGCCACAGCGCCAAGGTATGGTCCACATAATATTTGTCAAACCCGGACGCCTTGATTTCTTCTGGGGACAAGTCTTTGGTGAGCTGGTATACAATGGTGCAGATCATTTCCATATGGGCCAATTCCTCGGTGCCGATATCGGTGAGCAGCCCAGCCACTTCCCGGTAAGGCATGGTATACCGCTGGGACAGGTACCGCATAGAAGCGGAAAGCTCCCCATCCGGGCCGCCGAACTGGCTGATAATCACTTGGGCAATCTGTGGATTGGTCTGGGTGATGTTTACGGGGTATTGCAGCCTTTTTTCATAATTCCACATTTAGCAGTTCCCTCCTTCCCATGGCATGGGCTGCATTGCCCACAGCCATTTCTGCTCTGGCTTTGCAGTGTCTACCGTCAGCGGCCCATAGCAGTCTTCATATTCTTTCAGCGCATGCATCCGCACTTCCCGGAAATGGTTGAAGTAGGCAATGGCCTCCTGGTCCATTGGATGGGTGTCAAGGTAGAGCACAATGTCATTGACCGCAAAGCTTACCATGTTAATCCACTGGAATAATTTCATCTGTTCCATCTGGTTCCCTTTCATTTCGGGCAGCCTCCTTTCCCTAAAAACGGCTTGCTCAGTTCTGGGAAAATCGTCCCGCACTGCAATGCCTTATCCGGTTCAAATGTTTCCCTGAAAAACTGCCATGGGACATATGCCATTGCAACTGGCATCCCTGCGAGCGGGTCCGGCCTGTCGGGGCAGCCTGTTGGCATAGGGCCGGAGCAGGGCTTTTGCATGCCCCTCTGGCCTGATACAGCAGCAGGGCAGGGTTTTTGCATCATCCTTTGTTCCGGCATGTCAGCAGGGCAGGGTTTCTGCATCCTTTGTTCCGGCATGTCAGCAGGGCAGGGTTTCTGCATCCTTTGCTCCGCCATGCCAGCGGGGCAGGGTTTCTGCATCCTCTGTTCCGGCATGTCGGCAGGGCAAGGTTTTTGCATCATCCTTTGCTCCGGCATGTCAGCAGGGCAGGGCCTTTGCGGCATCTGCCGCCTAGGCATGGAATTAGGGCAGGACCTTTGCATCATCCTTTGCATAGGCTCCCGGCGGGGATTTTGCGCCATTTGCTGCCCAGCCATGGCATCTTGGCAGGGATGCTCCATAAGAGGGCGCTGTGGCATGTTCTGGCTGCAGCCGCAGTCAGGCGTTGTATGATAATTAGCCATAATGGTAATTCCTCTCTTTTTTGTTTTGCTTTTTAATACAATATGAGCAAAGCAAAAAATGGTGCAGTAAGGAACTGCCCAGGAATAGCTTTTTAATCATGCACAGCATTGAAAAGCTATTAGTACCCCATCCGGCTAGAAATTATGCCCGTGCCCTGCCTGCTCAGTACACCGGGAAAGCAGGCGGCAACGAATATTGCTTTATCATGCAGGAAATGTTATACTGTTCCATAACTGGTAAATTCCGGCAGCCAAAGGGCTGGCAGGAGTTCACGGGAAATGATTTTAAAGAGAAGGTAAAGAAATGAAAAAACTAAGGAAATTAGCAGGGGCGGCCGTCCTTTGCAGCATTGTTTTCATGGTAATCGCATTGGTGCAGTTCCAGGGCGGGGAGGAATTCCCCTTGCTGCTGCCGGACCAATTTGAGTACAGCTTCAACGAAAACTGGACTGTGGCAACATTAGGCGGCAGCGGGGGGGCTGAAGCAGCGCTGGAAAGCCACAGCGCTATCCAAAGGCAGTTCCGGGATGCTTTGGAGCAGGGAGGCTGCAAGACGGTAAACCTGCCCTACGCAGGGGAGTGCAGCGCAGGCGACACCGTAGTGTTCCAGAACACGCTGCCGGAAAAGTATGCGGGCCTGACCCTGAACTTTGCTTCCACCCACTCCACGGTACGGGTATCGCTGGACGATAAAATCCTTTACCAGTCGGGGGCTGACGGGGGCCATGGGGAGGAATCCTCCCATGGGAGTAATGAAAATTTTGTCAACCTCCCAAATTCATTTGAGGAAGGGGAGCTTTGGATTGAAATGGTTTCCACTGTCCCAAATGCTGCTGCAGAGCTTAAGGACGTCATAGTTGAAACCCGGGACGTAATAGTAATCGGGGTAGTGGGGAACCGGATCAGCGACATCGGCTGCTGCCTTTTAATCGTGATTATGGCAATCATTATGTTCGTCCTTGCACTGATCCGGCTGTACACCCGCCAGCCGGCCCGGGGGGAATTTTTCTTAGGGCTGGCCGGGCTTGCCGCAGGCATCCACTGCTTTATCGGGACAGACACCCTAAGCATTTTTTACAATGTCCACGAAGCTTATGAAATGCAGGAATATCTGGTCCTGATGTTCCCGCTGTTTCTGACGCTTTATTTTGAACGGAACCTGCACACCTTTTTCCCCCGCCGTTTTTCTGCACTGTTATGGCTGGTAATCGGGAATGCCGCCATCCAGATTGTGCTGCAGGAACTGGGCATCAGGAGCATGGAGGAAATGGTAAACATTTCTGCGGCCATCATAGGCGCAGCCTGCGTCACTGCCATTGTAAGCCTTGCGCAGTTTGAACGGAGCCACAGGAGTTACCAGACATGGCTGTTCATTTTATCCATGCTGCTCCTCCTCTCTGGCGGGATTGCAAATGTAGTGATGAATACCGTGCTGCAAAACCCCCATGGGAATACGGCGGGGCAGTACAGCATGACAATATTCGGAATCCTGATGGCTGTCCTGCACACGCTGCAGCTTTCCAAGGAATACCGGGCGAAGGCGGAGGAAAACGCAAGCCTGCTGGCAGAAAAGGTGCGGATTGCAGAGCAGCAGAACATCCAGTTAGCCCAAGCAAAAAAGGACGCAGACGCAGCAAGGCAGGAGGCCATGGCCGCCAATGAGGCAAAGGGGAAATTTTTAGCCCGCATGTCCCATGAAATCCGGACCCCCATCAATGCGGTGCTTGGGATGGATGAAATGATCCTGCGGGAATCCAAGGAACCCCAAATCCGGGAATATGCCATGGATATTTATATGGCAGGCCAGACGCTTTTGTCCCTCATCAACGACATTCTGGATTTTTCCAAAATAGATTCTGGGAAAATGGAAATCGTGCCGGTGGAATACGATGTCAGCAGCCTCATCCACGATTTGGCAAACATGGCGTCCCAGCGGGCAAAGAGCAAAAACATCAGGCTGGAGGTGGAGGCAGACCAAGGCATCCCCTCACGGCTGTATGGGGATGACGTAAGGATCCGCCAAGTGCTTACCAACATCCTGACCAATGCGGTAAAATACACCCACGAAGGGACGGTCTGGCTGCGGATCCGGAGCTTGGAATCGGACGGCCCGGCAGTGCTGTGGTTTGAAGTGGAGGATACGGGCATTGGGATAAAAGAAGAAGACCTGCCCAAACTTTCTGCGGAATTTGAACGGATTGAAGAGGAGAAGAACCGGAACATTGAGGGCACTGGGTTAGGCATGAGCATTACCATCCAGCTCCTTTCCCTGATGGGGAGCAAGCTGCTGGTAAAAAGCGAGTACGGCAAGGGCTCGAAATTTTATTTCCAGCTGGAGCAGGAAATTGTGGACAGTACGCCCATTGGGGATTTCGAGGCCCGGGCGCGGCAGCTTACGGAACATTACAGCTACGGCACGAAATTCCTTGCGCCGGACGCAAAAATCTTGGTGGTGGACGACAATGCAATGAACCGGAAAGTGTTTTGCAGCCTGCTGAAAGAAACCCAGATTCAGGTCACAGAAGCCGGAGGGGGCAGGGAGTGCCTGGATTTGGTGCAATCCTCCCACTATGACTTGATTTTCCTAGACCACATGATGCCGGAAATGGACGGGGCCGAAACCTTCCGCCAGATGCAGGGCCTTTCCGATTTCCCCTGCAAGGATACGCCGGTCGTGATGCTTACCGCCAATGCGGTGGCAGGGGCGCGGGAAAAATATTTGGCGGAAGGGTTTGACGGTTTCCTTTCCAAGCCCATTGTGCCGGAAAAATTAGAAGACATGCTGAAAAAAATGCTACCGGGGGAACTATTGCAGGACGCCCCAAAACCTGCTGCCGGGGAAGAACCCGCAAAGGAAAGCGCGCCAAATATTTCCTTGGACGGGCTGCCCCAAGTGGATGGGCTGGACTGGAATTATGCATGGCTGCATTTGCCGGACATGGAGCTTTTGGAATACACCATCCGGGAGTTTTACGGGCAGATTGAACCTGCTGCACGCCATTTGGAAGAAGCCTACCAGAGCTTAGGGGAACCCGGCCAGCTAGGCCAGTACCGGATCCAGGTCCATGCCATGAAAGGCCTTGCGGCCACCATTGGGATTGTGCCCCTTGCTGGGCTTGCAAAAATATTGGAATATGCGGCAAAAGGTGGTAAAATAGAAGATATCCATGCCATGACAGGAGTATTTTTAGCAGAATGGCGCAGCTACCGCCAGAAGCTAATAGGCGTCTTTGGCATAGGGGAACAGGCAAGGGAGGAAGTGGCAGATTATTCCGTCATACAGGCCCTTGTGGAAATGGTGCGTGTCAGCATGGACGAGATGGACGTGGACCAGGCAGACCAGCTTATGGGGCAGCTATTGTCCTACGAATACCCAGAGGATTTGGGGGAACATATCCGTGGGCTTCAGGAATCAGTGACGAATTTAGATGCCGAAGGTGCAAGCCATTATGCAGACTTGCTGATTGGGCAGATGGGAAGGTAGATTGGAGGAGCAACAATGAAAAAAATCTTGCTGGTAGGGAAACTTAACAATGTGGTAAAGGAAACAAGCACATTTTTATCCCAGTTTTTCCATGTGCAGCTTTGCTCAGAAAATGCAGGCGTCATGGAGGGGATGATGAAGATTGTAAACCCGGACTTGGTAGTCATCAGCCTGATTGGGGCGTACGGCATTGACACATCCATGTTTTTCCTTTTAAGCAGCCAGTATGCCGATACCCCGGTCCTGACGATTGGGACGCAGGAGGAAAGCGATGCATTTTTTAAGTATTATGAGGAAAAGCAGTTTGAAAATTTAATCCGCCCCGTGGAGCATACCACCATTTTAAATGCCATATGCCGCAGGCTTGGGGTAAATAAGGAGCAAATCGTGCAGGAGGCGCAGGACGGGAGGAAGGAAACAAGCGGCAAGAAGCGCGTGCTGGTTGTGGACGACAACGGGACGGCCCTCCGGACCATGAAGGCCATGCTGGAGGACCGCTACGAAATTGCCATTGCGATTTCCGGCGCGCAGGCCATGACGTCCATTGGGAAAAAACGCCCGGACTTGATCCTCTTGGACTATGAGATGCCGGTCTGCGACGGGAAAATGACACTGGAAATGATACGGGCAGACGAGGAGATGCGGGACATCCCGGTGGTGTTCTTAACGGCAGTAAACGACCGGGCAAACATTGAGGCGGTGCTGAAATTAAAGCCGGCCGGGTACTTTTTAAAGCCCGCAGTAAAAGACAAGCTGGTTGCAGAGATTGAGAAAATATTGGGGCAGTGAGGAACTGCATGTTACCAAACCAAAGAAGCAGGGAGTAAGGAACTGCATGTTATCCAATCAAAGAAGCCGGCAAAAGGGCAGGGAGTGAGGAACTGCATTTATCCAATCAAAGAAACTGCCAAAGGGGCAGGGAGTGAGGAACTGCATGTTATCCAATCAAAGAAACTGGCAAAGGAGCAGGGAATGGATTATTATTTAGCGCCTTTGGAGGGCATTACCACATATATTTACCGGAATACGTACCACAGCATATTTCCCCCTATGGAGAAATATTTTACGCCGTTCCTTGTGCCAAGGCCGAAGAAAGGGTTTAGCAGCCGGGAACGCAAGGATATCCTGCCAGAGCACAATGAAGGGCTTTTTGTGGTGCCCCAAATCCTTACCAACCGGGCGGAGGACTTTATCTATGCAGCCCGTATGCTGATGGAGTATGGCTATGGGGAAATCAACTTAAACCTCGGGTGCCCTTCCGGCACGGTTGTCCCTAAGGGGAAAGGGGCAGGGTTCTTGGCGCACCCGGCAGAATTGGAGCAGTTTTTGGATGAGGTTTTCTCCAAGCTTACCGTGCGCATTTCCATCAAGGCCCGGATTGGGATGGAAAGCCCGCAGGAATTTGGCCCGCTGTCCCAGATGTTCCAGAAATTCCCGCTGGAGGAATTGATTATCCATCCAAGGATCCGGGCGGATTACTACAAGAACCAGCCCAACCTTGCGGTTTTCGGGGAGGCCTTCCGGGAAAGCAGATGCCCGGTCTGCTATAATGGGGATATTTTCAGCCCCGGAGATTTGGAACGCCTGCGCTTAGAATTCCCGGGGCTTGCCACGGTTATGCTGGGGCGGGGGATCATCGCAAACCCAGCCCTGCGGTGGGAGTGCGGCAGGGAACTCCCTGAAAAGGGCCAAAACCATGGCGCAGGGGAAGAGCCTGAGGCTACGCAGGAATGGTTCCATAGCGCAGGGGAAGGGCCTAAGGCTACACAGGAATGGTTCCATAGCGCAGGGGAAGGGCCTAAGGCTATGCAGGAATGGTTCCATGGCACAAGGAAAGGGACTGAGCCTGTGGCAACGCAAGAAGGGATCCTTCTTTTGCAAGGGCAGGGCACAGGGCAGCCAAGGATTCAGGCAGAAAAACACAAAAAATTCCAGCAGTTCCACGAAGCCCTCTACCAAAATTACCAAGAAGCCTTTGGCAGGGACAGGGGCGTGCTGTTTAAAATGAAGGAAATCTGGCACTACATGATACAGTCTTTTACCAACTATAAGCCTTATGCAAAACTAATCAAAAAAGCAGAATCGCTGCAGCAATATGAAACAGCCGTCCGCAGGCTGTTCCAAGAACAGGAGGTTACATCCCATGGAAGATTTTCGTTTTAAAGTGAACCTAGGCGGCATGATTGAGATTTTGTCCGACCATCTCTACAGCAGCCCGGACGTCTACATCCGGGAACTCCTGCAGAACGGGGCGGACGCCATCACCGGGAAAAAGAAGATACTGGGGGAAGGGGCGGAAGGGGCGATTACCCTAGAAATTACCGAAGGGGAACGGCTGGTATTTACCGACACGGGGCAGGGGCTGACCGAAGAGGAAATCCACCAGTTCCTTGCCATCATTGGGGAGTCCTCCAAACGGGAACTGGGGCAGAAGGAGCTACGCACCGACTATATTGGGCGGTTCGGCATTGGGCTTCTGTCCTGCTTCATGGTTTCCGACGAAATCTGCATGGTAACGAAATCATGCAGAAGCGAAGATGCGCCTGTCTTGGAGTGGCGCGGGAAACCGGACGGAACCTATACCATCCGCAGGCTGCAGCAGGACGGGCAAAGTACGGAATGCGCAGGCATACAGCAGGGCGGGCAAGGCGCAGAAGACGCCTTTTTTCTGGAATCTTCCGGCACAAAAGTAATCCTGACAGCCAAGGAAAGCATGGAGGACTATTTCACCCGGGAAACCATTGAGCGCCTCCTTGCGTATTATGGGCTGCTTTTGCCTTTCCCCATTTCCATCTGCCAGAATGGGGAAAGCAAGCAGATCAACCCTACGTACCTCCCGTGGGAAGGGCGCAAAACCAATAAAAAAGAGCTCCTGCTCTTTGGGCAGATGCTGTTCGGGGAGCAGTTTTTTGACTGCGTAACTTTCCAGTCGGGGGAAGGGAATGTGTCTGGGGTGGCCTATATTTTAAATTACACAGTACTGCCTTCCGCCAAGCCCTGCCACCGGATTTACTTAAAGCATATGATGCTGACGGAAAAAGGGGACAACCTAATCCCCGACTGGGCAGTGTTTACCAAATGCATTGTCCATGCCACGGATTTGCGGCCCACGGCCTCCCGGGAAGGGTTTTACGTGGATGATACCTTGGAGGCGGCAAGGGAAACCATTGAGGACAGCTTAATCCAATACATTGATACCCTTGCAGAAGAAGAGCCGGAGCGGTTCGCCCGTTTTTTCCAAATCCACCATTTAACCCTGATGTCCTTGGCGCTGGCAACCCCCAAGCTGTTTGTGCGGCTCATTGACTATTTTGAATTTGAAACCACCCGGGGGACCATGACCGGGTACGACCTTAGGATGGGCACGGATCCTTTGGTGTATGCCCCCACAAGGGAAAAATATAAGCAGCTTTCCCAGCTCTTTTTCTCCCAAGGGCAGCTTTTAATCAATGTTTCCTACGTCCATGCCTTGGACCTGCTGGTGCAGCTTGGCCGGGTATTTGAGAAAAAGGTAAGCCCGGTGGAAGAGTGGGAAATTGAGGATTTGATGCAGGATTTATCCCCGGACGACCAAGACGAGGGCTTTGACTTCCTTGCCATGGCGGACCGGATTTTAAAGAAGCGCGACTGCCGGGCAGAGCTGAAATATTTCTCCCCCGCCCAGCAGCCCACCTTTTACCTGATTGACGAGCAGGCATTGTTAAGCCGCCAGATTGCAGCCTCAAGGGCGAAGGCGGATTCCATGTTTTTCCAGATGCTGGACGCCTTTGCGGCAGATATCCCGGACGATACGGCAGCCACTTTATATTTTAACTACCACAACCCCATTATAAAGAAAATGGTAGAAATTAAGGACGAGGCCACCTTGAAAATCTTTGTGGAAATCCTCTATGTGCAGGCCTTGCAGATTGGCGGGTTCCCGCTGCACAACAACGAAATGGGCATGTTAAACAGCAACATCCTTGCCTTGATGGAAAGGGGGCTTTCCAATGGCTGACTGGCTGGATGAATATGACCCGGAATGGATCATGGACGTGCTATTGGAGGAAACCGGCCATGGGAAGCCAGCCTTGGAGGTGCTGCGCCAAGCCATCCAAGCAGCCGACCGCCATCAGGATATCCGCTACATGTTTGCCTTCCGCATCCAGTTCTGCCGGGAGTCCACCTTTTACGGGGATGGGATGGAACTTATGGTGACATTCCCGGAGCTCCTTGCCCTTGCGGACAAATACCCAGACCAGCCCGGCGACCGCCGGTATGTGTTCCGGTACGAAGCAGAGCATGTGATGTGGGTCTACAAATGGATTCTGGACAACTGCATGGATTTTTACCAGATTTCCTTGGAGGACTGCAAGAAATTTCTGGAGGACTACCGGCAGCGCTGCGTCCGCATGGGGCTGAGCCTGCGGAATTACTACAGTACCATGTACGGCTTTTACTGGCAGATTGACCGGGAATTTTCCGAACAATGTTTCCACAAATATGAAAAACTCCCCCGGGACGGCCACAGCGACTGCCGCGCCTGCGAACGGAACATGGAAATCAAGTTTTACCTTGACCGGGAGGACTTAAAGAAAGCAGAAAAGTTAGCGGCTGATATTGAAAGTTTCCGGCTGACCTGCGGGGCACGGGAAAAAAAGAGCGCATGGCTGCGGATGAAGATTGCCTATATGAATTATTACATGCGCCACGGGGATTACGAAACGGCGCAGGGCTATGCAAAATTGGTGGGGCGCCATTTCAGCGGGGAAACGGAGTACGAGTGCTGGGACGATTTCCTCGTCTGCTACGCCCATACCAATATCGGGAAAGCCTTGAACATTTACAAAAGCCATTGGAAAGAGTGGATGGGCCTGCGCTGCCCCATGGATGCCTATGAAGCGGACAAAAGCGCCTGCCTGTTCTTCAAGGAACTGCAAAAAGCACGGAAGGGCAGCACGGTGAAAATCCATTATGACAGCTCCTTCCCCCTGTACCGGGAGGACGGGCAGTACCAGATTGCAGATTTGCAGGAATTCCATTACCGCAGGGCGAAGGATATTGCGGAAAAATTTGACTGCCGCAATGGGACAAGCTATTATGTGGATAAATTAGAGGAGAGCCTGCGGGGAGAATTAGGGTGAACAACTATTTGATGAAGAAGTCTTTGGAACCGGACGGCAATGCAGGATGGCCCTTCCCCACACAAACTGGGCAACGCTTCGGCGAACTAACTGCTAACTCCGACTAAGGGATTTCAGGAAAGCCTTCATCCCTAAGTCTGCGTAAGCAGTGGATTTCGCCTCCGCTAAGGACGCCCATGAACCGTTTGCTTAGGGGAAGGGCCATCCTGCATTGCCTGTGTATTGGAAAAAACAACATTCGCTGTAGTAAAAAATCAGGATGGAGGGATATCTCTATGAACATGTATGATATAATTAACCATAAAAAACAGGGGATGCGGCTGACAAGGGAGGAAATCCGTTTTCTGGCCGAAGGCTATACGAAAGGGGAAATCCCCGATTACCAGATGTCTGCCCTGCTGATGGCAATCTGTTTCCAAGGGATGGATGAAGGGGAAACGCTGGAGCTTACCTTGGCAATGCGTGACAGCGGCGATGTCCTTGACTTATCTGGGATTGAGGGGGTGACAGCCGACAAGCACAGCACCGGAGGGGTTGGGGATAAGGTTTCCTTGGTGCTTACCCCCATGATAGCCTCCCTTGGGATCCCTGTGGCAAAAATGTCCGGCCGCGGCCTTGGGCACACAGGAGGGACCATTGACAAGCTGGAATCGTTCCCGGGGTTTTCCACGGACTTGCCCATTTCCCAGTTTTACCACAACGTAAATACCATAAAAATGGCGATTATGGGGCAGACAAAGGACCTTGCCCCGGCAGATAAGAAGCTTTACGCCCTCCGGGACGTGACGGCCACCGTAGACCAGCTTTCCCTGATTGCGTCAAGCATCATGAGCAAAAAGCTGGCTTCTGGGGCGGACGCCATTGTGCTGGACGTAAAAACCGGGAGCGGGGCGTTTATGAAAACGGAAGAAGAAGCCTTTGCCCTCGCCCGGGAAATGGTCCAGATTGGGAAAAATGCCGGGAAGAAAATTTCCGCCGTCATCACCGACATGGACCAGCCCCTTGGCCGCGCAGTGGGGAATTCCTTGGAGGTAAAAGAGGCCATCCTTGCCTTAAACGGCCAAGGGCCTTTAGACCTTATGGAAGTCACCTATGCATTAGGCACGGAGCTTGTCCTTGCCGCGGGGAAAGCATCCTCCCCGGAAGAAGCCAAAGACCTTTTAAGGCAATCCATCCAGTCCAAGTCCGCCCTCCATAAATTTGCAGAATTCGTGGAGGCCCAGGGCAGTGAAAAACGCTTTGTATACCAGCCGGAACTGCTGCCCGCCGCAAACATCCAGCTGCAAGCCATCAACACGGAAGAAGGGTACGTTTCCGCCATCCAAACAGAGGAAATCGGCCGGGCAAACCTTGCCCTTGGGGGCGGCCGCACCACGAAGGACAGCCAGATTGACTTATCCGTAGGCATCCTGCTGCATAAAAAGCGCGGCGATCTGGTAAGGCCGGGGGAAGCCCTTGCCACGGTCTATGCCAATGGGATGGACGCCGCCAAAGAGGCGTACGGCAGGGTCGTCCGGGCATACCACGTACAGGAAATGCGGCCGGAAGAAACGCTGATGGTAAAAGGCATCGTCCGGTAAACCGGGCAGATGCGAAAGGGGCGGCCGTTCCAGAAAAGCCGCCCAATACTGAAACTATAACCTCAACCGAAGAACTTGAAAGCGGGGACGGTACGTTATCCACTGGCGGTACAGAACCCCTGTCCGCTGATTATCCGGCAGCATTGAAAGCGTGTCTTTTGTTATCCACTGGCGGTACAGAAACCCTGTCCGCTGAATGCATGGAGGGATAGCCATGCCCAATATGCAGTATCCTGCCAGATTTCAAAAATTTCAAAATATATAAAATGAAGAGAGGACAGCAACATTACATGGATAAATACGGAATTTTAAAAAAATACTTCGGCTACACCCAGTTCCGGCAGGGGCAGGAAACCCTCATAGACGCAATCCTGTCAGGGCGGGACGTGCTGGGCGTCATGCCAACCGGCGCAGGGAAGTCCTTATGCTACCAAATCCCAGCATTGCTCCTGCCCGGCATTACCTTAGTCATTTCCCCCCTCATTTCCCTTATGAAAGACCAAGTCCAGACACTCAACCAAGCCGGCGTCCACGCCGCATACATCAACAGTTCCCTCACGGAAAACCAAATATCGAAGGCGCTCGCCCTTGCTGCAAGAGGGGTGTACAAAATCATTTACGTTGCGCCGGAACGCCTAGAAACTTACGGTTTCCTTTCCTTTGCAAGGCAGGCGGAAATTTCCATGCTGACGGTGGACGAGGCCCACTGCATTTCCCAGTGGGGGCAGGATTTCCGGCCAAGCTACTTAAAGATTATAGAATTCCTGCGCCAGCTTTTGCGCCGCCCCATTGTCAGCGCGTTTACCGCCACCGCCACGGAGCACGTCCGGGAGGACATTGCCTGCGTCCTTGGGCTAAGGCAGCCAGAGCTTTTAGTCACTGGGTTTGACCGGAAGAACCTGTATTTTGCCGTGGAAACCCCAAGGAAAAAGGACGGCTATGTGCTGGATTACCTAAACGCCCACCCCGCAGACAGCGGCATCATTTACTGCGCCACCCGGAAAAACGTGGACGCCCTCTATGGGAAAATGCAGGAGGCTGGGATTCCCGCCGTAAAATACCATGCAGGGCTTGGCAAGGAAGAACGCCGGCAGAACCAAGAGGATTTTGTCTACGACAGGCGCCCGGTGATGGTTGCCACAAATGCATTCGGCATGGGGATTGACAAGTCCAACGTCCGCTACGTCATCCACTACAACATGCCCCAGAGCTTGGAAAATTACTATCAGGAGGCGGGCAGGGCCGGCCGCGACGGGGAGGCGTCGGAATGTATCCTGCTGTATTCGCCGCAGGACGTGATGATTAACCAGTTCCTGTTGGAAAGCAAGGAACCGAACCCGGAATTTACCGCCGATGACCTTGCTGCCATCCGGGAGCGGGACGCAGGGCGTCTGCGCGCCATGAATTATTACTGCCTGTCCACCCGCTGCTTAAGGGCTTATATTTTAAGCTATTTTGGGGAGCAGGGGCAAAGCCGCTGCGGGAACTGCGCCAACTGCCAGAAAGAATTTGTGGAAAAAGACGCCACCGAAGAAGCAGGGAAAATCATTGCCTGCGTCCGGGAACTGCGGGGCAGGTACGGCATCAATGTGGTTGCAGGAACCCTTGCCGGGGAACGCCGGGCAAAGCTCCGGGAATATGGGGTGGAAACCTGCCAGTCCTTCGGCAGTTTAAGAAGCATGGGTGAGCCAAGTATCAAAAGGATGATAAACCAGATGCTGGCGGAGGGGTACCTGGCAATGACACTGGATAAGTATGCCCTGCTGAAGCTGGCGCAAAAATCGGATATGCTCCTGCAGGGGGAACAAAAATTTGTAGTGCGGGAAACAAAGCAGGAGATTTCCCAGCAAGCCGGCCAGCACGCCCCTGCTGCAAGCAGGCGGAAATCTGACATCCTCAACTCAAAGGGCTTAGAATTATTTGAGCGCCTGCGGGCATTGCGGAGCGAAATTGCAAAGCAGGAAGGGATGCCGCCCTATATTATCTTTTCCGACAAGACCTTGGTGGACATGTGCGTCCGGCTCCCATTTACCCCTGAGGAACTGCTGGAAGTCAGCGGTGTAGGGGAGCATAAGCTGGAAAAATATGGGGAGCCGTTTTTAGCGGAACTCAAATCATACACCGGGGGAGCCAAAGAAAAGCTGTATTTCGGCGAGGTTGGGGACGCTGCCGCCTGCCTTGATGCAGCAGCCCTTCCCAGCCGGGCGCGGGGCGCAAGGCAAAAAGCAGAATTTTTCCTCACCGAAGACGCCGCTGCCCAGTTCCCCTATGCAGAAAAATACCTTGCGCCGGAACTGGCCGTAAAGCTGAATGAACTGCGGGACGAAGCAGCCGCCAAGAAAACCTCCGGTGCAGAAATTCTCCGGAGGTCGCAGCAGCAAGGCCTTTCGGAAGAACGGGTTGTGGACGGGATGCGGCGCAAGTTTGTCACCAAGAAAGGGGAAGAAGCAGGGCTTTTCCTTGGGATGCGGATGAGCAAAAAGGGCGTGGAATACGAAGACATTTACTATGGTAAACCAGCCCAGCAGATGGTCGTTGGGTGGTTTACCCAATAAGCCAGCCCACCCCAGCGGCTGGCAGCAGACAATCGAACCTATTGACAAAAAAGCAATCTTAGCAAAGGCATTTTCTTAAAAGAAATTTTAGGGAAGTGCCTTTTCTGGTGCATGTTCCCTTATGCATTTATTGGGTAATTCCTTTTCTGGTGCAGGACATCAAACCCATGAACGGATGAAATGCACCTAATGCCATACGTGCCTTGGGAAAATCAAAAAATGTGTAAAAGTTTCCGTATACCACAGGTTTTTTGGAGAATCGAAAAATTAGCAAAAGTTTCCATATACCAGTTGAAATCTAAATCCAAACGCTGTATAATATATCAGTCTGATATATAAAGCTTATGTAACGGAGATGCCTATGGGAAGACAGCAAATTAGAAAGATATTGCTTATCACTTCATTGCCCCTGTTTCCCATCACGCTATACTGTTCCAGCCCCGCCTGAACCATAAGCGCAGGACTGAATGGAAGAACCAATGGGAGGATTCACTGCCAAGAATATATCCAGCGTGGGGCATGTATCAATAATTGCCCTAAAAATATTTTGGCTTTTGGGGTAATTGAAAGAAAGGAAGATTGCAATGGCAACTGAAAAAAAGATTGACTGTGTGATTTTAGGTTTGTTAAGCCATGAGGAACTAACGGGATACGAAATCAAAAAACGGATGGACACCACCCTGAAATATTTTTGGAGTGCAAGCTATGGCAGCATCTACCCCGCCTTAAATGATTTGGTTAACCGCGGACTGGCTACGAAAAGGGAAGATACCAACAGCAAACGGAATAAGCTGATTTATACCATAACAGAAAATGGGCGGGATTATTTGAAAAATTGGCTTTCGCTGCCTGCTGAAAAAGACGAGCTTCGTTATGAAACATTGTTAAAATTATTTTTTGGGAGTGAGAAAGGGGAAGAACAGGCGCTCATCCATATGGAAGCCTTTGAAAAGAAAATCGAAGAAGAGCTGCCATATCTTTTACATGCAGAAAAAGCCTTAAACCAAAACTTGCAAAATGATATTGCACACAAATATTATCTGCTTACGGTAGAGTTTGGGATAAAAACCTATCAGGCGTATTTGGAATGGTGCAAAGAAGCAAGGAAACTTTTAGCGGGAGGGCAATAGCATGTTTGGGAATTTGGGATTTTCTTATATAGGATTGCTCTTTTTATTGATGCTATTTATTCCCAATATCATATGGGCAAAAAGGAAGCCGCAAGGGTATACATCGGATAAGGAAAACAAAATCTTGCTGTTCTTTGAAAGATTGGGGGAAGTATTGGTTTGCTGCTGTTCATTGGCATTTTCCGATTTTAATATACATAAATGGACACGTTGGTCTTTATGGCTTGCTGCCGCTTTTATTTTAATGATAATGTATGAAGCATGGTGGGTGCGTTATTTCCGGAGCGGACGCAAGTTATCAGATTTTTACAGCAGCTTTTTAGGGATACCCCTCGCCGGGGCAACCCTGCCGGTTCTTGCGTTTTTTATGTTGGGAATCTATGGGAAAGCTGCATGTATGTTAATCGCCGCGCTTATTTTAGGCATCGGGCACATAGGCATACATATCCAGCACAAAAAAAGTATTGATATTGGGAATTAGGAAGAGTTTCAGCATGAAACATGCAATGCTGTTGATAGCAGTAGGAATAACGGGAACCATTTTAGGCAAGTAAAAACGTTGATATTTAACCGCCCGAGTAATAATTGCGGGACAAGAGAAAGAACCGGTAAGGAGCTTTCCCTTGTTTCCGATTGGCCCTGTATTAATAACGCTTCTTTTCCGGGCTTTTTTGGATGCTTTGGGCTTAGCGGGCGCTTTTCTGGCAATCCCTCCCATTGCAGCCTCAGCTGCCAACCGGAATTTCTATCTGCACGATATAATCCTCCATCCGCCCAGCCACAATCTCATTAATCCCTTTCTCATAGGAAAACCCCCGCAGCCCAATCCCTTGCCCCTTGGCATAGCGCAGGATTTCCCCATACCGCTCTGGGAGGTTCTCCCAGTCCCCCTTATGGAATGCCCGCAGGTACTTCCCGGCAGGCTGGATGTGGAGCCCGTCCTTCTGGGCAAGGAGGGGTATTTCAATGAACAGCTTGGAATAGCCGCCAAAATCCCCCTTTTGCAGGCTGGCAACTGGGATCATGGAACCGTAGGAGGCGTCATGGAGGCGGCCAAGCTGGTATTTCGCCGTTTCGGCAGTTATCAGTTCCACTTCTTTTTCAAAGGACACCTGCCTGTCTATGTCCACAGTCACAAGGCAGCGTTCTTCTTTCTCCACAATAGTGATTTCCGACAGGTCCATCCGGAGCAGGGTTTCCATATTTTGGCGGTAATTGCACAAGGTTTTTTGGACGGCGGAAAGGTGCGCAAGCTTCTGGCCTAGCTCTGCAATTTTTTCATCAAAAAGCAGCGCCAGGCTTTTTGCGGAGCGGTTGTTTAAGAACTCTTTGATTTCCCCGGTGGATACGTCCAATTCCCGCAGCAGGAGGATGGTTTCCAAAATGGGGCTCTGGTGGTAATTGTAACAGCGGTAGCCATTTTCCGGGTTGACGCAGGCGGGGGCAAACAGGCCGATTTCATCGTACCACATCAGTGTTTTCTTGTTGATGCCATGCATGGCCGCAAACTGGCCGATGGTGAGCAGCTTATCTTTTCCATCCATACTTCTTCCTTTCCGTTTGCCAAGCACAAACAGCTTTTGTCCCATAGGGCGCACTTTCCCATGAAAGAAAATAATTTTCCAAAAAGGTACCATTCCCCTATTGACCGTACAGTAACTGTATCGTTTATGATACCAGATATAAGGAGGAAATACAAGGAAAACCAAAAAATGGGCATCTGGGCATGTTCTGGGAAAAGCAGGACGCTTTTAAGAAAGGGAACCTATAGCATATCCAAAAATGTGGGCGCCCAGACATGTTCTGGGAAAAGCAGAACGTTTTTAAGAAAGGGGACACAAAGCATTAGGCCGCCCGAAATAGGTATTTCCATGGAAAGGAAAACGAAAACACAGGCCGCAAGGCTTACACCAAAGGAAGGAGAACAACGGATGGAAGATACAAACGTATATGGAAAACCTGTAACCTTGAAAAACATTTTAAAATTCGCCGTCCCCACCATTGCCATGACGGTATTCATGTCATTTTATACCATGGTGGACGGGCTGTTCGTGTCGAACCTCATTGGCACGGACGCCCTTTCAGCCATCAACCTGACTGCCCCTGTCATCCAGCTTGTGACGGCTGTTTCCACCATGCTTGCCACGGGCGGGAGCGCGGTTATTATGAAAAAAATGGGGGAGCAGAAGCATCAGGAGGCGAAGGAGGATTTTACGTTCCTGATTCTGGTAAATGTGCTGGCAGGGCTTGCCATGTGGGGGATTGGGCACGCCGCCATGGGGCATATTTTTGCGGGCATGGGGCTGTCGGCGGACGTGGCAGGGTACTGCATGGAATATTTAAGCCATTACCTGTGGTTTACCGTACCAATCCTTTTGATGAACAATTTTACCTTGTACATGATTGCAAGCGGGAAGGCAACATTATCCCTTATCTGGCCGGCATTATCGCCGCAGAGGGGTTCCGGGAGGGCTGTGTCATTACCTCCCAGTCCTATGGGGTCTTGGAGCGCATGAAGTCCTGCGACAGCCGCATCCCAACCGCCTATGTAATGAGCATCGCTTATGGGGACATCAGCCTCCTTACAGCAGCAGACCATTTCAGCATCGAAGCTACAAGCGTTACGGAAAAATTGGTGTCCGACGTGCACAATGCCGGGAAGGAGCTGTATGCATGGACCGTGAACACGGAGGAAAACATCAGGCGTATGGCTGCGCTCAATGTGGACAATATTATTACAGACGACGTAAGCCTTGCAAAAGAATGTATTTTCTTAAGCAAGACCAGCAATGCCGTAGAAGAATATGCCAAATGGCTGGCCCGATAGGGGCGCCAGCAGGCAGGGAAAGGAGCAGGAATGGGCCAGAAGGTTTACAAATTTGAATCCCTGATTTACGAAGCGCAGGGGAAGGGAGGGGCATACGTTATATTCCCCTACGACATCCGGAAGGAATTCGGCAAAGGGCGGGTGAAAGTCCACGCCACATTCGACGGGGAGCCTTATGACGGCAGCATTACCAACATGGGCGTGAAGCATCAGGATGGGAGCATCTGCTATATCATCGGCATACGCAAGGATATCCGGGCCAAAATCGGCAAGCAGCCGGGAGACAAAGTAACAGTAACCATATCATGCAGGGAACCGGGCGGCGGCCTGGGGCAGCCTAACCCCAAAAAAGGCTAAATTTTCCAGCGAAAGCCTACTTTTTTGCATAAAATAGCACAACTAGCAAATACTACCAATAAAAAAGGAGTTTGACATGGAAAAGAAATGTAGTATTCGCTTTTTGTTACTGGGCATTGCCTTAAGCGCAGCCATCAGCTTAGGCGCGGGCTTTCTCGCCGGCTCCCAAAAAAGCTGGGAAACTTATGAAGCGCGCATTGCCCTGCTCAAACAGCAGAACGAAGCCCTTTTGTCCCAGCAGGAGGCCAGCAGGGAAGAAGGCCTTGCGGAAAGCATGAACGCCCTAGAGCCTTACGCTTATGTTTTGCTGGAAGAAAACGGCTATGTGGCAGTGTACCATGCAGACCGGGAAACCTTATTTTCCACGACGGATATCCTTATGGAAAGCCTGCCGGGGGACCTGCAGGAAGAAATCCGGGGCGGGAAACCCATTATGACAGAAGCAGAGCTCTATAATTTTCTGGAAAATTACACAAGTTAGCCCAACTTGGAACTTGAAACTTGTGTTTGGGAGTGTTATAATAGCGGAAAATGGCAGGGCAGGCATATGAAGCAGACAGTGGACGTAATCGTTGCAGGGGCCGGCGCGTCAGGCCTTACTGCCGGGATACAGGCGGCAAGGCAGGGGGCAAGGGTCCTCATTTTAGAACATATGGACAAGGCCGGGAAGAAGATTCTGGCAACAGGGAATGGAAAATGTAATTTTACCAATGAAAAGCAGGGCATTGCATATTACAGAGGCAAGAACCCTGCCTTTGTCTTGCCCGCACTTGGGCAGTTTGGGCTTGCGGAAACCTTAAAGTTTTTCCGGGAGCTGGGCGTCCAAAGCAAGCCCAAACGGGACGGGTATTATTACCCCGCCAGCGGGCAGGCCTCCTCCGTGCTGGATGTGCTCCTGATGGAGTGCAGGCGGCTTGGGGTAGGGATTTCCTGCGGGGTGGGCATCCGTTCCATCCAGAAAAAACAGGGGATGTTCCTGTTTGACGCCAAAAACGGCCAGTTCCAAAGCAGGGCCTGCATCCTTGCCACCGGGGGCAAATCTGCCAAAAAGACAGGCAGCGACGGGAGCGGGCTCATTTACGCCCAAGGGTTCGGGCACCATGTGGCGGAACTTGTGCCAGCCTTGGTACAATTGCAGGGAAAACAGCCATTTTTGAAAGATGTTGCAGGAATCCGTGCAGAATGTCAGGTCCTGCTTTACATAGGGAAGGAAAAAATTGCGGAAGACCTCGGGGAACTGCAGCTTACGGAATCCGGCGTGTCCGGGATTCCCGTGTTCCAAGTCAGCCGGTATGCATCCTATGGGCTTTTGGAAGGGAAAGAGGTGTCCGTGAAGCTGAATTTCCTGCCGGGGATATCGGCGGGACAGGCAGCAATGCTTTTGGAGGAACGGTTTTTCCGGTACGGGGAAGGGAAGACGGCAGAAGAAGCGTTGGTGGGGCTGTTCCCGCAGAAGCTGAACCGGGTGCTCCTACAGGAAAGCGGCATCCCGCTGGGGGAACAGGCGCCTTATTGCAGCAGGCGTGCGCTGGGGCGGCTGGCCCACAAAGCACAGGGGCTTACGGTGGATATCATTGGGACGAAGGGGTTTGACAGCGCGCAGGCGACGGCCGGGGGCGTGGATACGGAGGAAATCTGCCCGGAAACCATGGAATCCAAGCTGGTGGAGGGGCTTTTTTTCAGCGGGGAAATCGTGGATATTGACGGGATGTGCGGAGGGTATAACCTGCAGTGGGCATGGGCAAGCGGGGCTGTGGCTGGGAGGGCTGCTGCGGCTTATGCAAAATTAAAGCATTAAGATTTGGGGGGGGGCGGACGGCAATTTCTGGTGTCCCTTCCCCACACAAACTGGGCAACGTTCCGGCGAACTAACTGCTAACTGCAACTAAGGGATTTCGGGAAAGCCCTTATCCCTAAGTTTCCGTAAGCAGTGGATTTCGCCTACACTAAGGACGCCCATGAACCGTTTGCTTAGGGGAAGGGACACCAGAAATTGCCTGTGTACTGGAAAAATGCCCTGATGCCGCAAAAAAAAGAAAAGCAGGAAAGAGGAAAATCATGGTTAGGATACAGCAGTTAAAATTACCTATTTCCCACACAGTGGAACAGCTGGAACAGAAAATTGCAAAAACGCTGGGGGTGAAGCCTGCTTCCATACAGGGCTATAAGATCCGCAGGCAGTCCATAGACGCCCGGAAAAAAGGCAGCGTCTGCTATGTTTATGCCGTTGACGTGGAGGTAAAAAATGAAGCCCAAATTTTAAAGAAAGGGAAGCGGGCGGACGTGTCCCTTGCCAATGATGCTGTTTACCAATTTCCGGCTGGCGGGGAACAAATTCTCCCCCACAGGCCTGTAGTTGTGGGGAGCGGGCCGGCGGGGCTGTTCTGCGCTTACCTGCTGGCAGGGCATGGGTATGCCCCCATCATCCTTGAGCGGGGCAAACGCATGGAGGAACGTGTAAAAGATGTGGGGCAGTTTTGGGCGGATAACAAGTTAAACCCGGAATCTAACATTCAGTTTGGGGAAGGCGGGGCAGGGGCGTTTTCCGATGGGAAACTGAATACGCTAGTAAAGGACGTGAAAGGGCGCAGCCAAGCGGTATTGGATATTTTTATCCGGCATGGCGCCCCGGAGGAGATTGGCTACCAAAGCAAGCCCCATATCGGGACGGATCTTTTGCGCGGGGTGGTTACGGACATGCGCCGGCAGATTGAAGCTTGGGGCGGGCGTTTTTTGTTTGGCGCCCGTATGGATGGGATGGAATTTAAGCTGGGGAAACTGGCTGGCTTAAGGTACACCCGGGAAGGGGAACCATGTTTCATGGATGCGGAGGCTGCAGCCCTTGCCATTGGGCACAGCGCACGGGATACCTTTGGGATGCTCCATGGCCTAGGGTTTGCAATGGAGGCCAAGCCCTTTGCCGTAGGGCTTCGGGTAGAGCATCCCCAGCCCATGATAAACGAAAGCCAATATGGGCCTGAATTTGCCGGGAAACTGCCTGCTGCGCCTTATAAATTGACGGCAAAGTTAAAAAACGGCAGGGGCGTCTATTCCTTCTGCATGTGCCCAGGGGGCTATGTGGTAAATGCCGCCTCGGAGCCGGGCCGGATTGCCGTCAATGGGATGAGCTACAGCAGCCGGGACGGGGCAAATGCCAACAGTGCCATCATAGTCACGGTAACGCCGGAGGATTTTGGGGTTCCCGGCCCCTTAGGGGGCATGGAATTCCAACGGAATCTGGAAGGGCTTGCGTACCGGATTGGGTCAGGCAAAGTGCCCCAGCAGCTATTCGGGGATTTTGAAGCAGGGAAGGTTTCCAGCGGCTATGGCAATTTCCCATCCGCCATCAAGGGGCAGAACGGTTTTGGGCCGATGCACACGCTGTTCCCCAAGGAACTCTCGGATTCCTTCTGCCAAGGGATGCACGAATTTTCCAAGAAAATCCCCGGCTTTAACCGGCCCGACGCAATCTTATCCGGGGTGGAAAGCCGAACCTCCTCCCCCATCAGGATCCCAAGAAACGCGCAATTTGAAAGCAGCAAAGCAGGGGTCTACCCCTGCGGGGAAGGCGCCGGGTACGCAGGAGGCATCCTGTCCGCAGCCATGGACGGGATAAAAGTAGCCGAAGCAATCGCAGGAAAATACCGGCGCCCTGTATAAGCATAGCCCCTCGCCGCTTTGTATAGATTCTGAAATCCATTTATAAGCATAGCCCTTGCCGCCTACCCATAGATTGTGGAATCCATTTCCCAAACACGCTCCATACTACAGCAGGCTTTTCCCAATACACAGGCAGTTCCGTGCAGCCCCAAAGACTTCTAAACCGCATTGTCCACCAGAGCATTGCCCAGTTTGCGTGGGGAAGGGCTGCACGGAACTGCCGTCCGGTCCCAAAGACTTCGTAGTACTTAGGGCCATATTACACAAAAGCAATCACAAGAGAAGGGAGTATTACCGTGCCAGAATACACACCAATGATGCAGCAATATATCGATACGAAAAAAGATTACAAGGATTGCATCCTGTTCTACCGCCTAGGCGATTTCTACGAAATGTTTTTTGAGGATGCAAAAACTGCCTCCAAGGAACTGGAAATCACCCTGACCGGGAAAAACTGCGGGAAGGACGAGAAAGCCCCCATGTGCGGGGTCCCGTACCATTCCGTGGAATCCTATTTAAATAAATTAGTGTCCAAGGGCTACAAGGTAGCCATCTGTGAGCAGGTGGAAGACCCAAAGATGGCAAGGGGCTTAGTCCGGCGGGAGGTGGTGCGGATTGTCACGCCGGGGACCAACCTAGACACGCAGGCATTGGACGAAACCAAGAACAATTACATTATGTGCATCGTATACATGGAGGACCGCTACGGCGTATCCATTGCGGACGTCACTACCGGGGATTACTATGTGACGGAGGTGGACCATGAGGCAAAGCTTAAGGACGAAATCCATAAATTTGCCCCGTCGGAAATCATCTGCAACGAATCATTTTCCATGTCCGGGATAGACCTTGGGGACTTAAAGCAGCGGCTTGGGATTGCCGTCTATGCCTTGGACGCTTGGTATTTCAGCGACGAAACGGCCAAGAACACGCTGCTTTCCCATTTCAAGGTATCAAGCCTCCAAGGGCTTGGAATCACGGACTATGAGTGCGGCACCATTGCAGCAGGCGCGCTTTTGAAATACCTCTATGAAACCCAGAAAAACAGTCTTGCCAACATGACTTCCCTGCAGCTTTACATCAGCGGGAAATACATGGTCATCGACAGCTCCACAAGGCGGAACTTGGAGCTGGTGGAAACCTTGCGGGAAAAGCAGAAGCGGGGCTCTTTGCTTTGGGTGCTTGATAAGACGCGCACGGCCATGGGCGCGCGGATGCTTAGGAGCTTCGTAGAGCAGCCCCTGATTGACAGGAAGGAAATTGAGCGGCGCCTAGACGCCGTGGAATCGCTGAACCAAAACGCCATGCTCCGGGAAGAGCTGCGGGAATACTTGAACCCCATCTATGACATGGAGCGGCTGATTAGCCGCGTCACCTACCAGACCGCCAACCCACGGGACCTTACGGCCTTTAAGAGCTCCCTAGAAATGCTCCCCCATATCTATCACCTCCTCGGGGAATTTGACGCGCCCCTGCTTTTGGAAACCCAGTCGGAGCTGGACGTCTTGGAGGACATTTACCAGCTCATTGACGCATCCATCAAGGAAGACCCGCCCATTTCCATCCGGGACGGCGGCATGATAAAGGAAGGGTACGACGAGGAAATCGACAAGCTGCGCCATGCCAAGACGGAAGGGAAAACATGGCTGATGGAGCTGGAAACCAAGGAGCGGGAAAAGACAGGCATCAAAAACCTCCGCATCAAATACAATAAGGTATTCGGCTATTACCTGGAAGTCACCAATTCCTACCAGAACCTTGTCCCGGACTACTATACCAGAAAACAGACCCTTGCCAACGCAGAACGGTATATCACGGCAGAATTAAAGGAACTGGAGGACATCATCCTTGGGGCGGAAGATAAGCTGGTTTCCTTAGAGTACGAAACCTTCCGGGACATCCGGGACAAAATCGCAGACGAGGTGCTGCGCATCCAGAAAACCGCCAAGGCCGTGGCAAAGACGGATGTTCTGGCGTCCCTTTCCCTTGTGGCGGAGCGGAACAATTACTGCCGCCCCTCCATCAACGAAAACGGCACCATTGACATTAAAGGCGGCCGCCACCCAGTGGTGGAGCAGATGATAGACAACGACATGTTCATTTCCAATGACACGTACCTTGACAACCATAAGAAACGCATTTCCATTATCACTGGGCCTAACATGGCCGGGAAGTCCACCTACATGCGCCAGACCGCCCTGATTGTCCTGATGGCCCAGATTGGCAGCTTCGTCCCTGCGGAACAGGCAAAAATCGGGATTGTGGACCGGATTTTTACCCGGGTAGGGGCGTCCGACGACCTAGCAAGCGGCCAGAGCACCTTCATGGTGGAAATGACAGAGGTTGCCAACATCCTGCGCAACGCCACCAGCAACAGCCTCCTTGTTTTGGACGAAATCGGCCGGGGCACCAGCACCTTTGACGGGCTGAGCATCGCATGGGCCGTGGTGGAGCATATCAGCAACCCCAAGCTCCTTGGCGCAAAGACATTGTTTGCCACCCATTACCATGAACTGACGGAGCTGGAAGGCAAGCTAAATAACGTGAACAATTACTGCATCGCCGTAAAGGAAAAAGGGGACGACGTGGTATTCTTACGGAAAATCGTGCCGGGCGGCGCTGACAAGAGCTACGGCATCCAAGTGGCGAAGCTGGCCGGGGTGCCTGAAAGCGTCATCGAACGGGCCAAGGCCATTTCCGAGGAGCTCAGCGCCCATGACATTGCAGAGCTGACGGGCAGCCTGATTTCCGACAACGCCAAGCCCAGAAAGAAGCAGGAAAAGCTGGACGAGGTCGACTTAAGCCAGATGTCCTTGTTTGACACGGTAAAGGACGACGACATCATAGGGGAAATCCGGGAGCTGGACCTTGGGAACTTAACGCCCATTGACGCGCTGAATAAGCTTTACCAGCTGCAAAGCAAGGTGAAGAACCGGTGGAAGTTTACATAATATTTTTATGGAAACCATTATAGGACAAACTTCATTATTATAAGGATTGCACGGATTGAAAACAATATTTGTGTTGGAAAAATACACGGCTGCCCTTTATGGGAAAAATCAACCATAGACCATTTGGACACGGAAAATATTCTGGAATAAAAGGAGCCCTTATGCCAAACATAGAAATCTTAGACCAACAGACCATCGACAAAATCGCGGCCGGCGAAGTCATCGAACGCCCCTCCTCCGTCGTAAAGGAACTGGTGGAAAATGCCATAGACGCCAAGGCCAGCGCCATCACCGTGGAAATCAAGGAGGGCGGCATTTCCTTCATCCGCATCACGGACAACGGGTGCGGGATTGAACCGGAGGAAGTGGCCTTAGCATTTTTACGCCATTCCACCAGCAAAATCCGGAATGTAGAAGACCTGCTTACGGTATCTTCCCTTGGGTTCCGGGGGGAGGCCCTAAGCAGCATTGCGGCAGTTTCCCAAGTGGAGCTGATTACCAAGACCTTTTCCGGCTTTAGCGGCACCCGCTATGTGATAGAAGGCGGCGAGGAAAAATCCACAGAAGAAATCGGCGCGCCGGAGGGCACCACATTCTTGGTGCGCAACTTATTTTACAATACCCCCGCCCGGCGGAAATTCCTAAAAACCCCTCAGACCGAAGCAGGCTACATTGGGGACCTGATGGAGCGGCTTGCCTTGTCCCACCCGGAAATTTCCTTTAAGCTGATTGCCAACAACCAGCCGAAGCTCCATACCTCCGGCAATTCCAACTTAAAGGAAGCCATATACCATGTCTATGGCCGGGACATTGCCGCAAACCTGATTGAAGTCCAAGGGGAAAATGAATGGTTTTCGGTCCGGGGGTTTATCGGCAAGCCTTTGGTTTCCAGAGGGAACCGGAATTTTGAAAATTATTTCATCAACGGCAGGTACATCAAGAGCAGCCTGATTGCCAAAAGCATTGAGGAAGGCTACAAATCCTTTGTGATGCAGCACAAATACCCCTTCACCGTCCTGCATATTTCCATCAGCGGGAATTATCTGGACGTCAACGTCCACCCCACGAAAATGGAACTTCGGTTCAGCAACGGGGAGGAAGTGTACCAGTTCTTAACCCGCCTCATCCGGGACGCCATCAATGAAAATGAACTGGTTTACCAAGTCAGCTTGGAAAAGGAGCAGGAGGAAAAGGCAAGGCAGGCGCGTGAGAAAAAAGCAAGGCTTACCTCCAGCCGCCATGCCCCGGAGCCTTTTGAAGCCAAACGCCTAGAGGCCGTGAAAGAAGCCATAAGGAAGGACAGCCCTTATGAGCCAAAATATGGCGGGGCTGCAAGGATTCCGCAAGGCCAAAGCCAGCAGGAGAAGTTTCCCGCGCTGGCAGAAGAGGAAATTACATTTTCCGCCCAAAAACAAGCAGGTGCAGCAGCAGACCTCCCAGAACTGGCAGAAGAGGAAATTACATTTTCCACCCAAAGGCAAGCAGGTGCAGCAGCAAACCTCCCAGAACTGGCAGAAGAGGAAATTACATTTTCCGCCCAAAGGCAGGCAGATGCAGCAGCAAACCCGATTCCACAAAAGGAGGACAGCAGCCCAGAAATAATTTCTTCTATAAAAATGGGCGCAGAAAATGACGGAACTTTCCTTTCCGCAGAAACAAGCACAAAAGATACCGGGACTTTCCTTTCCGCAGAAATGGATGCTAAAGATGGCGGAACTTTCCTTTCCGCAGAATCAGGAACGGGACATGCCCAGCTATCCCTTCCCACAGAAGATGCAGCAGCCCGTCCCCGGAAACTGTTAGAGGAGGCCTCCCGGGGCAGCCACCGGATAATCGGCCAGCTTTTCGGTACTTACTGGCTGGTAGAATTTGACAGCAGCCTGTACATTATCGACCAGCACGCAGCCCACGAAAAAGTCCTCTACGAGCGGCTCCTATCCTCCCTGCGCACAAAGGATTTTACCTCGCAGGCCATCTACCCGCCCATCCTGCTGACCTTAAACATGCAGGAAGAAGCGCTCCTGAAAAAATACATGCCTTATTTCCAAGAACTGGGCTATGAAATCGAGCATTTCGGCGGGAAAGAATATTCCATCACGGCAGTCCCGGCAAACCTCTTCGGGCTGGACGGGCAGGGGCTTGCCATTGAGATTTTGGACAGCTTGGCTGCCTTCCACGGGAAGGAAACGCCCCAGATGGTGACGGAAAAAATCGCCTCTATGTCCTGCAAGGCGGCAGTAAAAGGGAACCAGTCCCTTTCCCGCCCAGAGTTAGAAGCATTAATTGGGGAACTCCTGTCACTGGAAAACCCCTACCATTGCCCCCATGGGAGGCCTACCATTATTTCCATGTCAAAATACGAGCTGGAAAAGAAATTTAAAAGGGTATTGTAGGCGAAAGGAATAAGTAATTATCATGAAACAGCCATTAGTTATATTAACCGGGCCCACTGCCGTGGGGAAGACAGAGCTTTCCATCGCTTTGGCAAAGCTGATAAATGGGGCAGTCATTTCCGCGGATTCCATGCAGGTTTACCGCCACATGGACATCGGCTCCGCCAAAATCACAAAAGAAGAGATGCAGGGCGTCCCCCACTACCTCGTAGATGAATTTG
The DNA here is from genome assembly GCA_910580195.1 of uncultured Lachnospiraceae bacterium. Lineage (GTDB taxonomy): Bacteria > Bacillota > Clostridia > Lachnospirales > Lachnospiraceae > Petralouisia. Next base: position 28,099 of record CAJTWA010000018.1, read on the forward strand.
AGCCAGACGAGGAATTCCATGTGGTGCGGTTCCAAGAACGCGCCCAGCATTATCTGGAACGCATCAATGCAGCAGGGCAAATCCCAATCCTCGTAGGCGGTACCGGGTTCTATATCCAAGCCTTGCTCTATGGGATTGACTTTACCCAGCAGCAGGAGGACAGCGGATACCGGGAAACATTAAGGCAAACTGCAAAAACCCAAGGCCCAGGTGCCCTCCATAAGATGCTGGCAGAAGTGGATCCAGACGCAGCCGCCGGGATCCATGCAAACAATGTAAAACGCGTCATACGCGCGCTGGAGTTTTACCATTTCACCGGGCAGAAAATCTCCGAGCACAACAAGCGGGAGCAGCAGCGGGAATCCCCTTATAATTACGCCTATTTTATCCTGAATGACGGCCGGGAACAGATTTACCAGCGGATTGGGCAGCGGGTAGACAAAATGCTTGCAGACGGGCTGGTAGAAGAGGTGCAGCAGCTAAAGGCCATGGGGTTCCACAAAGGCATGGTATCCATGCAAGGCCTTGGCTATAAAGAAATCCTTGATTACTTAGAAGGGGGCTGCACGCTGGAAGAAGCCGTTTACCGGATCAAACGCGATACCCGGCATTTCGCCAAACGCCAGCTGACATGGTTCCGGCGGGAACGTGACGTCATCTGGCTGCCGAAACCCAATTTTAATTACAGCAATGAAAAAATATTATCCTATATGGAAGAAGTGCTAAAAGAAAAAAAGATAATCCCTGAAGAGCATAAATAATATATGGAAGAACTGACATAAAAAGATGATTTGTGAAAAACATAGATAGCAAAAAAGAAAGGACAACCAATGGAAGAATTATACCAAGCACTCGGCATCCAAAAAGAGGTCTACGGCTTCGGCCAGCAATTTGAAGAAAAACTAAAGCCCCGCTTCGCCGAATTAGACAAAACTGCCGAATACAACCAGCTAAAAGTCATAAAAGCCATGCAAGCCCACAGGGTCAGCGCAGAATGTTTCATGGGAACGACCGGATATGGGTATAATGACTTAGGGAGGGACACCCTAGAAGAAGTGTACGCTGCCTGTTTCCACGGGGAAGCCGCGCTGGTGCGCCCCCAAATCACCTGCGGCACCCATGCCCTTGCCCTTGCGCTGATGTCCAATTTAAGGCCCGGCGACGAACTGCTATCCCCAGCAGGAAAGCCTTACGACACCTTAGAGGAAGTCATCGGCATCCGCCCTTCCAAGGGTTCCCTCGCAGAATACGGCGTCACCTACCGCCAAGTGGATTTGCTCCCAGACGGCTCCTTCGACTACGGAGCCATCGCAGCATCCATCACGGAAAAAACAAAACTCGTAGCCATCCAGCGTTCCAAAGGCTACCAGACCAGGCCCACCTTTTCCGTTGCCCAGATAGGCGAACTGATTTCCTTTGTGAAAAAAATCAAGCCCAGCCTAATCTGCATGGTAGACAACTGCTATGGGGAATTTGTGGAGCGGGAAGAGCCCCTAGAGGCCGGCTCAGACATGATAGTAGGCTCCCTGATTAAAAACCCCGGCGGCGGCTTAGCCCCCATCGGCGGCTACATCGCCGGCAAAAAAGAGTGCATCGAAAACGCCGCTTACCGGCTGACCTCCCCGGGCCTTGGCAAAGAGGTTGGGGCGTCCCTAGGCGTCACCCAATCCCTGTACCAAGGATTGTTCCTGGCCCCCACCGTAGTAGCAGCAGCCTTAAAAAGCGCCATTTTTGCCGCAAACATATACGAAAGCCTTGGGTTCCCCGTCATCCCAGACGGCTCCGAAAGCCGCCACGACATCATCCAAGCCGTCACCCTGAACTCCCCAGAAGCCTTAATCGCTTTCTGCCAAGGCATCCAAGCCGCCGCCCCGGTAGACAGCCATGTAACCCCGGAACCATGGGACATGCCCGGCTACGATGACAAGGTAATCATGGCCGCCGGGGCATTTATCCAAGGCTCCTCCATTGAGCTAAGCGCAGACGGCCCCTTGCGCCCCCCATACGCCGCCTATTTCCAAGGCGGCCTGACATGGCCCCACGGAAAGCTCGGCATATTAATGTCCCTCCAAAAACTGTACGAAGCCGGATTAGTAAATTTATAATCCTCCTCCCACACCATTTTTTGTAATTTTTTATGAATTTTTAACAATAAATTAGTATACACAACCGCCCATATATGCTAAAATAAAATGTAAAACTTTTTCCTTTGCAATGAGAGAGCGCAAAGAACTTAATATATGAACACACACATTACAATGAAAGAACTGCCGGAATCCGAGCAGCCCCTAGAAAAATGCGTCCAATACGGCGCACACGTACTGTCAGACGCCGAACTTCTGGCAGTCATCTTAAAAAACGGAACAAGGGACATGACAGCCCTGCAGCTTGCCCAGCTTTTCCTGTCCCAGAAGGAAAAGAACCTTCTGAACCTAACGGCCATGGGGATAGAGGAAATGCAGAAGTTTCCGGGCATTGGGCAGGTAAAGGCAGCCCAGCTAAAATGCGTGGCAGAGCTTGCACGGCGCATCGCCAAGGCCAGCAGGCTTGGGAACGTAAGGCTGAACGAGCCGGGCAGCATTGCGGCCTATTACATGGAATCCCTCCGGCACGAAACGAAAGAAAAACTGTTATTGGCCATGTTTGATGCAAAGAGCAGCCTTCTGGGGGATGAAATCATCTCTGTAGGCACCGTCACCAACTCACTGGTGTCGCCAAGGGAAATATTCCTAAAGGCATTGGAGTATGGGGCCGTCCATATCGTGCTCCTCCATAACCACCCCAGCGGGGACCCTGCCCCAAGCGATGCAGACCTAGTGGTGACAAAGCGGGTGGAAGACAGCGGCAGGATGCTTGGGGTTGCGCTTGCAGACCACATCATTATCGGGGATAACAGATATATCAGCTTTAGAGAAAATGGCCTTTTAGGTTGAGGAAAGGAACGTAAATTATGTCGACAAATGTTTATGGAATTGATTTAGGGACTTGTAACCTGAAAGTTTTTTGCAAGGCTACCGGGAAAGTCATCAATGAGAAAAATGCCATTGCCCTTGTAAACAAGAACCAGCTGTATGCCTTTGGCAATGACGCATATGCCATGTATGAAAAGGCGCCGGACGCCATCAAGGTATCCTTCCCCGTCGTAAACGGGGTGATTGCCGATTACAACAACATGCAGAACATGATTGGGGAAGTCTTGGACAAGCATGTGAAAAACCATATCAAGGGGGCTGAATTTATCGTAGCCGTGCCCACGGACATTACAGAAGTGGAGAAAAAAGCATTCTTCGACTTGTTCTATAAGAGCCGGTTCAAGCCAAAGAGCGTGCTCCTGTGCGAAAAGCCCATTGCGGACGCAGTAGGCCTTGATTTGGACGTGAATTCCCCCACCGGGTTCATGATTGTGAATATCGGCGCAGACACCACGGAGATTTCCGTCATTTCCTTAGGCGGCCTGGTGTTAAGCGACCTTTTGCATTTCGGCGGGAAACGCATTGACGAGTCTATCATTAACCATATGAAACGCAATTTCGGGCTGGTAATCGGCCAGAAAACCGCCATGTACCTGAAAGAAACACTAGGCTGCGCCCTGCCGGAAGAAGAGGAGCAGAGCACAGTCATTGTAGGGCGGGACGTGGTAAGCGGTCTTCCGATTGAAATGGAGGTTTCCTCCCCCGTAGTATACGAAGCCGTGAAAGACAACCTGAATTCCATCTGCACTTCTATCAAGATGATTTTGGAAAAGACCCCGCCGGAGCTGGCAAAGGACATTATCCATTCCGGCATTTACATTACCGGCGGCTCTTCCAAAATTAAGCGGCTGGACGAATTGTTCAAGCAGATTACCAACATTCAGGTAAATACCTGCGAACTGCCGGAAGAGAGCGCCGTAAGGGGCTTAAATAAAATTGTGTCGGATGAGAAATTCCGCCGGCTCGCTTTTAGCATGAAAACCAGAATTTATAAATAAAGGTGTAATCATTTATGAAGCGTAAATCAACAAAACATTCCATACCAACCAGATATACCCTGCTGATATTGACAGGTTTCTGCATTATTGTCATGTTCGTCAGTTTTACACTGAACTTGTCCGGCGGGCCTTTGAATACCGTAGCCGGGTACGTGTTCGTCCCCATGCAGAAGGGCATCAATACCATCGGCACATGGTTCCTCTCCCGGGCGGACGACCTGAAATCCTTACGGGACGTCATGCAGGAAAACCGCAAGCTGCAGGCGGAAGTGGATAAACTGACGCAGGAATTAAGCACCATCAAGCTGGAGCAGTATGAACTGGACAACCTCCGGGAACTGATGGAGCTGGACCAGAAATACCCCAGCTATGAAAAAGTAGCAGCCCATGTCATTGGGAACGACAGCGGGAACTGGTTCAGCATTTTCCTGATTGACAAGGGGGAAAACGATGGGATTGAAAAGGACATGAACGTCATTGCAGGCAGCGGGCTGGTAGGGATTGTCATTGACACGGGGCCAAATTATGCGAAAGTCCGTTCCATTATCGACGACGCCAGCAATGTGAGCGGCATGTCGCTGTCTTCCGCAGACCGCTGCATCATCAGCGGGAACCTTGCTACCATGAACGAGCAGCAGGTCATTGGGTTTACGGACTTAAAATGCGACGACGATGCAGTCAAAACCGGGGAGCAGATGGTGACGTCCCACATCAGCGACAAATATTTGGAAGGCATATTAATTGGCTACGTCAGCTCCATCGAACGGGATTCCAACAACCTGACGTATTCCGGGACTATTACCCCTGCCGTGGATTTCCAGCATTTGCGGGAAGTGCTTGTAATACTGGACAAAAAGAACATGGGGGATAAGCAGGAAGATCCGGGCAGCCAAAACACGCAAAAGAAAACAAAGCAGCAAAAGCAGGAGGGCGGCCAATGAAGCTAAGGCGGAAATTTGCAGTTTTTGCAATTGTTACCATCTGTTTCCTTTTGCAGAGCACCTTGTTCCAAGCATTGTCCTTTGCATCCATCTCCCCCAACCTCTTAATTGTGGCAGTTTCCTCCTTTGGCTTTATGCGGGGCAGGAAAGAGGGGATGTGGATTGGGTTTTTCAGCGGGCTTTTGCTGGATATTTTTTACGGCAGCGTCATTGGGTTTTATGCGTTGATTTATGCGTATATCGGCTATGTCAACGGGTTTTTCCGCAAGATGTTTTTCCCGGATGACATTAAGCTGCCGCTGATTTTGATAGCCCTGAGCGATTTTTCCTGCAATTTTATGGTCTATGTATTCCTGTTTTTCCTGCGCAGGAGGTTCCGGTTTAATTATTACCTCCTGCATATTATGCTGCCGGAACTGGTATACACCATACTTGTGACGATTGTCCTTTACTTTATTATCCTGAAAATAAACCAGAAGCTAGAAGCAGTTGAGCGAAGGAGCGCGAATAAGTTTGTTTGAGTCTATCAAGAATTTCAGTAAAAAATTAATAAGTTCCCGGCTGTTTATCTTAAGCATTGCCATGCTAATCCTCTTTGGCATCCTGATGCAGCGTATTTTTGTGCTGCAGATTATCAATGGGAAGGAATATATGGACAACTATACCCTGCGGATACAAAAAGAGCGCGTCACCTCCGGGACCCGGGGCAGTATTTACGACCGCAACGGCAAACTTTTGGCTTACAGCGAGCTTTCTTATTCCGTCACGATTGAGGACAACGGCATTTACACCAGCACATCCGAGAAAAACCGCCTGATGAACGAAGAGCTGAACACCGTCATCCACATGGTGGAAGAAAAAGGGGACACCATCACCAATAATTTCGGGATCCAGAAAAATGAGGCTGGGGCTTATGGTTTCATCTTAAGCGGGAAAGCCCAGAAGCGGTTCCTTGCGGATGTTTATGGGCACAACAAGATTGACGAGCTGAAATTCAACAAAAAATTAGGGTACAACGAAGGCTCCGCAACGCCGGAACAAGTCATGGAATACCTGCAGGATAAGTTTGGGATTTACGTAGAAGGCAGGGAATACGAGAACACCAAAGGGAAAGAAATTAATTTTTATACTGCGGAAGAGGCTTACAAAATCATGATCCTGCGTTACGCCATCTCCCAGAACAGCTACCAGCGGTATGTGCAGACCACCATTGCCCAGAATGTCAGCGAAGAAACCGTCGCCGTCATCAAAGAGAACTCTGAGATCCTGCAGGGCATTGACATTATGGAGGACAGCATCCGCAAATATGTGGACAGCGTGTACTTTTCCCATATTATCGGCTACACCGGGAAGATTTCCCAGACGGAATACGATGAGCTTTCCAAGGAAAACGACCAGTATACCTTAAACGACGTCATTGGGAAGTCCGGCATTGAGCAGGTGATGGACCAGGAGCTGCAAGGGACCAAAGGCATTGAGCAGTTTTATGCCGACAGCGTAGGGCGGATTACGGAAATGATTAAGCAAGTGGACGCTGCCTCCGGCCATAATATTTACCTGTCCCTTGACGCAGACCTGCAGAAAGCCGTCTACCAGATGTTAGAGCAGGAGCTTGCGGGCATCCTCTATGCAAATATTGAAAATATTAAAGAATATGACACCAGCAGCGGCTCTGCATCAGACATTAAAATCCCCATTGACGATGTATTTTTTGCATTGCTCAACAACAATGTCATAGACATCAGCCACCTTGGCGCAGAGGATGCAAAGCCAGTGGAACAGCAGGTGTACAGCACATTTTTGGCAAAACAGGATTCTGTCTTAAATGAACTGCGCCAGCAGTTTTCCTCAAACGACCCTGCCCCCTACGGGGATTTGAGCGACGAGCAGCAGATGTACATGAGCTATATCCTGTCCATGCTGCAGAAACAGGAAATTTTCCTCTCCGACAAGGTAGATACCGAGGACGAGGTATACAAGGCTTGGAAAAACGACACGGTAAGCCTGTGCGAATACCTGCGCCGGGCCATTGCCATGGACTGGATTGACATTACGAAATTTGATACGGACTCCAAATATTCGGACTCTACCGAAATATATGACGCATTGGTGGCTTATATTACAGAAGAATTAAAAACAGACCGGGAATTTTGCAAGCGGATTTACAAATATATGATAAACCAAGAACTGGTTTCCGGCACCCAGATTTGCCTCCTGCTGTTTGAGCAGGGAATCCTGCAGGAAACGGAAGGGGATTTGACGGCTCTACAGAGCGGTGCGCTCAGCGCCTTCCAGTTTATGCGGGATAAAATCAAGAACCTGCAGATTACCCCGGCACAGCTTGCCCTAGACCCTTGTACGGCAAGCTGCGTCATGATAAACCCCCAGACCGGGGAGCTGCTTGCCTGCGTCACATACCCCGGGTATGACACCAACCGGCTCGCCAACTCGGTAGATTCGGAGTATTTTGCCAGCCTGCAGGCGGATTTATCCATCCCGCAGTATAACAACGCCACCCAGCAGCAGACGGCGCCGGGCTCTACCTTCAAGCCTGTGACGGCAGCGGCGGCCCTGACGGAAGGGGCAGTCAGCGTCAGTGAGCAGATTGTCACCAAAGGGGAATTTACGGAAATCAACCCATCCCCCAAATGCTGGATTTACCCGGGCAGCACCCATGGGGCCATCAATGTGTCCGAGGCCATCCGGGATTCCTGCAACTATTTCTTTTATGAGCTTGGGTACCGGATGAGCTCCGCCGGGGGCGTTTACAATGAAAATAAAGGGATTGCCACCATACAGAAATATGCCGCGCTGTTCGGCTTAGATGAAAAGACTGGCATTGAGATACCGGAAAATGAGCCCCATATTGCCGATGAATACCCCATTACCTCTTCCATTGGGCAGAGCAACCACAACTTCACCACCACCCAGCTTGCAAGGTATTTAACGGCAGTCGCCAGCAGCGGGGACATTTACAAGCTGACGCTTTTGGACAAGGAAACTGCCTCCGATGGGACCTTAGTGCAGGAATTCAAGCCGGAAGTCATCCGCAAGATTACAGAAGTGTCCAATGTTTCCTGGGACGCCATCCACAACGGGATGCGCATGGTAGCAGAAAATAACAGATCCTTTAAGGACTTCCCCATTGCCGTAGCCGGGAAGACGGGTACCGCCCAGCAGATTACCACAAGGGCTAACCACGCGCTGTTTATTGGCTATGCCCCGTTTGACAGGCCCCAAATCGCCATTGCGACCCGGATTGCCTATGGGTATACCTCTGCCAATGCAGCGGAAGTGTCCCGGAATATCCTGAAATATTATTTCAAGTTAGAGGGCACGGATACGTTATTGGACGGGCAGGCGGAAGAAATTGAAAGCACTGCCAATGGATTTACCGATTAAAGTTTGGAGGGATAAATTTGCCAAGACCAGTAGTATTAAAAAGCAACAAATATGGGATTAACCTGATTATGGACCGGGACATGGATTTTGAAGAGCTTCTGGGCTGTATTTTGGACCGGTTCAAGGAATCTGAAAATTTTTTCCGGAATGCCAAAATGGCAATTTCCTTTGAAGGCAGGGAACTGACGCAGGAGGAAGAATTCCGGATTGTAGACACCATTACCAGCAACACTACCGTAAATATCATCTGCATTTTGGACAACGATGCCTTGCGGGAAGAATTGGTCCGCCAGAAAGTCGAGCAGTTTGAGGAAGAGCAGGCAGGGAAAACCGGGGAATTTTACCGGGGGACCCTCCGTTCCGGGCAGGTGCTGGACTGTGAGAGCAGCATTATTGTGCTGGGGGACGTGAACCCCGGGGCAAAAATCATTTCCAAAGGGAGCATTGTGGTGCTGGGGGCGCTTAAGGGAACTGCCTATGCGGGGGCAAACGGCAATGAACTGGCCTTTGTGGCCGCCCTTGAGATGGACCCAATCCAGATAAAAATCGGGGAAATCATTGCAAGGAGCTCAGACAACAAGCCGGCTGCCGGGAAACGCCGCCTGAAAAAAGCGAAAGTTACCATAGAGCCGCAGGTTGCAATTGTAAAAGAGGGGAACATTTATATCGAGCCAATCACAAAGGGCCTTTTGAACAACATCTAAAAAACAGGAGGATGCAGCCGGCAAGGCTTTTGCGGCTGGCGGAAGGGCTTTGGACAATATCTAAAAAGCAGGAGGATGTAGTAGGATGAGTGAAGTAATCGTGATAACATCAGGGAAAGGTGGGGTAGGCAAGACTACCACCACGGCAAACGTAGGGACAGGGCTTGCCCAAGAGGGCAAGAAAGTGGTGCTGATTGATACCGACATCGGGCTTAGGAACCTTGACGTAGTCATGGGCCTTGAGAACCGCATCGTATACAATCTGGTAGACGTAGTGGAGGGGAACTGCCGCATGAAGCAGGCCTTGATTAAGGATAAGCGCTATCCGAACCTTTCCCTCCTCCCTTCTGCCCAGACAAGGGACAAGTCAGCCGTGTCGCCGGAGCAGATGGTAAAGCTGATTGATGAGCTAAAGGAAGATTTTGATTATATCCTTTTAGACTGCCCGGCAGGGATCGAGCAGGGATTTAAGAACGCCATCGCCGGTGCAGACCGGGCATTGGTAGTCACCACCCCGGAGGTATCGGCCATCCGGGATGCAGACCGGATTATTGGGCTTTTGGGGGCAAATGAGGTAAAACGGACAGAACTGATTGTGAACCGCCTGCGGATGGACATGGTAAAGCGCGGGGACATGATGAACATTAACGACGTGACGGATATCCTTGCCATCGACTTAATCGGCGCCATTCCGGACGACGAGCAGATTGTCATTTCCACCAACCAAGGGGAACCGCTGGTCGGGTCCGACTGCCTTGCCGGGAAAGCCTTCGCCAATATCTGCCACAGGATTTTAGGGGAAGAAGTGCCATTTCTGGATTTGGAAATTAAATCCAGCGTATGGGGGAAACTAAAGGAAATCTTTAAAAAAAACTAGGAGGAAACCGCTATGGGCTTAATGGATTTTTTTAAAAAGAAAACCTCCGGGGACATTGCCAAAGACCGGTTAAAATTAGTGCTGGTTTCCGACCGTGCCAACTGTTCGCCGGATATTATGGAAATGATAAAGAACGACATCATCCAAGTGATTTCAAAATACATGGAAATTGATGCGGAAGGCCTGGATATCCAGATTACCCAGACAGAATCAGACGGCAACAATGGGAATGTGCCTGCGCTGTATGCGAATATCCCCATCAAGGATATGAAGCATCCCAGCGTATCCAGATAAATTATGTAAGGGACGATAATTATGCTGAAACAATACCAAATTAAAAATTACAATTTCCGCTTGGTTTTTTACGTAGTGGCGCTTACCATGCTTGGGATCAGCGTCATTGGGAGCGCCCAGAAGGCTGTCCAGAGCAAACAGGTATTCGGCCTGCTTCTGGGCCTGTTTGTGATGGCCGTTGTTTCTGTCATTGATTATTCCTTTATCCTGCGTTTCAACTGGCTGATTTACTTATTCAACATTGGGCTGCTGTCCCTGATAACCTTCCATGTATTTGGGGACGACGCAGGGGGCGCAGTCCGTTGGATTGAGGTAGGCGGGTTCCGGTTCCAGCCCTCGGAGCTTTCCAAGGTGCTGCTCATCCTGTTTTTCTCATGGTTTTTTGGGAAATACCATGAAAAAATCAACTCGCTGCCTATGATTTTTCTTTCCGGCATATTAATTTTTATCCCTTGGTACATGATTGAAGACCAGCCAGACCTGTCCACCAGCATAGTTGTTGCAGTAATTTTCATTGCACTCTTGTTTTTGTGCGGGTTAAGTTATAAAATAATAGCAAGCGTGCTGGCTGTCCTAGTCCCAGCAGGGACATTGTTCGTGTACTTAATCTTACAGCCGAACCAAAAAATTCTGGACAACTACCAGTGGCGGCGGATTATGGCATGGCTCCAGCCCGAAAAGTATGCAAAGGACGCCTACCAGCAGCAGAATTCCATTATGGCAATCGGCTCTGGGCAGCTATGGGGAAAGGGGCTGAATAACGATACCGCATTTTCTGTGAAAAATGGGAATTACATCCCGGAGCCCCAGACAGACTTTATTTTCGCAGTTGCAGGGGAAGAGCTGGGGTTTGTAGGGGGCGCCGCCATATTGATTTTACTGCTTCTGATTGTCATTGAATGTATCCTGATTGGGAGGAAGGCAAAAGATTTATCTGGCCAGCTTATCTGCGGCGGCGTTGCCGTCTGGGTAGGGTTCCAAACTTTCGTGAATATCTGCGTGGTGACTGGATTGATGCCCAATACGGGGCTGCCGCTGCCTTTTGTCAGTTATGGGCTGACATCGTTGGTGAGCCTTTTTATTGGGGTAGGGCTTGTACTGAACGTAGGGCTTCAGCCTCTAAAGTATAGAATGGAGGGTTTTTAAAATGAACATCGGATTGATTGCACACGATTCTAAGAAAAAACTGATGCAGAACTTTTGCATTGCTTACCGGGGAATCCTTTGCAAAAATGATTTATTCGCAACAGGCACCACCGGAAGGCTGATTGAAGAAGTTACAAATTTGTCGATTCACAAGTACCTTGCCGGGCATCTGGGAGGGGCGCAGCAGCTTGGGGCACAGATCGAGCACAACCAGATTGACTTGGTTATTTTCCTCCGTGACCCGCTGACGCCAAAATCCCATGAACCAGACGTAAACAACGTAGTACACCTGTGCGATACCCACAATATCCCGCTGGCAACTAACCTTGCCACGGCAGAACTATTAATTAAATCATTAGACAGAGGAGATTTAGAGTGGCGTGAAATGTATAAATAGGATAAAATTTGCCCATGGGAGAAGGGGGATACGCAAATTGATGTACACTAGGAAAGCGGAAAGCTTTTGCCAAGCAGAAGAGGGCCATGCCAGAACAGGTTTCCATAAGGCAGGGATTGCTGCAATTCTCTTGTGCGTTTCCTTGGCCTGGGGATGCGGCGAGCCGGAAAAAATTGAAAATGCCTATGATATCACGGAGAGCACGAAGTCTTATGGGCTGACCTCCGAAGACAGCGGGGGTTCCCAATCCTTTTTTGCAGAGGACATTGCAGTTGCCGGGAACGAGAACAAGCCCCTTGCAAATGTGACAGACTCCCTTTCCCAAGCGGCAGCCCTGTTTGATTTGACAGAGGACACCATGCTTTTTGGGAAAAATGTACACGAACGGCTCTACCCAGCCAGCACTACAAAAATCCTCACTGCTTACGTGGCATTAAAGCATGGGGATTTAGCGGCAACCGCAACTGTCACCGAAGCAGAGCTCCAGCTAGAAGCAGGCTCATCTGTCTGCGGCTTAGCCGCTGGGGACACCCTTACCTTGGAGGAACTGCTGTACGGCTTGCTCCTTTGCAGCGGCAATGATGCGGCAAATGTCATTGCAGACACAGTTTCCGGAAGCACGGAAGAATTTACCAAGCTGATGAACCAAGAGGCCAAGAAGCTGGGGGCTACCAATTCCAACTTTGTCAACCCCCATGGGCTGCAGGATGAACAGCATTACACAACTGTTTATGACATGTACCTGATTTTTCAGGCAGCCATGAAAAATAAAGAGTTTGAAAAAATCATCAGTTCCACGGAACATACCTGCCAATACACCAGCCCTTCCGGGGCATCATCCACGAAAGAGTGGAAGACTACCAATAAATTCCTGAATGGGGAAAAGCAGCAGCCGGAAGGCGTCCAAGTGGTAGGCGGCAAGACAGGGACTACCATTGATGCCGGTTCCTGTTTGGTGCTGTACAGCAAAAAGGGGGACAAGCCCTATATTTCCATCGTGTTCAAGGCTGACAACCCGGACAACTTATACCAAGAAATGGAAGAGATGCTCAAAGCAATCTAGCGCGGTGCCGGGCCTATTTTCCCACGCCCAAAGGCAGCAAGGCCTTTCCGCTATGGGGCGTGGCGCGCAGACAGTAAATTGCAGTTTAGGCGCTTCCAAATAAATTTTAAATATCAGTTGAATTTATCGTGAATATGTACTATAATTACCATATGAAAATTACTAATATCATGCAAAAAAGAGGGTGTTTCCTTGAATTTACAGAAACTTATTATCTATTTTGCATAAATGCAGTTAGACTAGGAGGAGATTGCCATGGTACAAATAATAGCTGGAGAAAAGGGAAAAGGTAAGACAAAGCATCTGTTAGACAAGGTAAATGAATCAATCAAATCTGCTACCGGCAATATCGTATATTTGGACAAAAGCCAGAAGCATATGTACGAGTTAAGCAACAAAGTCCGTTTAATCAATGTAGCAGATTATATGGTTTCCAATTGCGACGAATTTTTGGGGTTCCTTTGCGGGGTGATTTCCCAGGACCACGACTTAGAAGAGATGTATCTGGACAGTTTCCTTACCATTGCAAAATTAGAAGGCAGCGATATCAGCCATGCAATTGCAAAATTAGAATCTATCAGTGAAAAGTTCCATGTGGATTTTGTTTTAAGCATTTCCCTGAATGAGAAGGATTTGCCAGAATGTGCCAAAGGCAAAGTAATTGTGTCATTGTAGGGGCATTACAGGAGATGTAAATAAGCAGCATGTAGGAAAAGGGGTTATCGAAGAACCGATAGCCCCTTTTTTACCATATTGGGAATCGAGAAAATCCCCGTTTCTTAGCTATATGGTAAAACCCACGCGGTCTAATTGCATGTCCTTTGGGGGTTATGCTTCGTTCATGGAACGGATGCGGCCGAACACGCTGCAAAGGTACAGCCCGCCGATTCCTACAATTCCATAAACAATCCGGGTCAGCCAGCTCATATCCCCAAACAGAAATGATACAAGGTCAAACCGGAACAGCCCAATCAGCCCCCAGTTAATTGCGCCGATAATGACAAGGGCAAGCAACGTGTAATCCAAACCTTTGGTATTCATATTCATTCCTCCTTTTTCAGGATTTAGTATTTCCAACCAGAAAAAAATCATGTTGGAAATTCATGGAAGTATTGAGTTTCTGCCCTTAAAATGTTAGAATGTTTTTGGCTGCTAAGAGATATATAATGCCCTTGCAAGCAGGGCACTTGGCCCGTTGCCTGCGGGAATAAAAACAAGGTTTGGGAATTTATGGAGAAAAAGAAAAATAAGAAAGTTGTAAAATTTCACCGCACGTCACATTTTAATATAGGGATTATCGTTTTCGCCATCATCTTCATTTACATGCTCTATAATATGTACCAGTATTTTACGGAAAAAAAGACGGCAATCTATGAGGTGACACAGGGGACAATTACACAAGACAACACTTTCACAGGCGTTGCCCTGCGGGAAGAGAAGGTATTTGCCGCAGAAGCCTCCGGATATATCAATTATTATAACCGGGACGCCTCGAAAGTCAGCATAAATTCTTACATATATTCCGTTGACGGGAATGGGGATTTTTATCAGGAAATCACCAAAAAAAACGACGGGCAGCTTTTCGCAGAGAAAGGCTCCTATGACGAACTGGAAAAGACTGCTGCAAATTATGTGCTGGGCTATTCCGATGAAAATTTTTATCAGGTGTATAGCTTCCAATACGACATGGAAGCGGAACTGATGGAAGCCTTAAGCTCCAATGCACTGGCAAACCTCGGGGAATTTTCCGGCGGAGCCTCTGGGTTCCATGCCTATACCGCACCGGAACCGGGGATTGTGGTATACAATACCGACGGCTTAGAAGAGGTGACTGCAGATAATTTCACCAAAGACATCTTTGACGCGTCCGCACATGCCAAGAATAACTTGATTTCCCGGGAGCAAGTCACCGCCGGGGAGCCTGCCTACAAGCTGGTGACAAGTGAAATCTGGGATTTGCTCATCCCGGTTTCTGAGGATTTGGCAAAGGATTTGGCAGAAGAGTCCAACATCCAGATAGAATTTAAAAAAGACAACACCAAGGCATGGGGGACATCCCGGATTTTAAACAAAGATGGGGACTGGTATTTAATCCTGACATTCCAAAATTCTGCTATCCGCTTTGCCGCTGACCGGTACTTGGAAGTCAAATTATTGCTGTCCGACACCAATGGGCTGAAAATCCCCAATACCGCATTGGTAAGCAAAGATTTCTTCCTCATCCCAAAGGATTTCCTCACCAAAGGCGGGGACAATAATTCCAACGGGGTGATGCGCCAGTATGTAGATGGGAAAGGCAAAACCGTCATGGAATTTGCCGCTGCCACCGTTGCAGAAGAAACAGAGGATAAATACTACATTACAGGGTCGGGCCTGAAAAAAAGCGACACCATTATCAAGCCCGACTCCAATGAGGAATTAGTGTTAAGGGAAACCGCGCCGCTGCAAGGCGTTTACAATGTCAACAAAGGCTACGCCGTATTCCGCAAAGTGGAAATCTTGTTCCAGAACCAAGAATACACCATTGTCGATACAGGGACAAATTTTGGCATATCCCTTTATGACCATATTGCGCTGGACGCATCTTCCATTGCGGAAAATGAAATTATCCATTAAAATTAAAACGGAGGAACCCATCTGGCGGAAAGCAATTTTAAAGCATCCTAAGGCAACAAAAAAACAGGAGGAACACCCATGATAAGCGATAATATAAAAAAAATACAAAAAAATATAGAAAAATCATGCCAAAAGGCAGGCAGGGACCCAAAGGAAGTAACCTTGATTGCCGTGAGCAAGACAAAGCCAATCCCTATGCTGGAAGAAGCATACCAAGCTGGGAGCCGCGACTTTGGGGAAAATAAGGTCCAAGAAATCATGGACAAGCACCCAGCGCTGCCAGAGGATATCCGCTGGCATATGATTGGGCACCTGCAGAGGAACAAGGTAAAATACATTGTGGATAAGGTTGCCCTGGTCCATTCGGTGGATTCCCTGCGCTTGGCCGAGGAACTCAGCCGCCAAGCCGGAAAAAAGCAGGCGGAAATAGACGTCCTTGTGGAAGTCAACATTGCAGAAGAAGAGAGCAAGTTCGGCACATCCCGGGCAGAGGCCATCCAATTAGTGGAAGAAATGGCAAAACTCCCCCATATCCATGTCAAAGGCCTTATGACAATCGCCCCATTTGTGGAAGATCCGGAGGAAAACCGGAAATATTTTCGCCAAATCAAGGAATTATCTGTTGACATAACGAAGAAAAACATTGATAATGTAAGTATGTCTGTACTTTCCATGGGAATGACAAATGACTATATGGTAGCAGTAGAAGAAGGGGCAACCATGGTCCGTGTGGGAACAGGCATTTTTGGAGAACGGAACTATAATTAGCATAAAAATAATATTGTTATTAAGGGAGATTATTTTATGGGAATGCTTGATAAATTTTTAGATGTTATGCGGTTAAATGACGACGATGACTTCTATGATGACGATTATTACGATGATGACGATTATGAAGAGGAAAAGCCCAAACGGAAAAGCTTAGCCAAAGAAAAATCTTCGGAACCAGAGGATGAGCCCTATGAAGAGAAACGCCCCCGGCCAGTAAAATCACAGAAAGTAACCCCCATGCGCCCTTCCAAACGGTCCAGCGCCTCTGGGATGGAAGTCTGCGTCATCAAGCCCACAACCGTAGACGACGCAAGGGAAGTGACGGAAACCTTGCTCCTAGACCGGCCTGTGGTGCTGAATGTGGAAGGCCTGGACGTGGATATTGCACAGCGGATTATCGACTTTATTTCCGGATCCTGCTTCGCCATCAGCGGGAACCTCCAGAAGATTTCTAACTACATATTTATCATCACACCGCCCAATGTAGACATTTCCGGCGATTTTGACACCATTGTAGATACCTATGGCGGCACCACCATCCGGTCAGAATTTTAAACAGGGAAGGGCATATGGTAAAAGAAGAAGAATTATTAGCAAAACGGCTGATTGACTTGTCTAGGCAGGCACAGCAGAAGAACATCGTTGTTTTCAGCGATTTTTTAAACCTCAACGAATTGAATATTTTCCGCCAGCAAAGCGCAGAGTTCTACTCCGGTTCTGAATGTTTTGGCGGTTACGGATTAAGTGAGCGTCAGATGGTTGCATTTCTACCTGATGCTCTTTGTTATGACTGGCGCTTTCCGATTGCCTGCCTTAAAATCACCCCGGTAAATGCAAGGTTTGCAGAAGCCCTAAACCACCGGGACGTACTGGGGAGCCTCATGAACCTTGGGCTGGAGCGCTCCCGGCTGGGGGATATTTTAATCGACGGCTCCTTGGCCTACGTATTCTGCCACGAAAAGATTGCAGGATATATTGCGGAAAACCTGACAAGGATACGCCATACTACCGTCATGGCAGAACCGGCATCCCTGAAGGATGTGCAGATAGGGCCAAAGAAAGAATTTGCCGAAGGCATTATCACCTCAAACCGCTTAGACAGCATAGTTGCTTGCATCTGCAAGGTTTCCCGTTCCCAAGCAAGCCAATGGATACGGGGCGGGCGCGTCTTTATCAACAGCCGGGAAACCCTTCAGGCCACCTATGTGTGCAAGCCGCAGGAACTGATTTCTGTCCGTTCCGTCGGGCGGTTCCAATTCTTGGGCAGTACCGGGGAAACCCGCAAGGGACGGATGAAAATACAGTATGAAAAATATATTTGAGCGATTTTGGCAAGTTTTGGGGATCCGGCTTTGGGAAAGGCATGGCCGGTTACCTTTCCGGCAGCCTGCATATAAGGGAATTTGTGGCTCTGGATGGAACCCATATCAATGAACCACCCCGCAGCAGAGCTGCAGGGTATCAACCCAACCTCGCTCTGCTTGGTATAACTCCGGTTGCAGCAACCTGAAGGGTATCAGGCCCATGAACGGATAGACCATATACGCCAAACGAACAGAAAGGGACAGTATGCGCTGCATACTTAGGAATTAATTATGGGAAAAACAATTACCGTAAATTTCGGGGGAAAGCCGTGCTATGATATTGTAATCCAAAGGGATTTCCGGCTCCTCCCAGAAAAGTTAACAAACCTTGGGTACGGGCAGAACCGTGCATGCATCATAACCGAAACCAACGTAGGGGAACTGTACCAAAAAGAAATAGAAGCCTTGCTTTCCCCCATGTTTTCCTCCTGCACCACATTTCTGTTTGAAGCAGGGGAGAGCAGCAAAAACACCGATACCGTTGGAAAATTATATGGGCACTTAATCCAGAATTCCTTTGACCGGAAAGATGTCCTCATTGCATTGGGCGGCGGGGTCGTAGGGGATTTGGCTGGGTTTGCCGCAGCGACATACCTGCGGGGGATTGATTTCGTGCAGGTGCCAACTTCCTTGCTGGCCCAAACCGACAGCAGCATCGGCGGGAAAACCGGCGTGGATTTCATGCAGTATAAAAATATGGTAGGGGCATTTTATATGCCTAAACTAGTTTATATGAATATATCTGCCCTGAAAAGCCTGCCCAAACGCCAATTTTCCTCCGGCACAGCCGAATTAATTAAGCACGGCTTTATCAAAGACAAGGCTTATACCGCATTTATCAAAAACAACAGCACTTCCATCTTAGCACAGGACAGCCAAACCATGGAAGATATGATATACACAAGCTGCCAGATAAAACGGGACGTCGTTGAAAAAGACCCCAAAGAGCAGGGAGAGCGGGCATTGCTGAATTTCGGGCATACCATTGGCCATGCCATTGAGAAATTGTCTGGCTTCACCTTGTACCATGGGGAATGTGTTTCCCTCGGCATGGTGGGCGCAGCCTATATTTCCTTCCAAAAAGGCAATATTACGCTGGAAGAACTGGAAACAATCACGCAGATTTTAAAAAGCTACGGCCTTCCAGTCCGTCTCCCGGATTTCGCCCACACCCCGGAAGAAATCCTTGCAGCCACTAAACTGGACAAGAAAATGGAATCTGGGAAAATAAAGTTTATTTTGCTAAAAACCCTTGGAGAAGCCTATATCACAAAGGAATTGGCAAACCATGACCTTTTGGGAGGCATCCGCTATATCATGGAACAAGGGACTGAAAGGATATTGGAATGAGCCAGAAAGAACGGAATAGCTGCATCCTCTCTGTAGCAAGGAACCCAAAAAAACGGAATAGCTGCATCCTCTATGCGGCCAGCGTGTGCATCCTGCTGGCCTTGGATCAGTTTACAAAATATCTGGCCTCTGCCCACCTGAAACATGGAAACTCCATCGTCCTTATCAAAGGCGTGTTCCAACTGCAATATTTAGAGAACAGGGGGGCAGCGTTTGGCTTGCTTCAGGGGCAGAAGCTATGGTTTGTGACAATTACTTTTGCCATGCTGGCATTGATGGCCATGGTATACCTGCGCACCCCAATGGAAAAAAAGTACCGTTGGCTCAGGGGCATCCTATCGCTTCTGACTGCAGGCGCAATTGGGAACCTCATTGACCGCCTGCGCTTGGAATATGTGGTAGACTTCTTCTATTTTGAATTAATCAACTTCCCCATTTTCAATGTAGCAGATATCTATGTAACCCTTGGCATGGGGCTTTTGCTGGTACTAGTCCTTTTCTATTATAAAGAAGAAGAACTGGAACTGCTCTGGCCATTCCCAAAAAGGGGGCAGGGAAATGAAAAAACAGGAAACTAGCGTAGATTCCCCAGCATCCCGGAACAAACAAGGCAGCGGCCAGGCCTTATCGGGACAAAACCTAAACAAACAAAGCAGTATCCAAAACCCACAGGCCTTGACAGGGCAGGATTCAGGCTGGCAAGGCAGCGTCCAAACTTACCAAATCCTGCCAGAACAGGCTGGGGAACGTTTAGATAAGTTCCTTTCCATGGCCTGTGGGGGTTATTCCCGCTCCTTCATCCAGAAATTAGCCAAGGATGGGAGAGTACTAGTAAACCAAAAAGTCCAGAAATCCAATTATAAAGTCTGCCAGAATGACTGTATCCAAATCACCATCCCTCCAGTAACAGAACTGGAAATCTTACCCGAAGATATCCCGCTGGACATTCTTTACGAGGATTCTGACCTCTTGGTTGTCAATAAGCCAAAGGGCATGGTGGTACATCCTTCTGCGGGGCACTTTTCCGGCACCTTGGTAAATGCAGTCCTATACCATTGCAAAGACAGCCTTTCCGGCATCAACGGGGTGATGCGGCCGGGAATTGTCCACCGGATTGACATGGACACCACGGGGACATTAATTATCTGCAAGAACGACAATGCCCATATCAAAATTGCAGAACAGATAAAGAGCCATTCTGTTACCAGACGCTACGTCGGCATTGTAAAGGGAATTGCCAAACAGGAGAGCGGGACAGTAGAAGGCGCCATCGGGAGGCATCCCGTTGACCGGAAAAAGATGGCAATTAATCTGCCCCACGGGAAACATGCCGTGACCCATTACAAGGTACTGGAACGTTTTTCCAAACACACCTATATGGAATTTGAACTGGAAACAGGGCGGACACACCAAATACGCGTCCATATGGCAAGCATCGGGCATCCCCTTTTGGGGGATGAGGTATATGGGGCAGGGAAATCCCCTTGGAAACTGCAGGGGCAGACGCTCCATGCAGCAACCATAGGCTTTATCCATCCGGTTACGGAAGAGTATTTGGAAGTCACAGCGCCTTTGCCGGAATATTTTGAGGAGCTGCTAAAAAAAGGTTTATAAAAGGCATTAGCCTATGGCATTACAGCGTATGGGAAATGGGACTAAAATGGTATTATCCTACAACATCACAGCGTATGGGAAATGGCAAACCATATGCTTTTGCATCATCAGCAAATCTGCTAAATTGTATATACATTTCAGGAAAATTATAGTATAATAGCAATATAACATAATTTTAAGGCACAATTTTAATCTTTGCACCTCTATGTAAAGATTACTAATCGAAAGGTGGTATTTATATGGGACAATTCGTAATCACAATCGGCCGGGAATTTGGGAGCGGGGGCTTAGACGTAGGCCGGATGCTTTCGGAACAGTTAAATGTAAAATGTTATGACAAGGAACTGCTTTCCATGGCTGCCAAGGAAAGCGGGTTATGCCAAGAAATATTTGAAAACCATGATGAAAAGCCAACCAGCAGCTTTCTCTATTCCTTGGTAATGGATACGTATTCTGTCAGCGGCTATACTTCAGCGCCTTTCTTGGATATGCCCCTGAACCACAAGGTGTTCCTTGCACAATTTGAAGCCATTAAAAACCTTGCAAAAAAAGAATCCTGCATTATCGTTGGGCGCTGCGCAGATTATGCATTAGCAGAACATCCCAATTGCATCAACGTATTTATCCATGCAGGCCTTGCTTTCCGCATTGACCATGTCATGCAGACCTTTGGCTTATCCAAGGAAAAGGCCACAGACATGATCCACAAAACAGACAAGAAGCGGGCAAGCTACTATAATTATTACTCCAGCAAGAAATGGGGCGATTCCAGAAGCTACCATCTCACATTGGATAGCAGCCAGCTTGGCCTTCAAGGATGCAGTGAAATGATCCTTAACTACATGGACATCCAAAAGAAATACAAAAAGTAATTAACTATCTTCATGGAAAATGCTCCCTGAGAACTTGCCCGCCAGCCTTCTGCGCTCATCATCCATTGCAGCGTAGTGCTGGCGGGTGGTTTCTACGCTTTTATGCCCTAAGGCATCCGCAACTAGGTAAATGTCGCCTGTTTCTTTATAAAGGTTCGTCCCATAGGTACTGCGGAGCTTATGGGGGGTGATTTTTTTACTGATATTTGCCGCATCCGTATATTTTTTCACCAACTTTTCTACGGACCGGGTAGTAAGGCGGCTGTATTTTAAGGAAAGGAACAAGGCATGTTCATGTTCCGGCAGCGCTTTTTCTGCCAGAAGCGGGCGTTCCATTTCCAAATAGTCCAATAAAGCATTGCTTACCTCTTCCCCAAAATAAACTATGGATTCATTCCCGCCTTTCCGGACTACCCTCATTCCCTGGTTCTTAAAACTCACATCCTTAACATCCAGCCCTACACATTCGGACACACGGATTCCCGTGCCCAGCAACAGCGTTAAGATTGCAATATCCCGGTATTTGGTTTTTTGGTGGGAAGCAAGCTGCTTTGCCGTAAGGGAACTCCCGTTCTCTACTGTAGAAATCAAGTCTGCAACTTCATCTTTATCCAGGCGGATGATATTATCTTTATGCTTTTTGGGCGTTTCTATCATAGAAGGGGCGTTTGTCTTAATAAATTCTTTTTTAAAATAGTAGTTGTACATGGTCCGTATAGCAGAAAGTTTCCGGGATTTCCCTTTTTCCCCATTCGTGACAGCCTGCCCGTCTTTTCTCTCGTAGTAGGAGAGGTATGCAAGGTATTCCTCAATATCTACCGGAGTCATCTCATCCAAAACGCCCAACGGAATCTCATGCATAGGGATTTTCTGGTAGATGGGATTTTTTTCTTGGATAAACTCAAAAAACAGGCGGATATCATACCCATAAGACAGCCTAGTCCTTGAGGCCGTGTTCCTTGTGTCAAGATACCGGAAAAAATCTGCACAGAATTTGGGAAGTTCCTTTAATAATCCCTGTAATTTCCGTTTATTTTCCAAATTAATTTTTTCAACGTAATCCATAAAAACTCCTTATCAAAAATGAATAATTTCCTAAAAACCAAAGCAGCTTTGTGTGTGGTGTTACAATGCATTTATTTTTTATTGATTCCATAAATTTTCTTTATCCATGTTTTTCTTAACCAAAACGGCATTTTTACCATATAGCATGCCACAAATTAAAATGATTTTAAAATAAGTAAAGTTAGAATGAAACTGGGGCAAAATGCTGCGCTTAATGCGCATCAGTTCGTAAAATCAACATTTCGCGAACTGATGGATTGAATTCCGCCAAAACCCATTTCACATCTCCTCCCCACAAAGCCCATGCCATTTGCGTTATGGGCTATTCGGAACAAGTTCTTCCGAATCCAGCAAAATGGTAAACGGGCCGTCATTCAATAAGGAAATTTTCATATTTGCACCGAAAGAACCTGTCTGCACAGACGGGACTTGCTTTCTACATTCTGAAACAATATATCCATACAAATCCTCTGCAAGTTCCGGGGAGCCAGCTTTGGTAAAGGATGGCCGGTTGCCCTTCCGGCAGTCCGCATATAAGGTAAATTGCGAAACCAAAAGCAACCCGCCCGCAACATCTTGCAGGGACAAATTCGTCTTCCCATTCACATCTTCAAAAATACGCATATTTACCAGCTTACGGATCATCTTATCCGCAATTTCCTTTGTATCCTCTTGGCTGATTCCAATGAACACAAGGAACCCTGTCCCAATTTTGCCAATTATGCCCTGTTCCACCTCAACTTCCGCGTGAGTGACGCGCTGAACCAAAAATCTCATAGCCCTTCTCCATTCTGTTTACCATATTCTGCTGAATGATGCAAAACCGTATTTATGCCTTTATTATGTAAGCGATTTCTATTATAATTGGAATATTAGAAAAACACAATATTTATGTGGTAATTTGCCCTGAAATAGATTTTTTATTGCCGGATATAATACGGAATCACCAAGAACTTCCCGGCATGGATTTCATCGCCCCGAAGCCCGTTCAACGACTTGATCTCCTTCATGTACTCTTGGATGCTGCCATATTCTTCTGTCATATGTTCTGAAGCAATGCTCCATAGGCTGTCCCCAGACTGTATCTCAATGCTGGTGAAAGACTTATAGCCTTGCCCTTCTCCTGCTTTCTGGCGCCTTGGCTGGAAAAACACAGCCCAGGATGCCATGCAGATAATAAGGATGCTGATTGCCAAGATGAAATATGCCTTATATTGGTAAACCTTCCTAATCCATCCCACATTTTGCAATTTCATAATTCCTTCCTCCTTTTCCGAACAGGTTTTCCGAACATTCGTTTAAAAAGAGTATATAGGAAGAACATATATTTGTCAAGTAAATTTGCGAACAAATTTTCGGAATATTTGTTTGCATTTTTCCTAAAAGTGTGTTATGATAGGTATATGCAGAACAACCCTATCCAAGCACTGCATCAAAGGATGCCGAACATGGGGCTTGGTAGGCAATTTTAGGAGGTATCGTTATGGCATATGGAAAGATCAGTGATAAACAGAAAGAAATTTTAGAATATATCAAAAGTGAAATCTTAAACCGCGGGTATCCGCCAGCAGTGCGGGACATCTGTGAGGCAGTCCATCTTAAGTCCACTTCTTCCGTACATTCCCATCTGGAAACTTTGGAGAAGAATGGGTATATCCGCAGGGACCCTACGAAGCCAAGGGCAATTGAGATTATTGACGACACCTTTAACTTGGTACGGCGCGAGGTGGTAAATGTCCCCCTCCTTGGGCGTGTGGCTGCTGGGCAGCCATTGCTGGCAGTAGAGAATATTGAAACGTATTTTCCGGTCCCATCCGAATATATACCGAACGAGGAAACTTTTATGCTCCGGGTTACAGGGGATAGTATGGTAAATGCAGGGATTTTTGATGGGGATAATATTTTAGTCCAGCGCCAGTCTACGGCGGAAGATGGGGAAATGGTTGTCGCCTTAGTGGACGATTCCGCAACTGTAAAAACATTTTATAAGGAAGATGGGCATTACCGCCTACAGCCGGAAAACCCAGCGATGGCTCCGATCATTGTGGATGACTGCACCATTTTAGGGAAAGTTTTTGGCGTATTCCGCTTTTATAAATAACCAACGCATAGGCAGCGATTAAGGTATTTTTGGGTAGCCAAAAGGCTGCCGCAGGATGTATCATGAGCGGCAGCCTAGTTTTTGTACTATTTTTGCATGGCGTTAGGACCATAGCTTTTACAGTTCTTCCACAGGGATTTTTTTGCCATCCGTCCAAATCCGCTCTAAATCATAGAACAGGCGGTCTTCCTTTGAAAAAAGATGTACAATGATATCCCTGTAATCCATAAGGACCCAACTGGAGTTGCGGTTTCCTTCAATTTGCTTTACGGAATGGCCATTTTTGCCCAACTCCTCTTCCACTGCATCTACCATTGCTTGGATTTGGTTGGTATTCGTCCCAGTTGCAATTACAAAGTAATCTGCAAGAGGTGAAATTTCACTGATATCAATGATGCGGATTTCTTCTGCCTTTTTATCGCTTAATGCATGGCAGGCAGCCTTTGCCATTTCACGGGAAATATCCATATAATCATTCCTTTCATTTTGTCCTAAATACGATTGGGATGGATGCTCCTCCGAGGAACTGCTAACATCCACAGCAGACGTCTATATCTCCTCTTAATTAAAGCTTGGCAGCAGTTTCCCGGAAATATTGGTATGTTTCCAAAGTAAGCGGGTCAACTTCCCCGCCTTTCCGTTCCAGATAATTTAAGGTGTCAGACAAAATTTTCAGCATAGCTTTGTCTAGGCCTTCAAAAGCTAATTTCCGGACTTCTGCCAAATTTGGGGCTTTGCTCCGGTTTGGTTCCACATAATCTGCGATGTAAATGATTTTATCCAATGTGTTCATCCCCGGCGCCCCGGTGGTATGCACCTGTATGGCATGGAGGATTTCCCTGTCTTCCACGCCATAGCGTTTTCTTGCAAAGTAAGCGCCTAACTTTGCATGGAGCAGGAAGGGGCTTTTTTCCTCAGAAGCTGAAATAGGAATTTTATGTTTCTTGCATATTTTTATCTTTTCATGGTTGGAAAGGCATTTTGCACAGTCGTGCAGCAAGCCTGCATACATGGCCTGTTCCATGTCGGCCTGATGTGCCATGGCTAATGCCGCAGCGGTATACATGACGCCAAGGGTATGGGCGTACCGCTCCTTATCCAGTTCCTTTTTCAGCTTTTTTTCTATCTCTTCCCGTTTCATCATCCAATCCATCTCCTTCATATAAATGGTTCGCCCTGATATATGCTTCTACTGCTTCGGGAACAAGGTACCGTATGGTCCTCCCATAATGCAGGCGGTTCCGGATATCCTGTGAGGAAACTTCTAGGTTTGGCGTGTCTAATGGAAAGAATTTTTCCTGATATTTTTGGTTCAGGTAATCTATCTGCTGGAAAAACTTTTCCTGATGCTGATGTTTCCGGTGTGCCGCCAAAACATTGCAGTTTTCCAATATTGCTGCCGGTTCCTTCCATCCTTCAAAGTCAAATAGGGAATCTGCCCCTAGGATAAAAAATAATTCTGCACCGGGATTTCGCTCCTTCAGTTTCCCTAACGTCAGATAGGTATAGCTGGTATCTTTGGTATCCACTTCCGTCTGGTCCATGGAAAAGGCAGGGTTCCCTGCAATTGCCAAAGAAACCATCTGGCAGCGGTGGAAAGATGCAGTAACGTCCTGCACCTGCTTGTGGGGAGAATGGCCGGTAGGGAGGAACAGCACTTTTTCAAGGCCGAACTGCTCCCTTGCATTCTCCGCAATCATTAGATGCCCGTAATGGATGGGGTCGAACGTCCCTCCCATAATGCCGATTTTTTGCATGATACATTGCTCCATAAGACTCCCTTGCCTTGCTTACCTCGGAAGTTTGATTTTGGGATTTTTTTTGGAAGGCCGGTACAGCACAATTTTCTTCCCGATGACTTGGACTACCCCGGACCTTGTGCGCCCAGCCATTGTGTCAGCAATTTCGTTGGGATCGTCAAAGCAGTTTTTTAATACCGAAAGCTTGACTAATTCCCTTTTTTCCAGCGCTTCGTCTACTGAATTTATCAATTCTGGGGTAAGGCTTGCCTTCCCCACCTGAAAAATTGGGTCTATGCCGTTGGCAAGGCTTTTTAAATAGGCGCGCTGTTTACTTGTAATTTCCATATATAATTCCTTTCTAAACGTGAATGTGGGGACAGCCCATTGTTCCTCCGAAATCTTTATTTATAGTAGTCAAATTCGTGGCCGTACATCCGCACGGTATCCCCTTCTGAAATGCCTGCTTTCTCCAATTCTTCCAGAATTCCCTGCTCCCGGAGGAATTTTTGGAAAAACAGGAACCCTTTTTCGGAATCAATGTTGGTGTACCCAAGCATTTTTTCGATTTTTGGCCCTTCTGCTACGTAAACATTGTCTTTTTCGTTGTATTCTACGGTAAAGGAGCTGCTCTTGAATTCTTTCATTTCCGGGTAAAATTCCTGCTCATAGACAATGGGGGTATTGTCCAATTCGGATAAGAGGCCATTGACGTAATAGAGCAGTTCCTTCAGGCCTTGCCCGCTTACGGCGGATATGGGGAATACTTTGGTTCCTTTGGGTTCAAATTCTGCCTTCAAAATAGGGAGGGCGCTCTCTTCCTCGTTATAGATAGCATCAATTTTATTTGCTGCAATGACCTGCGGCTTCTCCAGCAATTTGGGGTTGAAATTTTCCAGCTCCTGATTGATGGCATAAATATCTGCAATGGGATCCCTGCCTTCTACTGAAGCAGCGTCTACAATGTGTATCATGACCCTTGTGCGCTCAATATGCTTTAAAAATGCGTGGCCTAGCCCCACGCCCTCCGACGCCCCTTCAATCAGCCCCGGGATATCAGCAATAACAAAGCCATTTGTCCCATCCAAATCCACAACCCCTAAGTTCGGGTTCAAGGTAGTAAAATGGTAATTTGCTATCTTTGGCTGGGCGTTTGTTACCCTAGACAGCAGCGTGGACTTCCCAACATTTGGGAACCCTACGAGGCCTACGTCCGCAATTACCTTCAGTTCCAAACGGACCTCCAGCTCAATGCCCGGCTGCCCCGGCTGCGCATACTTCGGGGCCTGCATGGTTGCAGTTGCAAAATGCTGGTTGCCAAGGCCGCCCCTTCCGCCTTTGAGGATAATCTGGCTCCGGTTCCCCCCGGACATATCGGCTATGACTTTATCGCTCTCGGCATCCCGGATGATTGTCCCGGCTGGGACTTTTACAACTAAGTCTTCCCCATTCCTGCCATGGCAGTTGCGCTTCCTTCCGTCTTCCCCGTTCCCGGCAGCATATTTCCGGTTATGCCTGAAATCGTTTAAGGTATTCAGCCCGTCGTCCACCTGAAAAATTAAGTTTCCGCCATGGCCGCCGTCCCCGCCGTCCGGGCCTCCGCTGGGCACATATTTTTCACGGCGGAAAGAAACATGGCCGTCCCCGCCTTTTCCTGATTTTATAATAATTTTCACACTGTCTGCAAACATGTTCCCTCCTGCATGATGAAAAGAATAGACCCAACTATACAGTCGGGTCTATCCATCCAATCCTGTGAAATGAAGCTATCCCAAATGGGGCGCAAGCTTATTCATTGCTTGCTACTGGGTATACGGAAGCCTGTTTCCTGCTTCTTCCTTTCCTCTCAAATCTCAGGATGCCGTCAACTTTCGCGAACAATGTGTCATCTCCGCCCCTGCCAACATTCACGCCTGGGTGAATCTTGGTCCCGCGCTGGCGGTATAAAATATTCCCAGCCTTCACAAACTGTCCGTCGGCACGCTTTGCGCCTAACCGTTTGGATTCGGAATCCCTTCCGTTCTTGGTAGATCCAACTCCCTTTTTATGGGCAAAAAATTGAAGGTTCATATTCAACATGTCCTACACCTCCTCAAATGTAAGCCTAATGTATTCAGTTCCGTAACTTTTCTGTATTCCCTGTAAGCCTAAAACCAGCGAACGTATCAGCAAAAGGGACTCTTTTGAATACCCTTCCTGCAAGGAAAAGCCAATCAGGCCGCTGTCCGGGTCAGTTTCTATGTCAAACCTGTCCGAAACAAGCGTTTCTATGGAATTGATGGTATTGATAACCAGCACAGAAACTGCGGCGCATACGATATCCTCCCCTGCCGGGGCATATCCCGTATGCCCAAGGCACCGGAACGCCGTATATTCTTGTCCACTGTTTTTATAAACCGTTATAGTAACCATAACAATCCCTATCGATTAGCCATTAATTTTTTCGATTTTTACCTTGGTAAAGGACTGCCTGTGTCCCTGCTTCTTGTGGTAGCCGGTTTTCCTCTTGTACTTGTAAACGATGACTTTCTTGCCCCTGCCGTTGTCTACGACGGAAGCTTCTACGGTTGCATTGGCTGCGTCTTCCCCAACCTTCAGGGAACCGTCATTCACTGCTAACACTTCATCAAAAGTAACCTTTTCCCCAGCTTCTAACCCAAGTTTTTCAATGGTAATGATATCGCCTTCGGATACTTTGTACTGTTTACCACCTGTTGCTATAATTGCGTACATATGGCACACCTCCTATTATCATTACTCGCCAGCTGCGGTGCTGCAGATTGCAGGCTTAAAACCTCACTGTGCGGCATACTCATAGAGAATAGCACAAAAATGCCGGCAAGTCAATGGTTTTTCCACTGTTCGGCCAAAGATTTTTTCACTTTTTTCCGTGTCATTTCCACTAAATTCAATTTCGTTATGTCCAGCACTTGGACTGGCACGGGATCCCCAGCCACTGCGCTGCGCAGCTTCTGCATCAGCAGCCCTTGGGATTTTGCAGATTTCATGTCAATAAAATCCACAATGATAATGCCGGAGATATTCCGCAGGCGGAGCTGGCAGGCAATCTCCTCTGCTGCCTCCAGATTGATGGTAAGATAGTGCTCCTGCACCTGCTTTTTGGCAATGCTTTTTCCGGTATTCACGTCAATGACAGTCAACGCTTCGGTAGGCTGGATGATGAGGTACCCGCCGGATTTTAACCAGACACGTTCCTGAAGGGCTTCCTGCAAGCGGCGCTCTAAGCGGTAAAGGCTGCTTAAGCTTACCATGGGGTCATCATATAAGGTAAGTTTACCCAAGTCCTCTGGCTGGTACTGGTCCAAATAACTATGGATGCCCTCAAAAAGCTCCGGGGAGTCCGTCAGGATGGCGGAAAGCTGGGACTGGTTCACGTCCTTTAGCACATGAAGGTATTCCGGCATGCTTTCCTTCAGGCAGGAAAATACGGTACGGTGGGGCGCAGTTTCCCGGAGATGGAAATATTCCTGCTTAAGCATTTTATATTCCTCCAAGATTTCCTCTTTTGGGGCGTCCGCTGCGTTTGTGCGCACAATGAGCCCAAATTCCCCGCCTTCCTCAAAGCCTAACGCCTGCTTTAATTCTTCCCGTGTGTGGAACCCCAATTTTTTGGAAATCCCAATTTTTGTATTTTCGCTGGTTAATACCAGATATTTCCCGCTTATGTTCAGGTTCGTCGTCACCTTCGGAGGCTTGGACTTGCTGCTCTCCTGCGCAACCTGCACCACCAGCTCGTCCCCTTGGATCAGCCTTGGGCTGTTGATTTTTTTCACAAACAGGGGCTGTTTCATTTCATCCAGCGGATAGTAGCAAGGCACGCCCGGGGCAATCTCAATAAAGGCGGCGTTTAGGTTTTTTACGATATTTTTCACCCGCCCAACGTATATGTTCCCAAGGATGCCCTGCTTGCCTTCCAGTTCTAAATTGATTTCAAGGAGGCGTTTTTCAGAATAAAGGGCGGATGCAATATAGGTATTGCCCTTTTGGTTTAACTTTGTAATCAGCAGCTTATTCACGGAATGTCCCCTTTCATCAATAAGCGTAATAAATGCCATGGCAGAACTATGGGATGTCTTCCCCCAATGCCCCTAACGGCAGGAATTCCGGGAACTCTTTCCCTTGCTTTTCATAAGAGCCCTTTAACCGGCTTAAGTAATCCCGGTATGCCTGCTGCTCTTTTTCCCCTTTTACGGGGATTTCATCCGATTTTGCATAGACTTCAAGCCGGTGGGTTTGGAACTGGAATGGCTGGTACGTTAGGCCGCAAAATTGGCAGAACGTTTCCAGCGCAAGCTCTGGCTTTATGTTATTGCTACTCCCGGTGCAAAGCCTTAAAAATAAGGCATACGCCCCATGTTCCAAGCCTACAGCCTCCATCCCATAGATGAACTGCTTTAAGTCCAGTTCCATTTGGCTCTTCTTTGCCTGTTTTGTGATAAGGATTTGGGGCTGGCCAATAAAAAATTCTTCCACTTTTCTTTGGAGCTCTTCCTGTGAAGAAAAGAACGTCCCATATTCCGGCTTCATGGAAACATGGTAATCCGCGGCAGCCACCAGCGACATGGAAGTCTTGGCAGTATCGGGAAGTTTTTTGTATTCTAAAATTGTAACCCCTTCCGCCATGGCGGAATTTAAGGCGTCTATGGATGCCCGGCTGGATCTGGTGGAGTTGACGGAAATGTCAAAATATTCCCCGCTGCTGGTAATGCCTACCCCCAAAGGGGCGGCAAAGGACATAATCTGGTGGGGGCTGTACCCGCCAGAATAGGCAATGTCAATCCCGGCCCGCCGGATGGCTTTCTGGAAATACCGCATCATGTCAAGATGCCCGATAAACTTCATCACGCCGTATTTCCCAAATTTAATTCTGATGTTCAAGACAGACACCCCCTTGGTAGGAAGCTGCCCCGCAGCCGTTGCATGCTTCCTTGCAGTTTAAGGTTACTTGGCCGTTCTGCGCCCGCTCCCATTCCCGCTTTAAAAATTCTTTTGTTACGCCGCAGCGGATAAAGTCCCAGGGCAGGATTTCATCCAAATCCCTTTGGCGCAGGTTATAAAAATCAATGGAAACGCCTGTTTCCTGAAAGGCTTCCATCCATTTCTGGTTGTCAAAACATTCCGTCCAAGCGTCAAACATGCAGCCTTTTTCGTATGCCTTCTGCAAAACCTGCCCAACCCTCCGGTCGCCCCTTGCAAAGACGCCTTCCAATACCGTAACGTCAGCTTCATGCCAGTTGTACTTTAAGCTCTTGCGGTTTAACTGGGCCTTCATTTCCTCATTGACAACCTTTGCCCTTGCCAGATAGCCTTCCTTCGGGCACATAGGAGCCCACTGGAGAGGGGTAAAGGGCTTTGGCACAAAAAAGGAAGTGCTGATGGTAATCTGGCATTTCCCATTCCGCTTGTCCTTAGGGATTTCGTAATACCTGCGGGCAATTTTATCCGCAAGCCTAGGGATTTCCCTCATATCTTCTTCCGTTTCCGTAGGCAGGCCCAGCATGAAATACAGCTTTACCTTCTGCCAGCCCCCTTCGAAAGCCAGCCCCGCACCATGGAGGATTACCTCTTCCGTCAGCCCTTTGTTAATCACGTCCCGCAGGCGCTGGGACCCTGCTTC
The DNA here is from genome assembly GCA_910580195.1 of uncultured Lachnospiraceae bacterium. GTDB lineage: Bacteria > Bacillota > Clostridia > Lachnospirales > Lachnospiraceae > Petralouisia. The sequence goes on from CAJTWA010000018.1 coordinate 60,023, forward strand.
TGGTGCAAATGTCAGGCTGCTCTTCCGGACATCCTGCACTTTCCCCATGGCTTCTAGGGAAAAGGCGTCAATCCGCAGGGAAGGCAAAGAAATATTGACTCCCTGCCCTTTCGATTCCATGAGGAAATCGACAAGTTCCGGTAAATGGCTGTAGTCGCTGGAGCTTAAAGAGCTTAAGGAAATTTCCTCATGCCCGGTGTTTTCCAGCATTTCCTGTGCGTATTGCTTTAATACGCTAAGTTCCCGTTCCCTTGTGGGGCGGTATACCATCCCGGCTTGGCAGAACCGGCAGCCACGGATGCACCCCCGCTGGATTTCCAGCACTACCCGGTCTTGGGTTACTTTAATATAAGGGACCAGCGGCTTTTCTGGGTAAGGGGCACGGCTTAGATCCATTTCCGCTTCTTTTTCCACCGTTGCCGGGACATCTTCATATTTCGGCTGGAAACTGGCGATTGTCCCATCTTCCTGATAAGTGGCTTCATACAGGGACGGCACATAAATGCCGGGCAGCTTACAGGCCGCCCGCAGGAACTCCTGCCTTGTCCCGCCCTGTTCCCGGAGGGATTTGTAAAGATCCAGCAATTCATCATAGCGCGTTTCCCCTTCGCCAATGTAAAACAAGTCAAAAAAGTCCGCCAAGGGCTCTGGGTTGTAGGTGCACGGCCCGCCGCCAATGACAATGGGGCACCCTTCCCCCCGCTGGCTGGACAAAAGGGGAATCTGGCTTAAATCTAAGACCTGTAAAATATTCGTATAACACATTTCATATTGTATGGTAATCCCAAGGAAATCCATGTCCTTGACTGGGGACTGGGTTTCTAGCGTAAACAGCGGGATTTGCCGTTCTTTCATGATTTTATGCAAATCGCCCCAAGGGGAATAAACGCGTTCGCAGTAGACGTCCTCCCGTTGGTTGAACATGCTGTAAAGAATCTGGATGCCAAGATGCGACATGCCGATTTCATATACATCTGGGAAACACATGGCAAAACGGACCGCCACTGTGCTTGGGTCCTTTTTTACCATATTAATTTCATTTCCAATGTATCTGGCTGGCTTGTCGATACTCAGCAGTATTTCATCGGGTAAAGCTAATGTATTCATCGTTTTCCTTTCCGTCTGCGGTACATGGAATTTCTGTAATTGCCCAGATTATTATAGCAATACATGGCCTTTTTCGCAACCGTAAACTCCCGTTCTAGGAAAAGTTAAGATACACTGGCTATTTCCACAATGTCCATCCTTAGGTTTCTGGAAAAACCTTCGCATGATACAATTACAGTTCTTCTCGCCATGCCCTAATGTTTGCTGGATTTTAAGGAAATCTTTATGGTTTCCTCCAGTTCTTCTAAGGGCAGCGGGTTCCATTCAATCTGTTTCCACACATCTGCAGCCTGGTACTCGTGGAAGGTAATCTGCTTTTTGTCACAGTACACAAAAGCTGCAAAAATGAAACACGCAACCAAGGTGCGTATGCCAAGGCTGGAATATTTCGGTTCCCCTTCCTGCCCTTGGGGAACTGCGCGGCTGCGCTGGAAGGGCTCTTTCCCAGCTTTCGCCCCTTCTGGGCCCTCTGGGTAAAAAGTTGCGCGGATTTGGTCCACATACGCCCTGCGCTGGGCAACAGTTTCTTCGATCTGTCTTGCCATAGCTTCTCCTGAAAAATCATTTCCTTATTATATTTTAGTAGGGTTGGGACAGGAAAATTCATAGTTTGGATAAGTTTTTACAGGTATGTGAAACAGAAGTGTATTTTACGGATAAAATTTGCACATGCTATCATGCCAATAGGCAAGAAGAAAAATAATTCCATATGGGCAAAAAAGAAGAATCCCCAAACTGTATTGCCGTACAGCCTAAAGATTCTTTTTTCTTTTAGATGGGCAAAGCAGCCAGCAGGCTATTTGTTGTCTTTATGGCCGCCATCCAACTATTTGATGATGTAGTGGCAAGCTGTACCAGCCGCAACGGCAGCCCCAAAAGCAATGATAACTCCTACGCGGGTTTACATAATATAATTACGTAAACCAACTGTCGTTTCTTCTGCTTCTGGGCACACCTATTTTTAACGCTGGTTCAACTCCTCCACAATATCCTCCCATGTGACCCCTTTCTCCACCATCAGCACCATCACATGGTACAAGAAATCGGAAATTTCATACTTAATCTCTTCCGTTTCCGGGTTCTTAGCCGCAATCACAATCTCCGTGGCTTCTTCCCCCACTTTTTTCAGGATTTTGTCAATCCCTTTGTCGAAGAGGTAATTGGTGTAAGACCCTTCTTTCGGATGCACCTTCCGGTCTTTGATGGTATCATATACATCCTCAAACACCCGCAAAGGATTTTTTGTCGTAAATTCCTTCTTCACCAGCTCTTGGAAAAAGCAGCTTGGATTCCCGGTATGGCAGGCTGCCCCCACTTGGGAAACATTGGCAAGGAGGGTATCTTTGTCGCAGTCTACCGTCAGGGATTTGACATATTGGTAATGGCCGGAGGTTTCCCCCTTAATCCAAAGCTCCTGCCTGCTCCTGCTGTAATAAGCCATCTTCCCAAGGGACAGGGTAGTGTGGAACGCTTCTTCATTCATATATGCCATCATCAGCACTTCCGCTGTCCGGTAGTCTTGGACAATGACCGGTATCAGCCCCTGGGGGTTCAGCTTAAATTCAGACCATTCCATGGAGGATTCAAATTTCTTTGTTTCAATCCCCTCTGCCGCAAGGGCCTGCTTTAATTCTGTCACATAAGTACCGGGGTCGCTGATATAAGGCCCCCCAATGCCAGTCACGCAGTCTTTTTTCAGGATTTCCACCCAGCGTTCCTTGTCATACCCTTGTACAATGACGCTGAAGGGAAGGTCTGTGATATCCTCCAAGGATTCAATGATTGCTTCATTTATCACAACTAATTTATGTACATGCTCCGTAACTTCTTTCTTATGCTTAAAAATTAAATCTACATTTTCCATTGAAACCAGCATTTTGTCCCGGCCGAACCGGGTTGCCCCTTCTTTCGCAAGGGAAATGGCGTCATGCCGCCCGCCGTCTAAAATCACCCCGCGGCAGCCAGCATACAAAAGTTTCTTGATATCCTCCAGCCGTGCAATGGCGCCTGCCCCATAAATGGGGATCTCCATCATGCGGCTTAATTCCTTGATGGTGTGGAGGTTGGTTTCATGCTCCTTGTCCGAATCAGATAAATCAAAAATATAAAGTTTATCCACGCCGCTGTCGTTGTATGTTTTCGCCAATTCTTTTAAATCCCCGGCGCTTCCCGGGTCATGCTGCCCTTTTACTGCCCTCCCATCTTTGAGGAAAATGGTGGCAATCAGGTTCTTACGTTCCATATCATCACCTATAAACTACCTTTCGTCGACATAATATCCTTGATCCTTGTGTCCCGCATGGTGGCTTCGTCCAAAGCGCGGCCAAAGGCCTTAAACAGCCCTTCCACCATATGGTGGTTATTAAATCCAGATAAAATTTTCATATGCAGGTTCATGCCTGCGCTGTAGGAAATGGCATAGAAAAATTCCCTTACCATTTCTGTGTCCATGTACCCTACCCGTTCTGTGGTGAACTCCCCTTCAAAGGAAAAGTATGGCCTCCCACTTAAGTCAATGGCGCAGAGCACCAATGTTTCATCCATGGGCAGGATACAGCTCCCATACCGCTTAATGCCCCTTTTATCCCTCAATGCAATGCGTATGGCGTTCCCCAGCACAATCCCGGTATCTTCTATGGTATGGTGGGTATCCACAATCAAATCCCCTGACACATGGACTTTTAAGTCGAAAAACCCATGGCGGGCAAACCCGTCCAGCATATGGTCAAAAAAGCCAATCCCTGTGTCTAGCTGGGACGTGCCGGTGCCATCTAGGTTCAAGGTCAGGGTTACGTCTGTTTCCTTTGTTTTACGGTGCTGCTTTGCGGTCCTGTCTGCTGGCATTGCGCTCTCCTCTTTTCTTTTATTCTTCAAACCTTACTTTAATCGAATTTGCGTGCGCCGTCAACTGTTCTGAGGTAGCAAATTGCACAATATCTTGATAAATTGGCTCCAAGGCTTCTTTGGAATATGAAATAATGCTGGATTTCTTGATAAAATCATCTACCCCAAGGGGGGAGAAAAATTTTGCAGTCCCATTGGTGGGGAGCACGTGGTTCGGCCCGGCGAAATAATCCCCCAAGGGTTCGCTGGCATATTCCCCTAAGAAAATAGCCCCAGCATTCTTGATCTGCATCATCGTCCCAAAGGGATCGGCCGTCAGGATTTCCAAATGCTCCGACGCAATTTCGTTGGCCGCAAGGACGGCCTGCCCCATATTCTCCGCCACAAGGATATACCCATAATTTTCCAAGGATTTTTCAATAATCTCTTTCCGGGAAAGCTCTGCGGTAAATTTATCAATTTCAGCAGAAACCTGCTCCGCCAATGCCTGACTGTCCGTAATCAGGATTGCGCTGGCAAGCTCGTCATGTTCTGCCTGTGAAAGCAAGTCTGCCGCCACATACCGTGGATTCGCCGTCCCGTCTGCAAGGACAAGGATTTCGCTGGGCCCTGCGATGGAATCAATGCTGACATGGCCGAACACTGCTTTTTTGGCAAGGGCTACGTAAATGTTCCCCGGCCCTACGATTTTATCTACTTTTGGGATGCTCTCCGTGCCAAAGGCCAAAGCCGCGATGGCCTGTGCGCCGCCTACCTTGTAGATTTCATCTACCCCGGCAAGGTCTGCCGCCGCCAATGTGGCAGGGTTTACCTTCCCTTCCCGGTTACATGGCGTCACCATCACAATTTTTTCTACCCCTGCTACTTTTGCAGGGATGACATTCATCAGGACGGAGGAAGGGTACGACGCCTTGCCTCCCGGCACGTAGACCCCTACCTTTTCTAAGGCAGTTACTTTCTGTCCCAGCAGTACGCCGTCCGGCCTGCTGTCAAACCAGCTATACCGCTTCTGCTTCTCATGGTAAGCCCTGATATTTTCCAAAGATTTCTTCATCACTTCGATTAATTTCCCATCCGTCTGGCGGTAAGCCTCTGCCACTTCCTCCTTGGAAACTAGGAGGGTTTGGGGGGTAAGTTCCGCGCCGTCAAATTGTTTGGTATAGGAAAATACGGCTTCATCCCGCTTCGTACGCACCTCCCCAATGATTTCATTGACCCGTGCTTCATATTCTGTATAGCTGTTGGGGCTGCGCTTAAGCAAATCTTCCTGCAGGTTTTTCCTTGTTTCTTCTGTTAGCTGCAATATCCTCATACATTTCTCCTCACAATACATTTTTTAAATCCTGTATTAATTTTGTAATCCGCTCGTTTTCCATTTTCATGCTTACTTGGTTCACGACCATCCGGGCAGAAAGGGGGCAGACTTCTTCCAGCACGCTCAGCCCATTTTCCCGTAACGTGGAGCCAGTTTCCACAATGTCTACAATGACTTCAGAAAGCCCTACGATGGGCGCAAGCTCAATGGAGCCGTTCAGCTTAATGATTTCCACCGTCTGGTGCTTCTTATTGTAAAAATAATTTTTGGCAATCCGCGGGTATTTGGTAGCTACCCGGATCAGTTCATGGTGCTTGAGCAATTCTTCCGCTTCTTTCGGCCCGCAGACGCACATCCGGCATTTTCCGAAACCCAAATCCAGCACTTCGTAAATATTCCTTGCTTCTTCTAAAATGGTATCCTTGCCGGCCACCCCGATGTCGGCCGCCCCGTATTCTACATAGGTGGGCACGTCCGGGCCTTTGGCGAGGAAAAACCTAAGCTTCAGCTCTTCGTTGGTAAAAATCAGTTTCCGGGTATTTTTATCTTTCATTTCTTGGCAGGTAATGCCTATTTTTTCGAAGGCTTCTAAGGTCTGTTTTGCAAGGCGGCCTTTTCCCAGTGCAAATGTCAAGTATCTCATATCTTCCATGGTGTTCCCACTTTCTCTATATTAATTCTTATTATTAATTTTAGATTATATTTATTTCCGCGGACAATGAGCCAAGTTCCGTGCTTGCGCGCGCAATTGCCGGACGCTGCGGAGGCAATTGCCCTGTGGGTGCAGATTCCCGCAGTTTGCTGCATTGCAAACTTAATGTCCCGCTGCTTGCAGTGTGATATTGGGCTATAGGAGCCCTTCTCTCTATAAGGATAGGCAGCCCATTTTCCCAGCCGTTTCCTTTAATCTGCATCGGAAAGGAACTGCACCTGCATCTTATGCATCCGTTCCCCATAGGCCAGATAAGCCTCTTTCGGTTTCGTTTCCTCCCATACGGCGAGGGAAACCTGCTGCCCTTGCTGCCGCAGCAGCTCCGCTTGCCGGATGGCCTGTTCTAGTTCCGGCTCCCGGTATACGAGGAGGATCCCGCCGCTTTCGGCAGGAAGTTTGATTTTCTGCCGGGACAGCGCTGCCATAAGCTGGTCGATGGATACTGCAAAACCAATGGAAGGGGCATCTTTCCCAAAATAGTTCAGGAGCTTGTCGTAACGCCCCCCTTTGACAATGGGCTCCCCGCTCCCGAAAGTATAGCCTGCAAAAATAATGCCCGTATAATAATGGTAGCTGCTTAACATCCCAAGTTCTATGGAAATGTAATTTTCCACCCTATAATGCTGGAGCACAGCCGCTAATTTTTCCAGACGGCCCAGCGCATGCAGCACGGCCGGGAACTTGGCGGAAAGCTCTTTTGCCCTTGCCATCATTTCCCCCGTCATGCAGATATTCCCAAGCATGGAAAATAATTCTTTTAATTCACATGGCAAATGCAGGGAATCCAGCAATTCTTCTACGCCAAAGAAATTTTTATTGGCAATCAGTTCCGTAAGCTCCTGCTCCGTGTCCTCTTCCAAGCTGGCCGCTTCTGCCAGCCCCCGGAAAAAGCCCGCATGACCTACGCCAATCTGGAATTCCTTCAGCCCTGCGGTTTTCAAGGCGTTTACCACAAGGGCAAGGATTTCCGCGTCTGCGGCAACAGAATTATCCCCGATTAATTCTGCCCCCAACTGGGTCGTTTCCTTTAACCTGCCCTGATAGCTGCTGTTGTTGATGAAGGTGTTTCCCATATAGCATAGGCGGACGGGGAATTCTTCATCCCCATAATATTTTGCCGCGCACCTTGCAATGGAAGGGGTGATGTCGGGCCGGAGCACCAAGGTGTTCCCTTCCCGGTCAAAAAATTTATATAAATCCTTTGACGGGGTTGTCCCGATTTCCCTGCTGAAGATATCAAAAAACTCAAAGGTCGGCGTTTCAATTGCATGGTATCCGTATTTTTTCAGCAAACCATGCAGGTTTTCCTGCAAAATAAGTTTCCGTGCACATTCGCTATTATAGATATCCCGGACGCCTTCCGGTGTATGTAATAATTTCCGCTGCATAAATTGTTCCTTTCCATCTGTCATTTTCTGCCGTCCCATCTGCCCCGCCATTTTCTGGGCCTGCGGGGGTTGTATGGATATTATGCCTGCCCAATTTTAGGTAAAGCTATTGTTTCAGATGATTCCTGCTTTACCGTGGGAATTGCATGGACATTATTCCTGCCCGGTTTTGGGCAAAGCCATTTCTTAAAATGATTGCTTTGCCGGGCACTTTAATATGCTACTATATTAAAAACATGCCTATTATATAGGAAAGGCGTGTGTTTGTCAACCGCGCGTTCCATCGCTGGCTTTCCCAAGGGCAGCCCGGGTTCCATCGCTGGTTTTTCCCAAAGGCAGGCTGGCGTTTAGGCACGCAAGTCCAAGTCCTTTTGCATCAAGTCTAAATACGGCACTAAAATCCCGCCTTTCGGGGTTATAAAAAAATCCGGCTCCAATTCCCCATACCGGAAACTTTTCCGCCCGCCCTCTTTGGCACGGTTCCAGAATTCCAGCATTTTCTGGCAGCGCAGGTAATAAAATTCATTCCGGTGGGAATAGAAAACCACCAAAAAGGAAACGCCGCCCTGCCCCTCAAACTGTTCCATAAACTGGACTTGGTGGGGATGGATGTTCTGCAGGGGGAAGGTATCGGTATGGCACTCCTTCGCGTCAAAGCATACTGGGATGCCCTGCACCGCCCCGATGTAATCCACCGTGCTCTTCTGCCCGAAATAGGCCAAGGTAATGTGGCGGCTGTCCTTGTCGATTTGGACTGGGGTGATGGGGGTAGGGACTTTTTGGATTAAGGCAAGCCCGTGCTCTGCATATTTTTCATTGGTGAGGTTGATAAATTCTTCCAAAGTGGAGCCCCGCAGGCCCCGGGAGTTCCATGTTGCCATATGGTTTCCCTTTCTTGCGGTAAATTTCTATCGTTTTTCCCCATGCCAGGCTGATTTCTGGCTGGATGGGGCGCTGAGCAAACCATCATGCAGGCGGTACGCGTAAAAATATCTTTATCAGCGCTTTTCCGTCCGTTGGCTAATGGGGCGCTGAGCAAACTATGATATGCCTAGGATGGAACGTTATGTTTTTCTAAGGAACGGATTACTCTCTGGAATTCCCCATTGAGGGGCGCAATCAGCTCCTTGCCGTCGGGAAACTTCATGCGGTAAGCATGGAGCAGCTGGGAACGGACATGGAGTTTCCGTGCAAACCATTCATTGGCTGCCCGATCCCCATATTTCTGGTCCCCAATGACGGGATGCCCGGCTGCTGCCAGCTGGACGCGTATCTGGTGGGAACGCCCGGTGATAAGCTGCACTTCCAAGAGTGTCGCAACCCCCTGTTCCCCCAGCCTGTAATGCTCCACAGGGACATATGTTATCTTGATATATTTGCTGCCGGGGGATTCCTGCCTTGAAAGGGTAACTTGGTTGCTCTCCCCGTCCTTTGACAGCCATCCTTCCAAGGCCTGCGCCCCTTGGGCTTTCCCTTTTACAAAGCAGCGGTAATATTTTTCTACCAAACGGCTGTTGAGCTGTTTCGCCATGTCCTGTAAGCCCCGCAGGCTTTTCCCGGCAACTAAGAGGCCGGAGGTGTTCCGGTCCAAGCGGTTGCAGACCGAGGGGCGGAAGGTAAGGAGGTCCTGCTCCGTGAGTTCCTGTTCCTTCAATAAGTAGCCAATGATATATTCATTGGCGGAAATATCCCCGGAGCCTGCTTTCTGGGAAAGCATCCCCACCGGCTTATTGATAGCCAAGATATCCTTATCTTCATAGATGACTTCCAAAGGGGTATAGGGGTAACAGGCAGAAACATCCGGGGCGCCCTTTGAAAATTTCTGGATGGTTTCGTCGGAAAGGAACAGCTTCACTTCGTCCCCTTGTTTCAGCTTTTCAGAGCCGTCTGCTTTTTTTCCGTTTAAAGTGATATTTTTCTTCCGCAGCATTTTGTAAATAAAGCTGCCGGGGGCTTTTTGGAGCAGTTTTTTTAAATATTTGTCAAAACGCTGGTCTTTCTCGTTGCTTCCTATCTGAAAACTCTGCATGGCTACCTCCTGTTTTTTCCTCTGTCCTTCTTGCTGGGCTGGCGGCGGTTTAGGGTTTTGCTGCTTGCGCCCTGCCTTGTGCCACTGCTATATTTATTCTTATCTAAACCATTTTTGCCCTTGCCGGGCTGTTTCCCTGCGATTTTTCTGGGCGGGACCAGACATTCTTTCCCAAAACCAATCAAATCCTGCCTTCCTGTTTTTTCCAAGGCTTCTTTTACCAAGTTAAAATTTTTCGGGTCGCGGTATTGCATCAACGCGCGCTGCATGGCTTTTTCATGGGGGTTCCTAGCTACATATACTGGCTCCATGGTGCGCGGGTCAAGCCCCGTATAGTACATGCAGGTGGAAATGGTGGAGGGGGTTGGGTAAAAATCCTGCACCTGCTGAGGCATATACCCTAAGTCCCGCAGAAATTCCGCCAATTCCACGGCTTCCCGCAGGGTAGAACCGGGATGGGAGGACATCAGGTAAGGAACCAGATACTGCTTTTTGCCCAGTTTCCGGTTCATGGCTTCATATTCCGCGGCAAATTTGCGGTAAACGGCTGCCTTGGGCTTTCCCATATATTGCAGCACTTGTCCTGAAATATGTTCCGGGGCTACTTTCAGCTGCCCGCTTACGTGGTATTGGCATAGTTCTTTCAAAAAAGTGCGGTCAGGGTCTGCCAGCAGGTAGTCAAACCGTATGCCGGAGCGGATGAATACCTTTTTTACTTTGGGCAGTTCCCGCAGCTTTTTCAGGAGCGCCCGGTAATCTTTATGGCTGGCATTGAGGTTTTTACAGGGCTCTGGGAAAAGGCATTGCTTGTCCCTGCAGGCCCCTTGGGAAAGCTGTTTTTGGCAGGCAGGGAACCGGAAATTGGCGGTTGGGCCTCCTACGTCATGGATATAGCCTTTGAATTCCTTGTCTTCTGTTAAGGTTTTTGCTTCTTTTACAATGGAACTATGGCTCCTTTGCTGGATAATCCGCCCCTGATGGAAAGCCAGCGAGCAGAAATTGCATCCCCCGAAACAGCCCCGGCTGCTGGTTAAGCTGAATTTCACCTCGGAAATGGCTGGCACGCCCCCGGCCGCCTCATAGGAGGGATGATATGTGCGCTGGTAAGGGAGCCCATAGACATCGTCCATCTCCTGTTGTGTGAGGGGCTTGGAAGGGGGATTTTGCACCACATAGACCTGATGGGGGTACTCTTCCGCCAAACGCCTGCCAGAATAAGGGTCGGCGTTACAGTACTGGAGGTAAAAACTTTTGGCATAAATTTCCTTCTTGCCCTCCACTTCCTCAAATGCGGGCAGGAACAGGGCATCGTAAATGCCCTCCCTGCTACGGGCCTTATAAACCGTCCCATCCACAAAGGTGATGTCCTTTACCGCAAGGCCGCTGTCTAGGGCTTCGGCAAGGGCAAGCATGCTGCGCTCCCCCATGCCGTACATCAGGATATCCGCGCCGCTGTCCAAAAGGATGGAGCGGCGGATTTTATTGCCCCAGTAATCGTAATGGGCAAGCCGCCTTAAGCTGGCCTCCACGCCGCCAATGAGGATTGGCGTATCCTTATAAGTCTGGCGGACTAAATTCCCATAGACAATGGTGGCATAATCCGGCCGTTTCCCCATGATGCCGCCCGGGGTAAATGCGTCCTGTTCCCGGCGGCGTTTGGAAACCGTGTAGTGGTTCACCATAGAATCCATGTTCCCGCCGCTTATGAGAAATGCAAGCCTTGGTTCCCCATAAACGGCAATACTCCCTTTGTCCTTCCAATCCGGCTGGGAAATGATGCCCACCGTATAGCCATGGGCTTCTAAGAGGCGGCTGATGATGGCGTGGCCAAAAGAGGGGTGGTCCACGTAAGCATCCCCAATAATATACACGAAATCAAACTGTGCAATCCCCCTTTGTTCCATATCTTCCCTGCAAATGGGCAAAAATTCCCCTTCCATGTTCCCTCCTAACCGTTGCATTAATGCTGCAAAAACCTATGCGCCCTTTCGGCACACCCTATAATTTCCTGCAATGTATCCGTGCCAGAAATTACATGCATGATAAAAACGATATAACCCTTCCTTTTTACATCCTATATGCCTTTCCTGCAATCATTAGCGCTGAAAAACAGCGCGTTCCCTAAAATGATAACAGATATGGCGGAAATTATGCAAAAATCTCATGGTAATCCGCAATGTAATAATCGGCCAGTTTCCGCTTTTCCTCCTGCTGCCCTGCTGAAAATGCATCTTCCACTGCACATACCTGCATCCCGGCATTTTTCCCTGCCAAAATGCCCATGGGGACGTCCTCAAATACAAGGCAGCGGAACGGCTGCGCCCCAAGGCGGCTGGCTGCCTCCAGATAGACGTCCGGCGCAGGCTTGCCCCGCTCCACCTCGCAGGCGGTGACGATTTCCTGTATGTACTCTTCAAAATGCAGGGATTTCCCAACTGCCTCTACCAGCTCCCTGGAATTGCTGGTGGCAATCCCTACGGGGATATTCCTGCTTTTGCAGTATTGCAGGAACTTCTCTGCCCCGGGCTTAAATGGGACCTCATTGGCGTATTTTTCCATTGCCATCCGGTTCCATATTTCCTTTAGTTCTTCCACGCTTTCGGAAAGATGGAACAGCTCCTTGGTATAGATTGCAGTTTCCGTGAAGCTCATGCCCTCAATGTCCTTCTGGTAAGTTTCCGGCAGCTCCAGTCCCCTCTGCCCCAAAAATTCCACGTCAATCTCGTGCCACAGCCACATGGAGTCTACCAGTGTGCCGTCCAAATCAAAAATGACTGACTCTATCTGTTCCAGCATGTTACATGCTCCTTTTCCAATGGTTTCTTCTAAACATTTCTTTATGATATTTTGGGCCTTATACGTTCTTAGGTCCCACTTATTTTCTGCGGTACCCGCAAGTATGCTTACCTGCCAAATAATTTACTGCCTATCTTAAAAATGCGGGAACCAGTTGGCAAGACATTAGGCTCATGGGTATACCCGCCGGGAAGGATGGGTATTTGGGCCAAGATATTCCAGCCCATAGCCCTTTGGCCTGTCTGTAGTGAGGAACCCAACAATTTCCTGTTCCACATCTTCAAATTCCGCCGGCCTCCCTTGGGATTCCTTGCCTTGATTCCCTTTTGGCACTCCTGCCATATCCTCCCCGGAAGGGGATTCTGCACCCTCTGCGCCTTCTGGCATCCCTGTTATGCCCTCCTCAGAAGGGAGCCCTACGGCTTCCATGTTCTCCGCAGAAGGCTGCTTTTTGTATTTTTCCTTTACTTTTTCGGTCAGTTCTTCTTCCGTGGGCAGCCCGTGGTACTTGGCAGTTTTGGTAAATGCGGTATGGCTTTTCTGGATGCCGGCGGCCTTTTTTAAAATCTTTTCTAAAAGCCCCCGCTTCGCATCTTTGGGAATCACTGGGTTGCTGGAAACCTTCTTGGCTTCTGCCAGAAAGTTCCCCATTTTGTTCAGCTTTAGTTTTTCTACTTCCTCTTTCGTCTTGCAATGCTTCAGCTGCTCCTTGTAGGTTTCCCGCTCCTGCCGGATTTCTTGGTATTCCCGGTAGCCGTCCGGGTTCGTTTGCTTTAAGTATTCTTCCTCTTCCGGCGTCAGGCCTTCCCCGGATTTCAGCTTTGCATCAATGGCTGCCATTTGGCTGCTCTTACGCATGTGCTCCGCATCTTCCCGGTATTGCCTGAGTTGGCGCACCAGAGGGTCCATATCTGCAAGGCGTTTTTGCTGTTCCTTTTCTTCCCGCTCTGCCTTTCTCTGGTGTTCTTTGCTTAAGCCGGAGAGCTGCAGCTCTTTCTTAAACCTTCCTGCCCCAAAGGTATGCGTCCCTTTTTCTTCCTTCTGTACCCATCCTGTTGTCAGCATGTATCTTCCTCCTTCCTATCCATATTTACCTATAATTTCTGTCAGCCCCTCTTCGGCCTGCAGGAGCACCCAATCCCAAGCCCTCCTTGGCCGATATGGCAGGAAACTCCTAGAGAAAGGTTGTCGCACATGACTTCCATCCCGGGAAAAGCCTCCTGAATTTCCCGCAGCCATTCTTCCGTGGCTTCTTCGGAAGAGCCGGAGGCTGCCAGCAAATACACTTCCCCTTTTTCCTGCCACTCCCGGAATTTGGTTGTTAAGTCATGCTGCATGGCTTCTAGCATAGCTTTCCTTGCACGGGCAGAACCATGGCATTTCTTATAGGTGTCCAACGTCCCTACATCAAACTTTAACACAGGTTTAATATTTAATACAGTCCCTAATGCAGCAGTAGCTGGAGAAATCCTTCCGCCCCGTTTTAAATGTTCCAGCGTTTCCACTCCCACATAAATCACCATCTTGTCCCGGGACTTTTCTAAGATAGATTTAATTTCCGAAGCATCATATCCTTCTTCGATTAATTCCAACGCATCCAGCACGGAACGGTGCAAGGGCGTGGAAACCCTCCCATTGTCGACAACAAATACCTTGCCTTCATATTGGGGTTCCTGCGCTAAGGCCAAAGCGGCTGCGCAGGAACCGCTCAGCCCGCTGCTGATTGGGATATATACAATCTGCCCAAATTGCTCCAGCCCCTGGTCCCACAGCTTCATCACTTCTGCTGGGGAAGGCTGGGAGGTCGCTACTTTGCAGCCGGAGTCCAGTTTCTGGAAAAACTCTTCCCGCGTCAGGTCCACATCCTCATAATAGCACGTTTCATCAAAATAAAATGGCATGGGCAGCACCAGTATCCCAAGCTCTTTTGCTTCTTTCTGGGAAATGCCGCTGTGGCTGTCTGTGATTACTCCAATTTTTTTCATAATCTCCTCCTTCTCTGCAAAATCAGGGTTCTTCCGTTTGCATCCAGTGCGCAAGCCCTTTTTGGGTAAACACACTTTGCGGAAATGATTTGCCAAATATGCCCGAAATGTTCCATATGTTATAATTATCGCCTATTCTTGCAAATTTTGCAATTCTTTTTCCGTCAATTCCCGGTATTCCCCGGGGCTTAAAGATCCGTCTAACGTAAGGCTGCCCATGGAAACCCGCTTTAAGTACAGCACCTGTTTCCCTACTGCTTGGAACATGCGTTTTACCTGATGGAATTTGCCTTCTGTGATTGTCAGGTAAATCCGGGATATTTCTGGGCTTTTGGGAGGAAGGATTTCCAGCTTGGCAGGCAGGGACTGTTTCTCTTCCCCAATTGCAAGGCCTTGGGCAAATTGCAATTGGTCTTCCTCTGTGACTGTGCCGGCTACTTCTGCGTAATAGGTCTTTGGCACGTGCTTGGCTGGGGAAAGGAGGTTATGGGCCAGCGCGCCGTCGTTGGTAATGAGGAGCAGGCCTTCCGTGTCTATGTCCAGACGCCCTACTGGGAAGAGGCCTTTCCGGGCGGGCTCTGGGAAATAGTCTAGGACGGTTTTGTGGAGGTTGTCGGTTGCTGCGCTGACGCAGCCTTTGGGCTTGTGGAACAGGTAGTATTTGTATTTCTGGTAGGAAATGGGGGTTCCTTGGAAGAAAATGGCGTCGGATTCGGTGACTTTTTGCTGGGGGCCTTCTGGGGGGAGGCCGTTTACTAGTACTTGGTTTTTGCGGATGTACTGTTTTACTTGGGTGCGGGTTCCGATGCCCATGTCTGCGAGGTATTTGTCGAGTCTGAGATGCATGGTTGGGAGGGTCCTTTCTGTATTGTATTTTGGAGGCGGGCTGCAGTAAAGTTTCTAATAGCTTGTATATATAGAACTCTTTGGGGGCGGACGGCAATTGCGGGCGGCTCTCCCTCACACAAACTGGGCAAC
>CAJTWA010000019.1:0-65665 GCA_910580195.1 uncultured Lachnospiraceae bacterium
TTGAAACTGGCACTCGTAATATACGAATTAGTGATTTTCTTGCCTTGAAACAAATATATGATGTGGACTTTTCAGAATTTTTTGCTGGATTGCTGCCAGAGGAAAACACACATCTTTAAAATTTGAGTGGGCAAATAAGTAGTTTTAAACTTACTTGCCCTAATTTCTATAAGGCTGTCATTCCATTTCTTGTCTGTTCTTTTCCATAATCCCCCAATTTTTATGGTTGCGCCCCTACAGTCCCTGATAAATCATTTTAGCTTGCTACAATCAATATAAGGGTTTTGGTTAGTCGCAGGAAAAGGGGTACTGTTATGCAATGGTTTCTACAAGATATTAGTATAGGAGAAAATTTAAAAATTCTAAGAGAAAGATTTGGTTACTCGCAATCAGAATTAGTGGCGAAATTACATCTTATGGGCAGCAATATGTCACGCAGCACTTATTCCAAAATCGAAACTGGCACTCGTAATATACGAATTAGCGACTTTCTCGCATTGAAACAAATTTATGGCGTGGATTTTTCGGAATTTTTTATTGGATTGTTACCGGATAGTGAAAAATAAAAAGGCAAGTAGAGCAATTCATCAGCTTACTTGCCTTTTTGCACGAATAGCAGGATATGGGTGATGGTTTGCTCAATTAGTTGTGTTTCATTACGCTACATGAGCATTTGTTCATGTAGGGTTACTATCGCATCTGCTCATATGTGCATATAACCAACAAGTATTACCTTGCATATTCAAGTGGTTTATCTATTGCCAAAGCATTTGAGGTAAATTTAAAGCATGGCGTTGCTTTCATTCCTTCTTTCACTTTTTCAATCTATGTGTAAAATATGTTTGCCAAAAGAGGTTACATCAATATAGTTATTGAGCATATTGTACTGTGCATAAATAAAGATGAAAATTTCATAAGAATCCCATTGTTTATAGACTGAATTTGCGATATAATTTAATATATTGCGCAAAGGAGAAATGTTTATGGCAGAACAGCTTAATAAGAATGATTACCTAAATCATCCTGATAAGATTGGTGCTTTAAATTATTATTCGTTAGGAGAAACTACTATAAAACAGCTTCAAACGAATGGTATCATTTCATCAAAAACACGACAAATGCAAGGTAAGAAACCGGATGCTATTATAACGAATGATAAAAAAGAGATAGTTGTCTATATAGAGAACAAAGATATAGGGCTTCTTGATAAGAAAGAAGATATAGAATCCGCTATAGAGCAGGAGATAAGCGTTGCGAGAGTTGTCAAAGCAGCTATATTTATAGTCACTGATACGGTTAAGTCATATTGGATAAATGTTTTGACAGGCAACCCTATCTTGACGGAAGATGGAGAAGTACTAAGGGTTGTATTCAGACCAAATGAGAATAAGAAAAATTTAGAAAAACTGATAAAGAAAATTATCACATCAATAGACAAGGAAAATGACCAAATAAAAGTTGTAAATTATCTTGATCCAACAGATCTTGCAAATGCCATACATCAAAAAATATGGATTTCAAAAAATTCATCGCCCGAAACTTGTTTATATACTTTTGTAGAGCTGTTTATTTTTAAGTATTTGAGCGATTTGAAAGTATTGACAGGTAGTTACTCTTTTGACTTTTTATATAAAATGTATGAGGATGCTGAAAATTCTGAAGAAGAAATATTGGCATATTATTTAGGTGAAACAGGTCCACGTGAAAGAATTAAGTCTTTATTTCCTGCTGGGGATGATGGAACAACGGTTGTTAATGGAGACGTATTTCATGTTATTAAGGATAAAAACGGCGAATATGTCATAAATGGAGACGGAAAAACATTTCACTCTATTATTGATGAATTTGCTAGATATGAGCGTAAAAACGGTAGATTCATTAATATTAAAAAGGATTTTAAATCAAAATTATTTGAGTGTTTCCTTAAAAATGAAAAAGATAAGAAAAAGATGGGGCAATTTTTCACACCTTTAAAAGTTGTGGAGCAAATGAACCGCATGATAGATATTAAAGAGGGAATGTCTATTTGCGATCCGGCATGCGGTGTAGGGAAGTTTCTTCTTGAAGCTGTAGCTATGGATATGGATAATTTCTTTAAATTTAACGGTGATATATTAGAATCAAAAATAACACTTCATGGATTTGATAAGTATTCGGAGGATAATTCTGATAGAACTATAATCCTTGCAAAAGCTAATATGCTCATTTATTTATCAAAGCTAATTACAGAAAATCCAAGTGCTACCCATACAAAGAAAATTGCTGAATTGTTCAATAGCTCTTTTGAATTAAAACGAAGTAATTTAGGAACATTGGAATCACTAGAGGAAAACGCTTATGATATTATCTTAACGAATCCGCCATATGTGGTAAATGGATCAGGTGATATTAAAGCAATAGCAAATGGCACAGGGCATTATAGCTGTAATGGGTTAGGACTTGAAGCGCTGTTCCTTGAATGGATTATAAAATCGCTCAAAGAGGGGGGCGTAGCATTAGTGGTTATTCCCGATGGCATATTAGCAAATATTGCAAACACGGAACTGAGGAAATACATTCTTGAAAAATGTTGTATTGAGGGTTTAATAAGTCTGCCTATCAATACATTTTTTGGCACACCCAAAAAAACATATATACTTGCAATAAAGAAAAAATATACGGATGAATTAGGCAACACTCAGAAACAACAATATCCTGTATTTGCATATATATGTAATTCTATAGGCGAGCAGCTTAATATAACAAGATTTGATACAGATGAAAATGATCTTGAAGAAGCCGTAAATCAATACAAACTGTATCAGGCTTCTCACGATAAGGAAAAATTTAAAGCAATAATTTATGATTCAGACGAGAAGCCATATATAGACAAAAAATGCAAAATAATTTCTATTGATAATTTTTATAAAAATGTAGATCAGAATTGGACGATAGATGATTATTGGACGGATGAAGAAAAAATAGAATTAGGCTTTAAGGAGGAAACTAATATTTTGTCTGTACCTGATTTGCAGATTCTTATTGAAACGATTATAGGAGAAATGAACGATTACAAGGAGGAATTGGAATGCCTGATATAAAAATCATGCAATTTCCTTTAGAGAAACTCTTTAGAAGTAAGCGTGGAAATAGTAATTATACAAAAAAGTATTGTAACACACATATTGGGGAATATGAAGTTTATACTGGAACAACTATTGGAAGTTTCGGAAAAATAAATACCTATGAATATAGCACACCACAATTGACTTACACTACAGATGGCGAATATGCAGGAACAGTAGCATTGATAGAAGATGAGAAATTTAATATTGGTGGACATAGGGCTATTCTGATTCCAAATAGTGAAAATCTCTATTTAAAATACTTTCATTACATATTAGGCTCAATTATAAGAAGTAAGACAAAAGACGGAAGTGTGCCGTCGGTAACATGGGCAAACATAAAAAGATTGGAGATTCCTGTTCCTATAAAAGAAAATGGGGAATATGATGTCGAAACTCAGCAGGAGATAGCGTACAAATATGAACTTCTTTCCAATCATAGAGCTGTTTTAAGAAACTATATGGAACAACTGGACGAAAGTTATATTGAAATTTCAGATAATAACTGTAATTACAAGGAAGTACCGTTGAATAAGCTGTTTAAATATAAGCGAGGCAGGAGCTGTACAAGGGAATACTGCAATCAGCATAAAGGCAACTACCCTGTATGGTCTGCAAATAATATTGAGCCACTTGCTTATGTGGATTTTAATGATTATGAGGGGCGATATATTTCCTTATCACGAAATGGTATAGCTGGAAAAATAACTATTCTTGATGGGAAGTTTACCATTAACGAGGATAGGTTTTTGCTTGTTCCATTGGAATACAATATAGATTATGATTTCATAAAATATGCTGTTGAACCAATTTTAAGAAGTAAGAAAAAAGGCAGAGCTGGGCATGATGGACAAAATGAATTTACTAAAATATCATTCATGATTTTAGATAAAGTAATGGTTAGGATGCCTGTTACAGAAGATGGAGAATATGATATCGAAGCACAACAACAGATTGCAAAAAAATATGATAAGTTATATAAAGTTAAAGAAGAAATTAGCAAAAGAATTGAACAGCTTATCACAACAGAAATATTTCTCAGTAATGATGAATAAGGGGGAGGGTATAATGTTAAAAGATAGTAAAAAACTTTTAGAAATTGCATTGAGAAAATACAAGGAAACTAATGATCCTGAAGTGACAATTTTGTATGATGAATGTTCGGAGATAATCAATGCTGGCTATGTTATTCCTAAAATATTAGAAGAACTGAAAGAAAACGGATTAATTAGTGAATATAGTTCTCTAAGCATAGATTTTACGATGAGGTTATATTTGACAAGAGATGGGATAGAATATTTTGATAATCCACAATCTGATGAAAATACTGCATCTATAATTAAACAGACGTATTATTACCAGAATTGCAATGTACAAAATAATACAGGTAACAATAATATAAACACACAGAATATTCAAGAAAACAATACAAATGAATTGAAAAAGATGATATTGGACTTGCTAAATACTCAAAATATACAGGACGATGAATTAAAAGATGAAATGCAATCTATTGTGGAGGATATTGATGATAATAGGGTTTCAGAGAAACAAAGGGAGAGATGGTGGAATAGGCTGAATAAATTAAGTATAATTTCTACTTTGGGAACTACTGCATGTCAGTTGGCTCCAATGGCACAGGAACAGTTGAAAAGAGTTTTACAGTTTATACAAATGATATGAAAGAAAAAACTTGCTTTTTTAGTAAAAATTGAAAAACGGCAATTTGCAAACTGCCATTTTCCAATATTTTCTAATTACCATAAATTGTATAATATGCACTCAAAACCCAAATCATAAGTCTAATCACAGTATTCATATTAGACTTATGATTTGGGTTTTGAGTGTGTATTTTGAATATCCTTAAAAGGTTTTTCGCTTGTTTGAAGATATTATACGATCTTAGGATTATTACATATTTTCAGCAAGTGCAGAAAGTTCTTCCGCGGTCAGTGTTACAGTTTTTTAATTTGTTTTTGCCTTTTAGAACAATTCCATAGAATCTTCCGCATCTATCCATATCTGCATACCACCTTCAAGATATAGTCTTGCATATTCAAGAGGATTATCTATCGCCAAAGCATTTAAAGCACATTCGGAGCATGGTGTTGTTTTTAATCTTTCTTCTGCTTTTTCGCAGTCTATCCGTAAAACATATCCATCAAAAGTGGTTATATCAATACTGTTATGGAGCATATTGTATGTTGCATGAATAAACCTCATATCTTTTTCGTCCTTTCTTCTTGTGTTTTTGAGAAACTTGTGAAAGCATTCCAATCAGTTCTTCCTGTCCTGTTCATTTCATGTTATAATAATTTATGTGATTTTGTTTCCCTCATTTTTTCCCTTATCAGGGTTCGTAATGCCTTGTGGGAAGATATAACACAAGGGAAACTTTAAGGGAAAGCTCACCTGCGATAAACTTAGTGTTTTCAAGGGTTAGCGGAGATTTTAATAATAAAATATAATAGCTAATATTTCCCTTAAAAATCATCAAATAACAATCGGGATTTGTTTTAGAGCGTATTAAGGAGGGATTTTTTATAAATGTAAAGCTTAAAAAAACAGTAAAATGGCTTGCAATAGCGTTATTGATACTGCTTATGGCAGGCTTATTCCGTCCAACGTGGACACCAAAAATTTCTGGTAAAAATAGTATCAGTGAGTTGAGGGAAGTTGAGATTAACAATTCTTCTCTTGAAATTATGGTACGTGGGAATAACCGTGAGAATCCCATAGTTTTATTTGTTCATGGCGGCCCATGTTGTTCTGAAATTCCGTATGTCACAAAATATCAGGATTTGTTAGAACAATCGTTTACCATTGTCCATTACGACCAGCGTGGAAGTGGTAAATCATATCAGTTTGGAACCGATTATTCAAAAGTAACCGCGTCTACCCATGTAGACGATTTAATAGCGTTAACAAAATATATCGAAGATTATCTTCATCAAGAGCAAGTGATTTTGATTGGCCATTCCTATGGAACATATATTGCTACGATGGCTGCGGCGAAAGAACCAAACCTGTATAGCGCCTATGTAGGAATTGGGCAAATGTCTAATACTATTAACAGTGAGCTAGATGGGTTACAAAAATGCATTGAGGCAGCGGAATCAGCCGGAAACAAATCCGATGTTGCACACTTGCGTGAGTGGGAGGCTTCTGTTGCACAGGGACAAAGTATAACGCCCCGGGAATACGTGCGGAAATATGGGTTTGCCGCTAGAGGTATTAATGAAGATGAAGATTATTTAAAAGGTTTTCTATTTGGCAGTGAGTATAACTTACTTGATGCTATCCGTTTTTATATGGCGTCTGGTATGTATCAGGATACTCTTATCATGGAGGCTTTGAACACTCCAATTTCTGATTTTGTGACAGAAGTGAATGTTCCGATCTATTTTGTTATGGGTAAATATGATTGTATGACTTCGCCAACAGCAGCAGAGGAATATCTCAACCGTTTAGCCGGGAATTTCACAAGGCAAATGGTATTGTTTGAAGATTCAGCGCATTACCCGCAGTTTGAAGAAAAATCAAAATTTTATAATTGGATGTGCAATACATTCGCAAAGTGAGCAGTTGATCTCATTTGGAGCATTTATGCTTGAATATCTGTCAATATTCGTAATTGAAGTTACACCCCTACATATAGATATGCAGAATTATGCCATGCAGCAAAAAATGGATTGCTGCTGAAATGCAAAGTGAACCCCTTCAGCCAGTTTGCCCCCCTTGCAAGGCAAAATAAAAAAGCATACGTTTCTTCTGGCAGCCGATGGGGAACCGTATGAAAATGTGGGCTGGCCTATGGGCGTGAAATCTAAAATTGGCTTTCCCTTTACGATTGTGGCAACAGCAAGCTACCGCGTCTGCTTTAGAAAATGTCACAAACCGCGCAATAATTGTGGCAAAAGCAGAAATACACGTTTTGCTGGATCCTTGTTATAATTCAGATAAATGAAAAACAAGGAGGATTTGGTATGGGTGACTTTATCAACGAAAAAGCAATGCCGCTTATCGACAAATTTACGAACAGCCGCATCATCAAAATTTTAATGAACGGTTTTATGGGGGTGGCCGCGCTGACTATCGGCGGCTCGCTGTTTGCCATGATCCGCTCCCTGCCTTTGGGAGATTGGTACACAGATTTTTTGATCAGTACGGGGCTGTTTGACATTTTGAACTTTCCCATTATGATTACCAGTGATTTGATTTCCCTTTATCTGGTGCTGTCTTTCGGGTACTTTACGGCGAAATCCTATGATAAAAATGCATTTTCCGGCGCCATGATTTCTCTGGGAGCTTTTCTGATCCTGACGCCCTTTGAGATGTCTGCCACATTGACAGACGAGGCGGGGGCAACGGTTACCGGCATGGTTACCGGCGTGCTCCCCATCGGCTCCTTTGGGGCTACCGGCATTTTTCTGTCCATGATTGTGGGAATCGGAGCGGCGCGGATAGCGGTGGTGTTATGGACATTTGGCATCCATGGCAGCATGGTTGTGTACAGCGGTATGGCTCCTATCTATATGGCAATGGTAACCGTCAACCTCTCTGCTTTTTCAGCAGGCACACCCTGCCCGAACCCGGAATGGAATTTCCTTCCCTACACATTGCTGGGAGGCGCCGGATGCACCTTTGCCCTGAACCTCCTGATGCTGGCTAGGGCGAAAAGCCAGCATTTAAAGACGCTTGGAAAGATTGCAATGCCCACCTCGTTCTTTGAGATTAATGAGCCGCTTATTTTTGGTACGCCGATGATCCTAAATCCCATACTGGCGGTTCCATTTGTGGCCTGCCCCATGGTGAACCTGTTTTTGTCCTATGCGGTAATGAAAATCGGGCTTGTGGCTGCGCCTACAGGTGTCCAGCTAAGCTGTTATCTGCCCATTGGCGTGTTCGGCGCCATGAACAACGGGCACTGGTCAGGGTTTGTATGGACGCTGATCCTGCTTGCAGTGGACCTGGTAATCTGGTATCCTTTTTTTGTGAAATATGATTCTTCTAAGCTGGCTGAGGAAACGTCAAACTGACGTTTCCTTTATGTATTTCTGGTTTCCTATGGGTTTAGGAACCGGCAGGAAACCGAGAGCTTGAACGAAGCCTTGACTGAGCTGGCTACCGATGAGGCATGGCTGAAGCGGTTAGGGCGGGCCGGATGCTACGAAGATGTAAAGGCGCTGTTATGAAGCGGGTTCTTATTTGCTGCAGCGGCGGCATTACAAGTAAAATCTTAGTCAGGCGGCTGAATATCTTGCAGGAGCAAAGCCAAGAATATTATTTTGAATCCGTCAGCGAGGCTTTCCTGTTCCCTGCGAAGGAGGGGATAGATTTTATCCTGTTTGCGCCGCAGCTGGCGCTTGATGAAAAGCGGAGGGCAGATATTTTGCAGGAATACCAGTGTGCCTCCGGGCAGATTCCAGATGATATGTATTCCCGGATGGATGAAAAGGAAATTCTGCACTATGCAAAAAGCCTGATTGGGCAGCCCATGGCACAGGGAGGGGAGGGCAGGCGGCCTTCGGTTCTATGATAACCTGTTTGACGAGCTGCACAAATACGGCATTGAACCGGTGGTGACTATTACCCATTACGAAACTCCCCTTTACCTGTGCCAGGCTTACGGCGGCTGGCAGAGCCGGGAGATGATTGGGTTCTATGAGAAATTTGCCCGTACGGTTTTGGAGCGTTACAAGGATAAGGTCCGCTTCTGGATGAGCTTTAATGAAATTAATGTGATTAGCATGATGCCGGAGCTGGGCGGAGGATTCCATGTGGAGATGGATAACCCTTGCCGCAGCCAGATGATTTACCAGTCGGCCCATCATCAGTTTGTTGCGGCGACCCGGGCCGTGAAACTCTGCCATGAAATTGTCCCTGAGGGGAAAATGGGCATGATGCTGGCTAGCCAGTTAAGCTATCCTGCTACTTGTGCGCCGGAGGATGTTTTGGCAAACATGCAGCAGGGACGTGTTTCGCTCTTTTTTGCGGATGTGATGCTGCGGAGCCATTATCCAGCCTATGGGACTAGGTTCTTCCGGGAAAATGGCATAGAGCTTAAACTTGCAGAGGGGGATTTAGACACGATTGCCCAGTACACCAGCGACTATCTGGCGCTCAGCTATTACATGAGCAATGTGGTAAGTAAAGACCGCTCCAAGCATCAGATGGTGGGAAATATGGCTTTTGGGCTGTCCAATCCCTATTTAAAAAGCAGTGAGTGGGGATGGCAGGAGGACAGCGTGGGGCTTAGGATCCTGTTAAACGAGCTGTATGACCGATATGAGAAGCCGCTGTTTCTTGTGGAGAACGGCTTAGGTGCATCTGATACGGCAGAGCCGGACGGGACGGTCCATGATACCTACCGGATTGCCTATCTGCGGGAGCATATCCGCCAGATGGGAGAAGCAGTCTGTGACGGCGTGGAGCTGATGGAGGGATAAGGCATGGCAAAGGAAGAGCTGAAGGGAAAAATGGAGGAAATTGACTTTCGGATTATCGCCTCTGTGGGTACAGCCCGGAGTATGTATATTGAGGCTTTAGAGTGTGCCAAGCAGGGAGATTTTAAGGAAGCCCATGCCAAGGTTGCCGAGGCGGATACCGTCTATGCGGGAGGGCATGATGCGCATCAGGATCTTCTGCAGCTGCAGGGGCTAGGAGAAGAGATGCCATTTGACTTGCTGCTTGTCCATGCGGAGGACCAGATGATGAGTGCAGAGTGCTTTAAAGTGATGGTGCTGGAACTGATTGAGATTTATGAGAAAGGGCTTCTTCATCGGGCGCCATGACTACGGCAGTCCGAATGATGGATGCAATCCCACAGGCAATAAAAGCTGCATTGGCAATCTTGAACTCTTACCAAGCCAAATACAATGGCTGGGTGGGCCTTGGTTTTGCAGAAAGAGCGTAAAGCTGTGTAAGTTATGATGGACAGCCCGCAGAGCATAGTTTGTTCTGTGGGCTGTTTTTATTTTCATAGGAAAGTGTGCCCGATGAAAGAAAGGCTCTCTGGGCAATGGTGCACAGCTTCGCGCACGGATTACGCCTATTTCAAGCCCCTTGAAACAGCTTTGCTACGGAGCGTTGCCTTTGTGGTAATGAACGTTTCTTGCAATAGATTGTTGCGGACGTTATCATTAAGGAAGCAGCAGAACGCTGACTTGATTTTTGGAGGACGATGAAATGGGAAAAAATGATGAAACAGGGATAACATTAGGCGAAAAATTAAAATCCGCCCGGAAAAGCGCAAGGCTTACGCAGGAACAGCTGGCAGAAAAACTTTTAGTATCACGGCAGGCAATTACGAAATGGGAAGCCGGCAAAGGAATGCCCGATATAGAAAACCTCAAACAGCTTTCTAAGCTCCTTAATATCAGTATTGATTACCTTCTTGATAGCAGAGAAAATATTGATTTGTCTGTTTTGAGAGAAGAAATCAATCTTGATGATTATTCTTATACCCGGAAATTTAAGGGGAGATGGAGCAAAAAGGCAGGCAAAAAAGATATGGTTGTAATGGAAAAATATCCAAATGCTGAAATACATGGTCTTTTAGGTAAGCAGATACTTACCAAAGGGGAAAACATCACAGATCATGCTGTAGGCTTTTTATCGGGTGCACCATTTGGAATACCAGAATTCCTTAATGGTATCAAAAATGCAGATAAAGAATTTTATCTTGCCAATCAATCGGATAAACAATTTTTTGTAACCGTAACCGATGAATTTATTGAAAGCAGACAGCTTGCTGAAAAAATTTCGGATAAGAAATTTTCGATTGGGAATTTTTCATTTATTGATTGCGGTATCATTTATGATTTTGAGGATGGCAGAAAATGATAGCCCACGCCATTGTGGCACGGCATCATATATCTGCTTGGGGCATTTACCGCTCTTGCCACATTTGCACCCTCATTCCCCACAGGGACAGGCGGAAAAGGAGGATGCCCTTCCGCTGCCTTGGCAGGGCATCCTCCTTTTCCGCCTGTCCCTGCCAAGGCAAGAGTTTCTGCCTTTACAGGGTTTTAACAATTCGATAAAATCAGAATTACAGTCTGGACAATTTACACAGATTATATGGCACTCTCATTTACACAATTTAGATGGCAAAGCCGATATAACAACAAACCTTCTAAAAAACCGCAGCTATCCCTCCAGCTTCATGTACAAAAGAGGATACGGGTTCCCCTGCTCATCACAATCCGTCCGCTTATACACCTGAAAGCCCATATGCCCATAAAATCCTATCGCCTGCGGGTTTTGCTCATTCACCGCCAGCTCATTGACGCCATAAACTTCCATCCCATATCCAAGCAGCGCCTTCCCATATCCCCTGCCCCTCTTTTCGCCGGAAATAAACAGCATTTCCAATTTCCGCCCGGCAATCCCCATAAAAGCGGCAGGAACCCCTCCGTCATCCTCTGCGGCAACCAAATGCGGTATCTCCCTTATTGCCTGCGGGACATACTCCTTAATCTTTTCTATCTCACTCTCTGATAAAAACAAATGCGTCGCCCGCACAGAGCTTTCCCAAATATCCAGCAACTGCCCCACCAGCAACTGCGTTCTTTCTTTGCGCTCAACTATCCTCATATTATTCCGCCCTCCATTCATCCATATCCTCTACAGGCAGAGATACTATCTGCCCTGCGCGCCAGCAGATTTTTCACACAACATCCAATCCCTGAAAACAGATAGTTATCTGCTTTTCAGCTCCTTTGCCATACACAGCGATTCCGGCATATCCTCATACGGGCCATAATTAGGGATCACTTGAAAACCCAGTTTTTTATATACAGCGCAGGATTCCGCCAATAGCTCCCCGGTTTCAAGGACCATTTTCTTATATCCCAGCTCCGCCGCCCATTCCATTAGCAGGGAAACAAGCCTGCTCCCTATGCCCCGTCCCTGATATTCCGCATGTACAAACACCCGCTTCAATTCTATCGTTTCATCATCATATCTCCGGATGGCTCCGCCGCCAATTATCCTGTTCTCTTCATATACAACAATTGCTTCCTGAATTTCATCCAACAGGTTATATTTTTTGTATTTGCCTCTTTCTATCTTTTTCCCAACACGCCTGTCCAGATCCATATCAAGAAGCCTGCAGTTCTCTATAAAATCTTTATCCTTACCATCTGTCCTATGGAATTCCATAAAAAAGCCCTCCTTCCTCCACAATACCGGCAGCCTTACCGGTTAGCGCTGCTGCATGCTCCGCGCCTATCCCTGTTGAAACAGTTTATCAAACAGCACCCTATTCCTTTTCTGCGAATCCTGTATGAGTTTGCTATAAGGTATCATTTCCAAATATGCCTGATAAGAGTCAATATACTTATAAAACCCCATACCATCCGGGGTCGGTTTCAAATCCTCCAATTTCGCAAGTTTTTTTATGCCCGGCCCAACATCGCATAAAATGTAACAGAAGAAACGGATATTTTCTGCCCCGCTTAGGAATTCCCCGTCTTTCGTTTTCACCTTTCCCTCAACAATGTCGTCCATATATTTCTTTACTTGTTGGATGGGGTTTTCCTTATCCGTATAATGTTCCCTTCCCGGCCGTTTAAACTCAATGATTGTGATATTCCGGTATGGCTGCTCCTGCTCGTCGGTAAAGGCAAAAGGGGCATCAAAAATAATAATATCCGGTTCTTTTCCGCTGCTATTATCAATCTCCCCCATGCTTTTCAGCTTCATGTCGGACGCCAAATAATGGTGGTACGCCAATTTTTCATCTATAATCCATAAATTATGCTGCAAATAATCAATATCATCCGAAGTCTTTGCCATTGGGAAGATCAGTTGATGGATATTTTTTTCATACGTATATTTCTGCTGTTCCTCATCCTTATACTTTATATTCTGCGCTAAAATATCTAAAACCGCTTTCCGGTGCATGACATATTCAGCCAAATTGCCCTTGCCCAAATCAGACACTTTTTCTGCGTAAACATTGCGCTTTTGCAGATAGCTTTCATAGTCTGTAATGCCCTTTTTCAGCTCTTTCTCAAGCTCTTTTCCTTCACGTTTTAATTCTAGCTTAAATTTTTGCTCCTGCTTAAATAATTCCATTTCAAGTTTTTCTTCATCCGCTACCCACGGTATCTCTTCCAGCGATTCCGGCCTGTTTTTCAGCAATAGCCGGTACTTGGGGTTTTTATTGAAAACATAATCTTTTACCATTTCGGCTTTCTTTTTGTTGCTTTCTGCAATATCCTCCTCCAAATATTCCAAAACCGCCTTCTCCATACAATCCGTGATTTCTTTGCTCCCTAAAGGCTCTACTAAATTAGGCTGCTCCGGCAGCTCGATTTTTGTCCGCTCCCGGTTCACATGGGCGTCTAATAGCTCAGACATTACATATCCATGATAAGTAAATTCTCCTTTCCCATCTTCCAATTGTGCATTTAAGCTCCCGCACAATTTTGATAGGGACATTGGTTGGACAACCCAGCGGTTTGCACAAAAATTCACCATATGTTTCTCATTCGATACCATATAGTTCTTAGAATGAATGATTTTAAATGGAATCCCTTTCAGTTCCATATCCACAATTTCCGTATTATCCCCTATATTTTCTTTGTATAAATAATCAATATCCACTGCCCCAACCTCGTCCCGTACAATAATTTTAGGGGCTTTCCCCAATATATAATAAGCAAAACAGTGGTTCAGGATATTTTTAGCAATGGTGTCCAGCTTTTTCGGGCAATTGCCTTTATACTGTTTCCGCAGCCCTTCCAGCCTTATTTTCGTCAGCCGGGGGCTGTCATCGGCGGCATCCTGCACTTTCATATTGTGGACTGCTTTCTTTTCGTCAAACAAAAATTTCCTGCACTTCTTCTGGTTCCCCTCAGAAAATACGCTTTCTACCTCAACCTTCCCAAAAGCCTTCAGCCACATCATCCTGCCAACGCCCTTACAGCCTTTCTGGATTTTAAATTCACTGGCATACGTATCAAAGGAATTATAATTTCCGTCCGTAAACCCTATTCCATTATCCACAATGGCGATATTCTCCACATCTGTTTCCCAGTCCTCAAACAAAGCCAATTGCCTTTCCCGTTCGATAATAATTTCTATCCTCCCATCTGTAATCTGGGCATCTTCTATGCTTTGGATTGAATTAATCACTGCTTCATACAAGGGCAATAACGGCCTCGTTTTGGGCAATGTATGCAAACTCACCAAACCCTTAAAATTCATCTTCATAATCTATCCCCTCCTATTCTGGCACCAAAGTATAAACATTTCCCCTCCTGCCTTCCTTCAGTCACGAACATATTTTCCCATGAATCTTGCTGTCCCTATAGTATAACACCATCCCTTGAAAAAGTACAGCAAAAATCGAACATTTATTCTGATTTTTTAAAAAATCTTATCCATCCAGCCATGGATCCATGCATCCATACACCCATTCCAATTTGAAGGAGGGAACAGGGCATCCCATAACACTATTGCCGGAAACTTTCCATAAGTATACATTTTTTAAACGTTCTTGCCAGAAAAGCGACATTCTTGCCAGAAACTTTGCTTCACGGGAAAATACAATTATAATTTTAAACAGGCAGCACGCTAGCTTTCCCGCCAGCAAAGCTGGCGTAACTATTTGATATCGGGATTCCTAAGCAAAGCCAAAACGGAAATCCCAAACGCACCGCAGCGCCTGCTAGAAAGGGCAATACATATGTTTAGCGTCATAATCCCGGCATACAACTGCGAAAAGACCATCCGGCAAGTACTGGATTCTGTCAGGCGCCAGACACGGTTTGATTTAGTTGAAGAAATCATCGTGCTCAACGACGGCTCCACAGACCAGACTGGGAAAATTATCACAGACTACATTTCCAGCCACCCATCCATGCCCATCCTCTATTTACACCACAAAAACCATGGGGTTTCCTACACCCGGAACAGGGGCATCCATGCCGCAAAGGCAGAATGGATTGCATTGCTGGATGGGGACGACGTCTGGCTGGAACAGAAATTAGAACGTCAGGCGCAGGTTCTGGCAGCACACCCTGACATCTGTTTTCTGGGGGCAAAATCCCCTTTGAAAATCCTCCTGAAAAGGCGGCATGGGCTCTGCAAAATAACAGCCGCAGAACTCTGCCTTAGGAGCTGTACCCCCACCCCCTCCGTAGTGTTTAAAAAATCTGTCGGCGAAGCCCTTGGCCTCTTTGATGAAAGCCGGCAATTCGCAGAAGATATCCAATTTTACCAGCGTTTCTTGCTGTATGACAGCTACTATATTTTAGCAGAAAAATTAGTCCAAATTTCCATCCAGAAAAAATACTTCGGGGAAAGCGGGCTTACCTCCCATATCCAAAAATGCAGCAGAGGCAGGGATAAAAATATCATAGAATTGTACCGCATGGGGCTGATCCGCAAGCCTTTTATGGCCGCCATGCTTCTGTTCAGCCAAATCAAATTTTGCAGGAGATGGCTCATCTGGTCTGCCCACAGGTGCATTGCCAAACTACACCCATGAAATACGATATCATCATCCCCATTTACAATATCCATAAAGAGCTTGGCAAATGTTTAGAAAGCATTTCCCAGCAGTCCTACGGCAAGTTCCGCGCTATCATGGTAGACGACGGCTCCACCGACCAAAGCCCCTGCATTGCAAAATGCTTTGCGGCAAAAGACCCCCGCTTTGAGTATTACCGGAAAGAAAACGGCGGCCTTTCCGATGCAAGGAATTATGGGATTGCAAAATCTTCCTCGGAATACCTCCTGTTTGTGGACGGGGATGATTTCCTTGAAAAACACGCCCTCAGCGTAATAGAGCAGGAGCTTTCCCAATGCCCGGTTGACGTGCTGGAATTTAACGGATGGATTGTGGAGGATGGGGAGAAAATCAGGCGCTTCAACCATTATTACATTGACGCAGGCAAGGTAAAAAACGGCAAGGATTACCTTTTGGATAACGTCAAGGCCAAACTTTTGGTTTCCGCCGTCTGGGTAAAAGCCGTAAGGCGCAGCCTGATTACCGGCCACCGCCATTATTTTGAAAAGGGCCTGCTCCACGAAGATGAGCTTTGGACGCCCAAGCTGTACCTGCTGGCAGATACCGTAAAATATATAGACACCTGCCTTTACAATTATGTCCAGCGGGAAGGGTCCATCATGCACCGCGCCGACAAAACGGAAAACGTGCGCCATGCAAAGAAAATTTTCTACCAGTTAGAAAAATACTACCGGAGCCTTTCCTTAACCAGAAGCCAGCGCAGCATCCTGACAAGCTATCTGTCCCGGCAAATGGTAAGCATCTGCCAAGTAGCCGAAACAGAAGGGATGACGCCAAAAGACAGGAAATTTATCCTGCGCAACGCAAGGAACATCCGGAGCATCGGGAAAATGCTCCTGTATTTCCTTTCCCCCAGCCATTACCAAACCTTAAGCGAAGCCATGAAAAAAATCATCAAATTTTAAGGGGACACTTATGATTCCGAAAAAAATCCACTATTTCTGGGTTGGCGGCAGCCCTATGCCGGAAAAAAACAGAGCCTGCATTGCAAGCTGGAAAAAATTCTGCCCAGACTATGAAATAATAGAATGGAACGAATCCAACTACGATTTTTCCGCCTGCACTTATATGGCGCAAGCCTATGAAGCCAAATTTTGGGGCTTTGTCCCCGACTATGCCCGGCTGGACGTCATTTACCGGGAGGGCGGGATTTATCTGGACACCGATGTAGAATTGGTAAAAAGCCTCGATGGCCTGTTACATTTCAAATCATTCATGGGCTTTGAAAACCCATCCTCCATCGCGCCAGGGCTCGGGTTCGGCGCAGAGCCGGGAAATGAAATTTTAAAACAAATGCGGGATTCCTACCACGCCCTTTCCTTTTATAAGGAAGACGGGACGCCCAATATCGTGCCCTCCCCCGTCTATGCCACGGAGCTTTTAAAATCCTATGGCCTAAAGCCCAATGGGAAACGGCAGTCTGTCCATGGGATGGAACTATTCCCCGCCGACTATTTCGCCCCTCTCTGCTACACGGACAACCGCCTGCACATAACCCAAAACACTTACAGCATCCACTGGTACCACGCCTCTTGGCACACGCCAGAACAGAGGAAACGGACACGGCGTATCCAGAAAATCAACCGCATTTTCGGGCACCGGCTGGGCAGGTTTATCAACCGGGGATGTTCCGCCATGCTCCGCCTAAAGCACCGGTTTATACGCCGCTAGGCAGCGCCATCTGCTGGGAATTCCATGCCTTTTTGCTCAAAAGCCAATTTAGGCATACTTAGGCGTAACATCCGTTGGAAATTCCTTGTTTTTTTGGCTGAAAAGCCAACTTGGGAACGCCTAAGAAACTCCAGCCTCCAGACATGCCCTGCCATTATTGCCCTTAGAAAAAAATAACCCCTTACCCCATAACACAAAAACAGAAGGAAAGAAAACCATGGGCCACAGAACAAAAAACAGCGCAAAAAACATCTTTTTTTCCGAACTTTCTTACATTGCAACCCTCTTCCTGCAATTTGCAAACCGCAGCTTCTTCATCCGGTTCCTGCCGGAAGAATACTTAAGCCTGAACGGCCTGTTTTCCAATATCCTGTCCTTTTTATCCCTTGCGGAACTGGGCATTGGCTCTGCCATAAATTTTGCCCTTTACAAGCCCCTGAAAGAGCAGGACACAGAAACCTTATCATCCATCATGGCCCTTTACCGCCGTTTTTACACCTTCACCGGGCTTGCTGTTTTGGTATCCGGAAGTGCGCTTGCCCCGTTCCTGCCCCATTTTACCAAAGAGCCGCCAGCCCGCATCGGCTCTATGTACCTGTATTTCCTCCTTTACCTCGCCAATTCCAGCATCAGTTATTTTAACGCCTACAAACGCTCCCTGATTATCTGCGACCAAAAAGAATATATCGTCAGCATCATTACATCCCTGTTCCAGATTACTGTAAAAATCCTGCAAATGGTATCCTTAGCCCTGTTCCAAAGCTACACGGTTTACATAAGCCTCCTGATTGCTTCTTCCCTCCTGCAAAACATGGTAATTACCATGCTTGCCAACCGAATGTACCCTTTCCTAAAAGAAAAAAAGGTAAAAAAACTCAGCCCCAACCTCTCCGCAGAAATCAAAAAAAATGCCTACGCCCTCGTATTCCAGAAAATCGGGGTAATTATTGTGTATGCAACAGACAACCTAATCATATCCAAATTTGTAAACTTTGCCTCCGTGGGCATCTATTCCAACTATACCTTAGTGATCCAGGCAGTCCAGACGGCAGCCTACCGGATCTTTGATTCCCTTACCGCCAGCGTCGGGGATTTCGCCGCCTCCAACAGCCGCAAGGATGTGGAAAAAATCCTCTACCGGGTGCTGTTCTTCAATGCATGGATGTTCTGCTTCTGCTCCGCCTGCCTCCTCTGCCTGCTGCAGCCTTTTATCCGCCTATGGATTGGTGAAAATTACCTATTGCCCAACGCCACCCTAGCCGCCATCATCCTTAACTTTTATCTGGAAGGGATGCGGGCAACCCTCGTAACCTTCAAACGGGCAATTGGGCTGTTCTGGCAGACCCGCTACCGCCCCCTCCTCGAAGGGCTCCTAAACTTGGCAATTTCCATCCCCCTTGCCATCCGTTTCGGCGTCGCCGGGACGCTGCTCGGCACCATAGTAAGCACCTTTTGCATGTCCGGCCTCCTTGAACCGTACCTGCTCTTCCAGTCCTATTTCAAAGGAGGGTTCTTCCCCTTCATGCTATGCCATGCAAAATATGCAGCCATCGCATTTGCAGCATCCTGCCTGACCCTGTTTGGGTGCAGTT
Source organism: uncultured Lachnospiraceae bacterium (assembly GCA_910580195.1). Classification (GTDB taxonomy): domain Bacteria; phylum Bacillota; class Clostridia; order Lachnospirales; family Lachnospiraceae; genus Petralouisia. The sequence continues at coordinate 18,912 of CAJTWA010000019.1, forward strand.
TGGTAAGCATGCCCCCGCTTGCAGGCTTCCTTGCCAAAATGGCCCTGTGCCTCCTAATCCCAAACCTTTTTATGGCTTTCCTCTTCCGGAAAAACGAAAACTACCTTTACCTGAAAAAATATGCAGCCCAGTTCCTGAAAAAGAAAATCCCACACACGCTCTGGGGAAGGCCATCCTGAGCCAATTGGCCTCAGCCAGTAGCCCGTTCGCCGGAACATTGCCCAATCGGGGTGGGGAAGGGCTGCCCTGAATTGCCGTCCAGCCCCAAAAGCTCCATAAAGAACGGCTCAGCAGCAAGCAACGGAGTATCCCTTCCTATCTTCTTCCCCAAGAACGCTGCAAGCAGCGGGGCATCAAACCCATAAAAGAATGAACGCCCCGCTTTCACCCGGTGTTAATTTGATGCGCAGCAAGCTGCGGAGAATTAGGCCATGAAAGATTAAATTCCTAACCGTACATAGAATGTATTACTCCAGCAGTCAAATACCGACGAATTTTACACAGGTTAAATTTCCATCTGCAAGACGGAAGAAGGCGGCATAGCGGGGTTACGTCAACAGATGGCAACGCGGCAGATGGAAATTTAGCCAAGTAAAAATATTAATATTTAACTGCCGGAGCAATCATATCAGAACCATCAAGATAATTCTTTAAATACCTTCCTCGCCCTTACCACAATCCCCATCGTCACAACCCCTGCAAACAAAACCACCGCATACTCAACACCCTCACAAACCCCAAACAGTACGCCATAAAATGCATTCCCCAAAGGCTGCGCGCACATCCCTATCGTAAGGATCACCGCAATCACTTTCCCCAGCAAGTTCTGCGGCGTTTCCATCTGGATAAAGGACATCATCTGCACCGTAAAAACCGTAGAAAACACCATTACCAAAAAGCAGCACACCGTCAGGACAAGATAATTCACCACCCCAGACTGAAAAACCATCAGGGACACCCCTACCGGAAATACTGGCGCCGTGCAGGCAATTAAAAGCCCCCCTGCCTTTTTCACCGAAAGCCTTTTTGCAAAAACCCCCGCACCGATCCCCCCTGCCAGCCCGCCAGCCGCCATAGCCCCCTGCGCGTAGCCGAACAGCTTATTTGCCTGCCCGGCTTCCAAATCCAATACTTCCGTAATCAGGTACGGCATCCCCACAATCATCATGGCAGACAAAAACAAATTAATCCCGCAGATGACAAGCAGCACTTTCCCAATGACTGGCTTTTCCCTTAAGATAAAATGGATGCTTTCCCCAAAATCTGCCTTTACCGTAACCCATAGGCTCCCGCTGGAATCCGGTTTTTCAAAGGGTATCTTGATAAAAATTTCCATCACCGCAGACAGGAAAAAGCACACAATGCACACCCACAGCACAGGCTTCAGCCCATAAGCGCTATACACAATCCCGCCCAGCACAGGCCCTGCCAGCGAAGCAAAGGAACTAATGGTATTGATAATGGAATTTGCCGCCATATAGTTTTCTTGGCTCACCAGCACTGGTATGCTGGCCTGTACCGAAGGCTGGTAAGCCCCCGCAATCCCATAGAGGAGCATCAGCGCAGATGCCTGCAGAAGCACAAGGTTCACCCTGCCAAGCAGCAAAGAAACCGCCAAAATGACTGCCGCCGTAAAAAAATCCAGCGCAACCATAATATTTTTCTTATTCATCCGGTCTGCCACAATCCCGCCCACCGGCGACAGCAGGATTGCCGGGAGAAACGCACAGGCCGTCACCATCCCGTAAAGGGCCGAAGAGCCCGTCTGGTTCAGCAGGTACAGCGGCAGCGCAAACCTGATGGTAGCGTTGCCGAAGAGCGAAATAACCTGCCCCAGCACTACTAATGTAAAATCTTTTGTAAATAACTTTTTTCCCATTCTGGTACCTCCATTCTTCTCCAAAGCAAATCCACCATAATTAATACCAAACGACGGTATGTAAATGCTTAAAAAAATTTTTCTGCTTTCCAGCTCACAACAACCTAAAAAAACAGTACATGCATGAATTTGAGGAATAGATATGTCCCTGCATTTCTTGTGCTTTCCCAAGGCTTCCCTGCCCAAAAAAATACTATTTTTTCTCCTGATAAATCAACGTAAGCTCCTGCAGCCTTCCCAGCATTTCCTCATCCACAATATCCAGCCCAAGCCCCCGCATCATCTGCTGGAACACACGGAATTTCCCGTAGGCTTCTTCCCCAGTATCTTCAAAGACCATAGGGTTCATCCAGACATTTGCCACAAGGATGATAAGTTCTGCCAGCTGTTCCGGGTAATCCGTCTGGATGGAGCCGTCCGCAATCCCCTGCTCAATAATGGGCTTGATATAAATAGGCGGCACTTCCTTAACGGTATCGTTCAGAAGGCTCGCTAAAAGTTTTGGGTTATTGTGGAAATTGGGCGCAGCAGTAAAGATTTCATCCTGCACCGGCCGGTTAATGGATTCCTTGAAAATTGCCTTCAGCTTTTCCCTCCCAGTCATCCCCGTGCGGTCACGGATGTCCGCAAGCATCCGGTTGGATTCAGACGTCATCCTGTCAGTCACTGCCATCAGGATTTCTTCCTTCGATTTAAAATGGTGGTAGATAGCCCCTTTGCTCAAGCCGCCCAAATGGTTGATAATGTCCTGAATGGAGGTATGCTCGTAGCCCTTCTCCATAAACAGGCGGTAAGACACATCCAGTATTAAATTTATGGTTTCTTCTGGGTGCTTGTTCCGGGCCATCTTCCTACCTCCTAGGCTGTTTCTGATGCTTTCCATATTAACATACCATTAGTATGTTTGTCAACAGGCCAGCATATTTATTTCACGAAAAATCCGTATGCCTGCCAGCAGCCCTTCCCCTTATATCATCCCAAACACAATGCTGTAGGCCAAAATGCACCAAGGTTTCCCCAAAATAATAATCCAGATAAATTTTTTGCTGTTCATTTTCAGAAGCCCTGACAAATAGCACAGCAAATCGTCTGGGAACAGTGGGAGCAGCGTTGCAATAAACAGGAACCAATCAAAAGATTTGCTGTTTTCGATTTTGCTGCTCCACTTTTCATACTGGTGCCCGGGAAACAGGGAAAGCACGATCTTGACCCCATATTTCCGCGCAAGGAAATAGGCAATAATGGAACCTGCGCTGATGCCGATGTAATTGCACCAGAACCCTGCCCCAGCGCCAAAGGCAATTGCCCCAGCCGCACAGCCTAAATACCCCGGCAGCACCGGCACTACCACCTGAAATGCCTGAAATGCAGTAAGCAGGAAAGGCGCAGCCAAGCCAAAGCCTTTCATATACTCCTGCAATGCCTCTACGGAATCAAATCTCTGGTTAAAAAAATGTTTTGCCAAAATCAGGGCAACAACCACAAATGTTATTGTCACCGCTATTTTTATTTTTTTAATCATGCGGTTTTCCCTTTCCTGTCCACTGAAACTCCTGCCATACAGGCTCCTTTTCCTACTTACTGTAATTTCACTCATGCTGCCTTCCTTTCCCAACCAACAAAAAACCTACTTATTCTGCGCCCATTTCCCCCAGCCCTTCGGCTCCAGCTTTCGCATCACATCCATATACCATTTGGAAAACCCGCTTTTTCCTACAAACCAGTAGCTAAACTCCCCTAACACAACCCCGGCAGCCACGTCAACCAGCACATGCTGCTTGGTGGTGAGGGTAGAAATGCAGACGCTGGCAGCCATCAGGAAAGAAGCAACCCGGTACCACTTTGGAATTTTTTCATTTTTCCTTACCGCGATAAAGGAAAGCCAGCTTGCTAGGCAATGGATGGACGGGAGCAGGTTATCTGCCGCATCAATCTGGTACAGCAGCCTCATCCCCTCTTCCCATATGGAATGGCCTTCGATAATTGGCCGGGTATTCGTCGTGGGGAATACGACAAATACCACAAAGCAAACCATTTTTGAAAACAAATCTGCACCCAAGAACCGGAAAGCCTCTTCCTGTTCCTGCCTGCACCCAATGATATAGTTCACAAGCCAAAATAAATAGCAGCCCCAATAAATGGTGATTGTCCATGGCAAAAATGGTATTTTCGCATCCAGCGCATTGGAGAGGTTGTAGTGTTCCTTCCCTGACATAAAAAGCCTTGTGCCAAAGTAAGCAACATTATTGCACGTTAACGTTAAAATCAGGGGCAGCCATGTGGCCTTGGGTATCAGCAATGTTTTCTTTTCCATTGATTGCTCCTTTACTTCTCAATTAATATAAACGACACATCTTAATTAGACCTTCAATTATTTCTTAAATTTTCCTGAATATTTCATAATTTTCCATTGGTTAGGCAAATAAATTTTTTATATTCTCCATGAGGTTTCTGGTGTTTGGGCAGCAAATCGCCCATACAGCTTCTGGTGCTTCAGCCATCCGCTAACCCATACAGTTTCTGCTGTTTGGGCAGCAAAAAGGCAAGACATGGGAAACTTTCTTCTATTGCCATATCTTGCCTTCGGTTTTTCCGCTAATATCCTTAGGAACTGTCCCGAAATAACTTGTAAATAGTTCCTTATATTTGATTGCCTTTTATTTTCTCCCGCAGCACTGCTTATATTTCTTCCCGCTGCCGCATGGGCATGGGTCGTTGGGGTATATCTTGGCGGATTCCCGCCTCTTTGGCCCCTTCTGCATGGATTCGTCGCGGTTTGTCCCGGTGACTTTCGCCACCTGCTCCCGCTCTACCTTCTGCTCAATCCGTACATGGAACAGTAAGCGGACGGTATCTTCCTGAATGTTGGCAATCATGCCGTCAAACATGTCGTAGCCGCTCATCTTGTATTCCACCAGCGGGTCGCGCTGCCCATAGGCCTGTAAGCCGATGCCTTGGCGGAGCTGGTCCATATCGTCGATGTGGTCCATCCATTTCCGGTCGATGACTTTTAAGAGCACCACACGCTCCAGTTCCCGGACAGCTTCGGGCTCTGGGAATTCTGCTTCTTTCATCTCATAAAGTTTTACAGCCTGTTCTTTCAGGCGGTGCTTTAGCTCATTGGCTTGGATGTCTTTTACATCCTCGGGGGCAACTGGCTTCAAGGGGATAATGGGAATCAGAAGCTGGTTCAGTTCATTCAGGTCCCACTCCTCGCTCCCTTGGTCTGCCGAAATGCAGGTGTCCACCGTGTTTTCCACACGGTCGGTAATCATCTTGTAAATCACGTCCCGCATACTTTCCCCATCCAGCACCCTGCGGCGTTCCGCGTAAATAATTTCCCTCTGCTCATTCATGACTTGGTCATATTCCAGCAGGTTCTTACGGATGCCGAAGTTGTTGCTCTCTATCTTCATCTGCGCCTTTTCAATGGCGCTGGTCAGCATTTTGTGCTGGATCTGCTCGTTTTCCGGCACGCCCAATGTGTTAAACATGCCCATCAGCTTTTCCGAACCGAACAGGCGCATCAAGTCGTCCTCTAAGGAAATGAAGAACTGGGATTCCCCGGGATCCCCCTGCCGCCCGGAACGGCCCCGCAGCTGGTTGTCTATACGCCTTGATTCATGGCGTTCCGTACCAATAATCTTAAGGCCTCCGGCTTTCTTGGCATCCTCGTCCAGCTTAATGTCCGTACCGCGGCCTGCCATGTTGGTAGCGATGGTAACAGCCCCGTGCTGGCCTGCTTCTGCTACGATTTCCGCCTCCAGCTCATGGAATTTCGCATTTAAGACCTTGTGCTGGATGCCCTTGCGCTTGAGCATCCCACTGATTAACTCGGAAGTTTCAATGGTGATGGTGCCCACCAAGACGGGCTGGCCTTTTGCATGGGCTTTCTCAATTTCCTCCACCACTGCATGGAATTTTTCTTTCTTGGTCTTGTATACTGCATCCTGCAAGTCTTCCCGGATTACCGGCATATTCGTAGGGATTTCAATAACGTCCATCCCGTAAATGTCACGGAATTCCTTTTCTTCTGTCAATGCAGTACCGGTCATGCCGGCTTTTTTCGTATATTTATTAAAGAAATTCTGGAAGGTGATATTTGCCAAGGTCTTGCTTTCCCGCTTCACCTTCACATGCTCTTTTGCTTCTATCGCCTGATGCAGCCCATCCGAATAGCGGCGCCCCGGCATAATACGCCCGGTAAATTCATCTACAATGAGGACCTTTTCATCCTGCACCACGTAATCCTGGTCCCGGAACATAAGGTTGTGCGCCCGGAGGGCAAGGATGACATTGTGCTGGATTTCCAGATTTTCCGCATCTGCCAGATTTTCAATATGGAAAAATTTCTCTACTTTCTTTACGCCTTCCGCCGTTAAGTTTACTACTTTGTCTTTTTCATTGACAATGAAGTCCCCGGTTTCTTCCTGTTCTACGCCCATAATGGCGTCCATTTTGGAATATTCCGGCATGTCCTCGCCCCGGGTAAGCTGCCTTGCCAAAACGTCGCATGCTTCATACAGGCTGGTGGATTTCCCGCTCTGCCCGGAAATAATCAAAGGCGTCCGGGCTTCGTCAATCAGCACCGAGTCCACCTCGTCAATGATGGCATAATGCAAATCCCGCTGTACAAGCTGCTCCTTGTAAATTACCATGTTGTCACGCAGGTAATCAAAGCCCAGCTCATTGTTGGTAACATACGTAATGTCGCAGCCATAGGCGTCCCGGCGTTCGTCATTGTCCATGGAATTCAAGACCACGCCTACCGTCAGCCCTAGGAATTCATGTACCTTCCCCATCCACTCTGCGTCACGGTGCGCCAGATAGTCGTTGACCGTAACGATATGGACGCCCTTCCCTTCCAAAGCATTCAGGTAAGCAGGGAGGGTGGATACCAGCGTTTTCCCTTCACCGGTTTTCATTTCCGCAATGCGGCCTTGGTGGAGGATAATGCCGCCGATGAGCTGCACCCGGTAATGCTCCATGCCAAGCGTACGCCTTGCCGCCTCACGCACCACCGCGTAAGCCTCCGGCAGAATCTGGTCTAAGGACGCCCCTTCTTCCAGCCGCTTCTTAAATTCCTTTGTCTTGCCTTTTAACTGTTCATCAGCCAATTCCATCATGGTTGGCCGGTAGTTTTCAATTGTTTCCACAATGGAGTTAATCCTCTTGATTTCCCGTTCACTGTGGGTCCCGAAAACCTTATTGATAATACCCATAATACTATGCTCCTATTTTCACTCGGGCAGCAGGCTGCTGCCAGTTCTACTCCGTTTACGGCGGACAACTTCTTACATTGTACCACTTAATGGTTTGATTCACAATACTTTATCCCATGAACGATTTATGAATTTTTTATGAAATTCCCTTTCCCTCCTACCGCAAATGTGCTATACTTTCCCTACCAAAAGGAAAGCCATTCTTTGAAATGGGGCAGCGGCTGGAGCGCATTTATGAAATGCCTTTTGGCATAGGCTGTAGGAACGGCTGCTGATTTTTGTGATTGAAAAGGAGGAAATTATGGGCTACATTTATAAGACAAAAGGAACCTGTTCCACGCTGATAGAAGTGGAGCTTGACGGCAATGTTGTGAAATACGTCAAATTCACCGGCGGCTGCAACGGCAACCTGCAGGCCATCCCAAAGCTTGTAGAAGGGCTGACCGTAGAACAGGTAGAACAGAAAATCGGAGGCATTTCCTGCAATGGAAGGCCTACTTCCTGCGGCGACCAGCTTGCAAAAGCCTGCCGGGCTGCCCTTGAAGCCGCACAGAATTAGCTTTGCCTACATAAAACCCTGCCACATGCTGTCGATTCAGCGCCATTTTCCGTCGATTCACGCGAAAACGTTCTTTTTCATGCTTAATTCATGTAAACTATGCCACAGTAGCAGCAGCTACAAAGTGAACAAATGAAACTATTTACAAAAAGGAGAAATTAATCTATGAAAAAGAAATTCATGGCACTGATGCTGAGTTTTACTATGGTGATATCCATAACAGCCTGCGGCGGCACAGAAAACAATGCCAGCAATGGCAAATCTGCATCTAACCAAGCAGATGCGCCTACGGAGGATCCTGCTTCAGAATCCGCATCTGATGGTGCAGATGGAACTAGCGGCTCTGATTCAGAATCCGCATCAGATGATGCAGACGGAACTAGCGGTGAAAACAAATTAGTAGAAAACGAGGCAAATGGCCTTACCATAGGGCTGCCCGCAGAGTTTTCTGCTGTAGACAGCGGCGTGGAAGGCATGGCCGCCTTTACAAATACAGACAAAACCGCCTTTGTTACTGTCACTGGCCCATTTATGGACAATAACGCTGCCCCTGACCTGTTAACGGAAGAAATGCTTACATCCATGTTTCAGGAAAGCGGCTGCAGCGATATTGCAATTGATAATATCGGCACCGTCCAGCAGCCTGACGGCGCGACTGCGGTAGCAGCATTTGCCACTGGTTCCATGGACGGGGACCAGAAGTCGAACCTTGTCATGCAGTACTATTTCATGGAAGACGGCAGCGGATACTATATTATGAATTATATGTATCCTCTGGATGACACTGCCACAGATGATATCATCGCCGACATACTGGCATCTGTAACAGCCAAATAGCAAAAGGGCGGCTGATTCAGGCAAATTTTTCGCTTTTTCCCTCAAACTACCCACACTCTTCGCGGTATGGGTAGTTTTTATTATGCATGTTCCGTAAAAAGTTTATCATCCTCTATTTTTTTTGCATGCCGCTGGTAAACCGCTCCGTTCAGCGGGTGGCAGCATAGCGGGTATGGGGCATATCTACGCCGCGGTAGTGCTTCGTCCAGCTATCCATGGTAGCCATGCCATTTCGCATGGCTACTTTCTGGGATGCTAGATTCGTGTCCCTGATAATGGAGCAAACCTCTCTTGCATGTAATGTTTGGAACGCATATTCCTTACACGCACTGGCAGCTTCTATGGCAAAGCCCTGATGCCAGTACTGCCGCCTGAAAAGATAGCCTATCTCAAGCACCTCCTCCCCTTTCCATGGCTGCATGGTAAGCCCGCACTGCCCAATCATTTCATCTGTCCCTTTTCGAACCGCTGCCCATAAGCCAAATCCCCACTTCTGGTAACGCACAGCCTGTTTCTCCATCCATTCCTGTACTTCCCTGTCGCTAAAAGCCCCTTCATAAGCATACATAGTTTCCTCATCCTGCAAAATTTTGCATAAATCTTGGAAATCCCCCTGCACCATCTCCCGCAAATATAACCGCTCTGTTTCAAGTACCATTTCTATCCATCCTTCCCTTTTTCCAGCGCAAAATCCAATAAAGCAGTATTTTCCCTCTTTTTCACCTGAAACTTTTTCCTGTGCTTCTGCCCTATTATAACAAGTTTCCCACCCATCCACAAACACTTTTGGGCTGCCATTGCAATTCTGTCTGGATTCCCCTCTATTGCGTTACTCCCAAATGCCCGCTCGGAACTGTTCCGCAGCAGAGCTGCATAGAATTAGGCCCTGAGATTTGAAATCTGCAAAAATAAATTTTCAGAATATTCTACAGCTTATTTATATTATTTTAATTATAAGTACCTTTAATATAAATTTTTAAAAATAAAGGTTGACATATCCAATTTTATTAGATATAATAAACTCACAAAACAAAAACAACACAAGCAACAAACAAAATTAAAAGAAGGAGGTACAGGCCACCGGAAAGAAAACGAAATATCTCATAATTTAAGAAAGAGAGGTACGGGCCACCAAAATACGAAATGAACTCCCCCTCAATCATTATTAGAGGTACAAGACAATGAGCAACACCTCCTTCCTTGTTAAGGAATTTGAAAATGCAAAACGGAAGTTGAATTTCTGGAACGAACATTTTTTAGAAGCCAATATTAAAAGTTAGGTTTTCGGAATGGGAAATTATAATAAGGTTATTATCCAACCTGATAGTATCTGGCAGAAAAGCTTCGCAGAAACAACATATCAACTGGATATTACCAAACGTGATAACATCCGACCTTATACTTTCGGAATGGGAAAACAAGCTGAGATAGAAGCTGGCAGGAAATGTCCCGTACAGAGGTTCTACAGAAGAATTGCAGGTTTAAAAATCCAAAACAGGAAGAGTTACAGACAAGAAGAAATCAAGAGAATTTTCAGAAGAAGCCTTGAATCAAGAACAAAAAGAGAAGATGTATGATATTCCAGTAAGATTCGTTCAGATATGGATACATACCAAAGAATTCAGAGGTAGCAAAATTTCAGATGGAAAGAATTGAGATTTCGGAAAGAATGAGGTAAAGTCCCATGGACAGCATAGCATAGAAGGCTGCATCAGATGAAATTGATATCGGTGCAGCCTTTTAGTTTTATTTTATCTGTTAATATTTCTGTAATGCCTAACAATACACTGCCCTGCCAAACGGGCTCTATTTCTCGATTTCATGCAGTTCTATTGGCAAAACATCCGGACTGCTTCTCCTAATAAGCCTTTCCCCAATATACCAATTTATGGGCTGGCTTGCCGCAGCACACGCATACATCGGAGATGGGCGCTTGGCCGTCCAATGGCAGGCAGCGGGAAGTTGCCGTCGTGTCCTCTTTGATTTTCGTTTCACATTCTACGTCCCCGCACCACATTGCACGGATAAATCCCGGTTTCTGTTCCACTGCATCTTTAAATTCCCCATAGGAGGTAACATCTGTAATATGGGACTGCTGGTGTTCCTTTGCCCGGGCAAACATGTCTTTCTGGATTGTTTTTAGGAGTTCTGCAGCTACAGAGGGCAGATCCTCCAAGCTACATTCTATTTTTTCCCTTGTGTCACGGCGCACCAGCACACAGTTCCCCGCCGCAATGTCTTTTGGCCCTAATTCCACGCGGATTGGGATTCCGCGCATTTCCTGCTCAGAAAATTTCCAGCCGGGGCTTTTCTCACTGTCGTCCATTTTCACACGGATTCCTGCAAGCTGCAATGCGTCTTTCAGCCCTGCCGCTTTTTCAAGGACGCCTTCCTTATGCTGCTGGATGGGAATTACCATAACTTGGATGGGGGCGATTTCAGGCGGCAGCACAAGGCCGGAATCATCTCCGTGCACCATGATAATTGCCCCAATTAAGCGGGTTGTCATCCCCCAAGAAGTCTGGTGGACATACTGCAGTTTGTTGTCCTTGTCCGTATATTGTATGCCGAAAGCTTTTGCAAACCCATCGCCAAAATTATGGCTGGTGCCGGACTGGAGGGCTTTCCCGTCATGCATCAAGGCTTCGATGGTATAGGTAGATTCTGCCCCGGCAAACTTTTCCTTGTCGGTTTTCCTTCCTCGGATGACTGGCATTGCCAGCACCTCCTCGCAAAAATCTGCATACAGGTGCAGCATCTGGAGGGTCCGTTCTTCTGCTTCCTCTGCCGTTGCATGGGCAGTGTGCCCTTCCTGCCATAAAAATTCCCTTGAGCGGAGGAAGGGGCGTGTTTCTTTTTCCCAGCGGACAACGGAGCACCATTGGTTGTAGCATTTGGGCAAATCCCGGTAAGACTGGATATCGTTCGCGTAAAAATCGCAGAACAATGTTTCTGAGGTAGGGCGGACACACATCCGCTCCTGTAATGGGTTTAAGCCCCCATGGGTTACCCAAGCTACTTCTGGGGCGAAGCCCTCCACATGGTCCTTCTCTTTCTGGAGCAGGCTTTCAGGGATAAACATGGGCATGTATACATTTTCCACCCCTGTTTCTTTAAATCTGCGGTCTAATTCCTTCTGGATATTTTCCCAGATGGCATAGCCTGCCGGTTTGATAACCATGCAGCCTTTTACGCTGGAATAATCGATTAATTCTGCTTTCTTCACCACGTCCGTGTACCACTGTGCAAAATCCACGTCCATGGATGTGATGGCTTCTACTAATTTCTTGTCCTTTGCCATGATGTTTGTTCTCCTTTTCTAATTTTTCTAAATATAGGTTATGCGATTTCTTTTGGGCTTTTCCCAGATACCCAAATTCTCAGGAAGATCCCCGGATCCAGTATTCCATATGCAATACAGCAAAACAGCAAAACAAGGGATGCAGGGGGGCATTATGGCTCCATAAGGGTGGTACTGCCAAGGGCAATGGCTTTCCTGCAAACAAAATACCGCCAGACATCCTATCCCTAAGGGACCGGACATCCGGCGGTACCACCCTGATTAATAACATTCCTGCTATCCTCTCAACTGCCTTAACGCGGCTTACGTCGTATTTTCATACGCGGCTCCAAGGCAGGTTCCAGATATTCGTATGGGGAGCCTTCCACCGCTGGTTCCCTCTCTGTGCATCATCCTATCTGTACTAGTCCTTTTCTTTGCCTGTTTTTCTTTCTACATAACTTTATCAATATCGTTATTCTAAGGCAATCTTAGGTGCTTGTCAAGCAATTTGTCTTAGTAAAAGGAATCTTTGCTTATCAGCGGGTTTCATAATAGATTTGTTTTATCAGGATATAGGAAAGGGGGCCGAGGGCAAAGCCCCACAGGCCGTAGATTTCCAGCCCTACATACATGCTGATAATGACCGCCAGCGGATGCATGCCCAGTTTATTGCCGATGAGCTTTGGTTCTAAAATCTCACGCATCAGGGTGCATATGGTGTAAATGATGGTATAGATTGCTGCCAGCATATACTTCCCCTGCACCAGTTCAATGATGGCCCATGGGACAAAAATGGTCCCAGTCCCCAAAAACGGCATGGCATCGCAAACCCCAATGCCGCAGCCTGCCAGCAGTGCGTATTCATTTCCGGAAAGGTACAGCCCTGCTACGCAAATTACAGTGATAATTACCATAATGATAATCTGGGATTTGATGTAAGCCCCACCTGCCCCGTATGCGCTGCGGCAGACATTTAGGGCCATGCTCCCGACTGGGTGGCTGGCAAGGGCTGCGCGCATTTTCTTATAATCTTTCAGAATCAGGATTGTGCTGATTACCACCACAAAGCAAATCCCTAGGAACACAAACATGCTTTTTGCATACAGGAATGTCCCATTCATCATGGCAGGGAACATGGTTTCCTTTGCATGGTCTAAGACGGCGGGCATCCGCTGTTTTACCCCATTTTGGATGGCTTCTGCTTGGATTCCGGTAAAGTTCTCAATCTGGCAGCAGCACTCCTCCCAGAATTCCCCTGCCTGCCGGCGGTATAGATCCAGGTTTTCCAGTACATTTTTCACCTGCCCGGCCAGCGTTTTCAGGAAGAAGAAAACTGCGGCGCCAAGAAGGAACAGCAGCAGCCCTACCAACAGGGAGGACCATATGCTTCTCTTCAGTTTTAATTTATTTTCTAATTTTTCTACCAGCGGATTCAGGAACTTTGCCAGCAAAAAGGACACAAAAAAAGGAATTACCAAGGGAAGCAGCCAACGGATGCTGGCATAAACTGCTATGGTAATTCCAAGGACTTTCCCTATATTCCGCATGCTTTCTTTTGCTTCTCTTTTCATGTAATCAGTATGCGGCGTTTTGAGGTTTTTATGTGGGCCAAAAGAAGCTGGTTTTATGTTCCAAAATGATTTTCCTGTTTTATGGCAAATGCCCAAATATTGCTTTCTTTTTGGCTGGTGATCCAAGGGAACGCAGATACGAAAACAGCTCCCCTTTTGGCTGGACGCTAAATTCCATCCGCTCCCCGGTTGCCGGATGGGTGAAGGATGTCCTGACAGAACACAGCCCGATAGGCAGGTAGCCCGGGGAACAATTTTTATTATATTTCTTATCGCCTATGAGGGGATGCCCGGCATGCGCCATCTGCACCCGGATTTGGTGGTGGCGTCCTGTATCTAGGCGGATGCTTACTAAACTTACTATTTTATCTGGGCAGGCTGTCCCAAGGATTGTGCCAGATGCTTCGGATTCTGATATTTCCTTTTTTACTTTATAGCATAATTTTGCTGATTTCGCGCCCTTTGTGCCTTTGGGCACTACTTGGGAGGTATTGCTCCGTCCGTCCCGTAACAGGTAATCCTCCAATACGCCAGAATATTCCGAAAACCTTCCCTCTGCCAGCGCAAGGTATTCTTTTTCTACTGTTTTTTCCTGCACCTGACGGCTTAAAGCCGCCGCTGCCTGCTGGTTTTTGGCAAATACCATGATGCCTTCTACCGGCTGGTCTAAGCGCCGGATGACAAAGGCGTCTGCCTCTTCGTTTTTTTCTGCAAAATAATTCCGCAGCATGCTTACCATGTCTTTCTGCCCTGCCTTGGCCGTCTGTACAGGGATTCCCGGCATTTTGTGGCAGACAACCAATTCTTTGTCCTCAAAAATAATTTGCAGCATATGCCCTCCCCATCCCTATTTAGCCCAGCGCTAAAATAACGCGGCAGCCATCCGGACGCTATACTTTAAAGCGATATCCTACGCCCCAGATGGTTTCAATGTATTGGGGCTTTGTGGTGCTGAATTCAATTTTTTCACGGATTTTTTTGATGTGGACGGTAACGGTTGCAATGTCGCCTACGGATTCTAAATCCCAAATCTGGCTGAACAGCTCTTCCTTAGAAAAGACCCGGTTGGGGTTCTGGGCAAGGAATGTCAGCAAATCAAATTCCTTAGTGGTAAACTGCTTCTCTTCTTCGTTGACCCAGACGCGCCTTGCGGTCTTGTCAATTTTCAGGCCACGGATTTCAATGACGTCGTTTTCCTGCACGCTGCTGTTAATCAGCCGCTCATAGCGGGACAGGTGCGCCTTGACGCGGGCTACCAGCTCGCTGGGGGAAAAAGGCTTAGTGATATAGTCGTCTGCCCCAAGGCCAAGGCCGCGGATTTTGTCTATGTCGTCTTTTTTCGCTGAAACCATCAGGATGGGAGTGTTCTTATTTTCCCGGATTTTCTTGCAGATTTCAAACCCGTCCACCCCCGGCAGCATCAAGTCGAGGATAAACATGTCGAATTCCTCGCCCAATGCCCTTACCAATCCTTGGTTCCCATTGTTTTCGATTTCCACGTCAAAACCGCTTAACTCCAGATAATCCTTTTCCAAATCTGCAATTGCCACTTCATCCTCAATAATCAATACTTTGCTCAACTTATTACCTCCTGATACTTCCGGATTACAAAATACATAATGGTCCCGGATTCTTCTTTGCTGTTTGCCCAGATTTTCCCCCCATGGTCTTCAATAATTTTTTTCACAATGGACAGGCCGATGCCGCTCCCTCCAGTGGCGGAATTCCGGGAAGCATCCGTGCGGTAAAACCTGTCAAAAATGTATGGCAGGTCCTTGGCCGCTATCCCTCTTCCATTATCTTCAATTTCTACTTGGATAAAATCCCCAACGTCGCGGATACGGATGTTGATGAATCCCTGCGCTTTGTCCAGATATTTCACAGAATTCCCAATAATGTTATTAATAACACGGCGGAGCTGCTCTGGGTCAGCAATAATGAGCACGTCTTTATCTGCATAGTTAATATAAGTCAGCTTAATGTTCTTGGCTTCTAAGTCCAGCCCTACCTCTTCCACGCAGTCCTCAAAATAGTCTGCCACATTGATGCGGTTGAAATTATACGGGATCCGGTTGGTGTCGATTTTGGAATACAAGGTCAGCTCATTAATCAGCATGTCCATCTCATTGGCCTTGTTGTAAATGGTGCGGATATATTTGTCATGCTTCTCCGGCGTGTCTGCCACGCCGTCCATAATGCCTTCCACATATCCTTTTATGGCGGTAATAGGGGTCTTTAAATCATGGGAAATATTGCTGATTAAGACCTTATTTTCCTTCTCCCCTTCTACCTTCTCCTCTGCCGACTCCTTCAGGCGAAACCGCATTTCCTCAAAATTCCGGCAAAGCTGCCCGATTTCATCTTTCCCAGCGGCTTCAATGGTAAAATCCAGATTGCCCGCCTTAATATTCTGGGCGGCAATCTGCAGTTTATGGATGGGGTTGATAATCCCCTGATAAATCCAGACGGTCAGCATCCCTGCCGTAAAAATCAGGATTAGGACAACGGAAATCACCATATCAAACAGAATTCCCTTAATTTCCGGCAAAATACGCTCCATGGAGGTGACGATAAAAATGCTCCCATGGCCGCTGTCTGGAAAAAGAAAATCAATCTGTTTTACCAATGCCTGTGTTTCCCCTTCGATATAAAAACCGGAACCTGCCCCTTGCAGCACGTCGCTGTCATATTCCGGCAGGTTCTCATCCAGCAGGCTTTCCCGCTCGTCCCTGCCTTCATAAATCAGGCTGTCCCCTTTCCGTACCAACAGGTAAGAATATTTTTCTGCAAGGGCGCGGTTGGCCTTTTCCAGATAATCCCTGTCCTCCAGCTTTTCAGGTGTGTTCTTTGCTACCTTTTGCAGTTTCTCGTAATCCGACTTGGTAAAATGGCTGAGTACCTTAAAAGAATTGACAAAATAATCATAGGCGTTCCCATCAATATTATAAATCTGCCGTACCGCTTTCATCTGGTAGCGGCCGAATCCCCATATGGTAGCTACTGCCAACAGGACTGGCACAAAAATGATGATACAGAATGAGATAATTAATCTGGTCCTTAACTTCATAGATTGCTGCAACCTCCGATTGGTTCTATTATAACAGCTTTTGTAGAAAATCATATGGAAAATTTCTAAAAATTTATTAAATTTGTATAAATTGATTGTGGATATGCCTTTTGGGGCGGGAAACCCTTACGGATTTTCTGTCAGGATTTTTTTCGCCTTGGCATACTTTATGCGCCAAGCTGCCTTTTTTTCTTCTGTGACGGAGCAGTTCCCGGTTAGGCGGGTTTCATCGGAATTATGGGCTAAATCGGCTAATTTTATGAGAGTTGCGTCATGGTTTTTCTGGATTTTCCTTATGTAATCGAAATAATCTTCTTTGGGGCTATGGGTGAGCAGGGAAACTAAATCTGTGACTTCCTTTGGGAACTCCTGCTGGAGCATTTCCAGCGTGATGTCTGTGTCCTCTACCACGTCATGGAGCAGTGCGGCGCATGCGGAGGTTTCCTCCTGCATCTGCTCTGCCAAGTGGGCGGCATGGAAGATATAGGGGACGCCGCCGGCGTCCTTCTGCCCGTGGTGGGCTTGGTAGGCAATTTCCATGGCTTTCTTGGTTAAGGGTGTGTAAATCAAGGCAGGATCCCTCCTTTGCGCTGGTGCATGGTTTGTTGCTGCTTTTATGATACCTTAGTGGGAAGTGATTTGCAACTGTTTCTCAAATTTATGGGAGTTTGGGACGGAAAAAAATGGTTTTGGGGAAATGGGGGAGCCTTTTGGGAAAGGAAAGTCTTTTGGGGAAAAGGAAGTCTTTTGGGGAAAAAGCCTTTGGAAAAAAACCTTTGGGGGAAATGGAAGTCTTTTGAGGATAAGGAAGTCTTTTGGGGATAAGGAAGTCTTTGGAGAAAAAACCTTTGGGGGAAAAGGAAGTCTTTGGAACCGGACGGCAATTCAGAACGGGCCTTCCCCACGCAAACTGGGCAACGTTCCGGCGAACTAACTGCTAACTGCAACTAAGTGATTCAGGAAAACCTTCATCACTAAGTTTCCGTAAGCAGTGGATTTCGCCTGCACTAAAAACGCCCATGAAAGGTTTGCTTAGGGGAAGGCCCGTTCTGAATTGCCTGTGTATTGGAATAATTTTCGTTTTTGCGTTAGGGCTTGGCTGGATGCTGAAATGTAAAAGGGTTGAGTTTTGGTATGGCTAAGTACTAAAATACAGCGGCTTGGGTTGTGTTTCGGCATAGCTGGGGGCTGAAACATATGGTGTTTGGGTTGCGTTTCAGCATGGCTGGGAGTTGAAATGTTTAACGTTTGCTTTTGCGTTAGGACATAGCTAGGTTGTGGAATGTTTAGCGTTTGCTTTTGCGTTAGGGCTTGGTTTTGGAATGTTCAGCGCTTGCTTTTGTAAAAGAGGAAGGCCTGTTGTAATATTAGGAAAGTTTTAGCTTTAGGATTCTTCTTAGGGATTCCTCTAGGCGTTCCTCAGTGATGGTGCCATTGCGGAGGGCATCTAGGATGCCTTGGTATGCGCTTTGGAAATCTGCGGGCATCAGGATTATGTCATTTCCGGCTTGGATTGCTGCTACGGCTGCTTGGGATGGGGTGTATTGGTTGGTGATGGCTTTCATGTTTAAGGCGTCTGTTAGGACTATGCCGTTGTAGCCTAATTCTTTCCGCAACAGATGGCTGATGACGTAGGGGGACAAAGAGGCAGGGGTTTCGTTCCCTGTTATCCCGGGCAGGGAAATATGGCCTACCATGATAAATTCCACGCCCCAAGCGATGCTGTCCTGAAAGGGGATGATATCGCTGTTTTTCAGTTCTTCCCAGCTTTTATCTGTGTAAGCATACCCTTGGTGGGTATCCCCTTCTGTTGCCCCATGGCCAGGGAAATGCTTAATGCAGCCGTAAACTTGGTGGCTTTGCAGGCCTTCTAAGTTGCTTTTTACCATTTCGGAAACAAGTTGGGGGCTGTTGCCGTAGGAGCGGCGTTTTACCACGGTATTGCTGGGATTTGTGAGTGTGTCTGCTACGGGGGCAAAGTCTAGGTTAAAGCCCATGGCGCTTAAATATTCCCCGAGGGCATCGCCCAATTGGTAGGCTTTGTTGGCGTCCCCTGATGCGCCTAGCTCTGCAATGTCGGGAAAGGTTTCCACTTGGATTCCGGGGGATTTTGCAAGACGCACAACCTGCCCGCCTTCTTCGTCTATGGAGAGGAACAGGGGGAGGCCTATGCGTGCCTTACTGTATTCCTGCTGTTTTTTCAGCATTTCTGTTACTTGCTGCTGGGACTGGATATTGCCTTCGAAGAAAATCAGGCCGCCTACCGGGTATTGGCTGATGGCATTTTGGGTGGCCTCGCCTGCCTGCGTGACCGAGGAACGGCCTGTGAGGGCTTCTGGCGTGATGATGAAAAGCTGGGCGGCTTTTTCCTCCAATGTCATGGAGCTGATTTTGGCCTGAATTTGTTTTTGCAGCATTTCTTCGGCATTTTCTGGATTATTTTCCGTGGATTCTGGAGTGTTTAGGGTATGTTTGAAAACAGCGGAATTATTCTGGCTGGGCTGGCCTGATTGTGCAGGTCCTTGGCTGGAGTCTGGGGCAAAGGAATTGTTCTGGCTGGGCTGGCCTGATTGTTGCGGCTTTTGGCTGGAGTCTGGGAGAACAGAACTGCCTTGGCCTTCTGGCTGTGGCTGGCTGGTTCCTTCCGTGGAGTCTGGGGCGGCGGGGCTGCCTTGGCCTAATTCTTGGGACTCTGGTGTATTTTGTGTGGCTTGGGGATTGGCGGATTTTTCATTTTCCACCTGCATTTGGGAAGTGGGTTTTCCTTGCAGGAGCATAGTTCCCAGAAGAGCCAAAAACACTACCAAAAGTGCGCAGTTACACAAGATTAGACATTTAGCTTTTTGCTTATTTTTCCTTCTTTTCAATTTTTTGCCCAGTCCTTTCTTTCCCTTTTATGAGAGATTGAATTGCCCCGCCTCAGGCAGCGGGGCATAGAATCTATGAATAGATTAGCGTTCCACGGGGTTACTCGTCAAATTCGCAGATATACCCTGTTTTTCCGGGATAATATTGGGTAATGTCTGAGGGTACGTCATTGAGCACCCAGTTGTCCTTATAATATATCAGGTTCAGGTACAGTTCGGTGTCGCCTTCTGACGTGAAGCTGGGTTCATTTTCCATCCAATGGCTGGCTGCCCAAGAGCTGCCTTCTGGATTGAGCATTTCCCCTTCTAAGCGGTTTCCGGTGTCTGCCCAGTAATATGCACTGCTGCCATCATCGCGCCTTCCGCCTAGATAGAAATGGATATGCTGCATGTTTTGCCCTTCTATCAGGGCGGTTACCTTCTGGAACTCTTCCTCCGAGTTTATCTGGGCAAGGGTTCCCCCGCGGCTGATGCAGTCTGAAAAGGCTTCTTCCCATGTGGCGTCTGCCTGAATGAGCTGGTAACGGCTGGTTCCTGTTTCTTCCTTGGCTTCTTGCATTACCTCTGTTTTTACGGGCTGCAAGGAAAAATCGCCGTCAAAATCGGCAGACAGTTTCCCTTTTATTGCTACGGTATCTCCAAGATACTCTTCCATATCGGTTCCGTCAAGGGTAAAAATTTTTACTTTTTTCTTCTGGATGATGTCGTCCTCGGCATTATAGGCGCAGACGGAAGATGGCTTTTGCAGCTTTAGGATAAATTTGCTGTTTTCTTGGGCGACTGTGCCGGATACTTGTATGTAGGCGTTGTCTACGCCGTTGATGTCGGCATTTGCATAGGAAGTATTTTCTCCATTTCCATTGGTTCCTTGGCCGGTGGAATCCGCTGCTTGGCCGTTTTTTCCAGAATTGTCTGTTTGGTTGTTGGAATCCCCTTCTTGGCTGTTTGTGCCAGAATTATCTGCTTGGACGGTGGAATTCCCTTCTTGGCTGGAATCCTGTTTGGGCTTATCGGAGCCATTTTCGGGATAACCTTCCTGCCCATCTTCTGTGCCTGCCCTATCTGTGCCTGTTTTTTTGGAACCGGATGTTTCCTGCTGGGCGGTTTCCTGCGTGTCTGGGTCTTTTGGGCCAAAGGGCAGCTTGTCCCGGAACAGGAAAAGCAAGGCTGAAATTAGCAGGATTGCAGCTATGGGGATTGCAAAAAATAACGGGTTATGTTTCTTTTTTTCTGGTGCGTAGGGGACTGGCCCGGGATTCTGGTATGGAATCCCATAGCCTTGTCTTTGTTGGTCCTGCCCTTGCATCCCTTGGCTTTGCTGGTTCTGCCCATGTATCTGGCCTTGCCCTTGCTTGCTGGGCACTGGGCTTTGCGCACCTTTGCTTGGCTCTTGCTGGCCGGTGGCTTGGGCCTGCACACTCTGGCTCTGTGTATGCGGTATTAATTGGGCACCGCAAATTTCACAGAACATGTTGTCATCTGCAAACATGCTGCTGCATCTTGGGCATTTTTTCATAGTTTTACCATTCCTTTCCAAGGGCATGGCTCATCTGCGAAACATTGTGATGATCCATGCCCGCCTGTTTTGCACATGCTTTACATCAGCTCTTCTAAAAGCTGCTGCCATGACATGTCACCCATGCTTTTTAAGGCTGTGCGGATGAGATCTGGCAGGTACAATGTCCATATTTTTGAAAATATAAATATGGTTAGGAATGTAAACAAAAGGATGACAATGCTTGCCATCAGCACAAAAAGATCCATTTTTTCTGGCCGGATAAATGCAGACATGGCTACAAGCATTGCTGAAAATCCCCAAATATTGACTAAAACAAACATGGAAACCCCGATTCCTGCCGAAAGTTCAAATACAAGGATGGACAGCAGGATTGCGGGCACCAGCACGGCGCTGCGGATGGCTGCCGCGGAAATCATCTGCTGGAAAGATGCCGGGATTTTCAGCACCAAATGGCCTGCCATCATCAATAGGGCAAGCAAACATGCCAGCCCAATGGAAAAACATACTGTGACAAAGAAAATCCGGAAATAAGGCATGCCCAATGCCCCTGCCACCACGCCGCCAAGGCCGGAGGAAATCCCGTCTGCCAGCCCAGATGCTGCCTGTATGTAACCAGATAGTTTCCCTGCTGCTGCCATGGCAAAAAGCGCGCTGAAAATCCCCTGAAATGCTATCAGCAAAAAGGCTGTTTTCACATCCGCCTCCATAATCAATCCTTTTCCAGCGGTAACTGGATTCTTTATCAGGTTTAATACCCTTCCAAAGAAATTTTGGGCAAAAGCAGAGGCTTGCTGCTTATACTGCTGGCCGTTGAATGGCTGGCCTTGGTATTGGCTGTTAAATGGCTGGCCTTGGTACTGCTGGCCGTTGAATGGCTGGCCGTTTTGGTATGGGCCGTGCTGCATTTGCTGGCCGTCCATCTGTGGGGCGCCTTGGGGACCTTGGGGCATCTGCTGGCTATTGGGCTGCGGGCTTGGCTGCTTATGCGGATGGCCCTGCTGCCCTGCGGACGGCTGCCCGGCGTTTGGCTGCACATGCGGATGGCTTTGTTGTGCGGATGCCTGCCTGCTGTTTGGCTGTTTATGCTGCTGCCCTTGCTGCGCGGATGCCTGCCTGCCATTTAGCTGATTTCCTGCTGGAAGCTGGCAGGGGCAAATCCCTCCTTCTGGGATGGGACGTCCACATTTCGTACAAAATTTACTCATATTCTTTTCTCCTTCTTTCGTGGTTTGTGTTTACCAATATAATGTCCGGCAGCCTAGGCCTGTCTGGACCCATGCACCATTTTCTTTCCGGAACCCAAATACCCAATTATCTGTGCCGTCATACTGGCTTTCTGTAAAGCCGCCATCCCAGTTCTCATATTTGTATTCCATTTCATAAGAAAAGGCTAGGGACACGATACTGTCAGAAGCATCGGATTCCCCTTCTATATTTTGGAAAATAACCCTTGTGGGCAGGGAATCCCCTTCATTCATATCTGCAAGAAGTTCTTCATAGTCCTCTTTGGCTTCTTGCCGAAGTTCCTTGTCGGAAGAAATCAGGTTTTCAATGGAACTGAAATTTTTCCCTGCCATGGCAGCCTCATAAATTTTCTGCATGTTTTCCCCTGCTTTGTCTATCAGCATGTCCCGGACTTCTTCTTTTAGGCGGACTTGTTCTAGGCTGTACTGGGAATCGCCGTAACCGATTTCAATGGTTTCAGACACATCCTCCATGTCTTCCATAGTGATCTTTATTTCATGGGCGCCATAAAAAATCTGAGGTATGGAATAGCTGTCCCTGTAACTGTCCCCGTCGTAGCCTTCTTCCCCTTCCGGAATCAAATAGTTTTCCCCAAGGGCAATCCCGTCTACGCTGACTTGAAACCCTTTGGGGACGTAGATGCGGTAATCCCTGCGGATGAAATTGGATGTTTCCACCTTCCATCCCTCTGGGGCTTGGTTCAGCATGATTAGGTACGTGCTGTTTCCGGCATCCCCTTTGGCGCGGTAATCTACCTTAAATGCCGTTTCCAGAGAGGAGGATCCATCTCCCTGCTCCAGATACTCTTCAAGGCCAAGGCTCCCTGCCAAATCATAGATGCCTTGGGAAAGCTCGCCTAATCCCTGCCCATCGTATGGGGCGCTTAGCTGGTAGTTTGTCACAATGCCAAGGGGGCTGCCCTGCGCATTTGCTCTTGCAAACATTTTAGCGTTGATAAATTCAGATTCTTCGGTATCCAGCCCATCATAGCACTCCTCCCATTCGCCGTTTGCCATATGGACAAAAAATGTTTCTGCTGCCCGTTCTGGGCTTTTGCTGTTTTTAACTACTACAGTGGCACCATAAATGCATAGTGCCAGCAAGGCAGTTTCTGCAATTAAAATAGGGATCCATTTGGAAATAGGCTTTTTTTCTGCCAACGGGCCTTGGGCGCTGCTGTAAGCATCGGGTGCAGGGATGCCCTGCCCATAGCCCATGCCTGATGCAGCATTAGGATTTCCATAATCCATGCCCGGTGCAGCGTTAGGGTTCCCATAGCCCATGCCCGGTGCAGCGTTAGGGTTCCCATAGCCCATGTCCGGTGCAGCGTTAGGGTTCCCATAGCTGCCGCCAAGCGCTTGCTGGCCCTGACTGGCTGCATTTCCTAAATCTGTGCCGCAGTTCTCACAGAACTGGGCATCTGCAGCGTTTGCCGCCCCGCAATGGGGGCAGATGATTTTACTTGTACTGTTAAGTTCTCCTTCCAAAAACATTTCCTCCCTCTGTGTTTTTTGGCCTGCGTGCGTTTCCTTTGCTTTTTCCATACATTTTCTAATGCCTTTTCTATGTATGGGGTTTTCTTGGCCTGTTTCTCTGCCCTGATGGAATCTTCCTTATTCCTCTTCTATGTATGGGGACAGGAATTCCACATTTGCGCGCTCTGTGCCTGTCATTTTCTGGATGACGTCGTTCATGTCGGTGTTCCTTGTGGGTATGTCCTGATACCATTCCTGCTGGTCGAAATACCCTTGGATTTCTTCATTGCCGAATTGGTAGCCGTATTTGGCGTATAGCTCGTTTACCACCATCCGGATGATGCCTTTGCCTTGGGGCAGGCCAGGGTACGTTCCCTGCTGCAGTTCTTGGACGTCTGCTTCTGTCAGCAGACGGTCGGAACTGTAGGTGCATAAATACCCGTTTTCTGCATCTTTGCTGCCGTTTTCTTCTGTGCCCCCGGAGGCTTCTTGGGACTGCTCCCCTGCGGTGGCAGAACCGGGCGCGCCTGCTGTTACTTGGAAGGCTTTGATAGGCTTGGTGCGGGAGCTTGCCTCCTCTGTGCCGGATTCTTCTGGCTGGGTGTTTTTTTCTTTTTTTGCGGCTTCTGCTGCCTGTATGGCTTTCTGCATTTTTTCCTCGGACAATTTGGGCGGTTTTGCGGTAACTGCCACGTATGCCAGCACGGCTGCGGAAATTGCGAGGATGATGCCTAGGGCGATGGTGAGCAGCTTGGCTTGGTTGTTAGTTTTCATGTGGTTTTATCCTTTCAGGTATTTCTTGCGGCTTGCTTTTGTGTTAGGTGCAAAGCCAGTGCGGCTCTTCCCGCACTTTTTTATAAATGCCTTATATTTTTGGCTTGTAACTTTCTTGCCATTCAGCGTGTAGGTATAATCATTTGAATTTTGCCCTCCTGAAATGTCTACCTCGTTTGCCCTTGCGTACTGTTTTAATTTCCCTTGGCTCATTGTATATACAGTTTCTTCTGTTCCATCCATTCCGCCATTCCATATTACGTGAAGGTGCTTTTTCTTGCACTTGTATACTTCATACCGCCCAGAGGCTTGGCAGTTTATGCTAATAGCCGCGAGTTCCCCTTTCCTGCCATAGACGTCCTTTACTTGGGCC
Source organism: uncultured Lachnospiraceae bacterium (assembly GCA_910580195.1). GTDB lineage: Bacteria > Bacillota > Clostridia > Lachnospirales > Lachnospiraceae > Petralouisia. Next base: position 43,583 of record CAJTWA010000019.1, read on the forward strand.
ACTTTTCCAGATTTATAGATATAAACGTAAATATTATCCTCTTTATAGGCAACTGGATGGGTAACTACCAGTTCTGGCACGCCGTTTTTATCTAAGTCAACAATCATGAAACGGCCTGCTTTTTTATAGTTTTCCGTGTTTTTTGTGCTGAAATCGAATTCTCTTGCTGTAAATTTGGAATTGTTTTTGGAAAGCCATGTGCTATAAGCCTTGCAGGCTTTTTTCCACTTTGCGGATGATGCCTGTAATGTTGCTGGGGAAACTGCTGCTGTAAAAAGGAATCCTAGGATTATGAATAGTACTGTTTTTTGCCATAAATGCTTGGTATTTTTCTTCTCTTTGTTTAATAGATGTTTCATAAGATACTTTTCTATCCTTTCACTGTTATGATTATCAATAGTATTTAGAACCTTTTTGTCTTTTCCTTCCCGTTTGCATCATATTCCATTTTCTATAGAAGATTGGACTATATTTTAAATCCAAATATATACGTTCTGCCATGCCAACACAATTCGGCGTGCTGGCACGACATTTTTGCATTGCTTGTAATTTTTTATACAAGTTAAAATTTTTCCACTGCTATCGTTTTTACACAGCCTTCCAAGCATAACTCCCCGGGAGCTTGCTCTTCTTTCCGGTCTTTACTTTCTTCACTTGGCTCCAAGCCCCGTAATACCGTTTCCCGCCGTAATCAATGTACATCCTTGCCCTGAAATAATAAGTTTTGTTCTTTTTGAGGGTGGCAGTTGTTGCTTTTGTTTCGGTTGCCCCGGCGTAGTAGGAAGATTTCCTTCCTTTGAACTTTTTATCCCTGCTTAGCTGGAACTGGATGCCGGAAACATTTTTCTGGGCTTTGACTTTGACATAGACATTCCTGTCCCTAGTTTTCTTGCATTTTGTAATTTGGGTCTTGGCGGGCTTTACTACAATCTGGCAGGTGGCCTCTACCCGGCTCCCATCCATAGCTGCAGCTTTGATATTGGCAGCACCAACCCCTTTGGCAGTTACTTTTCCATAGGAATCTACTTTTGCCACGGAAGTGTTGTCGGACGTCCATTGGATATTCTTGTTGTTTGCGCTTGCTGGGGAAACGGACTGGAGGAGGCTGTAGGATTTTCCTTTTTCCAGTGTGAGGGCTGATTTCCGTAATTGTATCGCTTGTACATATGTGAAACCTTCCCATTTCATGGTATAAGTCCCAGTTTCCCTGTAATCTGGAGTTATCTTGATGTAGTAAGTCCCTGCAGAAAGATATTCTTCCCATACCCTTGTTTGCTCCCTTGAATCAAAAGAACTTACTTCAACTAAATCTGAATTCCATATAGAGAAATCATAATCATCCAAAGTTCCACGGCTAATTGTAATCTTTACATTTGTCCCTGTTCCAATGGAAAATCTGTAAAAATCCATAGAATCATCTTCTGAAAGATAACCTTTTACCAATGTTCCGCTTGACAATGGCATTGCAGTTTCAAAATTATTATTTGGTTCCTTCTCATCATTGTGGGCAGGTTCGTAGGAAACCTTTACCCTATAATTTGCAGAATAATCTGGATAATCATCACTATATATTTTTAAGCTATATGCCCCTGCTTCTAAATCTGCACTAAAAGTGCTAGTATCTGGGCTAGTTGCACTAGCCCTATAAATGTTTATACTCTTATATTCTTTTACTAAATCTTTATCAAATAGCTTGCAATATACATCATTGCTATAAGATTGGAATGTTACCCGCACCTTTCCTGCTGATGGGATTGTAAACCCATAATAATTGACACCCTTTTTATCCGTACTCCCGGTTGCCCAGCTATCATTTGTACTGATACTGTATTCCGCCGCCTGTGCATGAATCCCGCATAATAGCAAAACTGCCATACAGCAGCTTAACGCTGCAATCCATTTTAATAATTTTTGTTTCATGTCCCTTTCCTTCCTTTCTTTTTGCTATTTTATTTCAGCAAAAATTCATTCCCGCTTTCCGCAATCACCAGCACCGTCCCCGCGCCGCAGGCCACCGGCACATTCTTGGGGAATTCCTGCCCATCCTTATCGAACACCCCATTGGAGGAATAATCTGTGACAAAATAGCTGCCTGTCCCTTTGTCATAGGAAATCCCGCAATGTTTCCGGCTGATTTCCTTGCCCTTAATTACCACGTGGCAGCAGGTTTCATCCCTGCCGATTACCACTTCGCCGTCAATGGGGATAACCGTCCCTTCGTAAGTCCCTTTGCAGCACTCGATACTGCCGCCCTTTGGGGAATCGCTAAAATCTGGTTTCCATTCTTCTGCCGGCATGGTAAAATCCGTATAATTGCCGAAACCGAAAGATGGGATGCTATTTGAAGCATTAGGCTGCTGACCCGTTACAATAGCGTCCTGTACACTTGCCTGCTGCTCTGGCACAATGCTATTCTGGAGCCCTGCCTGCTGTTCTGACTGGAATCCCTCCTGCTGCTCTGCCTGGCTGAAATTCTGCTTCATCTGCGGCTTGGGATTTGCTTGGTTATACTGGTGCGCCAGCGCGTTCATATTTTTAATCAAAATATTGATTGCCACAAAATGCCCTATCCCGAACAGCAGGGAACCCAAGATATTCCAGAGCAGCACGGTTGTGCCGTTTTCCTGAAAATCCATCCCATAGCGGGGCGCGTTTTCGGAAAGCCTGTTCCCCAAGCTATACTCCCAGTAAAGCGCATAAATCCCGCATGTGACAATTGCCAACAGGATAAATCCCAAAAGCCCCGGCGTTTTCTTCCCATCCCCTTCGCAGAGGGTATTGGAATCCTGCGCCATGGTATAGATATAATACAGTCCGTAAAACCCGCATGTGCAGATTGACAGCAGGATATACTTGCCTAAACTGCGGTCTTCTTTTAACATTTTCCTCCTCCATCCGTACCATAGTTGGCATACCCGTGAGCCCAATGGTTTGCTACCGGATTCCAGCATTTTTCATAGAAACAGCAAACCATCTGGCAAATAAGTATGCCCCGTTCTTTTCTGCTACCTTCCATCCTTCGCCACACCCCGCAGCATGGCCGCAGTAATAACAAAGCACACCGCCACCATCACCGCCAGTATTGCCCAGTTTGACACCAGGTGCTTCTTGGCAAATTCAAAGATTTCTTGGAACTCATGCTCAATCCCCGGCAGCTCCTCCTGCATTTTCATGGTAAGGCTGTTTAAGTCGGCAATGCTCCCAAGGCTTTCCACCGACCACTTGCTGATGGTTGCATAGGCAATCTTGCTGCCGGCCCCCTTAAGCTCAAAGAGGATGCCGGAAAACAGGAGCTGGATAATCAGCACAAAGGGCGCGCAGGCCATGGCTTTATCCCCGCTTTTCACAAATGCGGATATGATAAACCCAAGGGCCATGGAGGCCGTGATGGTAAGCCAAACCGTCACAAACATTTCCGGGAAACTGTTTTTCAGGAGGATTCCCTTCTCCGGCATCCCTACTGCTACGCCAAATACTGCTACGATAATGGCTGCCTGAAGGATGCCTACTGCCATCTGTACGACAAATTTTGACAAGGTATAAGACCACAGCTTCATGTTCCCCATGTATTCCCGCTTTAAGATTGCCCGCTCCTTGCAGATTTCCTGTATGGAATTAAACAGGCCAATCCAGATGCCAGCGCAGCTTAAGGCGAAGAGAATGGATTTCGTGCTTTCGTAAATCTCAAATACCCGGTCGTCCGCCACAATCCCCAAAAGCAGCGCAATCAGGACTGGCTGCAGGAATAAGAGCGCAAGCCTTGGCAAGTCGTTTTTCATAATCTCTGCATAGCGCATGGTTAAAATGAAAAACTGGCGGATGCCGGAAAACTTTTTCTTCTTGGGGGCTTCTTTCCCTTCCCCAAAGCCGATAGGCTCTAACGGCACGCAGCCTGCATACTGGGCGGCCCATTCCTGCGGCTGGGCGGCCATTTCGTTGTAAATGTCCACAAGGTTGTCCGTATCGAAAAACATCTGCGCTTCTTGGCAGGTGCCGCAGAAGCAGACCCTTCCCCCTTGCCCCATAAATATGACTTTATCGCACAAATCAAGGCTTTGGGTGGTATGGGTTACCATAATAATGGTTTTGCCTTGGGACTTTGCCAGACGGCTTAAGGTGCCCATCAGCTTCTTTTCCGTCCCCGGGTCTAAGCCGGAAGTGGGCTCGTCCAAGAAAAACAGGCTGGGGTCTGCCAAAAGCTCCACGGCAATGCTGGCGCGCTTTTTCTGCCCGCCGGACAGCTTGCGGATATAGGTATTCTGGTGTTCGGAAAGCTCCACCATTTCCAAGACATCATGGATCCTCTTTTCTATCTCTTCTTTTGAGGTATCCTTGGGCATTTTCAGCTTGGCCGTGTACAGCAACATCCGGTTTAAGGTGAGGTTTTCATAGATGATGTCCTGCTGGGGCACATACCCAATCAGGCTTTTCAAGACGGAAAAATTTTCATCCAAATTCAGCCCGGAAAAGAGGACTGTCCCCTGCCGTTTTTTGTCAAATCCGCTGATTGCGTTCATCAGCGTGGATTTCCCCGCGCCAGAACCGCCGATAATCGCTACAAATTCATTGCTGTCGATATCCACGTTTACGTCATGGAGAATCTGTTTGCCTTTCCCTACCACTTTGTTCATGTTCCGCACCCTAAGGCTTACGCCCTGCTGGGAGCTTTTATAGAATATCCCTGTACTGGTAAAAATTAAAATGCTGTTTAAGATGCGGATGACATCCTTGTCGTTAAGCCTGTATGCGCCGTTTAATATGCTGTCGTTGATCAGCACCCCATTGGTGCTCTGGCAGTCGGAAATATAATATCCGTCCCCTTTCTGCTCAATCACGGCATGTTTTCTGGAAATGCCTAAATGCTGCAGGACAATGTCGTTTTCATTTCCACGGCCAATGGCAACCCGCGGGGCTGGCAGGGCATATTTCTGCCATTTCCCCTCCTGCATGGCTTCTGTGTACAGCAGCAGGACGGAATTCCCTTCTGTCCCGTTTGGCGGCTGCACCCGCAGCATGTCCCCGTCTTTCAGCATTACGTAGCCGCTGTTTTTCTGCAGGAAATGCTTGCCGGCTGCATTTTCCAAAAAAGTCCCGTTGGTGCTGCCGATGTCGGCAAACAAAAGCCCCTGCGGAGCCAGCTTGAACTTGCCGTGGAGCCGGGATACTGCTGGGGATGCAATCACAATGTCGTTGCGCCCTGCATCCCTGCCCCAGTAAATCCGTTCTTTGCGCAAGGCGTCTAGGGATAGCTCCTGTACCCTGCCTTCGCCGTCCATAATGGTAAGCCTCCTGCTTACCTGCCCTATCTTCTGTTCCATTCCATTCCTTCCCCCGTCTGTCTATTTGAGCAGGAATTCATTCCCGCTTTTTGCAATGATAAGAATTGTACCAGGGCTGCAGGTAACTGGGGCATTTTTCGGGAAAGAGTTCCCATCTTGGCCGAAGACGCCGTTGGAGGAGCAGTCTGTTACGGTATAAGTGCCGTTGCCCGGGTTGTAGCGGACGGTGCAGTGTTTCCTACTGATGTCCGGCCTCTTGATTACCACTTGGCAGTTTGTTTCGTCCCGGCCAATCACCAATTCCCCTTCTACTGGGATGGTTGCCCCTTGGTATTCCCCTTTGCGCCCTACCAGAAATCCACCCTGTGCCCCGGTATCCGCTGGTTTCCACGCTTGGGCTGCATCCGGCATCCACTCATTGACAGGCATGGTATATTCCTCCGGCCCGCCGGGCTGCATGGCGCCTCCTGCCGGGTTCTGGGAATATCCGCCTGCCTGCATGGTATTATCCTGGCCCTGATATCCCATCCCGGGCTGCCCATAGCCGCCTGCCCCTTGTCCTTGGTATCCCATCCCGGGCTGCCCATACCCCCCAGTCCCTTGGCCTTGGTATCCGCCTGCCTGCTGGCCGCCGGCTGCATAACCTGCCCCCTGCCCATTGTATGCTTCTGCAAGGGTATTGACGTCCTTGATAAAATACGCCCGGTTCACCATATCCATAAACCCAAGGACGAACCCTAAGAAGGACACCACTACGGTAAGCAGCGGATGGGCCATGAAATAGAGGGCATCCGTCTGTACTTTATAGATAAAAAAGCCCATAATCCACACCGGGGCTGACCCCAGCAGCGCAAGAACCATATGGGAAGTCCCAGTCCCTTTTACCTGCCTCTGGTAAAACCCTTCCGCTTCTTTCAGCCGTTTCCCCTGCTGGTTCGACCAGAAAATATAATAAATATTCAGGGTAATGCCTGACAGCAGCATAACAAAAATATAGTTCATCGTGCTGCCCAAGCTGTATTTTTGGCAAATCACATTCATATCCCGGCAGACGCCCCAAAACAGCACAAGGATGTAGATGCAATAAGCCATAACAAAAATCCATGCCGCTGCCAGAAAAACCATAAGGTCCGCCACCAGATCCTCCAAGCCGCCCCTAAGGCCTAAGGCAGCCGACAGTATGCTGCCGCTCCCAGACGTTAAGCGTTTCCCAATTACAACCACCAAGATCACTGGCAGGAAATTCATGATAGCTGTCAGCACCACATAGAGCCCAACGCTCCGGTTTGTCTTTAAGTTCCCCATCCTTACTCCTCATCTTTCTTGAAATCTTCCCAGCTGAAATCCTCCCCACAGCAGGGGAAAAACATCAGGCGGGTATTCCCAATTGTCAGTATGTCATGCTGCTTTAACCGCATTGGGTTGAGCACAACTTCGTCATTTAAGTAAAATAATTCCCTCGATTCGCCGGCCTGTGCAATAAATTCCCTGCGTTTTGGCTCATAGAGGATAATGGCGTGCTTTTCCCGGGAAATGCTGTTATCCCCCCGCAGCACAATATCCATATGGGACGCCCGGCCTATGAAGTTCCTGCCGCTTTTCACCGTAAAGCTGCTGCCGAAATCCGCCCCTTCAATGCACACCAGCCATCCTGCTACCGGGTCTGCATGGTTTTTATACTGGTAAAGGCTTACGGTTTTTTCCTCATCCTGCTGCATGGGGGCAGGGGCGGTAATTGCCCGGCTCACTGCGTCCTGCAAGGAAATGGTCCCTGCCTGCGGCTCCGCCATCTGGGGCTGCATGGGGAACCCCCCGGGAGCCGCCTGTGGCTCCTGCCCATACATTGGCACCGTTACGTTCTCCGTCATGGCCGGGCCGTAACCATTGCCCGTATCCCCATAAGACATGGTTGCTTGCTGCTGCCCGCCCCCTACTGCCGCGCAATGGGGGCATGAGGGGAATTTGTCCCCATCGAAAAAATGCCCGTTTTCACATCTTTTTAAATTCATCCTGTTTTCCTCCCATGTTCCTGTCCTTGTCCTGCCCTTCTTCCCTGCCAGAAAGGCTGTAGCGCATCAATACCACGGAGGTATTGTCCTGCCCGGACTGTTTCATCCCCAAGGCTGCCGACGTCAATGCATCCGCCGCCTCCTGCATATCCCTGCCAAACTCTTTGACAAGGCTAAAAATCTCTTTTTCTGCAAGGCTCCGGTAGAGCCCGTCGCTGCTTAACAGGATGATGTCGCCGTCCTCCAGCAAAAAGGGCTGGCGGTTTAAGTCCATCAGCGGCACATTCCCCATGCCAAGATAGCTGATTAAGGCTTCTGCCCGGTATTCTTCCGCAGCATATTCCTCCGGCGTCAGTTCCCCGTTTTCTAGCTGCTGGTTTAACGTCAGCCTGTAATTATGCTCCCTGCACACCGACAAGATTTCCTCGCCCCGGATAATATAAATTTTGCTGTCCCCTACCGACAGCCAATACAGTTCATTCCCCCGGATAATTGCCGCCACAATCGTAGTGCCCGCCCGGATCCGTTCGCCTTTTTCATTTTTCTGCTGGAATACCTTTTCATCTGCCCGCAGCGCCTCTTCTTCCAAAAACTCTGGGATATCCACCGTCCCCTTCCGGCCGAACCATGCGTCCGCCAAGCTTTCTGCTGCCGCCTTGCTCGCAAGCTCCCCGCCGGAAAGCCCTCCCATGCCGTCGCAGACCAAGGCAATGGCCTCCCTGCCGGAGCCATATCCAAAAATGGTGTCCTCTTGGTTTTTCCTAGTCCCGATAATGCTGGAGGTGCCGATTTCTATTTTCATTTCCGGCTCTGCCCTGCCCCAGGGCATAAGCTCCTGCCCTGCCCTATCCCGTGGCTTCAGCCGGAGGGTTACAATGTCTTTTTCCATTTCAGCCATTTTCCCACCTCACTTCCAAATCGCAGATATGGTTCACAAGGGAAAACTGGCCGCCGTTGGGCAGGATATAAGTTTCTCCCTTTTTCAGCCTTTCATTCCCAATAAAAGTACCATTGGAAGAGCAGTCCGTAAGGTAAAAGCGTTTTTCTGCGCTGTCCCAAAACAGCTTGCAATGCTGCTTGCTGACCTGCTGGTTGTTCGTGGGGACAATGTCTGCCCAGCCGCTGGACCGGCCAACCATGACTTGCTGGTTGTCTGGAAGGCTCCATACAGGCCCGCCGCCCATCCCTGCCAATTTCAGGTAAGCTTTCACTGTGCCTGCCTGACCTCCCTGTGCTGGCATCCTGCCGCTGTCTGCAAAGCCTTGGCTGGGCGCTGCCTGTCCTCCCTGTGCCGGCATCCTGCCGCTGTCTGCAAAATTTTGGTACGGCGCTGCATGTTCGGACACCTTGAAATGCCCTGCAGCCCCATTGCTGCCTTTCAGGCTAATGCAAGGCGCTGTTGGGGCTGTCTGCCCATTCAGGGCCAGCGTCCCGCCGCTTGTGCCATTCGGGTAAGCCGCTGCCTTGCCCAGCTGCGGGTAAAAGGCATAGGCAAACTCTGCCGCAGAACTTGTCCTGTTTTTGCTATTTAAGGCCAGCGCACGGTCTACAGCCTCCGAAATCTGGGAACCGGCCTGCGGGCAAACCTCCAGCAGCGGGCGGTACTCTTCCCCGCCAAAACGGTCTGGGGCAGGCGGCACCATAATGCCCGTTGCCACATAGTAAAAGGTGACTGCCAAGGAATAGACGTCCGTATAGCTCCCTTGGCTGCTGGTGCTGGAATACTGTTCCGGGGGCGCATACCCATGCTTTAAAATCACAGAAAGGGTCTGGCTCCTTTTCCCAATGATGTGCTTGGCGTTGCCAAAATCAATCAGCTTTACCCGGTTATCCGCCGTCACCATAATATTGTCCGGGCTGACGTCCCTGTGGAAAATCCCTGCCCTCCGGTGGACTTGCTCTAATGCCATCCCTGCACGGTAAATCATGGACATGGCATTAGGCAGCGGGATCCTCCCGCCGTAGCTTCTCATCAATTGCTTTAACGTCGCCCCTTCAATGTATTCCATGACAAAATAGGCTGTGTTATTCAGCATGAAGTAATCCATAATCTGCACCACTTCCGGCACGTCCGTCAGCTTTTTCAAGACTTCCGCCTCTTCCATAAACCGCCGTTTCCCATGCTCAAAATCCTCTAAATTGGACTTGGAAGTCACTGTAACCTGAACCCCGTCCCCCTGCCTTGCCACGACGCCGACAGGCACAAATTCCTTTACTGCGCAAATGCATTGGTTTAACACATCAAAGGCCTTATACGTAATCCCAAAGCCCCCGTTCCCTAGAATCCGGCCAATCAGGTAACGGTTCCCAAGGAAGGACATCTCGGGCAGCCGCATGGGGTTCTGCTTTTCCTCCTGCCTGCGAAACCCGCAGCGGGTGCACCTCCCTGTGCCGATATCCCCCTGAAAACAATTGGGGCATCTATATTCACTTTTCATAACCCTCCACCTCGCTACTGCTGCAACGCCCAAGGCATGTACGCTGCCTTTTCTGGCATCTTTGTTTATTCTTCATGCCTGCCGCTTCGCCATCCTTACTATTGCCGCCCTTCATGCCTGCCGCTTCGCCATCCTTGCTGTTTCCGCCCTTCATGCTTACCACCTCACCGTCATTGCCATGTCCCCGGCCTGTATCCTGTCCCCGGGCGACAAGGGGCTTGGGGCGGAAATTTTCCTCCCGTTCACCCATGTCCCATTGGTGGTGTGCAAATCTTCAATGGTAAACATGCCGTTCCTGTCCGTAATGGCAAAATGCTGGCGGGACATCCGGGTATCCTCAATGGAAACATCGCAGTTCCCGGAACGCCCTACAATAATGCTCCCTGCAATATCTACCGTAAGCTGCCGCCCTGTGCCCTGCACCCCCTCTAGGCAAAATTGGATCTGCCTTCTTGGGATTTGCTTTTTCTGTACCTGCACATGGTGCTTTTTTTGTACGTTGGACTGGAGCACCGCCCGTCCCTCAATGGTGACAATCCCCTTTTGCTTCTTAACCCTGTGCCACACAATTGCCCCGGCAGCCAGCAGCACCAGCAGGATAACGGCTCCTGCAAAGAAGGCCTGATACTGTTTTAAGTAATCGGAAATACCAAGTTTCCTTCCCTTTTTCACTTTAATGCTGCACTGTTTGGTTAATTTATTTTTTTCCATGGAATCATCTGTAATGCCGCGGAATTTTATTTCGTATTTCCCTTTCAGGAGGTCTTCTTCAAAGGTGAGGACGGCAGTGGCTTTTTCCTTGTCATAGCGCACCATATACCCGTCCGTAATCCGGGCGTCCTCATGCTTAATCTCATAGGCGTCCACCTTGTTTGCGCCCTTTACCGGCTCGCTGAAATTTATTTTCAGGGAATGTTTGGAATTCTGTTTTACAGATGCCACAGGCGGGTCTGCGTCCTCTTGGTAATAAGACGCTATAAAATCAGAAGTTTTTGCTTTCCCATCGGAAAATGTGACAGTCAGGGCTTTTTTCTTGTGATCCACTACGTTGGTTTTTGCCCGCGCCGGCAGGAGAAAAGCCTCCTGAAAGGTCTGGTGCAGCCCCTGCATTTTAAGGACTGCGTTCCCTGCGTCAAAGACTTCCATGACGCCGCCGGATTCCCGGACAAATGCACCCATGCTGTCTAAATAAGCATTTTCCATGCCCTGCTTATCCTCTTTTGCTGCCATGGCGTAAAGGGGGATCATTTTTTCCTTTAAGGTGGCAAGGGCTTCTTCCTTGGTGGAAGTGTTTTCCGAGAAATCCTCCCCATCGGTGATTGCCACTGCAACCTTGCGGACGCTGGCTTCTTCTTTGGTGTCTGCCAGCTTTGCCGTTTTTTCAATGGCTTCAAACAGGCAGGTGGTCTGGTCTGGGTTCTGCAAACCGTTGACTGCGCCGGAAATGTCGTCCGCCGCTGTCTGGTCCTGAAATACCACTGTCACCGTATTCCCAAAAGTAATCAGGGAAATCTTGTCCTTAGCCCCCATGCTGCGCCAGAAATCCAGAATACTTTCTTTCATCTGCGCAAAATATTCGGGGCTTACTGAAGCGGAAACATCCAGCAGCATATAATAATCTGTGCCTGCTTCTGTCTGGGCAAAGGGCACGGCTTGGCCTGCCATCATCTCTTCTTTCCCGTATGTAACGCTTGCCCCTTCCAAAAGCTCTGGCTGGCCGGGGTAGCAATAGATGTTCAGCTCGGGCATGTTGGCTGTGGCCCCTTCAATCCGGACCTCCCCAATCTGGGTATCTATCCCTGCTGCCGCTGCCTGCAGCCCACTGCCCAGCCACAGGCATGATATCAGCAGGAAAAGTTGTCTATAGAGTGCCTTGCCATGCCAAGATATTTGGCAAATGCCAAACGGCAAGTGATGGATTAGCGGTTTTTTTCCCATTTCTTTTCTCCTTTGCAGTATGGCACAAATTCCAACTGGGTTTCCCCTATGGTGATGGATTGCCCCTCGGTGATCTGCTGCGCCTGCTCTACCAATGCTTCCCCTGCATACACAAGGTTGCCGTCCTTGGGAAACAAGTAAAAGACGTTCTTTTTTTCCTCGTAAATAACGGAGCAGTGTTCCTCCCGCGACACATGGGGGTCTGTCAGCACGATGTCATTGCTGCGACTCCTGCCAATGCGGTTGAACCCTGCATACAGCGGGAACCCTCTGCCATATTCCTCCCCTTCGGTGCATACCAGCCAGCCTGCAATGCATCTGGAAACGCCTTCTTTTTCGTACAGGCTTACGGTCTTTTCCATATCCCGCTGTACGGTTGCCGGGGCGATGGCTGGCTGGGGCACGGTGCGCTTTAAATATTCCACCGCATAATTTTCCACCTGCTGGGCTTCATGCGCCAAAGCCACCGTTACGGAATCCTGCTGGGCGCCGCTTTCTGCTAAGCTGGCGCAGTGCGGGCAGCCGTTAAATTTTTCATTGTCATAATAATGCCCATTCTGGCATTGTACGATTGCCATTTTTTTCCTCCCTCCACGCGCTATTCCACAAATACAGCAATTGCAGAATAATTGTCCATGCCCTTCCCTGTACCGTTTTTTAATACCTGTTTCTGCATCTGCGCCATCCATTCTGCTGGGGTGCCAGCCTTTTTCAAGGCAGACTGCATGGGCTTTTCCTCAATCCATTCCCAGAAGCCGTCAGAGCACAGCAGAAAAGATTCCTGCCCCGTGCGCTCCACCGGGGCTGCAAGCTGGTAACGGGGATGGTCCCATTCCGAGCCCATGACGCGGAGCAGGCGGTTCCTGTCTGCATGGCCGCGGATTTCCTCTTCCTTAATCTCCCCGGCGGCTACCAGCATCTGGGGAACGCTGTGGTCTAAGGTACGCTGCTTTAACTTCTTATTCTTGTAAAAGTACAGGCGGGAATCCCCGATGTGGCCCCAGCGCAGGGATTGGCTGTCTGCAAGGAGCACCACTAAGGTGGTCTTCATCTCAAAGGCGCGGTTCTGCTTCTCCTGTTCCGCCACGAGAAGCTCTTGGCTTTCTTCAAAGGATTTTTTTAAGTATTCTTCCGATACTTCCCCTTGTGCTTCAAAATCATTTAAAATATGTTCCGCTACCAGCCGGGATGCTTCGTCCCCTCCTCCGTGGCCGCCTAGGCCGTCTGCAAGGACGAAACAGAAAGAGTCACCGTTTTGGCTGGCGCCGACGTAATCTTCGTTATATTCCCGTTCGCCCGGTTCTGACAAAATTTCGTATGTAACCATGGATTTTCCTCCGTTTCTTCTCTGTTTCCCAATCTCAGATTACCCATTAGAATTCCAAACCTCCATCTTCTACACTCTCTAGCCCCCCATCTTCTACACTCTCCAAACCTCCATCTTGCGCTTCTGGCTGAGGTGCAGGTGGTTCTGGCTGGGGCGCAGGCTGTTCCGGCTCTGGTGCAGGCGGCTCTGGTTCTGGCGCGGGCTGCTGCGGTTCTGGCTGGGGCACCTGCGGCTTTGTCTGGGAAGATGGCGCCTTGTTTGTGTTGGAATTCGAATTGTTGGAATTCGAATTGTTGGAATCCGTTTTCGCCGGCTCTTCCCCAAGGCTTATGCTTATGGTAATAGTTGTACCCTTCCCAACCTTGGTATCTGCTTCTTGGCTCTGGCTGATGACAAGCCCTTTGGAAACCTTGGAACTGTATTCCTCCTGTACCTCTGCGGCAAGCCCTGCTTCTTCCAGCTTTTTCACTGCGTCTTCCTTGGACAGGTACACCACTTCCGGCACTTGCACCATCTGCGGCCCTTTGCTGATGACAAGGGTCAATGGTTCGTTGGTCCGTACCTCGCTCCCCGGCTCTAAGCCTTGGCTGATAATTTTGCCTTTTTCCACTTCATCGCTGAATTCTTTCTTCACTTTCCCAAGGGAATAGGTGAATCCCGTGGATTCCTTTAACTGGGTCAGGCAAGCGACTGCCTCGTCCTTTGTCATGCCCCTGACGTCCGGGACTTTCAGGACTGCGGTTTCTGTAGAAAGGCTGCCGAGGGATACCGTGAGGGTAATTTCCGTCTGCACCTTAATCCGCTCTTCCGGGTCAATGTTCTGGGAAATAACCCTTCCCTTTTCCACAACATCACTGTATTCTTTTGTTACCCCGTCTTTTTTCAGCACAAGGTTCTGGGCTGCAATCAATTCTTTTGCTTCTTCATATTCCATCCCGGATAAGTCTGGCATCATTACTTCTTGGCTGCCGCCGCTCATAATGACGTATACGGTTTCCTCCGCCGATGCTTTTTCCCCGTCTTTTGGGGTCTGGCTTAAAATCTTGTTTTTCTCTATGCTTTCACTGTAATTCATCCCATTGATAAGTACAGTTAAGTTTTTTTCCTGTAACGCTTTTTCTGCCTCTTCATAACTCATCCCGGAAACATTGGGCACATAACATTCCCCTTCCTTTAATGCTTCTGCGCCTCCGCTGCTTTCAATCTGTTTTTTGGTAAAGCTGATGTTCCCTGTGGCAAGCAAGCCTACGCAAAGGCACAAGAGCACCCCTGCCGCAGCGGCTCCCCAACGCATCCATGGAGGGATTTTCAAGTCCTCTTTTACGGTTTTTTCCTCTATCACACGCTCCACTTTTACATCGCTGCCCAGCTCCTTGTAAAAGGTTTCTGCATCCTTCGTCCTGAATTCCTTCCTGACATTTAGGCTGTTCATGAGGGCAGTTTCCGTATTGGGCTCTATGGATATGCCCAAGGCAGAAGGCGGCTTTAAGTTGTCCTCTACGATGCGCTCGATGGCTTCTTCCGGCCGGATTCCTGTTACCATCCGGTAAAAGGTTGCCCCCATGGCGTACACGTCCGTCCAAGGGCCCTGCTCGCCCCTGCTGCGGTACTGCTCCTCCGGCGCATACCCCGGCTTTAAGACAACGGAAAGGCTTCTGGACTGGACTGCCGTGGCATACCTTGCCGCGCCAAAATCCAAAAGTTTCACTTCCCCCTTTTTATTGATAAAAATATTGTCCGGCGCAATGTCCCTGTGGATAATCCCTTCTTTATGCACCTCGGAAAGCCCCCGGAGCACCGCCATGGCAATCCGGCGGGCTTCTTCTACTGGGATGCGTTCCTGCTCCTTTAAAATTTTCTTGACAGTCACCCCTTCTAGGAATTCCATAATGATGTAGCCTGTGCCATTTTCCATAAAGCAGTCATAAATATCCACAATTTCTGGAATCCGGTTGAATTTCGCCAGCCGCTTTGCCTCGGAAATAAAGCTGTTGAGCCCTGCTTCAAATTGCACCGTGGCCTCCCCGGAAAATACTGTCAGCAATTCCGTGCCATAGCTTCTAGTGGCAAAATCGCTGGGCAGGTATTCCTTCACTGCCACTTTCCGGTTCAGCGTCGTGTCCCAGCCGATATAAGTTACGCCGAACCCGCCGTATCCCAGCACTTTGCCGATTAAATACTTTCCGCCTATTATTTTCCCGGGCAGTAAGTAATAAGCTTCTTTGACATCCGTTCCTTTCTGGTAGCCGCAATGCCGGCAGATTTCCTCATTCTCTGGAATCTCCTCCATGCAGCCAAAACATCTTACCATTTCCTGTTCCCTCCCATTCCTATCCCATAAGGATGCCTAACTTACGGCTCCTGCATGTTACTTCTCCCCCATGGGATTTCTCAATACAGCCCCCGTATTCCATTCTTCTTGTAAAGTTCTCTTAGGGCAGCCTTAGCATCCTACTTTTTCTTGGGTTCTCCAGCTTCTTCTTGGAGAATCCTGCATATGCTGCCTCCCTCATAAAGTTCTGCATTTTCCAAATCAAAGCCCTTTAAAAAATCCAGATATGTCGTCATTTTCGTTTCCTGATAATTGCCCAAAACCTTACGGTTTAAGGGAATCCCTTCTTCATTTCCCATATAAGCTGCGCTCTGCGCCCCGTCGCTTAACAAAAGGGACAGCAAAAACATCCCCGCCTCCTGCCGGGCACTGTCCCCCTCCTTGCTGACGCCGTAAGGGCGTTCCATCGTCCCAATCAGTTTCCCATCTTGCAAAATAGGGACAACGGCAAAATCTGTAGGCGGTATCACATCCACGGTCACTTCTTTTACCAGGTCCATATCTGACAAATCCCCTGCAATCCGGGAAAGTGAAAGATCCATATCCTGAAATGCCGCAAACGATTCTACATCTTCTGCATAGCCCAAAAGCCCCTCTTCTTCTGTCAAGGAATCCTTGTCCAAAGATTCCGGCAGTTCCGTTTCCTTTTCCTCGTTGATATAGGCTACTGCAACTTGCATGGCGGTGGGGAGTTCGTAGACCCCTTTTTTGCCCAGCCCATCCAAATGCAGGTAGTCGGCCAATTCCATAGTATTCAGCAGCTTAGAAAGGTCTGCACAGTAATCCTTTGCCGGAATCCCTTCCGTGCAGAATACGTCTGGCAATTCCCCTTCCTTTGCTGCCTGCTGGATCTTCTCTTCATATTCCCTTCCGTCAACTACCTGCACCGTAACGTTTAATTGTGGGCACTCTTTTTCCACGCTCTCCAAAAGCACCTCCGAGAGCCCTTCCCCCGCAGATGCGTCTTCACTGGAAATCCAGATTTCCAAGTCCTGTTCTGGTAATTTTGCCACGTCAATTTTTCCCCTGCCGGAAAAATAAGTCTGGCTAAACAGGAAAATGCCCCCTGCCACAGCAAAGGCCGCCGCCATTCCTGCAGCTAGCATTTTCTTTTTCTTCTGGTATTTTTTTAATTCTTCCTCGGGCAGCTCCACTTTTTTCCTGCTTACGATGGCTTCTTTCATCTGTTCCGCAGTCTGGAACCGCAGTTCTGGCTTTAAGGCTAAGGCTTTTAAAATCACGCGCTCTAGCTGCTCTTCTATTTCAATCCCAAACTCGCTGGGGCGTTTTAACGCGTCCTCTACGGAGCGGTCTGGAGCCTCCATGGGCTTTTCGCCAGTTACCATTTCATAGAGCACCGCGCCGGCGGCATAGATGTCCATAAATGCACCTTGCTGGTTTTTGGAACGGTACTGCTCCGGCGGGGTATACCCTGCTTTTACCACCACGTCTTCTGTTCGCTCCGTTTCGGTCCCTTGGAATTTGGCCGCCCCAAAGTCAAACAGCTTGATGGAATTTTCCCCTAGGATAAAAATATTGTCTGGGCTCACGTCCTTGTGGATAATGCCATGGCTATGAACCTTCGATAAAGCGTCCAAAATTGCCAAGATATACCCTTCTGCTTCTTCTGCCGGGAACCTTCCTTTTTCTTTCAAGCACTCTTTCAAAACAGGCGCATCCACGTATTCCATAATGATATAGGCGGTCTGGTTTTCCTCGAAATAGTCGAATACGTTGATAATATTTTTTTCCTTGGAGAAAATTGCCATGTTTCTGGCTTCTTCCAAAAAACGGTTTAACTGCCGCTTGAATTCCTCCTCTTTTTCCCCGGAAAAAATGCCTACCTTTACCTCCCCTTCGCCCCGGTTCACAAGGCCTGCCGGGTAAAATTCCTTGATTGCCACGACAATGCTAAGCACGGTGTCAAATGCCTTATAGGTAATGCCAAAGCCGCCGAAACCAATGCTGACGCCTATGATATACCTGCCCCGCAAGACGGTGCCGGGCGCAAGCTGGTAAGCCTGCGCCGCACCGGTGTTTTCTTCGTATCCGCAGTGAGGGCATACCCCGTAGCTGCCCTTCATTTTAAAGCATTGAAAACATAACTGATTTTCCATTTTTCCTCTTTCTATTTTACTTACCTCTTTGACTACGTTCTTCGCACCCGAACAATCTTCTTGGAATATCCACTGTATACTTTCACTTTATCTTTTACATAATACGCCCTAATTTGGAAAGAATATGTATTCCCCATTGAAAATCTCTCATAAGAGCAGACTACCTTCCTTTTTTTGGCTGATTCTTCTTTCCACTTTTTACTCTTACCATTTCCCACACGACGCCAGATTTCCACACGACTTGCATTTTTTATTTTTCCCCAAGACAAGGTAAATGTCTGCCGTTTAGAATTGACTGGCTTTGGCCCCTTTAATACGGGTGTAGAAGGCTTGCCTAGGATTTTCTTCGAAGCTGCCTTTGAATATGTGCCTGTTGTCTTCCCTTTGTATGCAGCTACTTTGTAGTAATAGGTTTTATTGCTTTTTAACTTCGAGTTTTTGTAGGAAGTCTTTTTGGTTGTGGCTATTTTTTTATATTTTCCTTTTTTTGAGTCGGCGCGGTATATATAATATCCAGTAGCACCTTTCACTTTTTTCCAAGACAGCTTTACTGCATTGGAAGATGCCAGTTTTACAGTCAGCTTGGGGGCTGGCAGCTTTGCGGCTGGTTTAGTGGTTGAACCCGAAGGTGGATTGGAGGGAGTAGCTGGTTTTGTGTTTGTATTCGTATTGGTGTTTGTATTCGTATTGGTATTCGTATTGGTATCTGTGTTTGCTGTTACAGTTACCGTACATTGCGCCTTCTTGCCGCCTGCTTCTGCTGTTATGGTTGCCTTTCCTGCTGCAACTGCTGTTATGGTTGCCTTTGTCCCTCCGCTGGATTCTGCTTTTGCCACTTTTGCATTATCGCTTGTCCACTTTACGTCTGCAGTTGCAGATGCTGGGGTTAAGGCTGCGGTTAATTCACCCTTTGCCCCTACTTTTAAACTTAAATTCGCAGGGGTTAACGTGATGCCTGTCAGCGTTGGCGGCTTATCCACAGGATTTTCTGGTGTTTCAGGTTCCTCTGTGGTAGGCGGCGTAACAGTAATATTCGCCCGGCCGCTTGCTACCTGATACTTGCCGCTTGTCACGATACAATAGTAGCTGCCAGTATTTGCAGCACTTGCATTTTCTATGGTATAGCTGGAGGATGTGGCTCCATCTATTCTAGTGCCTTCCACATCAGCAGTTGGGGCGTAGTACCATTGATAGGTGTAGCCAAAAGGATGCCCGCCAGTAACCGTTACAGAAAGAACCTCAGTTCCATTCTCCGAGATAGACCAACTCATCCCCG
Source organism: uncultured Lachnospiraceae bacterium (assembly GCA_910580195.1). Classification (GTDB taxonomy): domain Bacteria; phylum Bacillota; class Clostridia; order Lachnospirales; family Lachnospiraceae; genus Petralouisia. The sequence goes on from CAJTWA010000019.1 coordinate 62,299, forward strand.
CACCTTGCATGGATACCTGCAAGGACTGCCCTTCATTTTCCACCAAAGACCATGCGGATGAACCCTTGCTTACGTGCAGAACCGGCACAACAGCATTAAAATAGGATTTGTCCTCCCCAGCCCTGACAACTGCGCCTTCTGCATCAATAAACGCTGCATTGGAGCTGCTATTCCCCGGGGAACGGAGCCAAGCTTTGCTGTTCCCTTTCCCATCCACGTACGCGCCCATCCGGTATGCATAACTGCTTGCCGGAATCTGGCGGCTGGATGTCGCAGAACCATCCCCCCGGAACCCATTGACAGAAGTTTCCGTTTCCTGAATGGACAGTATATACACATTATCAGAGGTTGCGTCCCCTCCATCTGTAGTATAAGATGGGTTTGCTTCATTCTGCACAGACTGGCTTACAATCGCGTACTTCTCATACTGGCTAAACGCTGTTTGGTAAAACGTATCGTTCAGCCAAGTGCGGAGGGCAGAATCCTGCCAAACAGAAGAATACATGTCATCATATGGCCTGGCATCCAGCGCTTTATCTGCCATCAAAAATAATGTAGTGTCAGTTTGCCGCAATACTTTCCAAGTAATCGGCTCCCATTTGAAATAGCGGTATTCTGTTTCACCAAAATTCGTTGTTTCTGTATCGCTCTTTTGGATTTTGCTGTACCTGTTCCCATCTATTTCTACTTCGCCGTTTTCATAAGTAGCATTTTCTAACTGCACATACAATGCCCTGTCGCTTTCTGCATCTATCTCTGCCTGCGGATAGCTGCCAAAGGATACATAATTCCATTCTGTTTTATCCGTGCTGGAATTGTAAGTTGGGCTGAGGGTACTTGTGCTGTCCTGCTCTATCTGGATGACCGGAATCACTGCGCCATATGTTTTCGTCATATCCCAAGTTTCCAAGACGCCTTCCTTCGTAACCCTCTGTACATCGGAAGAGTACTCAGACCATGGGCGCAGCCACCACCAGCAGTTCCCTTCATAGCCACTTTGGGCATCAGCAAAAGCCCCTCTAGCATTGGCGTAAGCGCTAGCTTGCCTGCGCCTGCTGTAGGAGTTTTGGGTAGAATCACCGGAAAAACCGTATTCTATGTTTACTGCTTGTTCGTCGGAAAGCAGGCATACCTTGTCCCCTGCGCTTTCCTGTATCCTCCCCTGCTCACTGCTGTTAAATGCCGTATTGTAAAATGCTTGGTTCAGCCACTCACGGATGCTGGAATCCCCCCATGAAACCGCATTATTTTCCTCATTGTATTTCTTACAGTCAAGGCCCTGCCCTGCCATCAAAGTGAGTATTCCATTTTCATCTTCATGAAGGACATGCCAGTTAATTTTTTCCCATTTAAAATAGCGGTAAGGTTCTGTCCCGAAATAGTCGCTGTTATCGGTATCATTTTTGCTAATCCTGCGGTATTTCACCCCATCTACCCATGCATCCCCTGCCCCGTCATAGATTGCTTGGGTAATTTCCTCCGTCAGTTCATCCTCTGCCACTTCTGTCTGGGGATAACTGCCAAATGAAACCGTATGCCATGCCGTGGTGTCGCTGTCAGCATCGTATGTGGGATTCCATGCACCTGCGGAGCCTGTTTCCGCAAATGCCGGCATCCCTTGTGCTGTAACCATCACTGCCGCCGCCAGCAGCATGGACAGCAATCTCTTTCCTATCCCTGTCTTTTTCTCCATCCTGATTCTCCTTCCTCAAAATTGAACATGAACAATTACCACATAATGAAAATTATGTGGTGGAGGTGGAAGAACCGCTGATTTCGGCAGGAAAAGCCTATTTTTCTGGGATATGTATTATTGCACTGTTTTTGGATCCGCTATTTTCAGCAGTATATATTTGCGCTTTCGTTTCTTAAGCCATTATTTTTTAGCAAAATTACATTTTTCACCTTGAAATAGGCGGGTATGGATGGTATAATCTAACAAAACAACATAATTTTCATTATGTGGTATTTCTGCACCTTTCTGATACAAGCCCCATGTGTTCCAATTGCCTCCGGTGCTCCTGCCCGGTAGCCTTAATATAAATCCTTGTGGTTTCAATATTGCTGTGGCCAAGCACGTCTGCCAGCCTTGCGATGTCTTTTTCGATTTGATAGAACGATTTTGCAAAAAGATGCCGCAGGTTATGGGGGAATACCTTTTCTTCCCTGACCCCTGCCTGCCTACAGATTGCCTTCATTTCCTTCCAGATATTGCTCCGGTCTACAGGCTTTTTTCCTGCGGTCTGGAATACTGGGCCTTGCTTTAAGCCCCTTCTTCCAATATAATATAGAAGTTTTTTCTGCAAAGGCTTTGGAATGAGGACTTTTCTGGCCTTTCCTTTGCAATAGATGTCTGCAATGCCGCGTTTTACGCCGGATACTGTGATTTCCGCCAGCTCGCTGATGCGGATGCCTGTGGCGCAGATGGTTTCCAGTATCAGGGACAGGCGGTGCTTGCCGTTCTGGCTGGCGGCTTGTACCAGTTTTTGGTACTCTGCTTTTGTAAGGTTTTTGTATTCCGGGAGGAACACTTCCTTCTGCACCCGGAAGGTCTTGACTTTACATTCATACCATCCCATATAGTCGAAAAAGCAGTTGGATGCTGTCAGGAATGAATTAATGCTGCTGAGCTGGTACTTGCTGCTGGCCCTAAGCATTTCTTTGTATGCAATCATTTTCTTTTTGGTGAGTTCCTGGGTGCCCAGATAATCGGAGAGTTTCCGCAAGTCGCACATGTATTTCTGGATGGTGGCGGGGCTTTTTTCTTCCTCATATAAGTGCTCTTGGTAGGCGGCAAGGTCTTTTTCTGTGATATACTTTTTCATTTGGTTCCTCCTTATCCCTTGGTTTGTGATAAGGATAAGTATATAACGGAATTAGGATTCTATACGGGATTGGGGATGTTTTTTGGAATTTTTAGGATATGGGTGTGTTTATGGACGGTGCGGCGATTGCAAGAAGGAGCCTAACCCGAATTAAGAATATAACAAGGGGCTGTCTGGAAATGGAATTTAAACACAATATATCGTAGTGAAACTCAGGGAATCACGGCCATATATTGCGGAAAACTGCTCTTTCCCGACAACCCCTTTGCTGTCTAATGGATGATACTTGTCTTTTTACCAATTGGTATTTCGTTTGGGCTGTAATATGTGATTTCTTTAAGTTTTCCTATTTTTTAGCTTATACCGTCTGGATCTCTGTAAGCTGTTCTACTTCTGCAACGCTTAAGCCTGTATCTTCTGCTATTTCATCAACTGTCATTTTTCCTCTTTTCAGCATCCTAAGCGCTGTCTGCCTTTTTGCTTCACGAATTCCCTGATTCAAAATAGTCCTTGCACTTGTTTCAACCAATGCGCCTCTCATC
>CAJTWA010000019.1:65765-74173 GCA_910580195.1 uncultured Lachnospiraceae bacterium
AAAATTGTGCGGAATACCCCATCATATATATTTCCCATGCCTTAGCCCTTCCTATTATTTGTTGGCTCTATCGTACCATCCTTTTGTTGCAAATTCAAGCATCTTAGCCAACGTGGCATAAAATAGCCAACAACCATCCTATGAATCCTAAACCCTTCTAAAGTCCGAAGTAAACAAAAATCCCCGGAAAGCCACTTCCGGGGATTTTTACCGTCCAGCATGGATCATTCATGTCTTTTTGCCTGCTGATATTCCATCATATGCTGGTTTTGGCTGCCATATGTAAGTTCCTAACATTCTGAAATTTGCCTGAATAATTGCCCCATGCCCTTTACATTTTAGCTGGGGAATGGAAAATCACTGCCCATAAGGCGTCCCCGGATATGCCGTCCCATCGTAAACCAGCCCTGACGGAACCGTGTCTGTATTCCGGTCCACCTGCAATGCTGCCACCTCTTCCGGCGTCAGGACCATTTCCTCTGGAAGCTCCTCCTTGGTAACATCCCCAGCCCAAGTATTGGAGGAATATGATACATATGCCCGGGACAGCCAGCAGCCGCTGGCTTCATCGTACTCATATACCACATCGCCGCGGCAGGTATTCCCCCATTTATTTGTATACGCCATATCCCTCACCATAATGTCTGCCTTGGGGTAATCCTGAAATTTTGCCCCGGCTTCATAACGGTTGTACTGGTTGATATACCTCCCATCGACCCATACATTTTCCACGGAATATGGGATACCGCCGCTGCCTTCGGTATATACGCATCCTTGGGTCACATAGGCATAAGATTTTGTCAGCAGGTTAAACCCTTCTGTCCCCACGCGTATCCAACTGCCTAATCCGATTGTTTCCGCGAAGGTTTTCCCTTGGATTAAGTCCCGGTATAATTCCGCGTCCTCACGGGCATATGTCCCATATTCTCCCCTCTTTTCTGACAGGCTTTCCAAGGTGGGGTTTTTGGCATAATCTTTGGCGGAGCCGTCGAACAGGAAAAGTTTTTCTACCCGGTTGCTGTACAGCGGGTCATTGCCCCCGCTCCCAGCCCCACCGTATGTATAGGTTTCCCCATCTTTTGTCACATCCACCATATAGTGGTAAGCGCCCCACGCTACTTGGCAGGATGGGTCTAGGCTTTTGGCAACGCTTGCCATGACGGACGGGAACCCCAGCGAGTCAAGGATGTATGGATACAGGTAATTTAAAAACAATGGCTCTTCCGCCGTTTCATACATCTGGTACCATTCATTTAATGTAAGCTCTGGGTAAGGGGAAACTGTCAGCATTGGGTAAGGCAAATCTGCATTTTTCCGGTTGATGTCCTTCGTCCCCCTTGGATAAAGGGCTAGGGCATCCAATCCCTGCTGGACAGCCCCTAAATTTTCAAAAAAACTTTTTGTGGGCGTTGTATAGGTGTCAATCAAATATTCTTTGTAGCCTTTGACGCTGGCGCAGGATACCTCCGTCTTTGTGTCCTGATACTCCCTGCCGATTTTTTTCTGTACCGTCAGTTTCCCTCCGTCCAAACCGCTGCCATCCATGGAAAAAATATAGCCGCCCTTCACCCGGCCAGAGGCTTTCTCCTCATAAGATACATCCATGAAACGCACTTCGGTTGGCTTAAGGTAGGCAGGTTCCTGCCCTTGTGCATAGTAGCTGCTGCTTTTATCCACAAAACGGATATCTGAAGGGTCGGGGTCTTGGGTCTGCACATAAAAAAATTCGTTAAAAGGCATCAGCAGCGGGGTTACTGTGTAGGAATATTCCACTGTAGGCGATTCTGGCTCCTCTTGGTCCCCTGTGCCCCCGGAACCGCCGCCGGAATTTTCTGAATCCCCAGAATTGCCGCCCGGATTCTTAGAATATTTGGATTTCAATTTTGTGACGGCGCTGGTGTTTCCGCTGGCATCTTTCAGCTTCACGTAATAGTAACCTTTTTTGTCTGGCTTTAAGCCAACAGCCAGCTTGCCGCCTTTGCCAGTGATGATGCCTTTGGCGGCATACGTGGATTTTGTCCCATATTTTATGTACACTGTGCTGCCAACCTCGCCTTTTACCAGCAGGGAGGATGCGCTTTTTTCTGACAAGGAAGGCTTTGTGGGGGCGGTAACGTCCTTGACGGGTTTCTTTACAACAGCGCTGCGCCTGTTCCCCTTCGTTAAGTAAAAATACAAGGTTTGGGTATCCTTCTGTTTTGGGATGGGGATGGGCTTGGTTCCGTCCTTGTCAAATTTTACTGCCTTGACAACCTGATTGGCATCATTTTTTATGTACAGCTTCGTGCCTTTGGCGGCCTTAACCTTCACCTTTGTGTCTGTGGACTTTATGGTTTTGGCTGGGATCACGGGCTTTTTGATGGCTTTTGTTTCCTTTTGGCCGGCAAGTTTTTTTACAGTTTTTTTCACGGACGGGCTTTGGATGCCGGAATCCGACAAGTAAAACTTCAACGTACTCCCTGCCTTCTGGGGCTTGATTTTGATTGCCTGGATGCTTTCCTTGGCAAATTTTTTGCGTGCCACGGTTTTCTTGCCATTTTTGATATATAATGTGGAACCTTTGGCGGCATAGACCTGAATGTTGGTGGTTTCATCGGTAATGGTTTTGGTAAATATGATTGGCTTCGGCCCCGTTTCCTTGGCTGACGCTGGCAGGGCAAACCCGCCGGCAGCAACTGCTACAGCCAAAAACAGCGAAATTACTTTTTTCCAGATATGTTCCATTCACTTATCCCTTCCTTTCCTATAAATAAAAGGCTGCCGCACCCGGGGTATAGTTCCCAAGCCCCGGATACGGCAGCGCCTTCACTGCCTGCTGTTACAGGTATTTTTTCAAAAGTTCCGCCTTATCGGTTGCTTCCCAAGGCAAATCCAAATCATTGCGCCCAAAATGCCCATAAGCTGCGGTCTGCTTGTAAATGGGCCGCCGAAGATCCAGCATTTTAATGATCCCTGCTGGGCGCAGGTCAAAGTTTTCCCGGATGATTTCTACTAATTTTTCATCGGAAATTTTCCCTGTGCCAAAGGTATCTACCATAATGGAAGTGGGCTGCGCTACGCCGATTGCGTAGGATAGCTGGATTTCGCATTTCTCTGCAAGCCCTGCTGCAACAATGTTTTTCGCAACGTAGCGGGATGCATAAGCTGCGGAACGGTCTACCTTGGTGCAGTCCTTGCCGGAAAATGCGCCGCCGCCGTGGCGTGCATACCCGCCGTATGTATCTACGATAATCTTACGGCCAGTCAGGCCTGCATCCCCGTGGGGGCCGCCGATTACAAAACGGCCGGTAGGATTGATGAAGAACTTCGTTTCCCCGTCTATCATCTCTTCCGGCAGGATGGGGCCAAACACATGTTTTTTGATGTCGGCATGGATCTGCTCCTGCGTAACGTCTGGATCATGCTGGGTGGAGAGCACCACTGCCTCCAGCCGCCTTGGCTTGCCTTCCCCGTCGTATTCTACGGAAACCTGTGTTTTCCCATCTGGGCGCAGGTAGGTAAGGGTGCCGTCCTTGCGGACTTTCGTTAGCTGCAGCGCCAGCTTATGCGCCAAGGAAATGGGGTATGGCATCAGTTCTGGGGTTTCATTGGTGGCATAGCCGAACATCATGCCCTGATCCCCTGCCCCGATGGCTTCTAGCTCTTCCTCGGACATCTTATTTTCCTTCGCTTCCAAAGCTTTGTCCACGCCCATTGCAATGTCTGCGGACTGCTTGTCTAAGGCTACCATCACGGCGCAGGTGTTCCCGTCGAAGCCAGTGGCCGCGTCGTTGTAGCCGATTTCATTTACGGTGTCCCGGACAATCTGCTGGATGTCGATGTCAGCTTTGGTCGTAATTTCCCCTGTCACCAGCACAAACCCTGTGCAAGCCGCTGTTTCACAGGCTACCCTGCTCATGGGGTCCTGCGCCATCAAGGCGTCTAAAATTGCATCGGACACTGCATCGCAGAGTTTGTCTGGATGGCCTTCGGTTACGGATTCTGATGTAAATAGTCTTTTTTCCATTGTTTTTCCTCCTAACTGTATCTTGGCTGCAAATAAAAAATCCGCTTATACAACATAAGCGGACTCGATTCTTCCAAAAGATTATCAAATCCTCTTATTGTTCGATTGCTCGCTCAGGTTGGCACCTTCCGTAGAGGGGTTGCCGTGGCTTCGCAGGTCCTATGTACCTCCACCACTCTGAATAAGAGAAATTAATACCTGACAGGGATTCTTCTGCCCTGCCAGCGCAACAATATTCGGTTTTTCAATCTTTCTTTCATTAAGATACTATGTTTTTTGGAATCTGTCAATAGTTTTCCAAATGATTTTTCCTTGACAAATTTATCCTTTCTCCCTATACTTGAAAGTGAGTAAGTAGATGTTTTCATACCTGCTGTCGGGGTGCGCTATCATCCCCCAGCAATTTTTGGGACTGCCCAGCGGAACAGAATCTTTGCCAGATGCGCCAGATATCCGTTCCTTGGGCTGTCCTCTGTTATATCCTAAAATCCAAAACAGGGGGAAAGACAAATGACGAATTATCTTACCAGTGAACTGCAGCCCGGCATGGAAGTCACAGAAACAATCTTTACCAGCAAAGGGCAGATGATTATGGAGGCCGGGACTGCTTTAACCTCTGAGTTAATTTCCCGGCTCGTTTTTTATGGGATTGAAAAGGTGAAAGCCCAGCAGCTCCCCGCAGCGCCAGAACCCATGGGCGGTGCGCAAAAGGGCATACCAAAACCCCTATCCGGAACCAGCGGCGGCGCCTCTGAAAGCAATCCTGCCGCTGCACCGGGAACAACGCCAGAACCTGCACCCAAGCAGGCCGCAGAGCCGGAACCAGCAGTTGCCATCCCAAGCAGGAGCCGGGCATCCAACCCATCTTACGCACAGAAGATTAAGGCACAGCCAGAATTTATGGCATACCAGATAGAATACCAGAAGAAAGCCTACAACATCCGAAGCCTCTTTGACAGCATTATCAAGCACCCGGAAGAGCCCGTTGACCTCCAGCGGATCCTAAATAGCTGCTATATGCTGGCTGGCATGACGAAAAACACCATAGACTTCTTTGACAAAATGCACAATATGCGGCTGGACGACGACAGCGTATATTCCCATTGCCTGAACGTGGCGCTGATTGCCCGCCAGATGGGGAAATGGATACAGCTCCCGCAGGAAGACCTAGATACCCTCGTGCTCTGCGGCCTGTTCCACGACATTGGGAAAGTCCAGATTCCAGATGAAATCTTAAATAAGCCCGGGAAATACACCAAAGAGGAATTCGCATTAATCCAGCAGCACCCTACCGTCAGCTACCAGCTTTTAGAAAAGCTCCCCATTGATGAACGCATTAAAAAAGCTGCCCTGATGCACCATGAACGCTGCGACGGCTCTGGCTACCCGCAGGGGCTAAAGGCAGGGGAAATTGACGATTTTGCTGAAATCATCGCCATTGCAGATGTGTACGACGCCATGACGGCAGCCCGCTCCTACCGCTCGCCGCTGTGCCCCTTCCAAGCAATCGGCATGTTCGAGAAAGACGGGTTACAGCTATACAGCCCGAAATACATCTTGACCTTCCTAAAGCGGATTGCCAATACATACCAAAATAACCGGGTACTGCTAAACAACGGCCAAAGCGCAAACGTGGTAATGATTAATTCCAAGCACCTGACCCGCCCCATGCTCCAAATGGACGATGGCTCTGTCGTTGACATGATGGATCTGCCAGACTTGGAAATCATTAAAATTATCTAAAATTGCACACCAAAAGCTGCTGCAAAAATTTCAGGCTATCCGTAGGCCGGACGGCTGGAAACCCTTGCCGCAGCTTTTATTAATTCTTCATTTAATAACTGCAATTTTTCTTTATTTCCCCTGCTTTCTTCTTCCTATTCTTTCTAGCGCGAACAATGTTAACGGGAAGCCTTTGGAACCCAACGGCAGTTCCGGCCAGCCCTTCCCCATGCAGGCTGGCAACGTTTTGGCAAACGGGCTGCTAATTACGGCTAAGGGGTTTTGGGAGCGCCCTTCGGCTTAACAATGCCAAAATCAAATTTAGCTTACCTTAAACTGGAATTTCTGGATTTCCTTTTCCGTGGTGACACGTTCAATCTGGGCGCCAAGGCTCTCCAGCTTCTCCTCAAAGGACTCATAGCCCCGCTGGATATAATGGATATCGTCCACAACCGTCACGCCTTCCGCAGAAAGCCCTGCAATCACCAAGGCAGCCCCAGCCCGCAGGTCCGGCGCGCTGACCCTTGCCCCAGTGTAGCCTTTCACCCCATTGATAATGGCAATATTGCTCTCTACCTTAATGTCCGCGCCCATGCGCGTCAGTTCATCCACATATTTGAACCGGTTCTCAAAGATACCCTCCGTCACGGTGCTGGTCCCTTGGGCAATCCCAAGGACGACAGACATCTGGGGCTGCATATCGGTGGGGAACCCCGGGTACGGCAGCGTCGTGACCTGCGTATGGCGCAAAGGCTTGGATGCCACCACCCGCACCGCGTCGTCAAATTCCTCCACCTCACAGCCAGCCTCCAGCAATTTTGCCGTGGTGGCCTCCAGATGCTTCGGGATGACGTTCTTCACGGTAACGTCCCCCCTTGTGGCCGCCGCAGCAAACATAAAGGTACCTGCCTCAATCTGGTCTGGTATCACGGAATATTCCGTCCGGTGCAGCTTCTCTACCCCTACAATCCGCACGACATCGGTCCCTGCGCCGCGGATATTTGCCCCCATGCTGTTGAGGAAATTAGCTACGTCCACCACATGGGGCTCTTTCGCCGCGTTTTCAATGGTTGTTTTCCCTTCTGCCATGGCTGCTGCCATCATAATATTAATGGTGGCCCCTACCGAAACCTTGTCTAAATAAATATGGCTCCCGATTAAATGCTCCGCTTCTGCTGCAACTGCCCCATTCCTGATTTCCACATGGGCGCCCAGCGCGCGGAACCCCTTAATATGCAGATCCATGGGGCGGCTCCCAATGTTGCACCCGCCCGGCAGTGTAACCTCCGCCCGCCTGTATTTCCCGAGCATAGCCCCTAAAAGGTAATAGGACGCCCGGATTTTTTTCATAGAATCGTAGTCTACCGGAATATCTTTTACAAATGAGCCGTTTATTTTTACCGTGTGGGCGTCTGTCCTGTCAATCTTCGCCCCAATGTCCCCCATTGCCTGAAGCAATGCATTAACGTCCCTTACGTCTGGTAAATTATCTATCGTTACGGTTTCGTCCGTCATGATGGCTGCTGCAAGGATTGCAAGCGCCGCATTTTTGGCCCCGCTGATTTCCACTTCGCCAACTAACGGATTACCTCCTTTAATTACATATTGTTCCATATTGCACCTCTATGCTATATTTTTGTACAAGAAGTTATTATAGTAACACCATTTTGCCGTTCTCAAATTTTGGCAAAAATCTTTATGTACTATTATAACACACTTTGTCGATTTGTAAATCTTTCCTTCGTTCCATTCCATTCAGCTTATCTTATTTTATGTGGGTTTCCCCTATCTGTGCATGGCCTTTGCCGAAAAAACCCACTGCTTTGCGTATGTGCTTTCCATATAAAAAACATTGCTTTTCCTTATCGGTTTTTCCTCAAAAACCATTGCTTTTAGTATGGGCTTTTCTGCAAAAATCATGCGCGGTTTTCCCTGCGGATTTGAAAAACACAGGCCACGCAAAAAGCCCATAGGCAAAAGAAAACAGAAACCATTTCCGCTCCACAGCTTCATTGTGTGAAAGCCGGCAAATAATTTCTGTTTATCATCTTACCACAACTTAAGGCAAATGCATACTATTTTTTTATTTTCTTTTAAAAACTATTGGAATACGACATTCTTTTCCAGATATTTTGTCCGTACCACGATATAGGGGTAGGATTTCACTTGGTTTATCTTTTCCCCCTTGGAGGGGCCAATCAGGGTAGTGTCAAAATAAACGGCGTTTTTTGTCAGGTAGCAGCCATTGACGGAAATGCTGTAGCCCCCAGTTTCCTGCACCCCGTAGCCAGCCCCTATGTACAGATATTCTTTGTCTGTGTAAGTCAGTTTAAACATGGTTTCTTTTTTCTCTTCAATTACCGCTAAAAATTCTTCTGGGATGTCCTTTTCTTCCAGTATTTCATACTCCAAATCCTTTAATTTTTCCGTCTTTGTTTCCTCCACGCCGCAGCCAGAAAGGCAGCAGGAACAGGCAAGCAGCGCAAGGAAGAGGCAGCAGCAGAGCCTTTGGTACAATTTTCCCATTGTCAGTCCCCTAATTTTTTTACATTCTTCCTAAATTCTATGAAAAAATTCTTCCATTTATGATTGTATTTCCCCGCCCCCCTCTGTATAATATACATGCTATAAATGAGCAAATTTAAAAAATTGCACAATAAGCCTATGCCACTAAAGCTTT
>CAJTWA010000020.1:0-21831 GCA_910580195.1 uncultured Lachnospiraceae bacterium
AACATTTCCCTCTGTATCTTCTTTGGAGAGGTTCACGGATGGAGTGGGGATTTCCTCATTGCCACATTCCATACTGTAAACATGGAGGCTTGCGGCTTCTGCTGCCATACGTGCAGCTTCTTCCAGATTATCCCCAACACTGATACATCCGGGTAAATCAGGGAAGTAGATACTGTATGAGCCGTCTGTTGATGGTTCAAAGACTGCAAGATAAGTTAATTTCTGCATAAATTACGCTCCTTTCTATGAGAACCGCAGACAGTAGGGATATTTCAGACCCGCCTGTTTGTAAATGCTGTTTAGTGTTCCCGGTTTTAAGTCCCCGTTGTGATTTGGTATTGTGACTTTTCCGGGCTTTGTTGGGTGCTTTAGGTTTATGTGGGAGCCTTCCTGATTGGTGGTGTACCATCCATCTTTGCGAAGCACCTTTAGTATTTCTCGGACCGTCATATTGTGTCTTCCTTATATTATGTATTATACGCCTTACTTATGCGTATGCCAATGGTTTTTGCGCATAAATTATGCGCATTTTTACAGAGCATAGGATAGAAAACAGACTGGCAGCAGGAAATAATGGAATCCCCACAAATGGGGAAAGCGTAAAAGTGTACCGCCTATTGCCGTCTTGCATTTTACCAGACGTTACCAAAACACAGAGCCGCTATTGACCGCTTAAAGGTTCGATTTGAAATGTAACCTTGCAGAGTGGAGCCGCCCGGCCAGTACCCGGAATTTTCCGGGAGCAGATTTGAATCTGGACGGACATAGCCCCGATTTTCCGGGGGAATATATGCGGCTTTTCTCTCTTGGGATGAGCAAAGGGGAGATATCCCCGGCGGCAATATCCCGATTTGAAATCGGAGTTTTGATTGTATCAGGTAAGAGCAAAATTGCGCCGAGCGGTAGTTTCTCGATTTGAAATCGGTAAACCCGATAGCGACACGCCACAAGCCCCTATTTTGGATTGTAACGGCGTGGGCGCTTATTATCAGGTATGCCAGTACAAGCCCGGTATGGGGCAGATAGAGCCTTTACAGAGGGATTCTGACAGATAAATTTCACTTTTCCGCTCCATTCTCTGCCTGATAGGTAGTTTTGAGGATTTTGGGGATTTTGTTCCCAGCCATGCAACCTATAAAATGATTTTTCCCTATCAGGAGCCGGAACTACTCCCCCACTTTCTCCCCCTTACTCACCCACTTTTCATAGAGGGGTGGGGGACTTGAGGGAGTAAAGAGAAAAGCCAGTAAAATCAAGGGCTGTGCTTTCTCCGCAGGGTGAGTGAGTAAAGGGCTTTTTCCAACTGATAAGACGGTAATGTGATGGCTATTCCTTATCAGGTTCGGGAGCCTGTGAGGTTTGGTTATTGTCACGGTTCATTGTTTTTCACATATTGAGTAAGTCGGCGTGTGTTCCAGTGCGGACAAGATATAATTCGTTACCATTAACACGATAAATCAAGAGCCAGTCAGGGGCAATGTGACACTCCCTTTCTCCTGCATGATTGCCGGATAGGTTATGGTCACGGTTTTTTACTGGTAAAGGTGCAGGAATACGCAGGGTATCAAGTACGGATTGGAGCAGTTGCATATTGTAGCCACGTTTCAAACACAACTTATAATCTCTCTTGAATTTGGTTGAACTGTTTAATTCTAACATGGCTATTCCTCTGACAACATGGCGAGGAAATCAGCGGTTGAACCGTCAAAATGTTCTCCTGTGCCGTTGTCAATCATTGCCTGAACCTCTGCCATAGCTTCTAAAGTTTCTCTGTTTGGTGTTTCATCTGATAAAGATGCGCCTTGCAGATAAGGGATAACATAAAGCAATTTGGCATCTGATATTTGGTCTATTAGGTTTTTGGCTAGTTCACGATTGCTCATAATTTGCACTTCCTTTCATGGTTATTGTATTCGGATTGATGAAGATTGTTATGCTGATGGCTGCTTAAAATCAACAACTAAATCATACCCCATAGTAGATAATATTTTTTTGCATCTTCAAAACCGAAATTTTTTATGTTAAGCATTTTAGTAAGTCCTTGTGGCTTTAATCCGAGTTTATCAGCTATCTCTTTTTGAGTGGTTTTAGTTTCGAGCATTATCTTTTTTATTTCAATTAAGATTTGCTCATTGTCTTTATAAGTAAAGTTAGTAAATGGTCTATCTGATAAAGCTGTATTCATGTTAGATACATTGTAACTATTGGTTGATGATGTTACCCATTGACAGTTAATCGGGGAATATCCCTTATTACTGTCTATACGGTCAATAGTCAAGTTTTCATTGTAACCATGCCTTAAAGACCAGCCAAAGAAGTTTTGCCAGCCGTTATCTCCTAACCATTCATCACAAATAGTTATTCCTTTTGCTCCATACCATTGATAGTGTTGGTTGTTTGGATTATAACAACGCTGTTTCATACCAGAGCGGTCACTCTGATAGGGGCAAGTAACCCGACAATCTAGCAAATTGGGGGTATGCAGGTATTATAAACTTGCTGCCCCGGAAAGTAAAGAGGTAAAAGAAATTGGAAACAATAAATACAGTGTTCCCCAATGAGGAAACATTTCAGAGGATTTATGCAGAGTGCCTTACAACCACACCTCAGGCAACCGAAGCCATTAAAAGCAGCTATGCCGGAATGAATGATATGTTTGACAAATATCTTGCGGCAACCGAAGAATGGATGTTCCGCCATGATTACCAGTGCGGCTATGAAGCGGCAATGAAAGCCTTGCAGAAAAGCGGTGTAACAGCATGAGTTTTAGCAAGTCCTTAGAACTGGAAGATATTCATTACAAGTATAAGCGGCTTACTTCCCTTATCGCTATTTTGCAGATGTTTACCGCTGAAATCGTGGAAGTTGCTGGCGCACTGGCAGACAGCCTTACAAATGCTCTATTTGAGATTGAACTTGAAATGCAGGAGAACAACGACAAATTAAAAAGCATTGTATTGGGGGCGGAAGAATGAAAGAAGTTGTTGAAATGGCGTGTATGCTGCTGGAAATGGGTACAGATACATACATGAAAAGCAAGTGCATGTTGCTGTCGGCAAGTAGAGAGCATCTGGGGGATAGACATTTTTTCGAGGTATTATTGAACAGCGTAGAGAAGAAAAGGCAGTTGCCTATTGAGAATAAGGGAGGAAAACAGGAAATGAAAGTTGATGATATTAAGATTTATCCATGCTTTGCGGCGCATGAGCCGAAGCCGGAGAAGATGCAGGAGAAAGAACAGTATTTCGAGGAAACCGGGGCTTTACAGTCGTAGATTATTCTTGGCAGCCGGGGCAGGAATCCCAAAACTGGCGAATACTACGATTCAAAGAATAAGCGGTATATGTTCCGAAAGATGATTGACGGCGAGCGCATCACAATTACCGCTCCTGATCTGGTGGAATTGCGGAAACAGGAAAATGATTTGCTGTGCAGGATTGACCGGGGCAACAAGCTGAATACCAGAAATGCCAGAATGACATTGAACGCCTACTTTGATTTTTGGATGGAAACATTTGCAAAGAGCGGCAGGAAAGCCACAACTTGTACGAATTACAAATCATATTACAACACATACATCAAGAACACTATCGGGAAAAAGCAGATTGCAAAGATTACAAAGGCAGATTGCCAGAGAATCATTAACGAAATGGTTCAGGACGGCAAGAAACATTCTACCATGTCCAACCTGAAAAGCTGCCTGAATATCGTCTTTGAATGTGCCTTAGATGATGATATTATTATCAAGAATCCTGCAAAGAATCTACAAGTGCCGCAGACAGGGAGTAAGAAACGGACGGCCATAGAACAGCAGCAGATTGATTTGTTTATGGGCTATGTAAAGAATAGCGAGCGGTATTCATACAGTTATCCGGCGTTTGTTGTCCTGTTTAGAACCTTGGACACGCTTCTACATCCGTGGCACTGGACACATATACGCATCTGACAGAGGATAAAAAGAAAGAGCAGGAAGCAGTGGCGCAGACGGTCAGAATTTCATAATAGCTGTGACAATTCTGTGACAAATTCGAGAAGAAAGACGGAAAAAGACAGACCATGATAAAAGTACCCTATCTGGCAGCAGTATTGATAGAAATAAGGATAACACAAGATGAAACAACACGAACAATAGTTCGTAAAGAAAAAACACTTGACACTTCTCCTCATTTATAGTATGATACCCAAGGTGATAGCAATGGAAAGAAAAGTCATGCAGACCTACCTCTACGATTTTTACGGGGAACTGCTTACAGACCACCAAAGAGATATTTACGAAGAGTTTGTGTTAGATGACTTGTCACTGAGCGAGATTGCCCAAGAGGAGGGCATCAGCCGCCAAGGCGTCCATGATTTGGTAAAGCGCTGTGACAGGATACTGGAAGGGTATGAAGGGAAGCTGCACCTATTGGAACGTTTTTTAAACACCAAGGAAAAGGTCAGCAAAATCCGGGCGCTCAGCCAGAATTACCGGAACCAGAAAGAAGCAGTGGTAATGGCGGAGATTGAGGCCATTTCCAATGAAATATTAGAGGAGTTATAAGATGGCATTTGACAGCTTATCGGAAAAATTACAGAATGTGTTCAAATCCTTGCGGAGCAAAGGCCTTCTGACGGAAGAGGATGTAAAGGCCGCGTTGAAGGAAGTAAAGATTGCATTGTTAGAGGCAGATGTCAACTTTAAGGTAGTCAAGAAGTTTGTGAAATCTGTGCAGGAGCGGGCCGTAGGGCAGGATGTGATGAACGGCTTGAACCCGGGGCAGATGGTAATAAAGATTGTAAATGAGGAACTGGTTTCCCTGATGGGCTCTGAAACCACCGAAATTGCATTAAAGCCGGGGGGAGAGATTACGGTCATCATGATGGCAGGCCTCCAAGGGGCCGGCAAGACCACCACCACCGCCAAAATCGCCGGGAAACTGAAGCAGAAGGGCAGGAAGCCTTTGCTGGCTGCCTGCGACATTTACCGCCCAGCCGCTATCCAGCAGCTGCAGATTAATGGGGAGAAGCAGGGCGTAGAAGTATTTTCCATGGGCGGTAGCCATAAGCCGGCCAATATTGCAAAGGCAGCCATAGAACATGCCAAAGCAAATGGCTGCAATGTAGTAATTTTAGATACCGCCGGCCGCCTCCATATTGATGAAGAGATGATGGAGGAGCTGAAGGAAATCAAGGGACAGGTGGAAGTCCACCAGACAATTTTAGTCGTAGATGCCATGACGGGGCAGGATGCAGTGAATGTTGCATCTATGTTTGAGGAAAAAATAGGCATTGACGGCGTTATCTTAACGAAGCTAGACGGCGATACCCGGGGCGGCGCAGCCTTGTCCATCCGTTCCGTAACGGGGAAACCCCTGTTATATGTGGGCATGGGGGAAAAGCTTTCTGATTTGGAGCAGTTTTATCCCGAACGCATGGCGAACCGTATCCTTGGCATGGGGGATGTGCTGACGCTGATTGAAAAAGCGCAGGAAACCATCGACGAGGAAAAAGCCCGGGAACTGGAACAGAAGATGAAAAAGGCCGAGTTCGGCTTTGACGACTATTTGGAATCCATGAACCAGATGAAAAAAATGGGCGGCATTTCCAGCCTGCTCAGCATGATGCCCGGGATTGGCGGGGCGCAGGTTGCAGAAATTGAAAATGCCATGGATGAGAAGAAAATGGCAAGGATTGAAGGCATTATTTATTCCATGACGCCCAAGGAACGGGCGAACCCTTCGGTTTTAAACCCCAGCCGGAAACGCAGGATTGCCAAAGGGGCCGGGGTAGATATCAGCGAAGTGAACCGCCTTGTAAAGCAGTTTGAGCAGAGCAGGAAAATGATGAAGCAGATGCCGGGCTTAATGGGCGGCAAAGGGAAACGCCGCGGAGGGTTTAAGCTGCCGTTTGGCCTAGGGTAATTGATTTTGTTCCTATTTATAGAAATTACGCCCTGTAAAGCGCCCTCAGGGATGCAATGGGCTGCCCCAGCGAAGCAGGGGGATGAGGGGTTATGCCGCCAAGGCGGCTGTGCCAAAACCTCTCAATATTGAGGGGCAGGGAATTTGTGTGGGCTTGCCCACGCTGTCCAAAAAGCATGTAACAGGGCAGGAAGCTGCCGCTGGTTACAAATAAATAAGATTTAGAGAGCAGGAGGTGAAAACGATGGTTAAGATTAGGTTAAAGAGAATGGGAAAGAAGAAGGCTCCTTTCTATAGGATTATTGTGGCTGACGCCAGGTCCCCAAGGGACGGTAAGTTTATCGAGGAAATCGGAACGTACGACCCGACCAAGGATCCAAGCGAATTTCATGTCAATGAAGAATTGGCTAAAAAATGGTTAGCAAATGGTGCACAGCCCACAGAAGTAGTAGGGAAGATCTTCAAAGCAGCCGGTATCGAAAAATAATCTTCGTGAGGTGACGTAATGAGAGAATTGGTAGAAGTAATTGCGAAAGCACTTGTGGACTATCCGAATGAAGTTGCAGTTACAGAGACTGAGAATGAAAAATCCATTGTGATAGAGTTACGTGTTGCCCAGGCAGATATGGGAAAGGTAATCGGAAAACAGGGACGAATTGCGAAGGCAATCCGTTCCGTTGTAAAAGCTGCAGCAGCGAAAAACGATAAAAAAGTGGTTGTAGACATTATGCAATGACAATTTCTTTGTTTCAGAACTGCTTTCAAGAAATCACAGTGATGTTTCACTGTGATTTTTTAATCCAAACACGCTCTAGGACAGAATACCCAGAAAGGAAAGAAAATGGAAGATTATTTACAGGTAGGCGTAATCGCCAACACCCATGGGGTGCGGGGGGAGGTAAAGGTATTCCCAACCACCGACGACCCAGCACGTTTTAAAAAACTGAAAAAAGTAATCCTAGACACCGGAAAAGAACAGCTTGGGCTTACAATTACCCAAGTAAAATTTTCAAAAAATATGGTGCTTTTAAAATTCCGGGATTTTGACAATATAAATGACGTAGAACAATATAAAGGCAAAGGCCTTTTTGTTACAAGGGAACAAGCAGTAGCCTGCGGGGAAGATGAATATTTTATTGCAGACCTGATTGGCATGGAGGTAAAGGCGGAGGACGGGCAGCTTCTGGGGGAACTCACAGATGTTATCCAGACAGGGGCAAACGACGTATATGTGGTACAGGTGCGGGAGGATTCCCCTTATGCCCCAAGGGTAGCAGGCAAAAAGAAGGAATTGCTGCTCCCGGCCATTAAGGACTGCATCCTTGCCGTAGACATGGGGCAAAGGGAAATGCAGGTGCACGTAATGCCGGGGCTTTTAGCGGATGAAGAGAGCGTGCACAAGCCGTTGCATGAAACGTAGGGGCAGCCAGCCGGCGTTTGGCAGATGGGGAAAGTGTGCACAAGCCATTACATAAAGCGTAGGCGCAGCCTGCTAGGCGTTTGGCAGATAGGAAAAGTGTGCACAAGCCATTATAGGAAGCATAGGCGTAGCCGCCGGGCTTTTGCAGACGGCATTGTAGGAAAGCAGGGGGCGGCTTATCAGGGCTCCTAGAGGAAGGGTGGGTCGATGAATTTTTATATTTTAACATTATTTCCGGAAATGGTAATAAGCGGGCTTACAACCAGTATTATTGGAAGAGCCATGGAGGCTGGCATAATCAGGATAGAAGCCGTAAATATCCGCGATTTTTCCGCCAATAAGCACCAGAAAGTGGATGATTACCCTTACGGCGGCGGGGCAGGGATGCTTATGCAGGCCCAGCCGGTGTACGATGCGTGGCAGTCCGTGGTGGAGCGGATTGGGCATAAGCCCCGCTGCGTTTATGTGACGCCGCAAGGGACAACTTTTACCCAAGCACATGCCAAAAGCTTTGCAAAAGAGGAAGATTTAATCCTGCTCTGCGGCCACTATGAGGGCATAGACGAGCGGGTATTGGAAGAAATTGTTACCGATTACATGTCCATTGGGGACTATGTGCTCACGGGCGGGGAGCTGCCGGCAATGGTGATGGCAGACGCTATTTCCCGGATGGTGCCGGGGGTTTTGGGCAATCAGGAATCTAGCATGGCAGAATCCTTTGAGGGGAACCTGCTGGAGTACCCGCAGTATTCCCGCCCAGAAGAGTGGAATGGCCGGAAAGTGCCCCCTATCCTCCTGTCTGGGCACCATAAAAATATCGAGGCATGGCGCAGGCAGCAGTCCATCCTGCTGACGAAAAAGCGCAGGCCAGATTTGCTTAAAAAGGCAGAACTGACGGAGCAGGAACGGGAATGGCTCAAAAGGGAAATTATAGAGAAAAATTAATTTTATTAATTTGTGAAAGATTTAAATTAGCAGAGAATGCGATAAGGGGACAAAAGAAAAATGGATTGCTTTTTAATCAAACCACTGAATGTTGGGCATGGAGAAAGTATTTTAATTTATGTATGCCATGGTAGTAGGGAATTTAGCCTTTTAGTAGATGGTGGAAGCTATGGAAAAAGTGTAGGAGCCGATAATAGCCCAGTACATAATGTGGAGCTTTTGAAAGATATTGGAAAAAACCGAACATTACATGGATTAGTAGTTAGCCATGTAGACGATGATCATATTGGGGGAATCATACATGTCATAAGAGAGTTGAAAAGAGTGGATGAAGGCAAAAATTTTTTCCTGATTTTTAATGATTATATAGATCACAGCATTTCTTTTACGCAAGGGGAAAAGTTAATAAATGAAATAAAGTGTTTACAAAAAAGAGAGAACTTTAATGTAAAGTTAGTAAATACGTATAGTAAGCGGTATATTCATGTAGATACTTGGATAGAGAAAAATTTAAATACGATGCCTTTGCATGTGCTCTCGATTTTTCAGAGAAAAATGCTCTTTAAAAAAAGGAAAAATAATATTTATATTACGATGTTGGCACCAGGGAAAAAAGAAATCAAAGATTTAATGAAGGAATGGAAAAAAGATAAAATAAAACGGGAAGAAGGAAAGAAATATTCTGCTAACAGCAACATAATTAATAAGTCTAGCATATCACTATTAATAGAATATAATGGAGATTCAGTTTTGCTTACAGGAGATTCCACAATAGAATTAATAAAAAGTAAACTGGATGAGTTAGGGGGGAAAATAACCCATATTAATTATATTAATTTGTGCCATCATGGAGCAGGAAGAAATAACAGAGGAATTCTTGAGCTAATAAAGAACTTTAACTGTGATAATGTTTTTCTGTCAACGAACAGTGTGAAGCACCCAGAGCACCCGTGCCTGTCTATGCTGTTTCAATTACTGAAACTTAACACAAAGTTGAAAATATATCTGACAAATAAGTTATTGTTTCAAGAGGTATTTCCAGAGTGGGAATCTTTAAATGACAAAATGTCGTTGCAATCTGATTCTCAAAGCCCAGATAATGCTGCAGAAATTATATTTAATAAAATAGAAAATTTGGAATTTCCAATAAGTGAAAAAAATTTGAAGAATATTTTGTATGAGGAAAAAGATAAAAGTACAGAAATACGGGTAGACCTGAAACAATTATGTAAAAAAATAAAGTATCAGTTAACTGAGGCGATGAATAGTGGAAGGATTATTGTGGTGTCAAATGATAATTTTCCACATATTCTTATACAGGGAGATAAAAATGAAGAATAAATTGAATAATATTGTATTAATAGATACTTATAATTCAATAGGTACAGGAATAATTTTGCCTTGCCGTTACGATAAGGCGGATGATGCGGATTATAATTTTTATATTATAATTACTAATTACCATGTGATACATAACAGGGAAAGGATCACTGAACCAGTAAGGGAAGTGACGGGAGAAGACATTCATTTAACTATTTATGAAAAAAACATGGAAATAGTTTCTGAAGAAGATTATGAAATTGTAGATATAGTGGGGACATTTCCCATTTCGGAAGAGGAAGATATTGCTGCTATATTAGTAAAAATACGTAAGGCGTTTGAAATCGAGGTATGTTGCGAAAGTGATGGGCAGAAAGAAATTGGGGAAGGGGATTTTATTTATACAAAGGGCTTCCCAGGCATTCTTCAGGAGGAAGAAGAAGCTATGTCAGTTCGGTTTGCAGGGATTTTGCAATTGAATTCGTATAGGTTAGGGAAAATGGGAACTTACCGTATGGAAGATAATTATCATTACTATATGGA
Organism: uncultured Lachnospiraceae bacterium; assembly: GCA_910580195.1. GTDB lineage: Bacteria > Bacillota > Clostridia > Lachnospirales > Lachnospiraceae > Petralouisia. The sequence continues at coordinate 10,129 of CAJTWA010000020.1, forward strand.
CTATAGTGATGAAGAAGTATTTTCTGGTTTATCTGGCGGTCCTGTTTTTACAGAAGAGAATGGAAAAGTGCAGATAATTGGAATGAACCAAGGGGTTTTTGCAAATAGCTTTGGGGACAGCCCCTATCAATTAGTCCGTTTTATAAAACTGAGGTACATATTGGAGTATCTGCGCCAAAATGGATGGATTTTATATAGCTTATTATATGGAAAGATTTCTGTAATATGGATAAAGGAAGAAAAGGAAGCTGTAGAGGGATGGAAAACAGAAGAAAGAGGTAACGTGAAAGAGGCAATCTGCATTTTGGGTGGCAGCGGTGCCGGAAAATCCTCTTTCGTGGAAAGTTTAGCGCAGAACGCGAAAATATTGGGAACCGTTGGGGATGGGCAGACAACTAAGACAGATATTTATTATTATCTTTCTACCTATAATCCTAATCCAACTGTTGAAATAGTATTTTTAGAGAAAAAATCCTTTACAGAAAAGATGTACTATGCAGTTTTTCCAGATTTGCTGGCTCTACTTTTCAAATATAGGTTTGGGTTAGAAAAGGTAGATATCCGCATAGAGCCATATTTATTTTTAAAGGATAACCTTGGCTATTTGGAGGCTGTAAAAGATAAAGAAGGATTTGGAAATGAAGTGGAAGAAAAATACGGACATATAAAAAATTATTGCATTGGGGCAAAAGAAAACGAAGATTTAGATGAAATATTCCATTGTTATATTGATTTTTGCTACATAATGAATCAGTGTCTAGATAAGATAGGAAAACAAGGGATTAAAAATATATTTGATATTAGTACACGGGAAAAAATAATGAAGAATTTAATATCCCTCAATGAGTATCATAAGGATGCGAATATTTCTTTTATGCTTAATCTTGATTTGAGTAATTTTTACAATGAAGGAATAAAAAGAGAATACAAAGGTATAAATATCACAGAACTGGTTAAAAATCTACGTATTTTGCCAGATAGGCTGAAGCAATTATATGTTGATGATATTTGGAAAGCAGGGGAATTAATTGATAAAACAGAAGATAATGATAAGAAAATGAGATTAGAAGAATTTTGTAAGATACTAGAGGAACAAAAAGGTGTGTTTTCTTATAAGGAAATAGGGTATCTGTTTCACGGGGAAACAGAAGATAGCTCGGAATTATATGAAAAAGGCGTAATCTTGTTTGGGAAGATGTTACAGGAAAGGCCAATAGAGGGCGCTTTTTTTGAAAAGGAAAATAACAAGAAAGAGATAGAAAATCTTTATGGGGATTTGTATGACCGGGTTATGGAGAAAATAAAGTATGATAAAGCAATATTGCAAAAAGGGGTGTCGTTGTTAGATATGCCATTAAAACAGAAGTTACTTGTTAATCTGTGTGTACGCAGCAGACAATCAAAATCATTGTCATCATTTGTTGATTATATCAAAGTAAAAGATTCCTATTATTATGAGTATGCAGTCCCAATTTATGAGAGTAGGCATAATGAAGTATTGCTGGTAGATACATGTGGTTTAGACCATATTGATAAGGGAAAGGGAAACCGTTTTACATTGTCAGAAAGAGTGGAACAGATAAAACGAAGGCTGGAAAAAGAGAAAGAGGAGTATAAATTAAATAATATTATATATTTGAAAAAGCTGGATGCTGGAAAACCAACGGAGATTTGTGATATTTTTGCCTTTATATCAGATATGGATTTGGAGGGTGGCCTATATTGTGTTTTTACAGGTCTTGATATATATGAAAAAAGCAATAGTTCTTTTTTTGCAGAAAATAAAAATTGGCATATGGACAGGTGCATGGAAGGGTATCCTAAAATCATGCAATATTTGATAGATGAACATAATAAAGAGGAACTTCTTCGTATGTGTAATTGTGTTCCATATAGAAAGGAAGATCTATATCGTGTTATGTCAAAAAATGTGATTACATATTGTGCAAATAGGGAATTGGTTGAAAAATGCAGCAAGTACCAGAAAAATAATCTTGTAGGAATTAGGAATTTATTTGAATCTATATTCCAAAAAGAGATAGACTTACTACAGACATCCATTGATGGAAATGAAGAAAAGAAAAATTATGAAAATGTTATTTGCAATAAGGAAATGGAGGTCAAAGAAGAACTAAAGGGGTTGCTATCCATAATGTTTGACTTAGCGTCAGTGGAAAAATGGGAAAAATATTATTTCAAGACATTAGAGGCAAATTTAGTTAGATATGAGAGGAATGAAAAAGGTTTTGCAGGAATCCATAACCATACATGGGTGCATTTATTTATGGAGGGATATCGGAAAGTATTTGAGAAAGAATATGCAGAAGAGTTTTATAAGCTATTTGGGGAATATGGGAAGAGAACATATTCTTTGATAAGGCAAATGCGGTATAAGTATATTACAGACATTATTGATAAAGAAGAATTTTTACAGGGAATGTATGGAAGATGTTGTGCAATTGATTCAGAAAATAGAATAATAAATCCATATATCGTTGAGCAAATAAGAAGAGAAATGGAAAAATTATCACGGAATACTGAAGAATATGCTAAAATATTGAAAAAAATGACAGGTTTTGGGGAATTAATACGTAGCTGTCCAAATGAGTTTGGAATTGATAAATTGACAGAGCATTTTTTATCATCTCTAAAAGCCCAAAATAAGGAGGCAGAAGAAAATGTAATTAATTTTTATGATGTACGGGCAGATATCAGATCCAGAACGGATGAATTGATAAAGGCTATTATGTGTTATGGTTTTAAAAAAGAAACAGTAAAAGCGTTATTGTGCAAACGTGTAGATGAAACCCAATAAGGAGGCAAGTGTAATATTGAAATTACTTTGGCGGTTAAATAGGAAAATACAATTTAATTTCAGGGTCTAATTCCCCGCAGTTCTGCTGCGTAACAAATTTTTTCAAATAGTAAAAGTTGTGATATACTAAAAAAGAAGAAGGAAAATGGTGGGATGAGTGAATATATACACAAATCGCACAATATATCAGTGCTTATGTCCAGCAAAAAACTTTAGAAAATCCCCAAAATTCCTTGCATTTTCCCCCGCCCTATGGTAAAATACAAATCTGTGAGATAAGAAAGAGATGGTCCTCTGTTACGAAGTGTATTAAGAACATCCAAGCAAATAGGAGGTCACAAATGAACGCATCAGACATTATCAAAAGCATTGAGCAGGAACAGTTAAAGGAAAAAGTGGACGAGTTCCGTGTAGGCGATACCGTTAAGGTATACGGCAAGATTAAAGAAGGAAACCGTGAAAGGATACAGGTCTTTGAAGGGATTGTCTTAAAAAGGCAAGGCGGGAGCAACCGTGAAACCTTTACCGTAAGAAAGTTCTCCAACGGCGTAGGCGTTGAGAAGACATGGCCGCTCCACTCCCCAAATGTGGAGAAGATTGAAGTAGTACGCTACGGTAAGGTAAGGCGTGCGAAGCTGAACTACTTAAGGGGCCGCGTAGGCAAGAGGGCAAAAGTAAAAGAACTGGTAAGATAATTCAGGCAGTAGGATGGAAGGGACAAATACATTTGTAGTTGTCCCTTTTTCGCTTACTTTTCTTTTTTCATGGGTTTTCTGCCCTGCAGCCAGCAGCGTTTTGGAAGAAGCTCGGATGCGTTGCCTGCAGCCAGCAGCGTTTTGGAAGAAGTTCAGATGGGGCGTCCTGCTGCTTACCATGTGGCAGGACATTCAGAAAGCCCTTACATTCAGCACGTGATTGTATAACAAGGATTGGCGGAAAATGAGAAGAACATCAGGATTGGATTTTAACCGGAGGAAAAGGAAGGTAAATACCGGGTTATTGCGGGAACTGGCAGTGTGGACAGGGGAAATCCTGCTGGCAGTGCTGACGGCAGCCGTTTTGGTGCTGTCCGTGGGGTTCCGCATTTCCGTGGTAGGGCCTTCCATGTCACCTACCTTGGAAAATGGGGAGCAGATTTTAGTCAACCGCATTGGCTACAAGCTCTTTGACCCAAAGCGGAATGACTTAGTGGTGTTCCTGCCCAATGGCAATGAGAAGGCCCACTATTACATTAAGCGTGTCATTGCCCTGCCGGGGGACCGGGTGCAGATTAAAGATGGGATTGTCTATATCAATGGGGAACCTTTTGAGGAGAAAGCAGAAGTTTCCGCTATTGAAAACCCATTGCTGGCGGAAGATGAAATTGTCATAGGCAAAGACGAGTATTTCGTGCTGGGCGATAACCGCAACAACAGCGAGGACAGCCGCTATGCCAGCATTGGCAATGTGAAAAAAGAGCATATCATAGGGCAGGCATGGTTTATTGCCTACCCATGGAATAAATTTGGTTTCTTAAAATAGGAAGGACAGACGGAGGTAGAGATGCATTTCCAATGGTATCCGGGGCATATGACAAAGGCAAGGCGTCAGATGCAGGAAGATATGAAACTGATTGATTTAGTGATAGAACTGGTGGACGCAAGGATTCCCTTAAGCAGCCGCAACCCAGATATTGACGAGCTGGGGCGGCAGAAAGCGCGGCTGGTCCTGATGAATAAGGCAGACCTTGCCAGCGAAGGGCAGACCAAGCGCTGGGCGGAATTTTTCCGGGAAAAGGGATATTTTGTGGTAAAGCTGGATGCAAGGAGCAAGGCGGGCATGAAGGCCATCAGCAATGTAGTGATGGAGGCTTGCCAAGAGAAAATAGAGCGGGACCGGAAACGGGGCATTCAGAACCGCCCGGTGCGCGCCATGGTGGTAGGCATCCCGAATGTAGGGAAATCTACCTTTATCAACACCTATGCAGGGAAGGCCTGTACGAAAACCGGGAACAAGCCGGGCGTAACAAAAGGAAAGCAATGGATACGCCTGAACAAAAACGTGGAGCTTTTGGACACCCCGGGGATTTTATGGCCGAAATTTGAAGACCAGCGGGTGGGCCTGCTCCTTGCGCTGATTGGCTCCATCAAGGACGAAATCTTAAATATAGATGAACTTTCCTTGGAACTGATCCAGATTTTAAAGGAACATTACCCGGGGGTGCTGGCAGAGCGTTACAGCTTGCAGGAAGGGGAGCCGGCGGAAATCTTAACGCAGGTTGCCCAAAACCGGAACTGCGTAAAAAAGGGCGGCGAACTGGACTACAGCAAGGCCGCAGCCCTTGTCATTGATGAATTCCGCAGCGGGCGTTTGGGAAAAATAACCCTTGAATTTCCCCCAGAGCCGCGCTAAAATAAGAGGGATAGAAAAAATCCAAGTGGAACATGGTTTTACAGTTTGCTGGGAACCGCAAGTGAAATAAGAATAGCCATAATCGCAAGGAAGTGCAAAAGGTATTTTACATGTTGGCAGGAACCCGCAAATAGCAGGGAATGTCCATGTAAAATCCGTTTTACATTTCCAGAGATAGCAGAAAAGAGAATAGTAAGATATGAGGAAAAAGGAAGAGAGCAAGGGCATAGGCGAGAAGGGAAACGGGCAGTCCGAAGAAGGGAAGCGGGGCGTTGTCAAAGAAACAGTTAATTTTGTGGTATATATTTTAATTGTATTTTTACTGACATATCTGGTAATCCACTATGTGGGCCAGCGCACCCAAGTCAGCGGGACTTCCATGGAATACACCTTAAGCGACGGGGATAACCTGATTGTGGATAAAATCAGCTACCGGTTCCATGATCCAGAACGTTTTGACATTATTGTGTTTCCCTTCCGGTACGAGGAAGACACCTATTATATTAAGCGGATTATCGGGCTGCCGGGGGAAACGGTGCAGATTGACGAGGCTGGGACCATTTTGATTGACGGCGAGCCATTGGAGGAATCGTACGGCCGCGAAATCATGCTGGATGCAGGGCAGGCGGCAGAGCCTATCAAGCTAGGGGATGACGAATACTTTGTGCTGGGGGACAACCGGAATGCCAGCTCCGACAGCCGGGATCCGCGGGTAGGCATAATTTATGGGAAAGACATTATCGGAAGGGCGTGGCTGCGCATTTACCCATTCGACAGCATAGGGTTTATTAAACACCAATAGTAACATGCATTTTGCAGCATAGGCCATAGGAAAGACGGATTGCCACATATATTTTGCAGCATAGGCCGTGGCAAAGGCGAACGTAAAGCGTATTTTGCAGGATAGGCCATGGCAAAGAGAAACTGTAAAACGTATTTTGCAGCAAGGCCATGGGTTTTGGAGGGCAGTGGACAAGCCTTGGGAAGCAGGATTTACAGAGGAGGGCAAGGTGGAAGGACAGAAGAAAATCAGTGCAGTAAAAGAAGAATTACAGGCGGCAGAGGAAACGATGCTGCCTTCTTTTATTTCAAAATATGAAAAGGACAAAAGGGCTGGCATCCAGAATTTGGTACAGCAGGCCAAACGGAAACTGGAACGCTTAGAAAAAGAGCGGGCGAGGATGGAAACGCTGAAACAGTACGAGCGGCAGTATGGGGATGCAGGATTTGTGTGCGGGATTGACGAAGCAGGCCGCGGCCCATTGGCAGGCCCTGTGGTGGCAGGCGCGGTGATCCTGCCAAAAGACTGCGGGATTTTAGGCATCAACGATTCTAAGCAGCTCAGCAGGAAAAAGCGGGAAGAACTCTATGATATCATCATGGAAGAAGCCATAGCGGCAGGGATTGGGATGGCAAGCCCCCAGCGGATTGATGAAATCAATATCCTTCAGGCTACCTATGAGGCCATGCGCCAAGCTATTCAAAATTTATCTGTTGTGCCCGATATATTATTAAATGACGCGGTCTTCATCCCAGAGGTGGAAATCCCCCAAGTCCCCATTGTGAAAGGGGATGGGAAAAGCATTTCCATCGGGGCGGCAAGCATACTTGCAAAAGTAACAAGGGATAGGCTGATGGAGGAATATGGCAGCATCATGCCGGAATATGGGTTTGCCAAGCATAAGGGCTACGGCACCAAGGAGCATGTAGAAGCCATCCGGGCATACGGCCCTTCCCCCATACACCGCCAGTCTTTCCTGAAAAACATTTTTATCTAGGGACCAAGGGATGGGCAAGAATTTTCAGGATTGTAGGTAAAGCGCCCCCATGCTGCTTAACAGCTATCAATACTGGTTAGGCGCGCAGAAAAAGAACTTCCCGGCAGCAGGGAGGCAGAAATTTAGGATTAGGGAAATTAGAATTCAGACAGAAAGGCAGTGGTTGGAAATGTCATTAGGGGGCATCCAGCAATATCAGGCCAATACGGCCTCAAATACACAGACATTAGGGAACGTAAAGGAAACCATTGGGGCACGCCCCGCTGCACAGGCACAGGAGCTGATGCCGGGGAGGGTGTTTGAGGGGATGGTGACAGATATCAAGAACGGCCAAGTCACCCTTGGGCTCAGCGACGGGAGGACCATTTCTGCAAGGATGGAAGCAGGCGTCCAGCTAGAAAAGGGCCAGCCCATGCTTTTTGAAGTAAAATCCAATACGGGGGACCAGATTGCCATCCGCCCAGTCACATTGGAAAGCGCACAGAACCCTACCCTCCTGCGGGCTTTGGAGGCGGCGGGGCTGAAAGTAAGCCCAAGGAACCTGTCTATGGTCAACCAAATGATGATGGAACAGCTTCCTATTGATAAAAACAGCCTGATGCAGATGGCGCGGGCGGCAGCCAATTTTCCACAAGCGGAAATGCAGACATTGGTGCAGATGCAGAAACTTGGGCTTGCAATTACAGAAAATTCCTTAAACCAGTTCCAAAATTACCAGAACGGCCAGCAGGCAATCCTCCCAGACATGCAGCAGCTGATGGAAGGGCTTACGAACCTCCCAGAGCAGCTTTTCGGAAAAGAAGGCAAGGGGCATACGGTTTTCCCGGAAAATTTCATGCTGGGCGAAAGCCAAAATGCGGCAGGCAGCCAGAATACGGAGGCCAGCCAGCTTTTGGGGCTGCAAAAGCAGATTTTGGGTATCCTTCTGGGGGAAGGCTCCTTACAAGACGGGGCAGCAATCGGGCAGGGGATGCAGAATGGGGAAGGAGCCAGCCAAGTTTTGCAGAACGGGGAAAGCGCCAGCCAGCTTTTGCAAGGGGAGAATGTCAGCCCAATTTTGCAGGAAGGGGTGCAGAATGGGGAGGGAGCCAGCCAGCTTTTGCAAGGCGGAGTGCAGAATGGAGAAGGGGTCAGCCAGCTTTTGCAAGGGGAGAATGTCAATCCGATTTTGCAGGAAGGGGTGCAGAATGGAGAGAGTGCCAACCAGTTTTTGCAAGGGGAAGGAGGGAATGTCAGCCAGCTTTTGCAAGGGGAAGGAGGGAATGTCAGCCAGCTTTTGCAAAATGGGGATGGTATCAGCCAGCCTTTGCAGGAGGGCGGGCAGGTTTCCGGGAAAGAAGCCGCCCAAATTTCCTCAAACGGGACATCTGCTGGAGCCATGCAGGAAGGAGGGGCGGCAAGCCAGAACCCGATTGACAGCATTTTAACGAAAGATCAGCAGGGAAACCTTGCCGCTATGTTAAAAGAGTTTCCCGGGGCAGGGCAGCAGAGCCAGCTTTTTTCCGGGGGGCAGCTAAATACCAGCCTTTCTGCTTCGGAACTGCTCCGGCAGATGATGGGCGCCATCGAACAGGGCAAGGGTTCAGACAGCGGTGCCGTGAAAAAGCTGTTTTCCTCGGAAGAATTTAAGGGCTTGATGAAGCAGGCCATGGCGGAGCAGTGGATGCTTACCCCGGAACAGCTGAAGGAGGAAGGGGCAGTGAAAGAACTGTACCAGCGGCTTTCAAGGCAGATGGCAGATTTGCAGCAAACCCTTGCCCAAGCAGGGAAAGAGGGGGCGGCCTTAGCAAAAACGGCACAGTCTGTCCAAGGCAATTTAGAATTCATGAACCAGCTGAACCAGGCCTATGCTTATGTGCAGCTTCCTTTAAAGCTGCGGCAGCAAAATGCCCACAGTGACCTCTATGTGTATACCAATAAGAAAAACCTCCGGGATAAAGAGGGGGACCTTTCGGCATTGCTGCATTTGGATTTGGAGCATTTGGGCGCCACAGATATCTATGTAAAAATGCATGGCGCTGCAGTGCAGACAGATTTTTATTTGGCAGACGAACTGTCCTTCCGCCTGATTTCGGGCCTTACCGGGCAGTTGGCTGAACGGCTGGAGCAAAAAGGCTATACCTGTGAGATAAAGGTAGAGAACCGGAAACCCCAGAAACATACCGTGCAGGAATTTTTGGAGCAGGAGAAACCACAAGGGAAACTGCACCGGTATTCTTTTGACGTGAAGGCCTAAATCCAGATTTTGCCTTATGCGTTATGGCCGGGAGGGAAGAGAGAAGCAAAGCCTTGCCGTATGCGTTATAGCCGGGAGGGAAGAGAGAAGCAAAGCCTTGCCGTATGCGTTATAGTCGGGAGGGAGGAGAGAAGCGAAGCCTTGCCGCATGTGTATGCTGGGAGGGTAAGCTAAATCTTACCGCATATGCATTGCCCGGAAGAGCCGGAGCCAAGCTTTATTAGATACATAGAAGCAGGGAGCGTGGGAGAATCTATGTCAGAAACAAGGTATAAGAACACAAATGAGCCAGTAACCATGGACACCATCCGGGGCGGGCAGACGAAAACTGCTGTAGCCATCGCCTACAATCCGGGGGAAACAGCGCCGAAAATCATTGCCACCGGAAAAGGCCATTTGGCAGAAAAAATCATTGAAAAAGCAAAGGAAGGCAATATCCCCTTTTACCGGGATGACAAATTGGCAAAGACCCTTTCTAAGCTGGAAATTGGCGATATGATACCGCCGGAACTATATGAAGTAGTGGCAGAAATCCTAGTTTTTGTAGACGATATGGAACGGATGCGCGAGAAATTGAAATAGCAGGGGAATCCAGCGTCCTGCAGACGATACGGAACGGATGCGCGGAATTGAAATAGCAGGGGAATCCAGCGTTCTGCAGGCGATATGGAACGGGTACGCGGGAAATCCAGCGTTCTGCAGGCGATACGGAACAGATGCTGGGAATTGTAACGGAAGGGAGAACCTAGTTGGCAGGAACAGGAAACAGGAACCGTAAGAAGGGCACAGAATATGAGCGGCAGGCAGCTGAATTTCTGGAAAAGAAGGGATACCGGATTTTGCATAGGAATTTTTACAGCCGTTTCGGGGAAATCGACTTGGTAGCAAGACAAGGTGCATATCTGGTATTTGCCGAAGTCAAGTACCGGAACAGTGCACAAGGCGGGCATCCCTTAGAAGCAGTGGATAGGATAAAACAGCGCCGTATCTGTAAGACAGCGGCCTATTACTGCCTGCGCTATGGATATGGGGAAGATACCCCCTGCCGTTTTGACGTAATCGGGATTCTTGGGGAGGAAATAACCCATGTGGAGGATGCGTTTTTTTTCCAGAATTAAGCCATATGGAAGATGGATTCCTATTCCAGAATTGAGCCATGTGGAACATGGGCTATACGGAAGGTGAATTCCTATTCCAGAGTTAATACTACAAGTACTACAGCGAACTTTTTCCTTTTCAATACACAGGCAGTCCCGGGCAGCCCTTCCCCTAAGCAAACACTTCATGGGCGTTTTTAGTGGAGGTGAAATCCACTGCTTACGTAGGCTTAGTGATGAAGGCTTTCCTGAATCACTTAGCCGTAGTTAGCAGTTAGTTCACCGGAACGTTGCCCAGTTTGCTTAGGGGAAGGGCTGCCCGGGACTGCCGTCCGGTTCCAAAGATTTCTAAATTATTTTGTTCGTTGTAGTGTCAGGGCATATGGAAGATGGGTAATACGGAAAGTGTATTCGTATGCCCAAATTAAGCCATAACATGAAAGATGGATTCCCATTTTGGAATCAGCAAAAATCATCCGTATTTTTCAAAAAACAGTTATTCAGAAGGAGCATATATGGAACAGCAAGCAATTAAATTCCAATTTTCCGGGAACAGCCAGATGCCAAAGCTGCGGCAGACGGAATCCGAAGGGAGGGAATTCCCTTATTTATATTACCCAATGCTGGAAGAAACAGGGCTGGTAACGCACTGCTTTACCACCCGGCTGGGCGGCGTCAGCCAAGGCATGTTTGAAAGCCTGAACTTAAGTTTTTCCAGAGGGGATGACAGGACAGCCGTAGAAGAGAATTTCCGCAGGGTAGCCCTTGCCCTTGGGACGGAATATGGGAAGTTTGTGTTTACCGACCAGACCCATACCACCAATGTGCGGCGGGTAGGCAGGGAGGATGCCGGGAAAGGCTTAACCCGGGAGCGGGGCTATTCCGATGTGGATGGCCTAATTACCAATGAGCCGGGGCTGGTGCTTTCCACATTTTATGCAGACTGCGTGCCCCTGTATTTTGTAGACCCAAAGCACCGGGCCATCGGCCTGTCCCATTCCGGCTGGCGGGGAACCGTTGGGCGCATGGGGGCTAAGGCCCTTCTGGCGATGCAGCAGGAATTTCAGACAGACCCAGCGGACGTGCTCTGCGCCATCGGCCCTTCCATCTGCCAGAGCTGCTATGAAATCAGCGAGGATGTAGCCTTAGAATTCAAAAAAGAATTTCCCAGCCACATCAGCCGGCTATTGGAGGAAAAAGGCCAAGGCAAATACCAGCTGGACCTGTGGCGCGCCAATGAAACCGTCCTGCTGGAGGCGGGCATAAAGCAGGAACATCTGTCAGTTACAAACCTTTGCACCTGCTGTAATGATAAGCTTCTTTTTTCCCACCGGGCCAGCCAAGGGAAGAGGGGGAATTTAGGTGCATTTTTATGTTTAAAGGAAT
>CAJTWA010000020.1:21931-73453 GCA_910580195.1 uncultured Lachnospiraceae bacterium
CGGGCCAGCCAAGGGAAGAGGGGGAATTTAGGTGCATTTTTATGTTTAAAGGAATCGTGAAAACATAAGATTCCATCCCAAGCCTAGGCTATTCCTTTATAAATTTAACTGGGGAGGGCTGCAAGGCTAAAAAAGACATGGCGCATTTTATGGAGAAAGGCAGTGAAAGCCATTGAAAGCAGATACGGTTACAAAAGATTATGTGAAAGATCCTGCAATATTTGCTGATATTTTTAATTATTATGTTTATGGCGGACGTCAGGTTCTCTTACCAGAACAATTAATAGAACGCGATTCTGCCAAGGTTGCATTGCCGTATGGTACAGAAGGGGCAGTAGTCCCAGTACAAAAATTCCGTGACGTGCAAAAGCTTTATGCTGCAAAGACAGATGGAAGGATGGAATATGTCCTATATGGAGCAGAAAACCAGTCGGAAATCCATTATGCAATGGCTGTGAGGAATTATTTGTATGATGCCTTGGAATATGTAATGCAGGTTGAAGAAGCAGCGAAGTCACACCGCAGGGAAATGAAAGGGAAAAAGGGGCATGGAAGGACGCTTTCTGATAAGGGTAAGAAAAAACCAAGTACAGGGGAGTTTTTAAGCGGTTTTTGGAAAGAAGACAGGCTGATACCTTCTGTTACAGTGACGATATATTTTGGCCCAGAAGAATGGGACGCCCCCTTAAACTTATTTGAAATGATGGATGTGCCGGAGGAAAGCGTGCTTGCCTGCATGGACAATTACCATGTCCGGCTGATAGCCCCAGCACATATAGAAGATGATGAGATTATGAAGTTCCAGTCCAGCCTGCGGGAAGTCCTGTTTTTCATCAAATATTCAAAGGACAGGGAGAATTTAAGCAGGATATTGGAACTGAATGAGAAGCGTTTCCGGGAAGTGGAGCGCAGGGCGGCAGATGTAATTGAAGTGGTTACACATACAGGATTGAAATATGAGGAAGGGAGGGCGGCTGTTGATATGTGCCAAGCAATTCAGGATATGAAAAAAGAATCAGAAACAAGAGGAAGGCTGATGCAAGCCCAAGAAAGTGCCAGAAAGCTAGATGAAATGGGGATAGATACAGAGAAAATAGCACAAATAGTTGGCTATGCTGCAGATACTGTGAATGGATGGCTTGGGAATGAGTAATTGCCAAAGCCTGTTGATGAAATATTCCTGCAATTATTTGTAAAAGGATATCTTGGAAATGGGTAATTACCAAGCACAGGCAGTAATATGGGTAAAGGACATGTGGGGATGCCATTCTGGCATCCCTATCCTTGCCCCTGATATTCCCCAAACTCCCCTTTTAAATTCCGCTTCACCCCATAGAGCGCTTCATCTGCATGCCCCAGAAGCTCTTCCAGATTTTCCTTGGGGTTTCTGGTCCAGGCAAACCCACTGGATGCCCGGATGCTTTTTAGCGTACCGGGCGACAGCGGTGCCCGGGCATTGCTTAGGGTTTCATAGAACATTTCTAAATATTGCACCACATCCTCCCTGCTGCTGCAGCCAAATACCATCATGCAAAATTCATCCCCAGAACGGCGTGCCGTCAGGAAATGCTCCTTGGGCATGGACTTTAAGACGGCGGAGAAGCTCTGCAGGTACTTGTCCCCGGCGTCGTGCCCGTAGGTATCGTTGATGGATTTAAAGGAATCCAAGTCCATCATGACAATGGCGCAGAGCTCCCCGTCCTCCATGTGCGTTAGGGTTTCTGAAGCCAAGGATTTGAAATGGGCGTATTTGCACAGCTTGGTTAAGGCATCGTGGGTATTTTCGTATTGCATCTGCCTTTTTTCAAGGATGTCTTTGCTGACGTCGGTGACAATGCCAAGGTGCTTTTCCGGGGATTCAGACATGTGGATGCGGACGTATCTGGAATCGCTGATTTGGAAAATATCTGGCTCCCCCTCCAATGGGTGTTCCATTTTTTCACGGATGTATCGGTCAAACAGCACGGAATTGCCGTAAAACCGTTCCGCCATCTGGTCGGGCAGGCACAAAAGCTCCTTGAGGCCGGAGGTGGCGAACACATGGGCCATGTCCGGGGCATACTCAAAGGCGGCAAGGGGCATGCCGCTGATTTCGATAATGGCGGAAATCCGGTCAGAGCTGTTGGTGATGCTCTTTACCATCCGGTTGATGCCGCGGCTTAAGGATTCAAATTCCCGGTTCCCGCCTACCGTTACGGTAGTGTCAAGGTTGCCCTTTGTGATGGAAGAGAGGTTTTCCATAATATGGTGGATGCCGTCAATGACTTGGTGTTTGACAAGGTAATTGAGGAACAGGATGACGATGGCCTCAATCAGCAGCAGGTACAGCAGGGTGTTGAATACCTGCTTTAGGAGCTTGCGGAATAAAATTTCCCGGGGCAGGGCAGCGCAGATTAATATGCCGTTGTATTCCGTTGAAGCGATATACATGGCTTTCCCGTCCCTGCCCTTGCACCACTTATGTCCCTTGCTGCCGGAAAGATGGCTGAGCTGGTAACATTCTTCCGTAAAGCCCTGTTCCATCCCGTCGGAATGGCCTACAATTTTCCCGGTGGCAATGTCCACGGCATACAGTTCTTCCCCCGTGTCCGTAGGGAACTGGGAGAAAATATATTCATAAGTATTCCGGGACTGGGCCTCCAACTGCCGTGTAGGCTCGAACCCTACTTGTACCACGCCTTTAATCCCCTTCCGGGCAACCCCCACATACTGCATGACTTTTTCCTCTGCGGCATTGGGCTGGGGCTCTTGGATGAGGTAAGCGTCGTCCCCGGCGTCTAAAAGGGCAAGGAAGGCGCCGGTCTGTGGATGGTCTGCCATGTCAATGCCCACGTATTGGGAAACGGAGCCGGACACGATAATCCCGTTCCCGTCAATGACATGGAGCTCGTCCACATTCAGCAGGTCCGCCAGATACTGCATTTCCTTCACGTCCAAAGAAATGTCTTCCTGCCTGTCAAATATGTATTCTGCCGCCTTTGCACGGGTCAGGTAGTCTTCGTCTAGGTTCTGCTTCAGGATTTCCAGTTCCGCTTGGTTATTTTCCAGCGTGTGGACAATCTGCTCCGATTTTACCCGGAACGTGCTAGACTGCTGGGCCTCTAAGCTATGTAGGGTGGACAGGAAATTAATAAAGAAAATAAGCAAAATTGCACTGGTAATAATGGCAAAGGTGTGTCGGATAAATGTTTTCTGCATGAGGGTTCCCTCCGTAAAATAATATAAGGCGTTTCTCCTATTATAACCTCTTTTTTATTATTTTATCAGTGCTGTTTCTGCGCAAATCAAGAGCGATTTGTAACAAAGGAAAACAGTACCAAGGTGGAGCCTTAGTACTGTTTTGGTGCCTGTTTATTCCTTCACGGGCCTAATACCCCGCTGCTTGCAGTGTTCTGGAGGAGGGAACTAGGGTCAGATACCGCGTAGCGTGCTGCGGGGCGGTTCATTAATCATCTTCCTCCTGCGCATTGCTGGTAGAATATACCTGCCGTTTCCTTGCCATCTCGTCGCTTTCTAGGTATTCGTCGTAGGTGGTTACTTTGTCAACCATCCCGCCGCCCGGCAAAAACTCGATAATCCGGTTGGCTGTCGTCTGCACCACCTGGTGGTCCCGGGAGGAGAACAGGATTACCCCGGGGAATTTTATCAGCCCATTGTTAAGGGCGGTGATGGATTCCATGTCCAAATGGTCCGTAGGCTCGTCCAGAATCAGGATGTTGGAGCCTTCAATCATCATCCGGGAGAGGAGTACCCGCACTTTTTCCCCGCCGGAAAGCACCTTCATCCGCTTCACCCCGTCCTCCCCGGCAAAGAGCATCCTGCCTAGGAAGCCCCGGACATAAGTAGCGTCCTTGATTTCTGAAAATTGGGTCAGCCATTCGGCAATCTGGAGGTCGTTGTCAAAAATTTCCGTGTTGTCCTTGGGGAAATAAGACTGGCTGGTGGTAACGCCCCATTTGTAATTCCCTTCGTCCGGCTCTAATTCCCCGGCAAGGATTTGGAACAAGGTAGTCTTTGCAAGCTCGTTGCTCCCCACAAATGCAATCTTATCGTCATGCCCTGCGATAAAGGAAACATTGTCCAGTACCTTTACCCCGTCAATGGTTTTGCTTAAATTTTCCACCGTAAGCACTTCGTTCCCGATTTCCCGGTTGGGGCGGAAGTCAATGTAGGGGTATTTACGGCTGGAGGGCTTGATTTCATCCAGCTGGATTTTTTCCAAGGCCTTTTTCCGGGAGGTTGCCTGCTTGGATTTGGAGGCGTTTGCAGAGAACCGGGAGATAAATTCCTGCAGTTCCTTGATTTTTTCTTCTTTTTTCTTATTGGCCTCTTTCATCTGCTTAATCAAAAGCTGGCTGGACTCGTACCAAAAATCATAGTTCCCGGCGTAAAGCTGGATTTTGGCATAGTCGATGTCTGCGGTGTGGGTGCAGACCTTGTTCAGGAAATACCGGTCATGGGATACTACGATTACCGTATTTTCAAAATTGATTAAAAATTCCTCCAGCCATGCAATGGCGTCTAAGTCCAAATGGTTGGTAGGCTCGTCTAGGAGCAGGATGTCCGGGTTCCCGAATAAGGCTTGGGCAAGGAGCACCTTCACTTTCTGGGCGCCGGTTAAGTCTTTCATGAGGGCTGCGTGGAATTCCGTTTCAATGCCAAGGCCGTTTAACAGCTGGGCTGCGTCGGATTCTGCGTTCCAGCCGTCCATTTCTGCGAATTCCCCTTCCAGCTCGCTGGCCCGGATGCCGTCTGCGTCGGTGAAGTCCTCTTTCATATAAATAGCGTCCTTTTCCTTCATGATGTCATAGAGGTGCTGGTTCCCCATAATCACCGTGTCCAGCACAGGGAACTCATCGTATTTGAAATGGTCTTGCTGCAGGAAGGAGAGCCGCTGGCCGGGGGTAATGAAGACGTCCCCCTTGGTGGGCTCTAGCTGCCCGTTTAAAATTTTTAGGAAGGTGGATTTCCCAGCCCCGTTGGCCCCAATCAGGCCGTAGCAGTTCCCCTCGGTGAATTTGATGTTGACGTCCTCGAACAACGCTTTTTTCCCTATCCGCAATGTTACATTGTTTGCACTAATCATATTTCAACCTCGTTTTCTGATATTTTCCATACTTATTATACATAAAACTCTTTGATTTTCAAGGAAAACAATTGAAAAGAAAGGAATTATTTGGTATGATAAGGAAAGGCCGGGGAGAACTGGGGCCGAAAGAGGCCTTGCCTGATTCTGCTGTTTTGCCTGCCAGATGCGCAGGGCTTTCGCACATATCTTTGCACGGGAAGGGAAACCCCGTGCTGTTCCCCGAAAAATACATGAAATTAACAGGAAAAGTATTGATTTTTTTGGCTATAATTATTATAGTATAAAGGAAGAATTTGTTACTGTCCCGCTAAGCTTTTACCATAGGGGCGGACAGGATAGTAATAGATTAAATTCAGGCAGGAGGAAAAATGTAATGAAAAGATCTATGAAAACCATGGATGGCAACCATGCAGCAGCCCATGCATCATATGCATACACAGACGTTGCAGCCATCTATCCCATCACACCATCTTCTGTTATGGCAGAAGCAACCGATGAATGGGCAACACAGGGAAGGAAGAACATTTTTGGGCAGACTGTACAGGTAACAGAGATGCAGTCTGAGGCAGGTGCAGCAGGTACGGTGCACGGCTCTTTGGCAGCAGGCGCATTGACAACTACCTATACCGCGTCCCAAGGGTTATTGCTGATGATTCCGAACCTGTACAAAATTGCAGGGGAAGGGCTCCCGGGCGTATTCAATGTATCTGCGCGCTGCGTTGCAACCCATGCATTGAACATTTTTGGTGACCATTCCGACGTTTATGCCTGTCGTCAGACCGGTGCAGCTATGCTCTGCGAATCTTCCGTACAGGAAGTTATGGACTTAACGCCAGTAGCACACTGCGCTGCTTTGGAAGGGAAACTTCCCTTCATCAATTTCTTTGATGGTTTCCGTACTTCCCACGAAATCCAGAAAATTGAAACATGGGATTACGAAGATTTGAAAGACATGGTAGATTTGGGCGCAATCGACTCATTCCGCAAGAATGCGCTGAACCCCAACCATCCACGTCAGGACGGTTCTGCACAGAACCCGGATATTTTCTTCCAGACCAGAGAATCCTGCAACTCCACATATGACGCATTGCCAGCAATTGTCCAGAAATACATGGACAAAGTCAATGAGAAGATTGGCACAGACTACAAGCTGTTCAACTTCTACGGCGCTGCTGATGCTGAGAAGATTATCATTGCTATGGGTTCCGTATGCGACACCATTGATGAAACCATCGACTA
Source organism: uncultured Lachnospiraceae bacterium (assembly GCA_910580195.1). Lineage (GTDB taxonomy): Bacteria > Bacillota > Clostridia > Lachnospirales > Lachnospiraceae > Petralouisia. Next base: position 28,260 of record CAJTWA010000020.1, read on the forward strand.
CTTAACAGCTAAGGGCGAGAAAGTCGGCGTCGTGAAAGTACGCCTGTACCGTCCGTTCAGCAAGGAAGCCTTGATTGCAGCAATCCCTGACACTGTAAAATCCATTGCAGTATTAGACAGGACCAAAGAGCCGGGTTCCCTTGGCGAGCCTCTCTACCTTGACGTTGTAGCTGCATTGAAGGGCAGCAAGTTCGACGCTGTTAAGATTACCAGCGGCCGTTACGGCTTAGGTTCCAAAGACACTACGCCGGGCCAGATTATCGCTGTTTACAACAATACAGAAAAAGAAAGGTTCACCATCGGTATCTACGATGACGTTACCAACCTTTCCTTGGAAGTAAAAGAAGACCCAGTTACCACGCCGGAAGGGACCATCAACTGCAAGTTCTGGGGCCTTGGCGCTGACGGGACAGTTGGGGCAAACAAGAACTCCATCAAGATTATCGGCGACAACACAGACATGTTCGCACAGGCATATTTTGACTATGATTCCAAGAAATCCGGCGGCGTTACCATGTCCCACCTGCGTTTCGGCAAGAAGGCAATCAAGTCTACCTACCTAATCAAGCAGGCAAACTTCGTGGCTTGCCACAATCCTTCTTATGTACGCAAATACAACATGGTACAGGAATTAGTTCCGGGCGGCACCTTCCTTCTGAATTGCTCTTGGAGCCCAGAAGAATTAGAAAACCACCTGCCGGGACAGGTAAAGAGATATATTGCTGAGAACGACATCCAGTTCTATACCATCGACGGTATCAAGATTGGGAAGGAAATCGGACTTGGCGGGCGTATCAACACCGTGCTCCAGTCTGCATTCTTCAAATTGGCTGCCATCATTCCAGAAGAGCGGGCAATCGAGCTGATGAAGGCTGCTGCAAAGGCAACCTACGGCAAGAAGGGCGACAAGATTGTACAGATGAACTACGATGCAATCGATGCCGGCGCAACTGGCGTTGTTAAAATCGAAGTTCCTGCAAGCTGGAAAGACGCCCAGGACGAAAGCTTTGCAAAAGTTGCAACAGGCAGCCGCCAAGATGTTGTAGACTTTGTTAATGACATCCAGATCCCAGTCAACGGGCAGGAAGGGAATAAGATCCCAGTTTCCGTTGTGAAGAAATATGAGCATGGGCAGACACCGTCTGGCGCTGCTGCATTTGAGAAACGCGGCATTGCAGTTGACGTCCCGGTATGGAACCCTGACAACTGTATCCAGTGTAACTTCTGCTCCTATGTATGCCCCCATGCAGTTATCCGCCCAGTAGCTATGACAGAAGCTGAGGCTGCAAACGCACCGGAAGGCATGAAGACGCTGCCAATGACCGGTATGCCGGAATACAAGTTCAGCATGACTATTTCAGCCCTTGACTGTACTGGATGCGGCTCCTGCGCAAACGTATGCCCGGGCAAGAAGGGCGAGAAAGCCCTCACCATGCAGAACTGCGAAGCAAATGTAGGCGAGCAGGCATTCTTCGACTATGGCTTAACCACAGAGAAGAAACCGGACGTAGTGGACAAGTTCAAAGAAACTACCGTAAAAGGTTCCCAGTTCAAGCAGCCATTGCTTGAGTTCTCCGGGGCTTGCGGCGGATGCGGCGAAACACCGTATGCAAAATTAATTACACAGTTATTCGGCGACAGGATGTACATTGCAAATGCAACTGGATGTTCCTCCATCTGGGGCAACTCCTCACCATCCACGCCTTACACCGTAAATGAAAAGGGGCATGGCCCGGCATGGTCCAACTCCTTGTTCGAAGATGCTGCTGAGTTCGGCTATGGTATGCTCCTTGCACAGAAGGCAATCAGGGAGAAATTAAGGACCAAAGTAGAAGCATTGGTAGCAGAAGGCAAAAACGCAGACGTAGCTGCAGCAGGGAAAGAATGGCTTGACACCTACGGAATCGGCGCAGTCAATGGGACAGCAACCGAGAAGTTAATCGCAGCTTTGGAAGCATGCGGATGCGACGCTGCAAATGAAATCCTTGCAGAGAAAGACTTCCTTGGCAAGAAATCCCAGTGGATCTTCGGCGGCGACGGATGGGCATACGACATCGGCTTCGGCGGCGTAGACCATGTATTGGCAAGCGGGCAGGATATCAACGTTATGGTATTCGATACCGAAGTTTACTCCAATACAGGCGGCCAGTCCTCCAAGGCTACTCCTACCGGCGCAGTTGCACAGTTCGCAGCAGGCGGGAAAGAAGTGAAGAAGAAAGACCTTGCTTCTATCGCAATGAGCTACGGCTATGTATACGTTGCACAGATTGCTATGGGCGCTGACTACAACCAGTGTATCAAGGCGATTGCAGAAGCAGAAGCATATCCAGGGCCATCCCTGATTATCGCTTACGCTCCATGTATCAACCACGGCATCAAAGTCGGCATGAGCAAAGCCCAGACCGAAGAGAAGAACGCCGTAGAAGCTGGATACTGGCATAACTTCCGCTTCAATCCTGCATTGAAGAAGGAAGGCAAGGCAGCATTCTCCTTAGACAGCAAAGAGCCTACCGGCGATTACAAGGCATTCTTAAACGGCGAAGTACGTTACAATGCACTTGCAAGGTTCAACCCAGAACGTGCAGAAGAACTGTTTGCTGTTTCGGAAGAACATGCAAAAGAGCGTTATGAATACCTGAAGAAGTTAATCACCCTGTATGGTGAGGACTAATTAAGGGACGCAGAAAGCTTAAGATTGGACAAGTGAAACAAGGCTCCTCCGGGAATTTTCCCGGAGGAGCCTTTTACTGCATGGTCCTTCCAAGGGTTCCATACCCCGCCGTTACAAAGGGCTAGTTCATTTTTTCGGAGGTTTGGTACCCTTCTGCTTACAGAGGGCTAGTTCATTTTTCGGAGGTTTGGTACCCTTCTGCTTACAGCGTTCTTGGGGATGAAGTTCGGAAGGGATGCCACGTTGCTTGTAGCGGGTGGCCCATGTTCCACATGCAGGGGCCTGCTGTTTTCCGCGGCATTAGGAAAAAGAAAAAAATGACGGTGTTTTTCTGCCAAAAAAATCCATATTTCGTTATATTTAACATAATAGAATAGCTGGAACAGGGGAATACTATACATGTTAAATAAAAAAGATAGGTACTTTTTCCTAACAGTTAGGAAATTATGTAGGAAATAATATGACTTAGCTTATGTATAATAAAACCATGCAAATGAGACAGAAAAAAATTCTGGAAATTTTAAAAGAGAAAAAGGGTTGGATTACAGGGAAAGAGCTATCAACCATCTTAAGCGTTTCGGACCGGACAATCCGCAGCGACATGGAGCAATTAGGGAAGGCACATAAAGGCCTGATTGAATCCAGCGTGCGCTATGGCTACCGGATTACCGGGGAGATTTCCGAGGAAAGCAAACCGGAACCCAAGGGGAATATCCCGCAGACTTCCGAGGAACGGTGCAAGTATATTATTGAAAAACTGCTGTTCAACAAACGGAAACTGAACATTTTCGATTTGCAGTATGACATTTATGTCAGCGAATTTACGATTAAGAATGACATTAAGAAAGTGTACGAAATGCTGGAGAAGTACGATGGCATCAAACTGGTGAAAACAGGCAGCCATATTTACCTAGAGGGGAGTGAAGAAAGCAAACGCTTCGTGTACAAGGACCTGCTTGCCAATGAAACGAAAGGGAACTTTATCAACCTAAATAAGATTGATGAGCTTTTCCCAAATTTCGACCTGATTAAAGTGAAAAATATTCTGGAGGAAATCTTTCAGAAACACAATTACCGTGCACGGGAAGAAACGTTCCCTATGATGATGATACATGTAGGCGTTTCCATCCAGAGGATGATGGACTGCAATTATGTGGAAACCAGCCGGTGCAGCAGCGAGATTAAGGACACGCTGGAATATAAGATTGCCACAGAGTTTTTTACAAGGGTGACAGGGGTTTTTTCCTTTGAAATCAATGAGAATGAGGTAGTCTTATTTGCAAACCTGCTCTTAGGCAGGCAAAGGCGCATGCGGTATAAGAAGGAGGACTATCTGGTACAGGCGGAGGAACTGATGCTGAAAATTGTCAGCATGGTCCGGCAGCGGTATGACATTGATTTTGCGGCTGATATGCTTTTTAAGGATGGGCTGGTGCTGCACCTGCAGAACCTGCTGGAGCGGATGCAGCTAAAGGCGGTGGCCTCCAATGTCTGCCTGTCAGAGATCAAAAGGACCTACCCCCTAGTGTTCGAGATGAGCGTATTCATTGGCCGCATTGTGGAGGAATACACGAAGTTTTCCATCTCGGAAGACGAAATTGGTTTCCTTGCTATCCACTTGGGCGCGGCCTATGACCGGCTGAACCTCAAGTATTACTACCATGTGGTGCTGATACAGCCCAACAGCAATGTGATGTCGGGGGCATGCAGCAAGAAAATCTTGGAACGCTTTGGGGAGCGGATTGTCATTGACACCGTATTAGGCTACTACGAAGCGCCGGTGATTGAGGGGCTGCGCCCAGACCTGATTATTTCTACGATACCGCTAAGCCATGAGCTGGATATCCCGACCATTATTATCAGCATGTTTGTGAATACCAGCGATGAGTATAAAATTTTTAAGGCAATCACGGACTTGGACCGGCGGCATTGCAAGACGGAGTTTAACAACTTTATCAAAGGCCTGATTCTGGAGGAATATTATTACTACAATCTGGAATGTGACACCTATGAGGAAGTCATCAGCTATATGTGCGACCGGATGTGCGAAGGCGGGCGGGTGGAGGAAGGCTTCAAGGAATCCACCTTTGAACGGGAAAAAATGGCGTACACTTCATTCAGCTACGGCTACGCCATCCCCCATGCGCTGCACTATCTGGCAATCCATTCCACCATGGGCATTGCTATCTTAAAAAAACCGGTCCAGTGGGGGGATTATCAGGTCTGCCTTGTGCTGTTTCTGGCAATCCGGGAGGATGAGAAGGAACTCCTGAAAATTTTCTTTGACTGGTTTGGGAGTATCTGTGACGACACATTGCTCCTGTCTAAGGTCCGGAAAGCAAAAACGGCCAAAGACTTTATAAGCTTGATTGAATAGAGAGGCGGATATGAAAAAAAAGAAAAACGTTGTGCCTGTACCGGAACCGGCGCCGTGGAACCGGCGGGGATTTGCCTATGTGCTGGACGGGTACTTAGGGTCAGCCTTCAGTGCAATCCCAGTGGGGCTTCTGTGGAACATGCGCACCGGGGAGGCGGCCATCAACACGGATCTGACTTTGTTTGAAGCGCCCTATGGATATCTTGCAGGGTTGCTGGGGCTGTTATTTGGCGCCATCTATTTCTTTGCCATACCCATGTGGGTATGGAAGGGGCAGACCCTTGGCAAAAGGCTGATGAACATACGCATCATCGGGGAGGACAACAAGCCTCTTCCGGCAGGGCGCCTCGCAGTGAGGCAGCTTCTGGGGGTGATGGTGATGGAAGGGGCATTTTTGCTAACCGGCCAGTATGCCGTACAGATGCTAACCATGCTGACGTTCGGGGTAACAAAAAGGGCATTGAATTTCCTGCTGTTTGGGGTATTCCTCGTTTCCTGTTGGCTCGCCTACCGGGATGGGAAATCCGCCCATGACATCTGGGCAAAAAGCAAGGTAGCTGATGCAAAAGAAGGTTAGGGGCATTGCCCGGGATATGCACGGATTAGGATGCGGCAAAGAAGGCGGAAGGCCAGAAAGGCATGCCTATATCTGGGAATAAGGTAACAGACCATATGGATATGGTATGGAACATAAATAAAAAGGAGGTATTAGGTGCAATGGAAGATATGGAAATGATCTGTTTTAAGATTATCTCTGCGGTAGGGGAGGCTAAGAGCGATTACATCTCCGCTATAGAAGCCGCAAAAAAAGGCGATTTTGACAAAGCCGAGGAAGCCATGAAGCACGGGGCTGCCTGTTATGTCAACGGGCACAAGGAACATGCAGGGCTGATTTCTAAGGAGGCAAGCGGCGAGAAAACCGATGTCTGCCTGCTGCTGATGCATGCAGAGGACCAGCTAATGGCTGCAGAAACGATTAAATTATTGGCTTCAGAGTTAATAGAACTGTACAAAAAATAAAGATTTTATGTAAGGATGGAATATGAAAAGGCTATTGGACTGTTTTGCTTCAGATTTGAAGAAAATGGATAAAAAGGAGATTTTGGAAAGTATCCGGGCAAGCGAGGGAAGGATTATCTGTGCAGAAACCACATTGGTTTCAGACCGCCCTATCCTAGAGGACGTAAGCGACGCAGAATTAAAAAGCTGCCTGGGGGCAGATATGATTTTGTATAATTGGCTGGATGTTTTTCATCCGTCTATCCCTTCCGTTGTGGCTGAAAATGCAGAAAATGCTATCAGGGAAGTCAAGAAACTGACGGGAAGGCTCATAGGCGTGAATTTGGAACCAGTTGATGAAGGCGCCAAGACAATGGGGGAAATCCACAAAATTTCCCAAGGGCGCCAGGCAAGCGCCAGGTCTGCTAAGCAGGCAGTAAAAATTGGCTTGGATTATATTCTATTGACAGGAAACCCAGGCACAGGCGTGACAAATAAGGAGATTATCAATTCCTTAAAATCAATCAAAGAAGCCTGCGGAGATGAAATTATATTGATGGCAGGGAAAATGCATGCTGCTGGAAGCCCAGAAGATGCGGGGGAAAAGATTATCAGCAAAGAATTGATAAAACAATTTGCTGAAGCTGGTGCAGACGTTATCTGCATACCTGCCCCCGGGACAGTTCCGGGCATTAGCGAGCAGTTTGTCAGGGAAATGATTTCCTATGCACATTCTATAGGGGCACTTACCATGACGGCAATCGGGACTTCACAGGAAGGGGCAGGCAAAGAAACCATTTGCAAGATTGCTTTAATGTGTAAAATGTGCGGGGCGGATATCCATCATATCGGGGACGCCAACGTTGATAACACAGATAACCTTATTTTTTATGGTTATACAGTCAGGGGAGTAAGGCATACGCTAAAAAGTATGGCCAAATCACCCAATAGGTAGGAAGGAGGACCAAAAACCATGAAAAGATTTTATTTATTCTGCAACGCAGGAATGTCCACCAGCCTTCTGGCAAGCAAAATGCAGAAGACTGCGGACGCAAACAAACTGCCGATTGAAATTAAGGCATTCTCAGACTCACAGATGGGGGATATTGTCAATGAGTTCAACCCAGAAGTCATTCTCTTGGGGCCCCAAGTAAAGCATCTGTATGAAAAAGTTTCAGAACGCTATGGGCAGGACCATCTTGTTGCGGTGATTGACAGCACAGATTACGGCAACATGGACGGGGAACGGGTGCTGAAAAAAGCAATGAAGATGTACAAAGAAAGCAAAGGAAAGTAGAGGAAAGTAAGTTATGATGCAAAAACTTGAAAAGTTCTTGATGCCAGTGGCGAATACGCTGTCCAAGAACAAAGTATTGTCCGCTATCCGGGATGGTTTTCTGGTAACAGTCCCCATCACCATTGTGGGTTCTATTTTCCTTTTGATTGCCAACTTCCCGCTGGAAGGATTCTTAAACCTGATGACTTCCGTCTTTGGGGAAGGCTGGGATGCGTACCTAGGAAGGGTATCCGCCATCGCATTTGACTGCGTAGCTGTCCTTGGCGTATTGAGCATTGGGTATTGCTATGCAAGGGAAAAAGGCCTTGAAAACCGGATTGGCGGCGCGGTAGTAGCGCTGGTGTGCTTTTTGATTATCACCCCCCAGAAAGCGTTTGTAGAAGTAGAAGGGGCCACAGAAGCTGCATCTTTCAGCGGGTTCCAGTTTACCTTCTTAGGGACGGCAGGGATGTTCTTAGCCATGATAACGGCTATCCTGTCGGTTGAGATTTACGCATGGGCAATTAGGAAAAAGCTTGTAATTAAAATGCCGGACGGCGTGCCGCCCGCAGTTATGGAATCTTTTGCATCCCTGATTCCTTCTGCCATTGCAATGACTATATTCTTTGTGGTAGGCATTATCTTTGACCATACCTCCTTTGAATATGTCCATTACTTTATTTACAAAGTACTGCAGGCGCCCCTTGTTGGGCTTGGCAGGCTGTCAGGGTTCGAGGTTATTTACCAGTTCCTGTCCACCTTGTTCTGGTTCTTCGGCATCAACGGCCCGGCCGTTACCAATACCATTTTCAGCCCGATACATAAGGTGCTGACAGTGGAGAACTATGAAGCAGCGCAGGCAGGACTTGAAATGACAAATATCTTTACGGCAGGCTTCTCCGATTTCTTCTGTAACTTCGGAGGCGGCGGGTCTACCTTGGGCCTTGTCATCATGATGGCATTCCTTGGGAAATCCAACCGTATGAAGACCTTGGGCAAGCTGTCCTTGCCAGCCGGGATTTTCGGCATTAACGAACCATTGATTTTCGGCCTTCCGATTGTGCTGAACCCATTGATGGCAATTCCGTTTATCTTGGTGCCGGTGATCAATACAATTATTGGGTACTTGGCTACAGTTTCAGGGATTATGCCCATTACCTTGGGCGTACAGCTGCCATGGACCTGCCCCATTTTCTTCTCGGGCTTCTTGGTTACAGGTTCCATCATGGGAACCCTTGTCCAGGCCGTACAGCTTGTGGTAGACGTCCTTGTTTATTATCCGTTCTTCAAGCTGCTTGACACCCGGTATATGGACGATGAGAAGAAGAAGGAAGGGCAGACAGACGACATTGATGATTTGTCCTTTGACGATTTGGAATTTGATTAAAACGCCAGTAACATAAGGCAGCCGTGCAGTGCCCCGGCGCGCGGGGGAAAAGCGCGCCCGGGCGTTGCCGGGCTTGAATTGGAACAGGAGATGGATGATGAATATCGTATTAATTTTTGACCAAGGGCTGGCGGGAGCCGGCGGGAAATCCAACCCAAACGTAGGGCTGACAGCCGTAAAAGGCGGCGTTGGATCAGCGCTTATGATGGAATCCCACTTTGAGAAAATTGGGGCCAAGGTAGCGGCAACCCTCTACTGCGGCAATGAGTATTTCCTGAACAATCAGGAAGAGGTCGTAACAAAGATGACGGCAATGGTGAAAAAGGTAAAGCCGGACTTCGTCGTATGCGGCCCCTGCTTTAATTTCCCCGATTATGCAAAAATGGCGGCCATGATTTCGGCTAACATTTTAGAAAAGACAGATTTTAAGTCCTGCGCGATGATGTCTGTGGAAAATGGGGATACGATTGCGGATTACAAGGATAAGACGCCAATTGTAAAAATGCCGAAAAAAGGCGGGACTGGGCTGAACGACAGTTTTGCAGACTTATGCGACCTGATTGACGCCACAGTCAAAGGCTCCAGCGAACTGGAAAGCATTAAGGAACGTATCTGCTATTAAATAGGAATGAAGAGGGCTGGTGGTGCCGGGACAAACGCAACGTTTTTGCTTCTGGCATCCCCGGCTTTTTAAAAAGGAGAAGTATGGACAAGGAAAGATTAAAACTCTTATGTAACAGCTTTGGGGTCAGCAGCGGGGAACAGCCGGTAGCCCGCATTTTAAAGGATGGTTACGGCGCATTGTGCGATGAGTTAAAATACGACCGCCTAGGATCTGTTTTTGGCATCAAGAAATCAAAGAACCCGAAGGCTGCCACCCTTATGGTTGCCTCCCCGTTAGATGAAGTAGGCCTGATGGTTTCAGAGGTAAAGAAGGATGGGACCTTGGCCTTTATCCCATTGGAAGGCGTTGCCTTAAATTCCCTCCTACACCAGCGGGTGCGCATCCTCACAAGGGAGGATACGTATATTGACGGCGTGGTTGGCATGGATAAGAAGGCCTTGGAGGATTCCTGCGAAATCAAGGGGGCAGATGATTTATTCATTACCTGCGGCTTAAGCGGCGAAGAAGCAAAAGAGCAGATCCATCCGGGGGATTTGGTAGGCTATGCTTCCCCGTATGCAGAGCAGGGCGGGACTGTGATGGCAAAAGCATTATTCCCCCGGGTACTCAACGAAGTTACTTTGGAACTGTTAGAGCGTGTGAAGGATGCGGAATTTGATTTCCATTTGGCAGTAGGCGGCGTTGCCCAGTCTGTCATCGGATACCGGGGGACCAAGACGGCCACTTATGTGGTACGGCCGGACGCAGCCATTGCCCTTACGGCATTTGACACCGCAAAACGGAAAATCCAGCTGGGGGATCAGGTAATCTTAGGCTATTACGACCGCCAGATGCTGCCTTCCCAAGCCTTCCTTAAGGATTTTTCCGCACAGTCAGGGGCAAAGCCGTATTTCGGCCTGATGGGCAACGATGGTTCCTTTATCCACAAGACCCTAAAGGGAACCCCAGCCATCAGCATGGGCATTGCCGTGGACCATCTGGGGAGCGCCAATGAGATTTGCAAGGCAAGCGACGTGGACGCCCTTGTGGATGCGCTGGCTGCTTACCTGCAAACCTTAGGTTCCGGAAAAATTGCAGAGTTTGGGATGGGTGACAGAAATGATTAATTTGGTAAAATTAGAACGGATATGCGGCGCTGCCGGCATTTCCTCTTTTGAGCAGGAAATCGGCAGGATTCTGGAGGAAGAGTACCAAAGCCTTGGGCTTTCCTGCAAAAAAGACGGCCTTGGCAGCGTCATTGCAGAAAAATGCCAAGGGCAGCAGGGGCCGAAAATGATGGTTGCAGCCCATATGGACGAAGTGGGCTTCATGGTAGAAGAGATAGATGAAAATGGCTTCTTGAAAGTGCGCCCAATCGGGAGCTGGTGGAGCCACCTTATCCTAGGCCAGTGGTTCATGGTTGTCACAAAGGACGGCAAAAAATACCCGGCATTGATGGGCAGCATGGCGACCCATGGGCTGCCGGCAGAGGTACGCAATAAGACAGTCCCCATAGAGGACGCCTATTTGGATTTAGGGGCAGAAGGCCGGGATGAGGTGCTTGCCCTAGGGATTGCCGTGGGGGACATGGTAGCCCCCTGGACCCATTTTGAGGTGATGCAGAACCCTAAATTTGTGTCCTGCAAGGCTTTTGACGACAGGATTGGCAGCTACATTATGGTGGAAGTGGCAAAGCAGCTGAAGGAGGAAAGCCATACACCCCTGTACTTTGCCAATACCGTGCAGGAAGAGCCGGGGCTTCGGGGGGCAAGGACGGCGGTGGAATGGGTGCACCCGGACATTGCCTTTGCCATTGACACGACGCTGGCAGGGGACACGCCGGCCAACCATAATATCTGCTCCTTGGGGAAAGGCGTAGTGCTTTCCATGATAGACTCCAACTCCATTGCGCCGAGGAAATTGGTGAAGTATGTGGAAGGGGTCTGCAAGGAACAGGACATTGATTACCAGTATGCAGTATTTAACAAGGGCGGGACCGATTCAGGGAATATCCACAAGGCTTTTGACGGCGTGATTAATATGACCCTGTCCATCCCCATCCGGTATATGCATACGAACCACAGCATGATACACACAGGGGACGTAGAAGCCTGCATCCGCCTGATTTGTGCGCTTGCAAAAGATATGGATACAGAGGTATTTGAAAATTTATTATAAATCGTAAAAGCCAGCGCAGGGTAGGCGGCCTTAGGGCTGTGCCGGGATTTGGGAACAGGCAGGGCGCGGCGCAAGGGCGGCTGCATGGCTTTTGCAGAGTGGAGGGCGATACGAATGTATGGAATTATAGCAACTTGGAGGATGGCGAAGGAAGGCATTGAGCTGGCAGAGAAAATGTTAAAGGAAGGGGAAGTGTCCGGCAAGGCCATTGAAACTGCAATCAAGGCAGTGGAGGATTTCCCCTATTACAAATCCGTAGGCTACGGCGGCCTGCCCAATGAAGAGCAGGTTGTAGAACTGGACGCTGGGTACATGGATGGGGATACCATGGCGGTAGGGGCCATCGGGGCCATCAAGGATTTTGCCAACCCCATCAGCATTGCGAAGAAGCTGAGCGAAGAAAAAGTAAATAATGTCTTGGTAGGGGCAGGCGCAGAAAAGTATGCCCGTGAAATGGGATTTGAGGAAAAGGAAATGCTGACCGACCGTGCAAAAGCCTTCTACCGCAAACGGAAAAAAGAGCTGGACAAGGAATTAAAGCCTTACGACGGCCACGACACCGTAGGGATGGTCTGCCTTGATAAGTCCGGGACAGTGACGGCAGCTACCAGCACCAGCGGCCTTTTCATGAAGCGCAGCGGCCGGGTAGGGGATTCCCCTGTAGTTGGATCTGGCTTTTACGCAGATTCCGAGGTAGGCGGCGCGACAGCCACAGGCCTTGGGGAAGATCTGATGAAGGGCTGCATTTCCTATGAAATTGTCCGCCTGATGGGGGAAGGGCTTTCCCCGCAGGATGCCTGTGAGAAGGCAGTGGATGATTTAGATAAGAAGCTGAAAGCAAAGCATGGCGGCGCAGGGGATTTATCCGTAGTTGCCATGGACTGCAAAGGGAATTTCGGCTGCGCCACGAATATCGGCGGTTTTTCCTTTAGTGTTGCCACAGAAGAACAGGAGCCGATTGTGTATCTGGTGACAAGGGAAGAGGACGGCCATTGCACCTTCAAAGAAGCAGACAAGGAATGGCTGGAGGAATACATGCGCGTGCGGATGGCCCCGGTAGAAGAGTAAAAAGGAATGGTGGCAAATATGAAAGAGAAAATTATAGGCAAGGTGGGGGAGCTGCTCCCCTCCCTTGTGGAAGATATTAAGGCAATCTGCAACATGGATTCCCGGCAGGATGAAGCAGCGCCAGGGCATCCCTTTGGGAAACGCGTCACAGACTGCTTAAATAAGGCCTTGGAAATTGCCGGGGGCATGGGGTTTGAAACAGAGAACGTAGGCAATCAGGTAGGGATTGTATCATGGGGCCCCGATACGGAGGACTACCTTGCCTGCGTGGGGCATCTGGACGTGGTGGACGTCAACGGCGTGTGGAAAACAGATCCCTTCGTATGCACGGAAAAAGACGGCACCCTGTATGCAAGGGGCGTCCTAGACAACAAAGGGCCCATGTTCTGCTGCCTGTATGCCTTAAAGGCCTTGGTGGATTTGGGCTATGAATTCCCCATCAAAGTGAAGATTATCTTCGGAACCAATGAGGAAACAGGGATGGAGGACATGAAATGGTATTTTAAGGACCACAAATTCCCCAAGCTGGGCTGGACGCCAGACTGCAAGTACCCTGTCATTTATGCAGAGCGGGGAAGGGCCGCATACCGCTATTCCCTGCCAAAAGCAGAGATTGGGGAACTGTTTGCCTTCCTGAACGAGTATATTTTAAACCAGAATGACTTGTCCGCAAGCCTTGGGGTGGACTATTCAGACGAGGAATTTGGGAAGAACCAAGTGCGGAAGGTAGAGCTCTTCGAAGAAGGGGATACCTGCGGCATGACGCTGGTTTCCAGCTACCCGGCTTCGTATTCCCTAGACACCCTGAAGGAATCCTTGGAAAAGCTCTGCAAGCCCCATATGTCCGTTTCCTTGGATTCGAACCTAGACCCGGTATTCTTTGAGAAAGACACCTATCTGGTAAAGACCTTGGAGCATGTATATGAGGAAATCATGGGAGAGGACGGCAGCGCAGTGACTACTACCGGGGGCAGCTATGCCAAAGTGGTAAGGAACATTGTGCCCTTCGGCCCCAGCTTTAAAGGGCAGAAGGGAATCGGCCATATGCCGGATGAATGGATGCGGATTTGCGACATTGAAAAAAATGCACAGATTTACGCTTATGCATTTTATGAACTGATGCAGGGGCTGTAACAGGCAGCAGCGGCTGCAGGATAGGAGAGAATAAGATGAAAAGACTTGGGATATCAGTTTATCCAGAACATGCGCCGAAAGAGGCGTGTTATGATTATATGAAGCTGGCAGGCAAGTATGGGTTCCAGCGGGTATTTACCTGCCTGCTGTCCGTGAAGGAAAGCAAGGAGAAAATTGTGGAAGAATTTACAGAATTCTGCAAGGTTGCCCATGAAAACGGCCTGGCCGTATCCGTGGACACCAACCCGGAAGTATTCCAGAGGCTTGGGGCGACTCCCTTTGACCTGTCCGTCTTCGCACAGATGGGCGTGGATATCATCCGCCTGGACGGCCATTTCGGGGAACTGGAGGACATCCAGATTACAAGGAACACGTACGGGATTATGATTGAATACAATGCCTCCTGCACCATGGCTTTGGACATGATGGTGGAAAAAGGGGCAGACCGGGGCAATATGTGCATTTGCAGCAATTTCTACCCCCAGAGGAATACGGGCATGGGCTTGGCACGGTTTAAGGAGCTGAACAGCCGCTACCAGCCGCTGGGCTTTACCAACGCCGCCTTTGTCACCAGCAGGGAAAAGGATACCCACGGCCCTTGGGAGGTTTATGAAGGCCTGCCCACCTTGGAAATCCACCGGGACCTGCCTATTGACCTGCAGCTGCGCCATTTAAATGCTTTGGGCTTCTGCGATGACTTCATGGTAGGCAACGCATTTGCCAGCGAGGAAGAGTTAAAGGCCATGGCGGAAACAGATTTGAGCAAGCCAATCATGAAAGTGGACGCAGAGGAAGGGATTTCCGATATTGAACGGGAAATTATTACCTGCGGGTTCCATGCGTCCCGGGACGACTCCAATGAGCTGGTTGTCCGCTCCAGTTTCCCGCGGATGAAATATAAAGATCAGGCCATCGCGCCCCGCAGCAACCAGAAGGATGTGTTTACGAAAGGCGACGTCATTATTGTCAATGACAATTTAAAGCACTATGCTGCGGAATTGATGGTTGTGCTGGATGAAATTAAGGCGACAGACGATTATAATTATGTAGGGCATGTGGATGAAGGCGAGCAGCTAATCTTAGACTGCATCCGCCCAGCCCACGCGTTCGGGCTTGTAATCCGCTAAGGAAATGGAGGACATATGGAAAAGATGGTAGAGATCTGCTGCGGAGGCTATGAGGACGCCCTTGCAGCGTACCGGGGCGGGGCAAAGCGCATTGAATTAAACAGCGCCCTGTACTTGGGAGGGCTGACCCCCTCCTTGGGCACCCTCAAGCTGGCAAAGCAGGATACGGATTTAAAAATCATTGCAATGGTAAGGCCGAGGGGGGCTGGGTTCTGCTACAGCGAGGCAGACTTTGCCGTGATGAAGGAAGATGCAAAGCTCCTTTTGGAAAACGGCGCAGACGGCATTGCATTTGGCTGCCTTGACAGGAATGGGGAACTGGAGGAAAGCCAGACGAAAGAAATGGCGGCAATCATCAAGGAACACCATGGGGAGGCCGTGTTCCACCGGGCATTCGACTGTGTCAAAGACCCCATGGGGACCATGGAAAAATTGATTGGCCTTGGCATTGGCCGCGTCCTTACCAGCGGCGGGAAAGAAAAAGCCATGGAAGGAAGGGAGCTGCTGAAAAAGCTTCAGGAAACTTATGGGGAAAGAATTGAGATTTTGGCTGGCAGCGGAGTCAACGCAGGGAACGCAAAGGAATTAATGGAAACGACAGGGATCTGCCAAGTCCACAGTTCCTGCCGGGGCTGGGTGCCTGACCCGACCACGGAAGGGCCGGAAGTGACCTATGCCTATGCAGCGCCGCCCCACCAGAAAGATTATGAGGCGGTAGATGAAAATTTAGTGAAGAAGCTGGTTGATGCATTATGAATTTCCAACAGTTAAGGAATAACGATAAGGTGCGTTTTGCGTACACATTTGCAAGCGTGCTGTTTGCAGGATTTATGCAGGCGGCAGTCATGCAGATTTTTATGGTCCCCATTAACCTGCTTTCCAGCGGGTTTACCGGGGTGGCAATTTTGCTGGAAAAGATAACCTCTACCTTTTTTGGGTTTTCTTTTTCCGTATCATTAGGGATGCTGGCCTTGAATATCCCGGTAGCTATTTTGTGCAGCAAAAGCATTAGTAAGCGGTTTACCTTCTTTTCGCTGCTGCAGGTATTTTTTGCCAGCCTGTTCCTGCGGGTGCTGGACTTTGGGCCGCTGTTTGACGACATCCTGCTGAACGTGATTTTCGGCGGGTTCTTGTACGGCATTATGACGGTGATTGCCCTGAAGGGAAATGCCTCTACCGGGGGCGTGGACTTTGTGGCCTTATACATTTCCAATAAGAAGGGGAAATCCATCTGGAGCTATGTCTTTGTGTTCAATGCATCCCTGATTACCATATTCGGGTTTATGTTTGGCTGGGAATATGCGGGGTATTCCATCCTGTTCCAGTTTATTTCCACAAAGACCATTGACTCCTTCTACCACAGGTATGAGCGGATGACGATGCAGGTGACGACGACGAAGGCGGACGAAGTCATCAAGGCTTATGTGGCAGAATACCGGCATGGGGTTTCCCGGGTGGACGGGATTGGCGGCTACAGCGGCAAGGAAGTAAGCCTCCTGCACACGGTGGTGTCCAGCTATGAAATACAGGACATTGCCAAGCTGATGCGCAGGGCCGACCCCCATGTAGTCATCAATACCTTTAAATCCGAGGATTTCTATGGGGGATTTTACCTAAAGCCCATTGAGTAATCCATTAAAATTTAGCAAAGAGCGTAATCAGGAACGTGCCGTTTTCACAGAAACAGTCAATGGTGCCGCCGATTTTATCGGAAAAGGCTTGGATGCTCTTCATGCCAAGCCCGTGGCCTGCGCCTTTGCTGCTTTTGGGAAGGCCTGTCTGGGAGTCAAAGGCAGGCTCTTCCCTACATTCATTTTTCATCTGGATGAACAGGCGGCTGCTGTTGCAGCGGATATTGGCCTTGATGCGGCGCCGCCCCTGTTCGTAGCCTTTTACGCAGATAATGGCATTTTCAAACAGGTTTGCGAGGACTGCAGCCAGCTCGTAGTGGTTGACGGGAAGCTCCTCGGACACTTGGATGTCCAAATCTACGTGGATGCCGAAAGATTCTGCCCGTTCCATCATTTCTGAAACAATCGTATTGACAATTATGTTAGAGCTGTATTTCTTTATTTTATTTTCATCCACAACATCGTTGATATGGGACATAATCCTGCCGATTTCCCCATATTCCCCTTGGCTGAGCAAAAGGAGTATCATGTTGGCGTAATGCCGCATGTCATGGCGCAGGATCCTTAATTTCTGCTCAGACTGCACCACAAGGTAATATTGGTTTTCCAAGCCCTTGATGTAAGTTTCAAAAAGGGCATTTTTGTGGTGGACATCTTTCTGCTTGGAATCGCTCTCAATATACCGCAGCACCACTACATAGGACACGCACATGGTAAGCATCAGGAAGAGGACGCCAAGGATGTTATGGGGGTTGTCGTACAGGGTATAAGGGAACGAAACAATAAACGTAAAACTGCAGTAAAAAAAGACGGGGATCAGGCACAATTCCCAGCTACCGGCCGTATACTCATTTTCATACTGCTTAATCCATATGTTCCGCAGCCCTTTCTTTAACAGGAAAAGGATGGCTATGTGCATGATGCAGTTTCCAAGCAGGGCGATGGCGTAGCTCTTTGTAGTGATAAGGAGGATAGGGGAAATAATGCTCCCTATAATTGTATAATTAGAAGCGCTCAGCCCAATGAACAAGACCTTGCTGTTCCTTTTTTTGGAAATCAGGATGCCTGTGGACTGGGTTGCAATAATCTGCACAATCGTGACTATTACGTAGCAGAGGCCGCTGTCTGGGAATATGTTTAATTTTATGATGTCAGTGGCGCCCAGGAAGAGGAAGGTGGAAAAGCATATGAGCTTCGTCGCTGCCTTAGAGTACCGGTGGCTGATGAACAAGTACAGGAACGTCATTAAAAATATATGGCTTATGGTATAGGAGATATTGTCAAAATAATCCATGTCTTTCCCTCATTTGTACTGCTCGGAGATAAAATGCAGGTACTGCCTCTTTACGGTTGTGGTGTTCTTTTTGCTGATGGGGATGTCTGCGCCGCTGTCCATGGTGATGCTGTTCCCATCCAGCCGTTTGATATAGTTTAAGTTGACAAGGAAGGACTTGTGGACCTGGAGGAAATTGCTTTCCCCCAGCAAGCCCTTAATTTCCGCGTCAAAGGATTTCCGGATAAAGATGCTGGTGATTTCCGCCCCGTCCGTCAGGTGGATATTTAACATCCGGGAACTGTTTTCAATATATTCTATCTTAGCGCAGGGGACGCTTATCAGGCCATGCTTGGTCTTGACGAGGTATACCGGCCCTTTTTTCTGTTCCCGGAAAGAACGGGCATAATCCAGCGCTTCAAAAAACTTATCTTCCTTGACGGGCTTTAAGAGGTACCTTACGGCATGGAGGTTGTAAGCGTCCAAGGCAAAGTCGTCGGATGAGGTAATAAAAATAATGGCCGCGCCGGTGCCGGAATTTTGGATTTGGCTGCCGATGTCAATGCCATTAGTCCCGGACATGAGGATGTCCAGAATATAAATATCGGCCAGTTGTTCCTTCTGGATCTGGCCGGATAATTGGGCAGGGTCTGTAAATTTTTCCACTTCAAAACCTGCTTGGGGGTATTGCTTGCAGTAGCTGCCCAGCAGGCTTTCGATTGCTGCCATGTCCTTGATGCTGTCGTCACAGATTGCGATTTTCATATATTTTTCCTCAAAAAAATACTGCCAAGCGAGTGGCAGGATTGTTCGTATGCTGCGGGTTATGCGGTTGTAATTGTCCAAAAGCTGCCGTCCCGTGAAAAATCCGGCAGGATTCTGCATTAATTTCCTTAAAAATACAATAACATATATTTTCGGCTATTTCAAGTAAATTCTAAAATAGTTTTCCATCCCAATTTGGAAATTTTTTACAGCCCATGGTTAGCCCTTTCTGTGATGCCTGATAAAAATTTGAAAAATCAGTTCCCATACCATCTTTTTTGTGGTAAAATACAGCCTGATTCAGAAATAGGTACAAATAGAAAATCCAAAGGAGCAGGGATATGGTAAAAGTAGTAAAATTTGGCGGCAGTTCCCTTGCAAATGCAGGGCAGTTTGCCAAGGTTGCAAAAATCATACAGGAGGACCAGGGGCGCCGGTACGTGGTGCCCAGCGCGCCGGGGAAGCGCAATGCAAAGGATACCAAGGTGACGGACATGCTGTACCAGTGCTATGCCTTGGCAGAAGCGGAAGAGAACTTTACGCCGCTGTTAAAGAAAATCCGGGAGCGGTATGACGCCATTATCAAAGGGCTGAACCTGAATTTCTCCCTGAACAAAGAGTTCGAGGCCATTGCGGAGAATTTCCAGAAAAAGGCAGGGGCGGATTATGCAGCCTCCCGGGGGGAATATTTAAACGGGATTATTATGGCCCATTATTTGGGGTTTGCATTTATAGACGCAGCGGAAGTCATCCGGTTTAACAGCGAAGGGGAATTTGACGCGGACACTACCGACAAGATTTTGGCCGGGCGCCTGAAGGAGTGTGAATATGCAGTCATCCCCGGGTTTTATGGGGCAAAGGAGGACGGCACGGTGAAGACCTTTTCCAGGGGGGGATCCGACATTACCGGCTCTATCGTGGCAAAGGCGGTCCGGGCGGATATCTATGAGAACTGGACGGACGTTTCCGGGTTCCTCATTGCAGACCCTAGGATTATTGATAAGCCGGAAGTGATTAAGGTGATTACCTACCGGGAGCTGCGGGAGCTGTCCTACATGGGGGCTACGGTCCTCCACGAAGATGCCGTATTCCCGGTGCGCAAGGAAGGGATTCCCATTAACATCCGCAACACCAACGCCCCGGAGGACGAGGGGACTTTGATTGTGGAGAGCACCTGCCGGCAGCCGGACTACACGATTACGGGGATTGCGGGGAAGAAGGGGTTTGTGGCAGTCAATATTGAGAAAGATATGATGAACTCCGAAGTGGGGTTTGGCAGGAAGGTCCTTGCTGCTTTTGAGGAGCATGGGATTTCCTTTGAGCATGTGCCTTCTGGCATAGATACCATGACGGTGTTCGTGCATCAGGAGGAATTTGAGGGGAAAGAGCAGCAGGTGCTGTCTGCCATCCACCGCTATGCAAAGCCGGACAGCATTGACTTGGAAGGGAACCTTGCATTGATTGCAGTGGTGGGCCGGGGGATGCGGTCTACGCGGGGGACGGCGGGGAGGATTTTCTCGGCGCTGGCGCATGTGAATGTGAATGTGAAGATGATAGACCAAGGGTCTAGTGAGCTTAATATTATTATTGGGGTGCAGAATAGTGATTTTGAGGAGGCGATACGGGCGATATATGATATTTTTGTGGTGACGCAGATTTAGAAGGGGGAGCCTAGGGGGGATGGTTCTGGAGGAATAAGGGGTGGGTGCTTTTTTGGGGTGGGATGGGATGGTTCTGGGAGGTTGGGAGATGGGGACGCAGTTCTGGGCAGGAACCTGTCCCCTGCAAACGGGACAACATTCCGGTGAACTAACTGCTAACTCCGACTAAGGAAGTCGGGAGCGCCCTCCTTCCTAAGTCTGTGTAAGCAGTGGATTTCACCTCCATTAAGGGCGTCCCTGAATTGTTTGCAGGGGACAGGTTCCTGCCCAGAACTGCTGGTTATAGGCAACCCTGAGAAAGTATGCCCAAGGCTGTCATTGACAGGCAACCCGGGAGGAGGTATGCCAAGGGCTGCTGTTGACAGGCAACCCGGGAGGAGGTATGCCCAAGGCTGTCATTAACAGGCAACCCAGAGAAGATACGCTAAGGTTTGTTGCGTATAGGCAGCCGAAGGCGGGTTTACCTAGAATTGCTGTGTGTAGGCAGCCAAAGGAAGGCTTACCCAAAACCTCTTGTGTTGGCAGCTGAAGGTGGATTACCAGAACGGCTGGATATCAGTATCAGGAATGTGGAGAAAATTTCCCAAAATTATTAGTTACTTGCAGCAGGAAAAATAACACCTCTAACATAAGCCAAGCGGAGGAGAAGCAACCCCATTTTCCATGTACCATAAAAGAGTTCACGCCAAACAGATGTACGTTATGCAAGGAGAAGCAACCTCGTTTTCCACATACCAAACAAGGGGTTTCCCAGTATACAGCATGTGGGTTTTCCCGGTATAGTACGTGGGGTTCCCCCAGTACACAGCATGGGGCTTCCCCGATACAGTACGTGAGGTTCCCCAGCACACAACATGGGGCTTTCCGCATAAAGTGCATGAGGCCTCCCCAGTACACAACATGGGTTTTCTGCATAAAGTATGTGAAGTTTTCCCCAGCACACAACATGGGGTTTTCCGCATAAAGTACGTGAGGTTCCCCAGCACACAACATGGGGTTTTCCGCATAAAGTACGTGAAGCTCCCCCAGTACCCAGGCAAATCAGGGCGGCCCTTCCTCTAAGCAAACGGTTCATGGGCGCTTTTAGTGGAGGCGAAATCCACTGCTTACGCAGACTTAGGAACGAAGGCTTTCCTGAGTTCCTTAGTCGGAGTTAGCAGTTAGTTCGCCGGAACGTTGCCCAGTTTGTGTGAGGAAGGGCCGCCCTGATTTGCCGTCCGCCCCCAACCAAGCACCAGATGATACACCCCCTGATTTGCCGTGCGCCCCAACCAAGCACCAGATGATACACCCCCTGATTTGCCGTCCGCCCCCAACCAAGCACCAGATGATACACCCCCTGATTGCCTAACCCCTCCCCCTGATTTGCCTCCCACCGCCAATCCTCCCTCCCCCCTCTAAAATCCCCCAAAAATTTGCCTCCCCCCTTCTCTTTTTACCATTTTCAAAAAAATGTCAAAATACAGGAGAAATCTCCCAAAAAATATGTTAGAATAATAAAATCCAAACCACAACCAGTTCACCAAAAAGGAGTATGAAGTATGAGGAGAATACGCAGATTTTCAATTGGAAACCCCATCAATACAGAAGCAGCAGTACAAGAAATCCCAAAAGAAAAAGGAGAGTTCCCCTATTTTACCCGTGTGCAGGGCATCGCGCTGGAATCCGACGGGGACTCCCAAGAAACGATGGTCCAGATGGATTACCTGTGTTACCAGATGGGAACCGAGGACAGGATTTATGGGCTAGGGGAACATGTCAGGGGAATCAATAAGCGGGGCTGGGTTTATGAAAGCAACTGCACCGACGACCCCGCCCATACGGAAGGCAAACGCTCCCTGTACGGCGCCCATAACTTTTTTGTCGTAGACGGGGCGCATACCTTCGGCATATTTGTAGATTATCCCGGGAAACTTACGCTGGACATGGGCTATACGAGGATGGACGAGCTACGTATTACGCCAGAAGACTGGAATTTGGATTTCTACCTGCTGGAAGGGGACAGCATCCTTGAGATTGTCACGGCTTTCCGGAACATGGTAGGCAGAAGCTATATCCCGCCAAAGTGGGCGTTTGGGTTTGGGCAGAGCCGCTGGGGCTACAAGAGCGCAGAGGATATCCGCGCCGTTGTCAGGGGATATAGGGAGCAAGGGATCCCATTGGACAGTGTGTACATGGATATTGACTACATGGAACGGTTTAAGGATTTTACAATAGATGAAGGGCGGTTCCCGGATTTCCCCCAATTTGTCAAGGAGATGGAGCAGGAGCACATCCATTTGGTGCCCATCATTGACGCAGGGGTGAAGATAGAGGAAGGCTATGAGGTTTACGAGGAAGGCCTTGAAAAAGGGTATTTCTGCAAGGACAAGGAAGGGAAAGAATTTGTAGGCGCCGTATGGCCGGGCAAGGTCCATTTCCCGGACGTGCTGAACAAGGATGCAAGGAAATGGTTCGGCAGCAAATACAAATATCTTCTGGACCAAGGGATTGAAGGGTTCTGGAACGATATGAACGAGCCTGCCATCTTCTATTCCGAGAAAAATTTGAACCAAGTAATGAAGGAAATCAAGGGCATCAAAAATGACAATATGGACATGTGGGAAGTATTTGCATTTAAAGATTTAGTCAATGGGCTTGCCAATAACCCCAAGGATTACAGCAGCTTTTACCACAATATGGATGGGGAAACCGTGTGCCATAGTAAGGTGCACAACTTGTATGGGTATGGCATGACAAGGGCAGCCGGGGAGGCTTTTGAGGAATTGGAGCCAGAAAAGCGCATCCTGATGTTTTCCCGGTCATCCTATATTGGGATGCACCGCTACGGCGGCATTTGGATGGGGGATAACCGGTCTTGGTGGTCCCACCTGCTTTTGAACCTGAAAATGCTCCCCTCCCTGAATATGTGCGGGTTCCTCTACACAGGGGCAGATTTAGGCGGGTTCGGCGACGACGTGACGGAAGATTTGCTGCTGCGCTGGATGGCGCTTGGGATTTTCACGCCCCTGATGCGCAACCATGCCGCGCTGGGGACAAGGGAGCAGGAATGTTACAAATTTACCCAGACGGAAACCTTCCGGAACCTGATTGGCATACGCTACGGCCTAATGCCTTACCTTTACAGCGAATTTATGAAGGCCGCTTTGGAGGATAAGATGATGTTCCTGCCGCTGGCCTTTGTGTACCCGGAGGACAGCCATGCCAAGGAAGTGGAGGACCAGCTCATCCTTGGGGAAAGCATGATGATTGCGCCGGTTTATACGCAAAATGCATCAGGCCGGTATGTGTACCTGCCGGAGCCCATGAAGCTGGTACGGCTAAAGAGCATGGAAGAGATTGAAACAGAGGTGCTGGAGCAAGGCCATTATTACATAGAAATCCCATTGGACGAGGTTGTATTCTTCATCCGCCCCGGGAAAATCGTGCCCTACACAGAGCCGGGGCAGCATATGGAAGAACTGCAGGGGAAGGAACTGAAGCTCCTGCACTTTGCAGACGGGGCTGCCGAGTACGAATTATACCAAGACGATGGGTATGGGAAGGATTATGGGAATCCGGACCATAGGAAAATACTGCGCGTAAAATAAGGCGCGGCAAAATTGGTGCGAGGAAAAAATATGGAAAATGGGATGTTTGATGAAAATGTAAAAATGGGTCCAATTCTCTATGACGCAAAGATTGGGCTGTGGCAGATTGAAATGGATGAGGGGGAGCCGGGGCGCATGTATGCAGACAGGGCCATGCTGGAACTGTTAGGGCTTGAGGAAACCCCAACGCCGCAAGAGTGTTACAATCATTGGCACAGCCGGATTGGGGAAGGATCCCTTGGGCTGGTGGAGGGAGCAGTGCAGACCATGGCTGCAGGCCAGCATGGGGAAATCAGCTATCCTTGGTACCACCCAATAAAAGGGAAAACCTACGTCCGCTGCGGAGGGACCCGGGATATGGATTATACAAAGGGGCTCCGGTTCCATGGATACCATCAGGATATTTCCGAAATTGTTTCCTTGCAGAAAGAAACGGAAAAGCTGCGGGGCTTTCAGGAAACCATGCTCCTTTCCCTCAAGGATTTGTACCTTTCCGTCATGATACTGGAAATGGATACCGGAAAAACCTACCCCATCCACCTGCTCCCGGAGATGGAGCCGGTGTTTACGGAACCTTACAGGGAAGGGCAGCGGGAAAAAGCCCTCAGGGACATGGTGCGGTTTTACCATCCGGGGCAGCAGGAGGAAATGCGCAGGGAAATCACCTTAGAAGGGCTGAAATCCCAGATGGAGAAGGGCAAGGAAAAGCTGATTTGGGAATACTGCAGGAATATCAAAGGGAAATACCATTGGGTCAGCATTACCTGCTATTTCATGCCGAAGCTTTCTAAGAACCGGCGGGCCTTGATTGCGGTGCAGGACATTGACGAGGTGAAAAGGCAGGAAAAGGAATATCAGGAATACTTGAAGAACCGTTACAAAGGGAATATGGAAATCCTGCGGATGTCCTTAAAAAACACGAATATTCTGGAATATTTTTATTACCCCAAGGAAGGCCGGGTGGTCCTGCCGGAGAAAACGGCCTACTATTATGGCTGCAAGGAAGAGTACTTGGACGTGTGGCATGATTTTGCAAATGACTTGGTGGACAAGGAGTATTACGGCATGTTCCTAAGCGTCCACGAGTATATCCAAAAAGGCGGGAAAAACAGTTGCTTTTACTACGGCTCCAAACAGGGGAAATTTTGGTGCAAATGCAGCATTTCCAGCGTGAATTTTGATGAATGGGGGAATACTGTATTTGCAGTAGGGATTATTGAGGACCTCACAAGGCAGCGGGAAATAGAGCGGGAAAATGAGCGTTACCAGTCCATCTATAAATTTACGGTAGATACGGAATATGACGGCATCGGCATCATTGACGTGGAAAGCGGCAGCACGGACGTGAAGGTTGCAAGGCATATCAACCCCAAAAGGCTGATTAGCCAAGGGGATTTTGAGGAAGTGAAAATGCGCTTTATCGACCTGTTTCTGTGGGAGGGGGACCGGGAGAAATACCAAAAGGAGCTTAGCTTGGAGTCCATATTAAGCCAGCTTAAGCAGAATGGGGATTCCGTGCGCTACTATTTCAAGAGCGGGGCGGAATTTGGGAAACGCCATAAGCAGTGCACCATCCGTTATTTTAATGAAGAGCACACCAAGCTCTTTGTCTGCATCCGGGACATTGAGCACCAAGTCCGGTCTGAAGCCAAGAATAAGGAAGAACTGGAACGGGCCTTTGAGTCCGCAGAGCAGGCGAACCGGGCAAAAAGCGATTTTTTAAGCAAAATGAGCCATGACATCCGCACCCCTATGAACGCCATTGTGGGGATGGCCTCCATTGCAGAAGCAAATATTGGGGACAGGGAGCGGGTAGCAGACTGCCTGAACAAGATTACCATCGCAAGTAGCCATCTGACGAGCTTAGTCAATGAGGTGCTGGACATGAGCCGGATTGAAAGCGGGAAAATCGACCTTGCCATGGAAGGGTTTGACTTGGCAGAGCTGGCGGAAGAAGTCACAGAAATATTAAGGCCCAAGGCCGAAGAAAAAGAGCAGCAGCTTACCTTGGAGCTGTCAGGCATCCAGCACCGGAAGGTCATAGGGGACAGCTTAAGCCTCCGGAAAGTGTTCCAGAACATCCTTGGCAATGCGGTGAAATATACCCAGAAAGGCGGGAAAGTTACCTTCCAAGCAGAAGAACTGCCATCCCTGCACCAGAATTACGGGTATTACCGGTTTATCATAGAGGATAACGGGTTTGGCATGTCAGAGGAATTCCAGCAGAAGCTCTTTGAGCCCTTTGAGCGTTCCGGGGACCCACGTGTGGAGAGCATGGAGGGCACAGGCCTTGGGATGCCCATAACCCACAACTTAATCCAGCTCATGCAGGGGGACATCCAAGTGGAGAGCCAGCTGAACAAAGGCTCCAAATTTACCATCACCCTCTTTTTATCCCTGCAGGATGGCGCAGGGCAGGCAGAGGCCAAGGAAGAAAAGCAGGAACCCTCTGTGTTCCCGGGGAAACGGGCGCTTCTGGTGGAGGACAATGAGCTGAATATTGAAATTGCAATGGAAATCTTAAAAATGTTTGAACTGGAGGCTGGCTTTGCCCATAATGGGAAAGAAGCCGTAGAAGCGTATCTGGGGCAGGAACCGGGGTATTTTGACATTATTTTCATGGATATCCAGATGCCTGTCATGGACGGCTATACGGCGGCAAGGGAAATCCGAAGCAGCGGGCGGGAGGATTCTGCTGGCATCCCCATTGTGGCAATGACGGCAAACGCCTTTTCCGAGGATGTCCAGAAAGCGATACATACTGGGATGAATGACCATGTGGCAAAGCCAATCGACATCAAGCACCTTGCAAAAGTGCTTGGGAAATGGCTGTCTTAAGGCCCCAGGCAAAACAGGGCAATAAATAGGAAAGCTGCGCAAGGCAGCAGAGCAGGAGTTTAGCGTAAAATGGCAAAGAGAAAAAAACACTTCCAAGAAGCAGGGGGCAGGGCTGAAAACGGCAGCAGCCCGAACAGCGCGCCAGCGCCGGCTGGGGGCAGGGAGGCAGGGAGAATGCCTCCAAAGCCAAAACGGGCAAGGGGCAGGAAGGAGCGGGAAATCAAGTGGGATAAGCTGGACAATACCGCCCACCTGTTCCCTGTCATTGCCGGGGAAAGCATGAGCAACGTATACCGGATTTTTGTTACCCTGAAGGAAGACATTAAACAGGAGCTGCTGCAGGAAGCATTGGAGCGGGTGCTCCCTTGGTTTGACGTATTTAACGTGCGCATCCGTTACGGGGTATTTTGGTATTATTTTGAAACGAACCAGAAGCCTGCGCCGGAAGTCAAGGAGGAATACCGCTACCCCTGCCAGTTCATTTCCCCCAACCGGAACCGGAATTACCTCTTCCGGGTCAACTATTACCGGAACCGGATTAATCTGGAGGTATTCCATGTGCTCACAGACGGCATGGGCGGGATTACGTTCTTAAAAGAACTGACGTACCAGTACCTCCGCCTTGCCCACCCAGAGCTTCAGGAAAAAATGGGGGACGGCCTCTGCAGCGACACTTCCCTGAACCGGGAGGACAGTTACCTGAAAAATTATAAAAAAAGCCATAAAAAGGGCTACAAGACCGAGCGCGCCTTTCTGGTAAAAGGGGAAAAGCTAAAGCCATTGCAGCTTGGGGTCATGCACGGCTACATGCCTATCAAGGCCTTGAAAAAGGCCTGCGGCCAGTATGGGGTTTCCATCAATGAATATTTGGTGGCAGCTTTTTTGTGGAGCATCTATAAGGAGTGCCTCCATGGGATGCCCAGCAAGCGCCCCATCAGCTCCTGCGTCCCGGTAAACCTGCGCCCTTATTATGACTCCATCACCATGAAAAATTTTTTCGTGATTGTGTCCGCAGTGTTCCGCCCCACGGAGGAAAGCTATGAATTTGGGGAAGTGGTGCAGATTGTGGCAGAAAGCCTCCGCAGCCAGATTAACCGGGAGCATCTGGAGAATTTGTTTGCTTACAATGTATCGAATGAGAAGAATTTTATCCTGCGGGCAGTCCCTTTGTTTATCAAGAACCTTGCCATACGCCATGTGTACCACAGCAGCGCGCTGGCAAACACCACCACCGTGACAAACATCGGGAATATCCAAGTGCGGGAGGAATATCAGGGATATGTGGAAGGCTTCGGGGCCTTCCTGTCCATGTCCGAAGGGCAGAACATCAAGGGGACCATCTGCTCCTACCGGGACACGCTGGTGTTTACCATCAGCAGCAGCCTTGCAGACGTGTCCGTGCAGCGGGGGTTTTTCCGGCGGCTTTCCGAGGACGGGATCCCGGTGAAAATAGAAACGAATGGCGTTTATGATGAATAAGCGCATGGGCAGCCTGCGGCAGTATTCTGTGCCGGAACTGCGGAAGGGAAGATAGCAGATGGGTAAAGGCATGGGCAGCTTACGGCATATTCTGTGCCGGAAGTGCGGAAGGGATGGGAAGATAGGAAATGAGAGTGTGTAGGAACTGTAAAGTGGAAATTTTAGACAATACCGCAGTCTGCCCATTGTGCAGCAGCGTACTGGAAATATCCAGCCCGGCACAGGGGGCATTGGATGCAGAAAGCAGCAAATTTTGGGAACCCGGCCTGACGGCGGGCGGGGGAGGGGACGCCTACCCGGATGTGAAGGCCGCTGTGCGCAAGCTGAGCTTTATCGTGCGCCTGTACAGCTTTCTGGCAATTGTGTCCGAAGCAGCCTTGGTTGCCGTCAATTACCTGTATTTCCACGGGATTTGGTGGTCTGCCATTACCGGAATCTGCATTTTATATTTTTACCTGACGCTGAAATATTCTTTGCAGAAAAACAAGGGCTACCAGACGGTAATCGTGGTGCAGGTCATCGGGGCTGTGCTCCTTGTGATTGCAGCAGACAATATCATTGGCTACCGGGGCTGGTCCGTCAATTATGTGCTGCCGGGGGCAATCCTTTTGCTGGACGGCACCATTGGCACCCTGATGATTGTAAACGCCTCCAATTGGCAAAGCTACCTCTTAATGCAGATATTGACTGTGGTAGCGTCTGTCGCCTGTACGGCGCTGTGGTATTTTGGGATCCTTACCAAGCCGTTTCTGGCTTTTACGGCCCTGGCGGTTTCCCTGTGCATGTTCCTTGGCACGCTCATTTTCGGCGACCGGAAGGCCAAGGCAGAACTGCAGCGGAGGTTCCATGTATAATTTTAGAAAGGATAGGCATATGGGAGAAGTCAGCGTAATGGGCAGGGTAATCCGGGATATGATAGCCCATGTAACCAACGATAATTTAATTGGAAGGAAAATAAAAACAGGGGAGCTTAGGAAGAAGCTGGTAGAGCCGAAATGGCATTGCCCAGATTGTTTTTATCTGGAAGAAATCGGTTTGCCCCAATTTAAAATGGAGTATTTAAGCAGCAAGGAATCCCCCCGGCAGGATTATGTCATCCTGCAGCTCCACGGGGGCGGCTATATCGGGGCTATGCGCAATGCTTACCGTTCCTTTGCAGGGCTGTACTGCGAAGCCAGCAAAGGCATGAGCGTCCTGACGATAGATTACCGGGTAGCCCCGGAGGACCCTTACCCCGCTGCGCTGGAAGACGCAGCGGCAGCCTTCCAGTGGCTGAAGGATGCAGGCTGGCACAGCAGGCAGATTATTGTAGCCGGGGATTCCGCAGGGGGCGGCCTCGCCCTTGCCCTGTGCATGTATTTAAAAGACCAGAACAAGCGCCTGCCCGGCGGGCTCATCCTCATGTCCCCTTGGGCAGATTTAACCGCCAGCGGGCCTTCCTACGAGGATAATTATGAACGGGACCCCCTGTTTGGGAATACCCGGGACAGCCTGATTTACAACCGGGACTACGTAGGCCTCCATAACCCCAAAGACCCCTATATTTCCCCCATGTTCGGGGATTATTGGGGATTCCCTCCCATGCTCATACAGGCAGGCTCAAGGGAAATGCTCCTAAGCGATTCCGTGGGGGTAGCCTATAAGGCAAAGCAGCATGGGGCGAAAGTCCGGCTGCACATTTACGGAGGGATGTTCCATGTGTTCCAGATGGGCATGATGATGATGCCGGAATCCAAAGCAGCTTGGCGGGAAATTGGGCAGTATTTTGAAGTGGTGGCAAAAAGGAAAGGGAGTTTTTAGGAATTTGCCTTTGCAATTCCCACAGCCAGCAGCCCAATCAGCACAGCCGCGTCCGCCAATAGCAGCGGCATAATACTTTTTACTGCCCCATAAAGAAAAAGGACAGAAAAAATTTCCACAGACAAGAGGACAAAGCACAGGCAATTTGCCAGATATTCCGCTGCTACTTTCCGGTAACGCCCATCAAGCGGCAATTTTGCATAAAGGCATGGGCGCAGGAGGTAGCGGATGGCGGCGCACCCTGCTGGGTAAGCAAAAATAAAATGTTTGCCCACAAGGGAAGAAGCCTCCCCGCCGCTCCACTGCACCGGGATTTCTGGCGGCAAATTTCCAAAGGATAAAACGCCAACCAACAGGCAAAGCCCGAAAATCACTGCCCATGCGGCAAAGCTGCCCCATAGGTACAAGAAGCTGACGGTGTCTAAACGCAAGATGGGCCGGTTACCTGCCCAATACTCTGGCAGCCCCGCTACGTATTCTTCCACTTTCAGGCCCTGATAGCTGATATCCCGGTCCCGGAGCATACGCCTGCATAGGGCTTTCGCCCGGCTCAATTCTGCAATCTGGCCGTCTAGGGCATCGCTTTGCGCCTCCACTGCTTTTTGCAGCGTTACCTTCCCAGAAATGACAGCCCGGATATCTTCAATGGAAATCCCTAATGTGCGCAGGTATGCAATTTTCTTAATCTCTTCTACATCCCCCATGGAATAATCCCGGTACCCGTTTTTCCCATCCCTTGCAGGCTCAAATAGCTTTTCCTTTTCGTAAAAGCGGATATTGGAACGGGCCAGCCCAGTCAGGGATTCCACTTCTTTAATTGTCATAATATGTGCCTCCTGTCCCTGCCTTCTGGCAGAAAAAATTTCGTATCCCCCTTATTATGCAAAAAATGCATGATGGGCATACAGCAGTATATAAAGATGCATCTACCATAAAGCATGAACAAGGTTTACAGTCAAGGCTTTTCGGGCATTTGGGCAAAAAAATATATTTTTGCTCCTTTCCGCCATTCCAATTAACAAAACGGTCCCTTCCCGCATACCCTAAAAACAAATGCAGTCTTGGAGTTTTTTTATGGTTCAAACATTAATTCAAGTACTTTGCGGTACTGGATTTACATTCCTAATGACGACCCTAGGTGCAGCCGTGGTATTCTGTTTCCGCGGCTCCATCAGCGATAAATTAAACCGCGCCTTCCTAGGCTTTGCCTCCGGCGTAATGATGGCCGCCGCTGTCTGGTCCTTGCTGGTCCCGGCCATTGAGCAGAGCGGGGAACTGAACGGGCTCCTCCCATGGTTCCCGCCGGCAGCAGGCTTCGCGCTAGGCGGCATTTTCCTGCATCTGGCAGATAAAATCCTGCCATGGTTCCAAGCCAATGGGAAAGGGAAAGAAGCAGGGACGAAGCTTCTGGTATTGGCAGTCACCTTACACAATATCCCGGAAGGGATGGCAGTAGGCCTAGCCTTTGTCCTCGCCGGGCAGCATCCCCAGAACCCAGTGTACCTAGCGTCCGCCATGGGCCTTGCCGTAGGCATCGGCATCCAGAATTTCCCCGAAGGCGCAGCCATTTCCCTGCCCGTCCGCCAATCCGGGCACAGCTCCAGCCGGGCCTTCCTAACAGGCTGCCTATCCGGGATCGTAGAACCCCTAGCAGGCCTCCTAGTATTCCTCACCTCCGCCGCCTTAGTCCCATTAATGCCGTGGCTCCTCGCCTTCGCCGCAGGCGCCATGGTCTACGTGGTAGCAGATGAGCTTATCCCCCAAGCCCAGCCCGACGAAACCACAAATATCGGCACCATCGGCGTCATGGCCGGTTTCCTAATCATGATGGTACTGGACGTAGCCCTAGGCTAAAACCGCCCCAGCCCCGCATGACGCCACAACTTTTACCAGCCAAAATCCCCCTTTTGGCACTGCCGCCAACCAACGCACCACGTTACGCCCACAATGCAGCTTTACCTAAGAAAATTTGCTCCGCACAGCCACCCACAATATATCCGCCAAAATAGCCTACCAGAAAACCGTGCATTTTACCCTGCACAGCCACCACAATATTTAACCGCCCAAACAATCCCACAAAAACTTCCGCTTTCCCAATACACAGGAAATTCCGGGCGGCCCTTCCTCTAAGCAAACCATCCATGGGCGCCCTTAGTGGAGGCGAAATCCACTGCTTACGCAGACTTAGGGATGAGGGCTATCCCGAAATCCCTTAGCCGGAGTTAGCAGTTAGTTCGCCGGAACGTTGCCCAGTTTGCGTGAGGAAGGGCCGCCCGGAATTTCCGTCCGCCCCCAAAGACCTCCTTATACCCCCATACCCCCCATTCCCAAAGATTTCCTTCTTACAAAAAAACCCCTCTGTCCCCAAAGATTTTCCTAGTTAACCACAAAACTCCCGTTCCAAACACACCCATATTAATCACATAAGAACACACAGCAGAATCGCTCTAAGACAAATGCCTCACAGGCAAATAACAAGGAACCCCCTGCTCAAACCGTATCTTCGGTTCCCCCTGCACCAATGGCCGCAAATACGCAAGTATCCCCTCCGCCACATCATTCCCCTCCGGGCTTATAAACTCCGCCGGTACCTCCTTCACCCCATTCGCAATCTCACAAACCGGGGCAGACCCATAGGCAACTTGGTAAGGTTCATCACTAACCCTCTGGATTGTCACCATAAGGCCAGTATTCCCCTCCGCCGCCAAAGCAACCCCATGCTGCCCTTGGCAGAAGGATTCCTCCAAATCTGTCAGGGAAGCAATATGGGAGCTGCACCGCTGCAGGACATTCAGCTCAATCGAACGCACCTTCACATCCAGCCTGCCTTGGATGAGGTATTCCAACGTTTTCCCAGCGCCGCTTAACTGGCTGTGCCCAAAATTGTCCACAGCCCCGGAAGATGCACTGATATACTTCCCATCCTTGTCCCGGATCCCTTCCGAAACAGCAACGATAACATTATTGTACTGCCCTAACATCCCCTCCACATCCTTTAAGAAGGCTTCCGTATCAAAAGCAGATTCCGGCAGGTAAATCAAGTGGGGCGCAGGGCAGTACCCATTCCGGGCAAGCACGGACGCAGCCGTAAGCCATCCAGCATCCCGCCCCATAATTTCCACAACCGTCACGCTTTTTAAGTTGTAGATGACCGTGTCGTGGTAGATTTCAAGCAAAGAAGCAGCCACATATTTTGCCGCAGAGCCGAAGCCCGGGGTGTGGTCCGTCACGCATAAATCGTTGTCGATGGTTTTCGGGATCCCGATGATACGGACCGGGCTCTTGATTTTCTCTGCGTAAGCAGAAAGTTTGTCCACGGTATCCATGGAATCATTGCCTCCAATATAGAAAAACGCGCCGATTTCCATTTTCTCAAAAAAGGCAAAAATCTTCTGGTAATCGCCCATGCCTTCTTCCAGCTTTGGCAGCTTATAGCGGCAGGAGCCAAGGTACATGGCAGGGCTTACTTTTAGCAGTTCCAAGTTCCCGCTGTCTTGGAAGGTTTCCGTCAAATCCAAAAACCGCCCTTCTAAAATCCCGGTAATCCCATTGAGGGAGCCATAGATTTTCCCATATTTTTCTTGGTCCAATACACCTTTTATTACCCCTGCAAGGCTGGCGTTAATAGCGGCAGTAGGGCCGCCGGATTGTGCAACAATACAATTTTTCATGTGAATCATCCATTCCTTTCCATTTTTGTTTCCGCTGTAACAGTTCTATTTTATAATACATTCCCCCAAATGGCAAACAGAACTTACGCCATTAACCCTTGACAATTTGATAGGAAGAAACCTATAATGGTACTAATTCAATAGTGGGATATTATGCTAATTTAAACATAGAAGGGACAAACAGAGGAAAGGTGTGTTATATGAAAAAAACAAAACAGGCAGCAGGCATTTTATTATCTTTGATCCTATTGTTAGGGCTGTTCCCGCCCGTGAGGGTACAGGCCAGCGGGACCGTGACGATTTCCGTATCTTCCTCTACGGTAAAAGTGGGGGACACCGTAACGGTGACGGCATGGGCGGCTGGCCCAAACGGCGAAGAAGCCGTTGCAAAGCTGGGCTTTAATTATGACAGCGGGAAATTTTCCTTTGTAAGCTGCAGCCAAGCGGAATATTCCGGGGGCAGCGACGGCTATGTGGGAGTAACGGGCAACAATGTTTCCATTACCTTAAAAGCCACAGCCACAGGGACGGCTTCTGTCACAGTCAGCGGCTCCGGCGGCACGAGCAAAGACGGGGGCACAGAGTTTGGGGAGCTTTCCGCAGGAGGCACTAAATTAACCATCCAGGAAGGGGCAGGAGGCAGCCAGCAGGAAGGGGAAGGGACTGACGGGGCAGCCGAAGACGGTGCGGACAATGCCAACAAATCCGGGGACAACAGCCTTTCTTCCTTAAGCATTTCCCCGGGCACATTGTCCCCTTCCTTCCAGTATTCAGAAACGAATTACACAGCCTCCGTGGCAGAGGACGTTACCAGCGTCACCGTAAATGCAAAGCCTTCCAATGAGAAGGCAACGGTGGAATCCATCACAGGCCAGAGCGATTTGAAGCCCGGCCAGAACACCGTCAGCGTGGTGGTAAAAGCAGAAAACGGCGCCACGGCTACTTATAAAATCGTAGTTACCCGGGGCGGGGAAGGCGGGGCAGCCGAAGGGACCCAAGAAACCCCGGAGGAAAACCAAGGGGAACCCACGCAGGGAACCTCCGGAGGGATTACCATTAATGGGCATCCCTTCGATTTAGCGGCAACTATCCCAGACGAAATAGTGCCCAAGGATTTTACGAAAACATCCATGGCTTGCCAAGGGCAGCAGGTGGAAGGCCTCCAATTTGATAAAGCTGCCTTGTACCTTGTCTATCTGACAACCCCCAGCACAGAGGTAAAAAATACGCTGGCAGTCTATGACGAGGCTTCTGGGACATTTTACCCCTTCCGCAAGGTGGAAATTGGGGAAAAATACATGATTCTCTTAAACCCGCCCGCAGGGGCAGGGCCTTCAGAGGAATATACGCAGTCAACAGCCTCTGTTGAGGGCTTCGAAGGCGTTCCGGTATTCGTCAGCGGCGTTGTGCCGGCGTCTGGCACGGCAGCCGCCCCAGAAGGCGCTGAGGCAGGGAACACGGATGGTACAGGCGCAGGAAACCCAGAAGCCGCAGGGAACACAGAAGGCACAGGCGCAGAAAGCCCAGAAGGCACAGGGGCAGAAGGCGCAGCTACCCCAGAAGGCACGGCCGCCCCGGAATTTTCACTGGTGTACGGCGCCAGCAGCGCCGGGAATATGGGCTGGTACCAATATGACGCAAAAGACGGATTTTTCCAGCGGTATGTAAAAACAGCCGTGCAGGAGCCGGCCGGGGATCCAGACGCCATGGACAGCTCCGTAGAATTGGAATCCATCAAGAATTCTTATAAAGATTTGGAAGAACAGTTAAAAGAAACAAAGGGCAGTTCCAGAAGGAACACGGCAATCATGGTATTCCTCATTGCCGTCCTGATTGTGGTGATTGTAAACCTGATACTCCGGGCAAGGTCCGGGGACGAGGAGGAAGAGGATTTCTTTGACGCCCCGCCAAGGAGCAGCAGGCGCAGCCGCCAAGAAAAAGCCGCGGCAAAAGAGCCAAAGCGCCGGGAGCACAAGCGTGGGCGCAGGGACGGGGAAGAGCCGAAGAAATTAAGCCGGAAGCATGCGCAGGAGGATATGGAAGAGCCAGGAAAGCCGGGGCGCAAGCGCCAGCAGGATGGCATAGAAGAGCCGGGGGAACCAAGCCGCAGGCAGATACAGGAGGAACAGGCGGTTAAGATGGGCCAGCGCCAAGCTGGGGAACCCGGGGCAAAACCGGCAAAAAATCCAGAGCCATGGGAAGAAATCGCAAGGCAGGGCAAGAAGCTGACCCAAGAAACCCGCGCAATCATGAACAAAGACGTCCCCAAAAAGACATCCATGCCCACCATACCGAAAGCCCCGCCTGTCCCAGACGACGATTTTGAAGTGATTGATTTGGAGGACTTATAAAAATAAGGAATCAGGTGAAAGATGTATATAGAAATTGATTTTAACAGCGATGAGGCGCTTTATATGCAGCTGCGCAACCAGATTGTGCTGGGCATAGCCACAAACCAGTACCAAGAGGGGGAATCCCTCCCTTCGGTGCGCCAGCTTGCAGAAAGCATCGGCATCAATATGCATACTGTGAATAAAGCGTACCATGTGCTGCGCCAAGAAGGCTTTATCCGCCTAGACCGCAGGAACGGGGCCGTGATATTTTTACAGGAGGATAAGCATCAGGCCATCCAAGAGCTGCGGGAATCTTTTCAGGTGATTTTGGCAAAAGCAGTCTGCAAAAATATTTCCCGGGAAGAAATCCATGGGCTGGTAGATGAAATATTTGATGAATATGAAGAATAACAGGAGGAGCCAATGCATAAACAGTATACGCCGCAGGCAGGAAAAGCCTTGGAGCTGGCAGCAAAGCTGTCAAAGAAGCTGCAGCATAATTATGTAGGCACAGAACATATCTTAGCAGGATTATTGCAGGAAGGGACCGGGGTAGCAGCCAAGGTCCTTATGGAAAACCATCTGGAGGAAAAAAAGCTGCTGGAACTGATTGAAGAACTGATTTCCCCGGGGGAAGGGGCGGTCCTTTTGGATGCCGACGGCTATTCCCCAAGGACCCAGCGGATGTTTGGCACTGCGGAAAAAGAAGCAGAGCATTTCAGCAGCGAGGAAATCGGCACGGAACACCTCCTGCTTGCCATGATGAAGGAAAACGAGTCTGCAGCCGTGCGCCTTCTAAACACCATGAACGTGAACCTGCAGAAGCTGTACATTGACTTGCTGGTGGCAATGGGGGAGGAAAGCAGTTTTTCAAGGGAAGAAATGCGTTCTGCCAAAGGGAGGAAACGTTCCCTGCAGGCCACCCCGGTGCTGGACCAGTATTCGCGGGATTTGACAAAACTTGCGCTGGAAGGGAAAATGGATCCAGTGATTGGGCGGGAAGAAGAAATCCGCCGGGTCATCCAGATTTTAAGCAGGCGGGGGAAGAATAACCCTTGCCTGATTGGGGAGCCCGGAGTTGGGAAAACCGCCATTGCAGAAGGCTTGGCACAGCAGATTGCCCTTGGCCTTGTGCCGGAATCCGTAGCAGGCAAGCGGGTGATTACCCTAGACCTCTCCAGCATGATTGCCGGGTCGAAATACCGGGGGGAATTCGAGGAACGCATTAAGAAAGTCATCCGGGAAGTCATCGGGGCAGGGAATATCCTGCTCTTTATGGATGAGCTCCACACCATGATTGGGGCAGGCGGGGCAGAAGGGGCCATGGACGCCTCCAATATCTTAAAGCCTTACCTTGCAAGGGGCGAATTCCAGATGATTGGGGCCACCACCGTGGAGGAGTACCGGAAATACATTGAGCGGGACGCAGCCTTGGAACGCCGGTTCCAGCCCGTAATGGTAGAAGAGCCCACTGTAGAGGACACCGTGGAAATCTTAAAAGGCCTCCGCAGGTTTTATGAAAAGCACCACCAAGTCATCATCACCGACGAAGGCCTAGAAGCGGCCGCAAAACTTTCCGACCGCTATGTTTCCGACCGCTTCCTGCCGGATAAGGCCATTGACCTGATGGACGAGGCAGCCGCAAAAGTGCGCTTGGAAGGGGTAAAAACCTCCACAAACCTTCAGGATATCCAAGTAGAAATTAACCGGGTTTCCGATGAAATGGAAGAAGCCATCCAGAAAATGGAATTAAAGGCCGCATCCGCCTTGCGCAAGGAAAAAGAAGAGCTGCAGGCAGAATATGAAAAGCAGCGCAAAAAAGCCAAGAAATCCATGAAGCGGAAGAAGGCAGAAGTAGGGGAAAATGAAGTGGCGGAGGTCGTGTCCCAGTGGACGAAAATCCCAGTAAAGCGGCTGGCCGAAGAAGAATCCGCCAAGCTCCGGAAACTGGAATCCATCCTCCACAAGCGGGTAATTGGGCAGGAAGAAGCAGTAACCGCCGTGGCAAAAGCCGTCCGCCGTGGCCGTGTGGGCTTAAAAGACCCCAGCCGCCCCATAGGCTCTTTCCTCTTCCTAGGCCCTACCGGGGTAGGGAAAACAGAGATTTCCAAGGCGCTGGCAGAAGCCATTTTCGGCACGGAGGATTCCATCATCCGGGTTGACATGTCAGAATATATGGAAAAGCACAGCGTATCGAAAATGATAGGCTCCCCGCCGGGCTATGTAGGATACGACGAAGGCGGGCAGCTCAGCGAAAAGGTAAGGCGCAGCCCCTACTCCGTCATCCTCTTTGACGAGATAGAAAAAGCCCATCCGGACGTGTTCAATATTCTGCTCCAAGTGCTGGACGACGGCCATATTACCGATGCCCAGGGGCGGAAGATTGATTTTAAAAATACTATCATCATCATGACTTCCAACGCCGGTGCACAGTCCATCATTGAGCCGAAGGCCTTGGGCTTTGCCTCCGTGGAAGACGCCAAGCACAATTATGACCGGATGAAGGACAGCGTCATGGAAGAAGTCAGGCGGATTTTCAAGCCGGAGTTTTTGAACCGCATTGACGAAACAATCGTATTCCACGCATTGACGAAAGAGGATATGAAAAAAATCGTCACCCTCATGTCCAAAACCTTGGTGGAACGCTGCAAGAAGCAGATGGGCATTGACCTCCACATCACCGGCAACGTTAAGAGCCATATTGTGGACGCTGCCTTTGAGCCGAAATACGGCGCCCGCCCGCTGCGCCGGATGATCCAGAATAAAATTGAGGACGGCCTTGCAGAAGAAATCCTTGCAGGCCGCGTGAAGCCCGGCAGCGAAGTAGAAGTTGCTATGCAGAAAAAAGAAATCGTGTTCCAGATGAAAAAGGAAAAGTAACGATTAGAAAAATTTAAGAAAAATATGGCTGGTAAAATAGCTGGATTTATTATATAATTACGGTGAAAGCAGAAGGCGTTTTGGATGGATTTATTTCCATGCCCCCTTTCAGTTATCTTGCAGGGAACAAGGGGAATTTTTTAGGGAAGGCCAGCAGCTTTCGCACCTAAAGACAGAGATTTTGCGCAGTGCTGCAGGCAGATGCCGGAGTAATATGACAAGATTTCAACAGGAGGATAAGAAAATGGCTGTAGTAGAAGAACTAATCCGGACAGAGAATAATGCAACTTTAAGTTTTGGCAATTATAAGCTGCCAGCCAAGGCAAAAGCAGATAATTTTGAATTTGGCGGGGACTTATATAAGGTAAAGACCTTCAAAGAGATTACCAAGCTGGAACGGAATGGGATGTTCGTATATGAATCTGTGCCCGGGACCGCCGTAAGCCAGCTTTGTGTGACGGACAGCGGCATTGAGTTCCAAGTAGAAGGGCCAGAAGACGCGCAGATTACCTTGGAATTGGAAGAGCAGGCAGAATATCAGGTATTGGTAGGCGGCGTCAGCGCAGGGAATATGAAGACCAATTTGGGCGGGAAATTAAGCCTGAGCGTAGAGCTGAGCGAAGGCGCCCCGGTAGAAGTCAAGATTGAAAAAGCATAAAAAGGCTGTTTCCCCATCTGCCGAAGCAGCCCGAAGCGTAAGGGCATCCCACGGGTTCTGGGATGCCCTGCTTTTATCCCCGCCTGTTTCCAAGTGCCACATAGCAGTTTCTTTGCTGTTCCCCAGCCGGTGTACGGCTCGTTCACCGGATTGGTCCTTTCACAGGATATCCTGCTGCTTGCAGCGTTCTTGGGGAAGAAGCTAGGAAGGGATACCCTGCTGCTTGCAGCGGGGCGGTTTATTCCTTCATGGGCCTAATACCCCGCAGCTTGCTGCGATCAGAGTTTTACCGAGCAGAGCGAGGTTGGGGCTAATACCCCGTAGCTCTGCTGCGGGGAAGTTTATTCCTTCACGGGTCTAATACCCCGCTGCTTGCAGCGTTCTGGAGGAGGAAGCTAGGGACAGATATCCCGTGGTTCGTTGCGAGGAGGTTCATTTTTCAAGGAGTTACATTTATTTTATAACAGAAAGGGCATCACATGGCAAAAGCAAAAAAAGTCACCGTATATTTCTGCCAATCCTGCGGCTACGAATCCTCCAAATGGATGGGCCAGTGCCCGGGATGCAGGGAGTGGAATACATTTGTAGAAGAATCACTGGAAAAAAAGGCGGCCGGGAAACTGACCTCTGCCCCGGGCGGCACAGAAGAGTTGAGGACGGCCCGGATTTCAGAAATTGACATGCAGTCCAAGCAGCGGATGGGCACCGGGTCGGCAGAACTGGACCGGGTGCTGGGAGGCGGGATTGTCCCCGGCTCCTTGGTTCTGGTAGGCGGGGATCCGGGCATTGGGAAATCCACCCTTTTGCTGCAGGTATGCCAATACTTAGCGGAAACCATGGAGGTGCTTTACATTTCCGGGGAAGAATCCCTTCAGCAGATTAAAATGCGTGCCCAGCGCATCGGCCATTTTTCCGACGGCCTCCGGCTGTTCTGCGAAACAGGCATGGAACGCATTGAGCAGGTAGTAGAGCGGCAAAAGCCGCAGGCTGTCATCATTGATTCCATCCAGACCATTTACAGCGAGGAGATAAGCTCCGCCCCGGGCAGCGTGTCCCAAGTGCGGGAAACCACTAGCAGGCTGCTGCAGATTGCCAAGGGGATGGAAATTACTATTTTCATTGTAGGGCACGTGACAAAAGAAGGGGTTGTGGCAGGGCCAAGGGTCTTAGAGCATATGGTGGATACCGTGCTCTATTTTGAAGGGGACCGCCATGCCTCTTACCGGATCCTGCGGGGGGTGAAAAACCGTTTTGGCTCTACCAATGAAATCGGCGTATTTGAAATGCGGGAATCTGGGCTTGTGGAAGTGAAGAACCCTTCCGAATTTATGCTGAACGGAAAGCCCAAGGGCGCCTCTGGCTCCGTAGTGGCATGTTCCATGGAAGGCACCCGCCCCATCCTAGTGGAAATCCAAGCCCTTGTCTGCCACAGCAATTTTGGGATCCCAAGGAGGACTGCCGCCGGGACAGACTTAAACCGGGTAAACCTTCTGGTAGCCGTTTTGGAAAAGCGTGCCGGGATGTCCATTTCCGCTTGTGACGCCTACGTCAATATCGCAGGGGGAATCCGCATGAACGAGCCCGCCATTGACTTAGGCATTGTCATGGCCCTTGCCTCCAGTTTCCGGGAAAAAGCCATTGACGAGAAAACCATCTGTTTTGGGGAGGTTGGCCTAAGCGGTGAGGTGCGTGCCGTCAATATGGCGCAGCAGCGCGTCACAGAAGCAAGGAAATTGGGCTTTGGGACCTGCATCCTCCCCAAAGTATCCATCCCCGGCCTTACGGACACCAAGGGAATCCGGATTATCGGGGTAGAAAACATTGGGGAGGCCATCCGCCAGATTGGGTAATGCAGGGCATCCGCTGCTTGCAGCGCCCTGAAGGAGGAAGCTAGTAACCCATAGCTTGTGACGGGGCAGTTCATTTTTATGCTTGTTTTACCTCTTTCGGTTTTTATATAAAATGCGCACAGAATTCAGTACGCACAGCATAGCAACGCCGCTGTCTGCAAATACAGCCATCCACATAGAAGCATGGCCTGCAAGCCCCAAAACCATAACGGCAGCCTTGATGGCAAGGGCAAACACTACATTCTGCCAAGCAATCCGCGTCGTAGATTTGGCAATGGAAATAGATTCCGGGACAGCCCCCATGTCAGAGGTCATAAATACCACGTCCGCAGCTTCAATGGCTGCATCTGCGCCGCTCCCCATGGCAGCCCCCACGTCAGCCCCTGCAAGGACCGGCGCGTCGTTAATGCCATCCCCCACAAACATGACAGCGCCATGTTCCCTGCGGATTTCCTGCAATTTCGCAAGCTTGTCTTCCGGGAGCAGCTTGGCATATACTTGGCCAATCCCAGTTTCTTTTGCAACTGCTTGGGCATTTTCCAGCGCATCCCCCGTCAGCATGGCAGTGTTAATGTGCAGCTCTTTCAGGGCAGCTATGGCTTTGGAGGACTCTGGCTTAATGGTATCGGAAATCACAAGGCAGCCAGCCAGTACCCCTTGGACAGCAAGGAAGACTTCCGTCCCATAGGCAGTTTCCCCGCAGCCTGACAAATCTACATGGAATTTTTCCATCAGTTTCCGGTTCCCCGCCAAGGCCTCCCCAGCCGGCAGGAGGGCTTTGATGCCATGCCCTGCAAGCTCCTCCAAGGCAGAAGCATCCTCTAAGGCAAGCCCTATTTCACGCGCCGCCGCAGTAATGCTGACGCCTATGGGATGGGTGGAATGCTGTTCGAGGCTGGCGTACAGCCGCAATACTTCATCCTTGGAGTAACCATGGAAAGGGATGGCATCCTGCACCGCAAAATCCCCCTTCGTAACCGTCCCGGTTTTGTCCATGACAACCGTGGAAATGCGGTCCAAGGCTTCCATGGATACGCCCCCTTTAAACAAAATCCCCTGTTTTGACCCGGCGCCGATGCCAGAAAAAAATGCAAGGGGCACGCTCAGCACCAAGGCGCAGGGGCAGCTGATTACCAGAAATGTCAGGGCAGTATAAATCCAGTGCTGCCAGTCCCCAGTCACCAAGGAAGGCAGGATGGCAGTCGCCAAAGCCGCGGCTACCACAAATGGGGTATAGATTCTGGAAAACCGGGTAATAAACCGGTCGATTTTTGGCTTGCTTGCAGCAGCATTTTCCACAGAATCCAAAATTCTTGTCACCATGGAATGTTCCAATGTCTTTTCCACGCGGATTTTCAATTGCCCAGAGGTATTGATGCAGCCGGAGGTCACAGTATCCCCAGCAGCAGCCTTTACTGGGATGGGCTCCCCTGTAATCGGGGAGGTATCAAGGCGGCTTTCCCCTTCAACAATCACCCCATCCAGCGGAATGCGGTCCCCGGGCCGGACAAGCAGGATGTCATTTACCTTGGCATCCCCGGCATCAATGGTCTTTGTACCGTTTCCAAGGGCAAGGGTAACAACCTCCGGCCGCAGGTCCACAGCATCCATAATCTGGGAACGGCTCCGTGCCACCGCAACCTCCTCGAAATATTCCCCAATCCGGTAAAACAGCATAACGCCCACTGCCTCAGGGAAATTCCCAATGGCAAACGCCCCCAAGGTTGCAAGGCTCATGAGGAAATTCTCGTCAAAGACCTGCCCTTTGCATAAATTCCGGAACGCAGCCACCACAATCCTTCCCCCAAGGATTACATAGGAAACCACAAACGCAGCCGAAGGAAGAAACGCCCCTTCCATGCCAAAGCGGCCTAGGAGTTCCCCAGCAGCAAAAAGCGCAGCCCCTGCAAGGATAGAAACCAGGCTTATCTGCTGTTCCCTCCGCTTTTCTTTTTCCATGCTTTCCTGTTCCCCAGCAGAAAGGGCTCTTTTTCCCTTCTCGGAGGCCTGCAGCCTGCGTACCACCACCTCCGGTTCAACTGCAGTGCAGATTTCTTGGAATTTGGCAACCAGCGTATCTTCCATCCCAGCATGTTCCCCTGCAATTGCCACCCTAAGCTGCTTGGTAGCAAAAGTAAGGGTAGCCGCATTTACCTCGGGCAGCTCATTGATGCGGCGTTCCATTTTGGCCGCACAGTTGGCACAGCCAAGGTTCTCCACTAGGCAGGTGAATTTAACCCCCGCTGCAGCATCTGCATCAGGATGTTCCCCCTGATGCCCAGAATCATGCCCATGTTGGTGCCCATGCCCGCAGGAGCAGTGCTCTTCCTGACCGTGGTCTTCTCCATGTTCATGGTGATGTCCGTGCGCGCAGGAGCAATGTTCTTTCTGGCTATGGGCCTCCCCATGTTCATGGTGATGTCCGTGCGCGCAGGAGCAATGTTCTTCCTGGCTATGAGCCTCCCCATGTTCATGGTGATGTTCATGCCCACAGGAGCAATGTTCTTCCCGGCTATGGGCCTCCCCATGTTCATAGTGCTCTCCGTGCCCGCAGGAGCAGTGTTCCCCATGCCGGTGGTGTTCGCTGTGTTCATGCCCAGAGCTAGGATGCTTTGGATTTGTATTGTCAGGAACATTAAAATTATTTTTTGCAGTAGGTTCCATCATAAATTCCTCCTTTTACCATCTAACCAAACAAAAACAATATATGAATAATTGTTCATATGTATATTAAATCATATTACATTCGGTTTGTCAATAAGGGAGGAAATGTTTTTTGCATTTTTGGCAAGGACATATATCATAGTATCCGGATAAAACTCCAAACCATACTGCAGTAGGAGCCATATTGCAGAAAAGGTATGCCCCGTTGCCCTGAAATTTGCTGGTTCCCCTATGGCTGGGCGCATACTGCCCAAGGAGCGGTTATCCACATTGCAGGCAAGGGAAAGATGGGCTTATGCGCAATAAAGAGGCGCGCAGTAAAGAGGCGGGCTGGGATGAGGATTACCCTAAAGTGCGGGTGTGCTGTCTGGTTGTTATTACTCCGGCGGTCAAATATCGACGTTTTTACTTGCCTAAATTTCCATCTGCCGCGTTGCCATCCGTCGACGTAGCCCTGCTGCGCCGCCTTCTTCCGCCTTGCAGGTGGA
Organism: uncultured Lachnospiraceae bacterium; assembly: GCA_910580195.1. Taxonomy (GTDB): domain Bacteria; phylum Bacillota; class Clostridia; order Lachnospirales; family Lachnospiraceae; genus Petralouisia. The sequence continues at coordinate 72,662 of CAJTWA010000020.1, forward strand.
AATTTATTCTGCGTAAAATTCGTCGATATTTAACCGCCGGAGTAATATCTGGGCAAACTCGCTTGCCTATCCGTCCATCTGCCGCGTTGGATTTTCTAACCGGCGCTATGTGCGGGCAGCACAAGATAAGCATAGCCCGGGGCGGAACGTAGAGGCCACCGTTGCGCTGTCGGGATTCCGCCGTGCAGATGGGCAGGTATCCATTGTGATTCTACCTATAATATAAACCAGACAGCACAACAAAAGAATTTGTTACAATTCACACCCACGCCAGATTTTATAATGCTTTTGCTATATTTGGGCATGAATCGTAACTGGGATTTTCCATTTAAAGTTGGTTTCAGCGAATGGCAGCCCCTTTAGCTTCAGGGCGGTATTGGCCCCACCCTAATCAGAGGGGGATTGGCGTGGGCGCGAAAGGTAACAAGAATTTTGCAAATAATTAGAAAAATATAAAAAACTTGTTGACATCTGAAAATAAACGTGGTAGAATAACATTCGTCGTCAAGGACGGCAGTCGAATAATGTAAATGGCTGTGAATTCCAGAAAATTATGGAAAAACAAAATTTACAAAATTTTCAAAAAAGTTATTGACAAACGCAGATAACTGTGCTAAGATATAGAAGTTGTCGCGCAAGAGTGATAACAAAGCAAAACCTTGACAACTGAACAATGGAATAACCTTGAAAGATTCTAAAAGAGTTCCTGCACCAAATATGGGGCAGGGTCTTGCAGCAAAACTGTAAGACATTCAAGAGAACAGGCATTGAAAGATGCAACCTAAAACAGTA
>CAJTWA010000021.1 GCA_910580195.1 uncultured Lachnospiraceae bacterium
ACAGGCTTTTCAAGGCCTGTAGCGATTTTTTTGATATTAGACTGTCAAACTCCCGAAAAATCTTTCTGCGTTTACACAGGATTTCTGGTATGGTAAAATAGAATATAGTACTGTCGGCACTGCCAGCGCACAGGCATTTCTAATTTTTCCGGTACAGAAATGTCCCGCAGCCATGCAGGCAGTGAAATTTAAGGTTAAAACCGATAAGGAGCGTGGGGCATGATGTGGGAAACTGTTTGGAAACAAGGCAAAATAGCTTATGGAGGGGATTACAACCCGGAACAGTGGCCGGAGGAAACGTGGGAAGAGGACATGCGGCTGCTGAAGCTGGCACATATAGATACGCTGACATTGAATGTATTTTCATGGGCGGCATTGCAGCCTTCCGAGGAAGAATATTCCTTTGGGAAGCTGGACAAGATCATGGAATTGGCAAAAAAGCATGGGATGAAGGTCTGCCTTGCCACCAGCACAGGCGCCCATCCCGCTTGGATGGCGAGGAAATACCCGGAAATCCTGCGGACGGAATTTGGCGGGATGAAACGGAAATTTGGGGGAAGGCACAATTCCTGCCCCAACAGCCAAGTGTACCGGAAGTATACCGTGCGGCTGGCAGAAAAATTGGCAGAACGTTACCAAGGCTATGGAAATATCATTGCATGGCACATTTCCAATGAATACGGCGGCGCCTGTTACTGCGAAAACTGCGAGAAAGCGTTCCGGGTATGGCTCAAGGGCCGGTATGGGACGATCGAGGAGCTGAACCGGGCATGGAATACCTCCTTCTGGGGGCATACCTTTTATGATTGGGAAGAAATTGTAGCGCCGGATACCCGCAGCGAGCATCTTGGCGCAGAGCAGACCGTAGCGCAGGGGATTAGCATAGATTACCAGAGGTTCCAGTCAGACAGCATTTTAGATTGTTTCCGGCTGGAATATGATGCAGTGAAAAAGTATACAAAGGATATCCCAGTGACTACAAACTTGATGGGCGCCTATAAGCCGCTGGATTACCAGAAATGGGGAAAATACATGGATTTCATTTCATGGGACAGCTACCCATCCAATGAGGATTCTGCCAGCAAGACTGCATGGAACCACGATTTGATGCGGGGCGTCGGGGGCGGGAAGCCCTTTATCCTGATGGAGCAGACCCCCAGCCAGCAGAATTGGCAGCCCTTCAACGCCTTGAAACGGCCGGGGGTGATGCGGCTTTGGAGTTATCAGGCCATTGCCCATGGCTCGGATTCCGTGCTGTTTTTCCAGATGAAGCAAAGCATTGGCGGCTGCGAGAAATACCATGGGGCAGTCATCAGCCATGCAGGCCATGGACATACAAGGGTATTTCGGGAAGTAGAAGAGCTTGGCCGGGAATTAGAACAGCTTGGCGGGGAAATCCTCGGCTCGGTGGGGACTGCGGAAACGGCGGTTTTATTTAGCTGGGAAAATTGGTGGGCAGCGGAATATTCTTCCGGCCCAAGCATCCGCCTAAAATACGAAGAGGAAACCTTAAAATACTATACCGCCTTCCACCGCCAGAATATACCAGTGGATATTGTAGGGCAGGAGGACGATTTATTAAAATATAAATTAGTAGTTGCCCCTCTCCTTTACATGGTGAAGGATGGCACGGACAGCCGTATCCGGGAGTTTGTGGAAAAAGGCGGGACATTTGTTGCCACTTATTTCAGCGGCTATGTGGATGAAAACGATTTGGTGGCAATTGGCGGGTATCCGGGAAAACTTAGGGATATCTTGGGCATTTGGGTAGAGGAAAGCGATGCCCTCCCGGAATATAAGACGAATCATTTTGCGTATCAGGGGCAGGAATATCCAGCAGAGCTTCTCTGCGACATTATGCATTTGGAAGGGGCCGAAGCCCTTGCTAGGTACCAAGAGGATTTCTATGTGGGAACCCCTGTTGTCACCCGGAATTCTTTTGGGGATGGGCAGGCGTATTATGTGGGAACCCGTTCCAATGATGGTTTTTACCAGAATTTTATGGCGGAACTCTGCAAGGAGCAGCAGATAAAAGCGGCTGCCGAAGCGCCAGAGGGGGTAGAGGCCGTAACCCGGGTGCGGGAGGAGGGGAAATCCTACCTGTTCCTCTTAAACCATGGGGAAGAAAGCCAAGAATTCACTGTCCCAAATGCGGCAAAGGAGCTGCTTACCCAGAAAGAATATACGAAGGGGGAATGTTTCACCCTCCCCGCAAAAGGCGTTGGCATTTTCATGGGCCAAGCCGGGCATGCGAAAGAATAATGACTGAGAGAGGTGTTTCAAATGATACTGCTGAAAGCAAATAGTGAACTGAAGAACATATTCAGCCGGATGCTGAAAACTATGGATGCAAATGTAGTATGGACTGGAAACTTTGTAGTGCTGAATAATTTCCTGATTCTGTCAGGGAATGTCAGGTCAATGATCTTTAATTTTGATAAAGGCAAGGCTCTCACAAATGTGATTGAGCTGCCCAATAAGGAAGAGGATATGCAGCCAGTGGAAGGCAACCAAGTATTGGCAAACGTGCTGAACATGACGGTATATGCATTTGGCAAATGGGGCGCCATCCAAGGCTTTCAGGTGGATAAAGACTACAGCCAGCTCAACGCGCTGTTCTATGCGATTTTAAAGGACATGAAAATCATACCGGGATTCCGGGACGATAATTTCCGCTTTTACCGGGACAATTTGCAGATTACTTATGAAGAGGTCATACAGGCAGCTATAGAGGAAGGGAAACGCAAGCCGCAGGAGATTAAGGAGGAAAAAAAGGAAACAGCCGGGGAGGAAAAAGGCCTTGGCCTGTGGCACAAAATCCGCTGGAGCATGGAGAAAGCCTCCTTCAAGCGGGGGGAAATCAGCCCCCATGAACGGAAAGCCTCCCGGGCAGGGAATAATTTCTATGTCAACAGCTACCAATGCCCTTCCTGCGGCAGGAAGCTGTTTATGGCAGTGTACCCAGAGGGGCAGGAATTCCCCATTGAAACGGAGGAAGGCCGGGTATATCTGGCAAGGAGCTATACCTGCGAGAACTGCAACCTCTTCTATACCCCAAGGCCGGGGAAACTCTTGCGGGAAGGGGACAGCTACGCCATGAAGTTCGGCGGCGACCGGGACGCTTATGAGGATTACCGGGAGCTTTTGGGCAGCAAGGCGGAGCGCACCTCCAACTGCAAGTTCAATGAGTTTGCATCGGAACGGGGGAAAACCCCAAGCCCCTCTATTGAGGAGGCCGGGGCAAACCTCGAGCAGATGAAGGATGAAGAGCTGCACCATCTGGAGGAAAAAATAGAGGACGGCTTCTTCCCTATCCTAAAAGCAGAGCCTTACCTTGAGAAAATACAGGAACTGCTGAAAAAAAGGGCAGAAGAGAAAGAAGCCAAGAAAAAGAAGAAAAAGCAGGAGAAAGCTGAAGGACCCAAAAAGGCAGAACCGGAGGAAAATGCAGGGAAAAGCAAAGGCCCTTCCGGAAACCCGAAAGCAGGGGCAGGCCAAAAAACTGCAGGAAATCCCAAAACAGGGCAAGATTCAGAAAAAACGCTGCCACAATTATCCGGAAATAAAGCTTCTGGGCTTGCTGGGAACCTTAAAACCGGGGAGGCTGGGGATTCCGTTTCAGGAGCGGGAGGCCCTGCCGTGCCAGGGGACCAAACTTCAAGGGCAGGCAGCGGGATAGGCCGTGGCACGCTAGGGAACCAAGCCCCAGAAGCAGACAGCGGAGCAGCTATAGGGGCAGCGGGGAAACCGGTTCCCGGTCCAGCCGGGACACCCGCGCCGGGAGCAGGCAGCGGCGCAGCTTTGGGGACGAAAGAGCCATCGGGGAAAGGCTTGCCCGGCGACAAGAAAAAAGGCTTATTTAGCAAGAAGCATGCCGATGCAAAGAAGATTGCAGAAAATGCCCCGGGAAAAGATTTTGAAGACGATATCCCGGGCCTTTCCGGTACCAGCATGTCCATTAAGGAAAAGTACGATGCCCGCATGAGGATGTTGGATCAAATGTCCTTGTGGCAGGTAAGGCGCCTGCGGGAGCAGATCCAGTCGGACGAACGCCTGGACTGGGTGGACAAGGAAAAATACGAACAGCTTACGAAGCAGGCAGTTTACAAAAAAGGGGAAGAAGAAGCCCGCCAGAAAGCAGAGTACTGCATGAACCGCCCCTATGGCGTAGTAAAACGGGCAATGGAAGAAATTTCCCAGATGGAGTGCCCCAAATTAGTTCAGGAAGAGCTGTTAAAAACCTTGGGCGAAGTGAAGAAAAAGCGGGGGCAGGAAGAAGCTGCCGCATTGATTGCCAAAGTGCCGGAAAATATGACCCGCAGCCAGTACCACACCTTCCGGGAAAAGCTGAATCAGTACGACGGGGAGGATATTTCTGTTTACAACGAAGTGCTGGAGGGCAGCCGCAGGCTTTCCGAAAAACGCGAAATTGCTAGCATGTTAAAGCGCGCCGCAAGGAGCGACCGCAACGGCCTGATGCGGATGATGAACCAGTTAAAAGAGGACGGCTTCCTTCCGGAGCAGGCTGAGCCTGCCATCCGGGAAATTGAAGGCAGGATCCGGGCAATTGATGAGAAGGTGATAGATAAAATATGCCCCAACATCATGGGCATGACCTTCAACCAAGCGGCAGAGGCTTACGAAAAAATCGAAGGCGGCGTATTCCTCCCAGCATTGAAAACAGATACCTTGGAAATGATTGACAAGCGGCTGACAAAGCTGAAAATGGATGAGTGCGGCCTTCTGGTAGAAAAGCTGAAGGATTCCTTGGAAGGGAAAATCAACGATACGGAACGCATCCATTTTTACGAGGTACGCAACATCATGCGGGGGGACTTTAGCCCCCGGGAGGCGGAATTGGTGGCAAGGGCTTTGAATACTTATGCCACGGAACGCGACCGCTACGAATTCCCTATTTTAGTCTGCGATTCCTCCAGCCGGAAGAATGGCGGGGAGGGGTTTATCCTGACCCCAGACCATATTTTCTACAATACCCTCTTTAACAGCGAGGCAATCCCCATCCGCTCCATCACGGGGATGGAAGGGAATACCGGGCTTTTGAACAAGGGGATTTATGTGAAACGGGGGAACGGCAAGAAAACAAAGATTCCGGGAGGGATCCCAGCCAAGGAGCTGAAAGCATTTGCAGAGGTATTGGAAGAGTTTATTTCCTATTTACAGGAAAAACCGGAATCCAGAAGCATTGCTTACTTGTCCAAAGAAAACCATGAGGTGAAATGCTGCTACCGCTGCGGCTTCACCTACCGGGGCGGGAATGTCTGCCCCAAGTGCGGGAACCAAGCAAACCATTAAACATAGAAACAGGATTATCCGGAATGTGGAGGTGCCAATGGAACAGGCGGCAGGAAACATTTCGGATGATTGCTGTTTTGGGGCGGGGCAATAGAAATGTGTTTTCCAAAAGCATCCAGTTCCGTTTCTGCTCCTGCTATTCCATGCTTATTTCTGAGAAATCAATTTCGAAATCTTCATATATTCCAGCTTTCACTTTATCAGAAAAAGTATATTCCTCAAAAGTATCGTGCTCAAAATTGTAAACGGTAATTTGCTGTTTCACAGGATCAACAATCCAATATTCCCTGACGCCTGCCGTCCTGTATTTGAATAATTTTTTATTGTAATCCATCGGGCGGCTGGAAGGGGACACAATCTCTGCTATCCAATCTGGCGCGCCTTTGCAGCCTTCCTCGGTGAGTTTGTTTTTATCGCAGATGACAGAAATATCAGGCTCAAGGTAAATACTGCCGTCACCATTTAGGTATACTGCAAAGGGTGAAGGGTATACCTCACAATCTCCGATGTTCCTTCCAATATAGTCCCTGATCCGGAAAGATAGTTCCATCACAAGCCTTTGGTGGAGCCTGCTGGGTGTTGCCATCAGGTATAATTCACCGTCAATCAATTCTGCCCTCTGCCCATCCGGCAGATGGTAGATATCTTCTATGGTAGAATAGGTTAATTTTTTTGCTGCTGCATCCATCCAATCACCTTCCTTTTGCATATTATATCGTGTATGTATAGATGCTGCAAGTTATTTTATCCAGTATGAAGCCCATGGTCCAGCCATGCATATGGGGGAAATGGTTTCCGTATAAAATTTCATCAGGTTTATGCCGGTGTACCGTCTGGCTTATATTCAGGCAGCACACTAGCTTGTTTTGCCCTTCTAAAAGTCCAAGTATTGGTTTTATCCAAAATCTTAATAACAAATCTCTTTTTAAATAGTCAGCACTATTTTGTGCAATATTCACAAATAATTTAAAATTTTCCCCCAAAAACCTTGCAATTTTTCGGGGGGGGGTATAATGAATCGTGAGCCATAACTATAAAAACACATGGGGAAACAGATAGCATAACTATCTGGGAAACAGGAGGAGTTCTATGAAGAAAAGGTATTTATCCTTATTTTTGGCAGCAGTCCTATCGCTAGGCCAAATTGTAGGGACAGTGCAGCCAGCCCAAGCATCAGGAATTACGGAAGAAACTGGGCTGCTGGAGCAGCAAGAAGAAGACACGCCGGCAGAAGAGGCAGGGCAGAAGGAACTGGAGGGGCAGGCAGCGCTGCCAGAGAATCAGGCAGATAATGAAGAAACCGGGCAGGAAGGCCAGACAGGCCAAACCCAGACAGAAGAAAATGTGCAGATAGGGCCAGACGGCCAAACAGGCCCATCCCAACCAGCAGGAAATGAGGAAATGGAACCAGAAAGCCCAGCCAATACAAAGCAGGCAGAAGAAAACGGGCAGGAAGAACAAGAAAGCCAAGCAGGTCAAGACAAGCTGGAAGAAAATGAAGGGAACCAGCCAGAAAACCAGCCTAATATGGAAGAACCAGAGGAAAACCAACAAGAAGAAATAAATCAGCTTGATGGAAATGGACAGGCAGAATCCGGGCAGCCGGCAGGAAATGAGGAGGCCAAGCCGAAAAAACGGCAAGAAGGACAGCTTCCAGCAGAGGAACAAGAAGGGCAGGAGGAAAGCGCGCAGGAACTGTTTATGCAGCCGGTACAGCCAGAAGGGTCGGAACAGGCAGGGCAGGAAAATCAGGTACAGGGGCAGGCAGAGTCTGGGTATCAACCATATTTATATTCCTTTTATCAAGATGAAATTCATTTATTTCCTTCACAGACCACTAGCATAATGCGAGAAGGCGGGGGTGTATGGAGGAAGGATGGTGCGGAAGATGTGCCATTGATTATCACGGATGTAAAGGTTCAAAGTGGAAGTGAAGACTTGATATCCGCAGAATCGTTCCAGTGGGAAGAAGGAGGAAGTGGATGGCGTCTTTCACCAAAGAAGCAAGGAAAAGCAGAAGTGATGCTCACATGTGGGACAGATGGGACGGTAACTTCTGGGGATGCTACATCCATCCAGCCTGTAGAAAAAAAATCAGCATTATTATTAGTGAAAAACGATACAGAATACAGGGCATTGCCACTGATACAGGGACAAATAATGTGCTCCCGGGCGCGTCTGTTACATTGAAAGCAGATGTGTATGTAGATACTGACGACGATTATGGCCAAAAAGCCGATGATGTAGATGTTATCTGGAAGGCAGAAGTGGAATCCACAGGCCTTAACCTGCAGGAGAAAACGCTCAAGCCAGGAGAAGGTTTTCAGGTTCAGGTGCCAGAGGACGGGGAGGATTGGTACAGTATCAAAGTAACTGCCCAAGTAAAAGATGGGGACGGAATAGCCGCATCCGCGGAAAATTATTTGTATGTTACTAATGAATATTACGTATTGGACTTAAATGCTTCGGAAGGGATTGAAGAGCTATGGATTGGGCAGGAAGGAACCATAGAACCCGTATTATACCATTATGTGAAAGGCAAGAAAGAACCAGAAATAGTAAAAACTGCTCAGTACCAGTTTAGTTATGAAGAAGGGGATTTTGAAATTAGGAAAGGCAGCAAGCTAATAGAGGGCAGTGCCTTGCAAGATGGGGGTGTCTTTACATTAAAAAGGCTGAAAAATACCTATCATGGAATAAACATAGCAATATCTTTAGATGGAAATGTTATATTATATCAGCAAATATCTTTCCAACAGAAAAATTATGGTGATAGTTCTATTGAAGGGGGCACTAATAAATATGAAACCTATATTTATGTAGATGATGAGAATCCGGAAGAAAATACTGTAAGTCCGGCCTTTACGGTAAATACCGAAAAACTGGCCGGTGAATATCAGGTTGCATGGGAATTGCTGGTTGGGCAGACAGCTGTGCCAGACGACAAGAAAATATATCAGGTAAGCGGAGAGAAAAGTGAAACTATTACGATTACTGACGTAAAAGCATTACAGGAAGCCTTTACAGCAGCGCAGGAATCCGCTGGAGAAGAGGAATATGTAGAATGTCGTATTCGGGCGATTATATCAGCAGGGGGCGAAGAACAAACCAGTTTGTCTAAATCTATTTATTTTAGGACGCCATATTATGAATTGGATGATGATGACTGGGAAGTGATAGAAGGCTCAGCCCTTACTTATAAAGACAAGAAAATTGCAGTTTATGCAGAAAATAAAGATTACCCTGATGGGAATAGCATTACACTTGCTATTAAGGATATCCAAGTGGCTCAGCAAAGCCCGGATTCTGAAACTGCAAGTTCCAATGTATTTACGGTAAAGCAAGAAGGGAATGATATCAAGGTAATTGCTGAAAATTGTGGGACAGCGACGTTGGAATATACTGTAATTCTGCCTTATGGAGGGGAAAAGAAATTTACCCTAGAGAAAACAGTGGTACAGCATATCTACCAATGTAATGTATGGACAAGCACAGGAAACAGCTACTTGCTGCCAAATGAAGAATTGAAACTGGAATCGGAAGTATGGCATAAATATTATGACGCGGCATTAAAGGATGCAGTCTGGGAGAAACTAGATGCTGGAGAGTATACCGTTTCATATCAGAGCCGTAGTGAAGAAATTGTTTCTGTAACGCAGGATGGAACTGTAAAAGCGAAGGGGCAGAGTGGTACAGAAACAAGTATAGATGTGACATGGAAAATCCCGCAAGGTAAAGAGGTACTTGAAAGGAGCAGTTCCATATGGATTATGATAGAAGACAGTTATACTCAGGTATCTGCAAAACCACTCACAGTAGCCCCCGGGGAAACGGTAGAAAAGATTGCATGTGAATGGAAAAAATTCGATTTAGAGCACAAGGACGGCGTAGCAGAAGTAGGCGATATCACCTATCAGCTAAATTCTACGGATAGGAACATTAAAATCAACGAAGCCCGTACAGGGTTTACAGTAGCTCCAGACGCACAAGACGGAAAGAAGATAAGGATTTGGATTAGTGCAATAAAGACAAATAAAAACGGAATGGAGTCACGTGCAAACGGAACATTTTTCCTAAACATCTGCCAGCACAATTTCACCCAGAAATCCATAATCCCAGCCACCTGCACCAAAGCAGGCAGCCGGACATTGGAGTGCAGCAAATGCCACACTGTAACGAAGACAGAAACCGTCCCAGCCACCGGCCATAAAGCAGGGAACTGGGCAACCACAAAAGCCGCCACTTGTACCGCAGCAGGGACCCAAACCCAGAAATGCACCTCCTGCGGCACAGTTATGGATACCAAAGAACTTCCAGCCACCGGCCATAAAGCAGGGAACTGGGCAACCACAAAAGCCGCCACCTGCACCGCAGCAGGGATCCAAACCCAGAAATGCACCTCCTGCGGAACCGTTGTAGGCACAAAGGAAATCCCCGCTGACGGACATTCCTTCGGCGCATGGAAACAGACCAAAGCGCCAACTGCATTAAAGAAAGGGATAAAAACAAGAACCTGCAGTGTCTGCAAGGCAAAAGAAACACAGGAAACCAAGAAACTGAAAGCAATTATCAAGCTAAACGCAACATCCATCCCATTGCAGGTAAAGAAATCCACCACAGCCGTAAAGGTAACTTCCATGGCAAAAGGGGATTCCATTAAATCATGGAAGAGCAGCAAGCCTAAGATTGCTTCTGTAACCTCCAAAGGGAAAATCACCGGCAAAAAAGTAGGCACAGCAAAAATCAAAGTAACCTTAAAGAGCAACATTTCCGCCACCGTAACCGTAAAGGTGCAGAAAAAAGCAGTTACCACCAAGAAACTGGCTGTAACAGGCAAGTCCATCAAGAAGAATAAGCTTACCCTGAAACGGAAAAAGAGCGTAACCTTAAAAGTAACCCGGACGCCAGTCACCAGCACAGAAAAAATCACCTACAAATCTTCCAATAACAAGATAGCCACCGTATCAAAGAAAGGGAAAATCACAGCGAAAAAAGCCGGGAAAGCCAAAATCACAGTAAAATCTGGCAAAAAGAAAGTAACCATCCACGTAACAGTAAAGAAATAAGCATCAATAGTAAGAAAAGGCCAAACATTATCTCAAAGAACCCATATTTGTAAAAAGGTGCAAGCCCCGTTGGAATTCCAAAGAGCTTTGCACCTTTTCCTTATGATGTGAATATTACAGCAACACATTTATCTAAATATGCTGCTACAATAGTACTATTTTCAAAAATAAACAGTATATAACACTTGACAACAGTTCAATACTGTTATATACTGTTTCAAACAAGAAGAAAGGGTTGGGCAGAAATATGAACATCATTATAAATGGTTCCTTAATGGTTCCAATCTACGAGCAGATTGTAGATCAGGTTAAGGCACTAATCCGCAATGGGGAACTGCAGGAAAATGATAACCTGCCCTCTGTCCGTGCCTTGTCCAAGGAACTGAAAATCAGCGCCCTGACGGTAAAAAAGGCATATGACAGCTTGGAGGCAGAAGGCTTTACGGTGACTGTCCATGGGAAAGGGACTTATGTAGCGGCAACGAATAAGGAGCTTTTGCTGGAGGAGCAGAAGAAGGAACTGGAAACAGATTTAGAATTGGCAATTTTAAAAGGCAGGAGATATGGAATCAGCGACGAAGATATCAGGAGCCTGTTTGAATTGATTTTGGAGGGATGAAAATGTTAAAGATTGAACATTTGAGGAAACAATACGGCAATTTCTCCTTAGACTGCACCATGGAGGTTCAGCCGGGGTGCGTGACAGGCCTGATTGGGCCGAACGGTTCAGGGAAAAGCACTACCTTTAAGGCCATTTTAGGCCTCATCCACATAGACGGCGGCAACGTGGAAATTTTTGGAAAAAACATCGGAGAAATTACCCCAGAGGACAAACAGAAGCTAGGGGTTGTCCTGTCTGATTCTGGGTTCAGCGGATATCTGGAAGTAAGGGATATTGTACCCGTGCTGGAAAGCCTTTACGGCACATTTGACAAAACATTTTTTTTACAGAATATCCAGAGGTTTGGCCTGCCCATGGACAAAAAAATGAAAGATTTTTCTACTGGGATGAAGGCCAAATTAAAAGTCCTTGCAGCCATTTCCCATAAAGCAAAGCTGCTGATACTGGATGAACCCACCGTTGGCCTTGACGTGGTGGCAAGGGATGAAATGCTGGAACTGCTGCGGGAATTCATGGAAGGGGACGAAGAACGTTCCATTTTGATTAGTTCCCATATTTCCGGGGATTTAGAAACCTTGTGCGATGACCTCTATATGATACATGAAGGGAAAATTGTCCTGCATGAAGACACCGACGTGCTGCTGGGCAGTTACGCTTTGCTCAAGGTGAACCCCAGCCAATACGCAGAGCTAGATAAGCGCTACATCCTCCGCCGGAGGAAGGAAAGCTTCGGCTATAGCTGCCTGACAGACCAGAAGCAGTACTATCTGGACAATTACCCGCAGATTGCCATAGAAAAAGGCAGCGTTGACGAAGTAATTTCCATGACCGTACGGGGTGAAGCATAAAAGCCCTGTATGGGCTGGGTAATGCCCAGCGGGCAGGCTGCAGAGCTCAGCTAAGAATATAGGAAAATATTGATAGAAAGGTGTTTGCAGAATATGAAAGGCTTATTAATTAAAGATATCAAACTTTTAGTAAAACAGCAGAGATTTTTTTCATCCATAATATTTATTGCAGTGGTTCTTACCGTGGTAACGGATAACCCTTCTTTTATTGTCGGATACATGACGTTTATTGGTTCATCTTTTACCTTAAGCAGCATTACCTATGATGAATTTGACAACGGAAATGCTTTCCTGTTTTCCCTGCCTATTACAAGGCGCATGTATACAAAAGAGAAATACAGCTTTGCACTGATACTGGGAGGAGGGTTCTGGGTATTCTCAACGGCGCTTGCAGCAGCTGTGGGGGAAATGAAGCAAATGGCCTCCATTGGGGATACCCTGATAATTTCATGCATGATCCTCCCGATTATGCTGGTTATGCTGTCTATTATGCTCCCATTCCAGCTAAAATATGGCGGGGAAAAAGGCAGGATTGCAGCAATTGTAATGGTAGGGGGAATATTTATAGCATTTCTTATCATGGCAAAGGCTGCCGAGTGGCTGAATATAGATTTGGAAGGGGTGTTCGGCAGCTTCCCAACGATGGATGGCAAGGCAATAGTTGCCGCTGCATTAATTTTCGCATTTGTAATCCTGCTGATATCAATTAGGGCCAGCATATTCATTATGGAAAAAAAGGAATTTTAATTTGAGATAGAATTGCCAGTGTGGGATAAATTTAGTATAATAAAAGAAGCAAGGGAAGAGAGGATAATGTCCCGGGTGAAGGGAAAATTTTTTATGATATCCGGTTTTCAGCATATAATAAGCAGGAAGAGATAAAAATCCTTGTCAATATTGAAGCCCAGAAATCATCAGACCCGGGCAGGCTGGGCTACCATTTAGAAAACAGGATCATCTTCTATTTGGCAAGGATGGTTTCTGCCCAGAAACAGACAGAGTTTTACCACAGTGATTATGATAATTTAAAAAGGGTGCGCAGCATTTGGATTTGCATGGGCAATGGGAAGGATGCTGATTCCATTGAGGAGATTAGCCTTAGCAGGAACACTGTATTTGGAAAAATAGAAAATCCATACCAGATAGATTTGATGCAGGGCATTATAATCAATTTGAGGAGCGGGGAACACTTAAAAGATTCCCAGAATACATTGGTTTCTATGCTGGAAAAATTGCTTTCACAGATGGATGTTGAGGAAAAGAAACGCATTTTGGCAGAAGAATTTGGGATGGTAATGACGGCTGAACTGGAAGGGAGGATGAAAACAATGTGCAATCTGTCAGAAAATATTGAAGCAAGGGGAATTGAGAAAGGGATAGAGAAAGAACGTGCGGATGCTATCGGAAGGATGATAAAAGCTGGGGCAACGAAAAAACAGATAGCATCTTACGGCTATACAAATGAGGAATTTGAAGCAGCCCGGAAGTTATGCATGTGATGGGAAAGATACCACCCTTAAGCTTGGATAGATTTCCAAGTTTTTTTGGAAAACAGGGGGCTTTGTCAATTAAACTGTGTAAGTAAATAGTCGGAATATTCTCATGGACTGCTTGATTATTGTAACTCGAATTGCCGGAATCCTGTCAAAGCAAGGGTTTCCGCCTTTACAGGATTTTGGCAATCCGATAAAATCAGAATTGCAGCCTGAACAATTTACACAGTTTAGATGACAAAGCCTGCCATACCGTGTAGATAGCTGCTATTTTGCAGCAGCCCCTTTCAGCTTTCATGTGCTTATTTCTTCTTCATCCAATTCCGCAACGGATTGACTTCCTTTGCTTTGGCAAGGATATCATCCCCGTTTTGTACCAAATAACTGCTAAGCTGCTGCAATTCTTCTTTGGAAAAGCCGGAGGACCTTTCTATCAGGCCAGAGGGCACAATCCCTTCGGCATAATCTTTGCCCCGCTCAAAAATGACACGTACAATTTTTTTCCCGTCTTTCTGGGGGAGCAGGCCTGTATAGGTCATGCGAAATTCCTGTGGCTGGTTCATGGAAGTCCCTCCTTCATATTCTTTTCTAATTACTATGGAAATGGAATGGTATTCTGGCATACCATTGATTCTTCACCGATTCTTTATTTACCATTATACCTATTTGGAAAAAAATTACAAGCCTAACAATTCTGGGAGTTATCCGCCATCAGCCGTATGATGGCCTGAACGGTTTCTCCCATCCCAACGCTTGTAAGGATTCCATGCAACCCATGGCATCTGCGGTAATTATAACGGAAAACAGGGGAAAGGGTAATGCAATATTTTGCAGATTTGATAGGAAATGTTTTGGGGAGGCTGGAATTTCCGTGAAAAAGGCAGATTGTAAATAAAATGGAAATCTTGTAAAATACTAAAGTAAGAATGAAAGGAATGTAGGATAGTGTGAAAAATACGTTTTTCATTGCTATTTGTGCCTAAATGGAACGAAAGGAATGGGTAATTAGAATGAAACTTGGAATGGTTATGGAAGGCGGCGCAAGCCGGACATTGTTTAGCTGCGGCGTCACAGATGCATTGTTAGAGGAAAATATCATGCCGGACTATTTTATTGGGGTATCTGCCGGAATCGCTTACGGGGTATCCTATCTGGCAAAGCAGAAAGGGCGGAATCTGGAAATTGCCCAGAAATATATGAATGACAAGCGGTATATGGGGATGCGCCATCTCTTAAAGGACAGGAGCTTTTACAATATCCCCTTTGTGTTTGACGAGGTTCCCAACAAGCTGGAAGCATTTGATTATGAGGCTTTTGAGGCATTTCCGGGCAAAGTGGAGGCCTGCGTAACGAATATCCACACCGGGGAGCCGGAATATTTGGAAGTGCCGAGGCGGGACGACAAATTTGACGTAGTGGTGGCAAGCTGCGCGCTGCCCATCCTGTTCCAGCCGGTAAAAGTAGGGAAACGCTATTATCTGGACGGCGGCCTGTCCGATTCCGTCCCCTACAAACATGCCATTGATGAAGGGTGCGATAAAAATATTGTAATCCTCACAAGGGAGCGCGGCTATGTGAAAAAACCAGAGCGTGCCGGGGATATTTCCAGAAAGCTATATAAAAAATACCCGAAGGTGGCAGAGGACATCAAGAACAGGCCAGAACGTTATAATGCATGTATCCAAGAACTGATGGAGCGGGAACAGGCCGGGGAAATCTTTGTGATTGCGCCGGAAACTACCCATGGGGTAGGCAGGACGGAGTCCGACCCGGAAAAACTGACGGTCTTATATGAGGAAGGCTACCAGCAGGCAAAGAAGCAGATGGAGGATTTGAAACGGTATCTGAAAATTGCGTGACGGATGGGGGGATATTCTTGGGAAACCAATATTTCAATCAGGCGCTGTCTGATTTTGTAAATGATGCAGCCTACGGCGGAGCCATCCGCCATTTGGCGAGCCTAGGGCATACCGTAGGGCAAATCGTAAAGGAATTGGATTTCCCCATTTCAGAAGAGCGTGCCGGGGCAGCAGTCTGGCGGTATTATCTGGAGCAAGGGATTATCCTTTTGGAAGAGCCGGACCAAGGGAAGGCAATCCCCAAGGTTTCCTATGTCCGGGAATACGGGAAAAACGGAATCCCCCATTTCCGCCGGGTACTGGAGCAGCCAAGCCGCCCGCAGGGCAAATACTATCCCTGTGATTTTGGCAAAAGGCGGCATCAGGATGAAAAGGCCTTCCTTCAGGAATTAGGCTGCCTGCAGGAACGGGACCGTGCATACATCCTAGGCCTGCCATGGCCGCCGCAGACTGTTTACCATATCGCAGATGAAAGGATGGGCAGAATTATGGGAACATTAACGTGCCTGAAAAAGACGGTTTGATACAGGCAGCTTTGGGTGTTTCTCCCTTTAAGCAAACGGCCCATGGGCATCCTTCCATCCTTTCTGCAGAAGAAACTCATTTTATATATGGAAAATAGCACAATAAGAAAAGGGAATATAAATGAAAATTTTTCACTTATCAGACTTACACATAGGAAAACAGCTCCACTATTACAGCCTAAAAGAAAACCAACAAGCGATCCTTTCCCAAATCGTATCTTTAGCGGAAGAGTACCGCCCAGACGCCATCCTGATCTGCGGCGACATTTACGACCGATCCATCCCTTCTGGAGAGGCCTGTACAATTTTTGACCGTTTTTTGCAAGAACTGTCAGGAATCACCCCTCAGATTCCCGTCCTTATCATTGCTGGGAACCATGACAATGCCCAACGCCTGTCCTATGCCAGCACTTTTCTGGAGAAACACCAGATTTACCTGTCCACATCCCCGCCCTCCCGCCCAGAAGAACGCCTGAAAAAAGTTGTTTTGGCTGACGCCCACGGCGAAGTGAATTTTTACCTCCTCCCCTTCCTAAAGCCCGGCTATGTTCGCCACTTATTTGAGGAAGGGGCAGTCACAGATTATGAAACTGCAGTCCGGGAAATTTTAGGCAGGGAGCAGATTGATTTTACCAAGCGGAATGTGCTGCTGTCCCACCAGTTTTACACCAACCAAGGGCAGAAACCAGAACCCTGCGATTCTGAGCAGTCTGTCCTTACCATAGGCGGCTTAGACAACGTAGACGCATCTGCAGTGGAGCAGTTTGACTATGCAGCCCTTGGGCATATCCATGGGGCGCAGATGGTAAAATCCCCCCATATCCGCTACTGCGGCACGCCTTTAAAATATTCCGTCAGCGAGGAATTCCACAAGAAATCCATTACCATGGCAGAATTTGGGGCAAAGGGGCAGGAAGTAAAGATTACCTCTATCCCGTTAACGCCCATCCAAGAAGTGCGCCGGGAACGGGGCTTGCTTCAAGAGGTTATCAGCCGGGCAACCAAGGAAAACTGCCACGATTTTATCAGCGTGACGCTGACAGATGAAAAGGAGCCGTACCGCCCCAAAGAGCAGCTAGAGGAAGTCTACGACGCCATTTTGGAACTGCGGGTAGACAACACAAGGACCAGAAGTATTTTGGAATCGGAAGGGGAAGGCAGCATCCTGCTGGGGCCAATGGAGGCCTTCCGGGCATTTTATCAGGAAATGCAGGGGCAGCCCATGGGCAGCGGGGAAGAAGAAATCATAGCATCCATTTTAAGCCAGTGGGGAGGGGAAAGCCTCTGAAACAGAAGTTTTTTTCCAGCTGCATTTAAGTAGAATAAAAGGAAGAAGTAATTACTGTGAAAAACGAATTTTTCATTACGATTTGTGCCTAAGTAAACGGAAAGGGACGGGTGATTTTTATGAAACCGGTTAAACTTGTCATGTCTGCCTTTGGCTCTTATGCCGGGCAGGAAACCATAGATTTTGAGGCTGTTACCCAAGGGGTCTTTCTGGTTACTGGGGATACGGGGGCAGGGAAGACCACGGTGTTTGACGCGATTACGTATGCACTCTTTGACCAAACCAGCGGCGGGAGCCGGGAAGGGGATATGATGCGCAGCCAGTTTGCAGCCCCGGACACACCCACCTATGTGGAATTTACCTTCCGCTATGGCGCCAGCGCCTACACCGTCCGCAGGAACCCTAATTATAAAAGGGTAAGCAAGCGGAAAAATAAGGAAGGGGATTACACGCTGGCAAAAGAAAGTGCATCCGTCACCCTATGGATGCCAGACGGGAAGGAATTTCCGGGGAAAATCCGGGAAATCAATGAGAAAATCGTGGAAATCCTCGGGGTAGGGGCGCCGCAGTTTACCCAGATTGCCATGATTGCCCAAGGGGAATTTATCAAGCTCCTCCATGCCTCTTCCAAAGAACGGAAAGAAATTTTTGCAAGGATTTTTGACACCAATGTATATGCCGCCATCCAGATCAAACTGCGGGAGCAGAGCAAGGCGTTATATGGGAAATTAGAGGATAACCGCAAGCTGTGCGCCCACGAAATCCAAGGCATTTCCTACCTGCCGGGCAGCAAATATGAAAGCAGGTGGGAAGAAGCCCAAAGCCGCTTGGAAACAGACCCAGAAAACATACAGGAAACCCTTGGCCTTTTGCTGGAAGAATTGGAAGGGCAGGAAAAAGAACTCCGGGAACAGGAGCAAAAAAACCGCAAGCAGGCAGAGGAAACCGCTTGGAACCTCCGTCAGGCAAAAGAAACTAACCAGCTGTTCCTGCAAGCCCAGAAAGCCGAAGCAGCCATCCGCTCCCGCACAGAACAGCTGGAACAGCAGAAGATACAGGAAAAAGAAGAATCCCTGCAGCTAGGGATGCTCCGCCAGCAGTTGGAAATGCAGCTCCCAAAGCTGGCAGAGCAGATTGCCGCATGGCGCAGCCTGCTGCCCAAATACGATGCACTGAAAGAAAGGCAGTTCGCCCTTTCCCGCGCCCAGAAGGAGCAGCAGGAACTGAAAGCAGCCGTTGCCCAGACAAAGGAAAAATTATCCTGCGTACATACCATGATACAGAAAAATGGGGAACAGATGGCTGCCTTGGCAGAGGCTGCTGCCCAAATCCCGGAGCTTGCAGAAGCAACAAGAGAATTTGCAGCCAAACAGTCCCTGTTAGAAGAAATGTCAGAAACCTGCAGACGCCTCCAGTCCTATGAAAAAAAGCAAGTGCAGGAACAGGCAAAGGTAGAAAAAGCCTTGCGCCTGTTTCAGGAAAAAAGCCGGGAGTACGAAGGGAAAAACCGCAGCTTTATCGCAGAACAGGCAGGCCTTCTTGCAGCAGGCTTAGAAGAAGGGCAGCCCTGCCCCGTATGCGGCTCTCTGGAGCACCCAAAGAAAGCCCAGCTTTCTGCCCATGCCGTAACCGAGCAGCAGGTGGAAGAAGCCAAACAAGCCCGGGAGCAGGCTGACCAAGGCTTGGCCCAGAGCCGGGAACATTTCTTAAAGGCGCAGGAAAGGTGCGAAAAAGAACGCTCCCTTTTAAGGCAGGACGGAACCCGCATGTTCGGGGAAACCTTCCAGCCAAGGCAAATCCCTCACGCCTTGGCAGAGTGCGTGGAACAAGGCAGGCAGGCATCCGCTCGCTTGGAGGAAGCCCAGCAGAAAGAAAAGCGTTTCAAACAGCAGCAGGAGAAGCAGGAAACCTTGCATCAGGAACAAGCCGCCTTGGAACAGCAGCAGGAGGAACAGGCACAGAAGCAGTATCAGGCCAGCCTTGCCTTTGAAACTGCCAGTCAAGCTAAGGAATTGCTGCAGCAGGAGCTGCCTTTCCCCGAAGCAAGGGAATTAAAGCAGCATCTGGCAAAAGCAGAAAAGGAAAAATCCTCCCTTGAAAACAGCAAGGCCAAGGCCGAAGCCTCCGTACAGAAGCTAAGCCGCGCCATAGCAGAAAGCCAAGGGATTTTAGCCGAGCAGCAGCGGAACCAAAAATTGCTGGAAAAGCAGTTAAAAGGCAAAGAGCCAGCGGAAACAGACAGCCTCTTGGAGAAAAGCCGCTTGCTGGAAAAAGAAGCCAAGGCGCTGGAAAAAGAAAAATTAAGCCTTGCAGCCATCAAAGCAAGGGACCAACAGGCCAAAAAGCAGCTTGCCAAGCTGTATCAGGAGCGGGAGCTTCTCAAAAGGCAGTATGGGACCGTAAGCAATCTGGACAAAACTGCAAACGGGAACCTGCCCCAGCATATCCGCCTTGATTTCCAGACCTATGTCCAGCGGCGTTATTTCCATTCCATTATTGCCGAAGCGAACCGGCGTCTGGTGAAAATCAACGGGAACCAATTCCTGCTCCGGTGCCGGGATGTGGAGCACTTAGGCAGGCAGGGAGAAGCGGGGCTGGACCTTGACGTATATGATTTGGTAACAGACAAAGTCCGGGATGTGAAAACCCTTTCCGGCGGGGAGTCTTTTCTGGCAGCATTGTCCATGGCGCTTGGCATGGCGGACGTAATCCAGAATACGGCAGGAAGGGTGCATCTGGACACCATGTTTATTGACGAGGGGTTCGGGTCTTTGGATGAAGAAGCAAGGGACAAAGCCATAGGTATTTTGAATGAACTGGCAGGGGATACCCGGCTGGTGGGGATTATTTCCCATGTGGCGGAACTAAAGGAGCAGATAGACCGGAAACTGGTGGTAAAAAAGGGGGATAGGGGGAGCCATGCCAAGTGGGTGATGGAGAGCTGAAAACAAGGCTAAGCCGTCCCTTCCAGTTTCTTGTATTTTCCCTCTTTTTCAAAATCCTGACGGTTTACCATAGCCCAGTTGTTGGAATTTGTTTTGTGCCATGAAGCGGGATATTTCTTTTGAAACTTTAAGGGATAAATAGGGCTTAGCCTGCTCCCCGGAAATTGCTATGTGCAGAAAAAGGATATAAAAATTTAAGAAAAAATAAATTGAAATCTGTCCCGAATAATGGTATCCTTTATGAAAACGTGGGACAGTCTGCAAGGGGAGCAGGGCGTCTTGGCTGGCATCGCGCCTATTGCGGCGGCTGGTAGGTGATAAGTTCATTAATTTCAATATCCAGATAATGGCATAGCTTACAAACCAGGCCCGCATCCAGCCGTTGGAATTCATTTTTGCAGTAACGGTTGAAATTAGAGCGGGGAATATCTAAGTCTTTACATATCTGGTTTTTTGAAATTCCTCTCGATGTCAGGAGCTCATTGATGTGTAATTCTAATTTTCCGTAATCCATGCGTATTCTCCTTTACTTTGTTTCAATAATTATATATAATAGTTTCAGGTAGAGTAATTCACTATATGGTGAGATACTATACGGGGAATCCTTAAGTTACGGTTAGAAAAAATAAATTATAGGAAGGGGTATTTTATATGAAGGTTGTAAAAAAGTATTATGATTTAAGCCAAGCAAAAGATGAAGCCAGCAGGCGCAGGTTAGAGGAAGGAGGGAATTTTGAAGTACCGGAATTGATTACCGGGGAAGAACAGGTGGAAGAGGAGATTGCCAAGCTGATTTCTGAATCAGGGCAGAAGGGATACTTTGTGCCAGACGAGAGGAAGAAGGAGAATTTTGGCCTGATAAGCAGGTCTGCACTGCTGCTGGCGCAATATCTGGACCTGAATGTTGAGATTGACACAGACAATAAGAAACATTCCACTATTGAGCTTTCAGCAGGGCAGATTATCCTGCTGAAGGAAATGGGGAAAATAGCCCGCGATACCATAGCGATGCTGTTTTCTACTGCAGACGAGGCATGGGTAGACGGGGATTCACACAGCGTGAAGCTGACATTCTTTTATGAGGTAAACAAGAATCTCGCAGAGGCAGAGGGGAACCCTGCTGACTAAGGGATAAGAATAACAGAAATTTGGAGGAAATTATGGTTAATGATATAAACATAGGGCCGCTGACGATACATTTGTATGGGGTGATGGTGGCAATCGGGTACATGAGCGCATTGCTAATCAGTGAAAGACGTGCAAAGAAGCAGGGGCTGAATCCAGATATTCTGTTTGGCATTTTCTGGTGCGCCGTCCTTGGCGGCGCAGCCGGGAGCAAGATTCTATATTATTCTGTAAGTATCAAAGACATTCTGAAGGACCCATCCATTTTGTGGAATTTCCAGAATGGATGGGTTGTCTATGGCGGGATTATCGGCGGCGTCCTGACAGGCTGGGGCTATTGCCGCTATAAGAAGGTGGATTTCCTTTCTTATTTAGATTTAGTGCTGCCGGCGGTGGCGTTTGCCCAAGGCTGCGGCCGGATCGGGTGCTTTTTTGCAGGATGCTGTTATGGGCGGGAAACAGATTCCCCCCTGAGCATCCAGTACTGGCAGTCCAGCTACGCGCCCAATGGGGTTCCGTTGGTACCTACCCAGATTTACTCTGCCATCGGGGATTTTGCTATGGCTTTCCTTTTGATGGCCTATGCGAAAAGGGAGCCGAAGAAAGGGAAAGTATCAGCAGCCTACTGCATCCTATACAGCATTGGCAGGTTTTTCATTGAAATGCTCCGGAATGACTACCGGGGTGAATTTGGTTTCCTGTCTACCTCCCAGCTTATTTCTATTTTTATTTTGGCTCTTGGGATTGGGATGTTTGTATGGTCTGGGAAAAAGGCCGGAGGAAATGAAGGAAGATGGACCAAGATTTAACAAAAGGGTCGGTCATGGGTTCCATGCTGCGGTTTGCTGTCCCCATGATTTTGGGGAACCTGCTCCAGCAGTGTTATAATGTGGCAGATACCTTGATTGTGGGGAAGTTTTTAGGGAGCAATGCTTTGGCTGCCGTGGGTTCTTCTTTTACGCTGATGACATTCCTTACCTCCATCCTGCTGGGGCTGTGCATGGGCAGCGGCGCAGTATTTTCCATCCGGTTTGGGCAGCGGGACATGGATGGCTTACGGGAGAGCATTTGGGCATCTTTTGCATTGATTGCGGGGATAGCGCTCTTTTTAAATGCCCTTGCTTTTGCAGCGTTAGATGGGATCCGCTCATTTCTGCAGGTACCGGAGGAAGTCTGGGGCAGTATGAGGGAATACCTGCTGGTGGTTTTCTGCGGGATTTCGGCAACGTTTCTCTATAATTATTTCGCGGCTTTCCTGCGGGCAGTAGGGAATTCTGTCGTGCCGCTTATCTTTCTGGCAGGTTCTGCCGGGCTGAATATTGCCTTGGACCTTTGGTATGTGCTGGGGCTTCGGCAGGGGGTGGCAGGGGCTGCAAAGGCGACGGTCATCGCCCAGTATGTTTCCGGCGTAGGGATTGCCGTTTATGCCTTGCTCCGGTGCCCGCAGTTTTCTGGTATCTGGAGCTGCCGGAAGGTGCGCGGCGCCTGTGTGAAGGAGATTGCAGGGTTTTCCGTCCTGACTTGCCTGCAGCAGTCGGTGATGAATTTAGGAATCCTTATGGTGCAGGGGCTTGTCAACAGCTTTGGGCCTGCCATTATGGCGGCTTTTGCGGCGGCGGTGAAAATAGACGCGTTTGCCTATATGCCGGTGCAGGACTTTGGGAATGCATTTTCCACTTTCATTGCCCAGAATTTCGGGGCGAAACAAAAAGGGCGCATCCGGGAAGGCTTGAAGGTGGCTGTGATTGCTGCAGTGCTGTTTAGCACAACGGTTTCTGCAGTTGTCTGCATTTTTGCCCGCCCGCTGATGGAACTGTTCATAGACAGGGCAGAAACAGAGGTGATTTGGGAAGGCGTCCGTTACCTGCGGATTGAAGGGGTATTTTACAGCGGGATTGGGTGCCTGTTTTTGCTGTACGGCCTGTACCGGGCGTTGGGCAAGCCGGGGATGTCTGTGGTCCTGACGGCCATTTCCCTCGGCACACGGGTGCTGCTGGCATACCTGCTTTCCGCAGTCCCCGCTTTTGGGGTGGCTGGGATTTGGTGGGCGATTCCTATCGGATGGTTTTTGGCGGATGCGGCCGGGATTGCGTATTATTTCAAGGAGAGGGAGAAAATCCTTGGCTGAGAAGGGATTTTTTCTGCCTGGCCTGCCCCGGTGGCTGGCCGCCGGGGACAGACAAAATATTTGGCAAAAGCATTGTGGAAAATGGCCTGTGCTGTTGACGGCAATACAGGCCATAAACGATAGGGGGCGTGCAGATATGGGAATCTACTTAAATCCGGGAAATGAACAGTTTAAGGCTTCTGCCAATTCTGAATTGTATGTGGATAAGACAGAACTTATCACATATACCAACAGCCGTATTGGAAAAGAAAGGCCGTTGATCTGTTCCAGCAGGCCAAGAAGGTTTGGGAAAACAATGGCAATCACAATGCTTGCGGCGTATTACAGCAAAGGATGCCATTCGGAACAATTATTTGCAGGGCTCCGGATTAGCCAAAATGAGTTTTTTAAAACCCATTTAAACCAATATCATGTAATTTTCCTAGACATCCAATGGATGTACGGAAATGCACTGGAAGAAATGAAAAGGAACCCTTCCGTCCAAGTGATAAGTTATATCCAAGAGGAGGTAATTGCAGAATTAAGGAAAGCATTTCCGGGATGTGTGAAAGATTCGGACGTTTCTTTGCCATCTGTATTGGCGAATATCAATGCTCAGGAAAAAGAACAGTTTATCATTATGATTGATGAATGGGACTGCTTGTTCCGTGAGGATAAAAATAATGAAAAACTACAAAAAGAATACATTAATCTGCTTTGGGGATTGTTTAAGGGGGCGCCGTCAGGAGCTTTTTTAAAGCTGGCCTACATCACGGGAATTTTGCCAATAAAGAAATACGGAACGCAGTCTGCCCTGAATAATTTCCGGGAGCATACGATGGTAAGCCCAAGGCAAATGGCAGAGTATGTTGGGTTTACAGAAACAGAGGTAAAGGAACTCTGCAAAATATGCAGGATGCCCTTTGGGGAAATGCAAAGGTGGTACGATGGGTATTATTTTGAAGCAGCCGGGCATGTGTATAGCCCGAATTCTGTTATTGAGGCGGTTGACAGCAGGAAATTTGGGAATTATTGGTCTGGGACAGAAACTTATGAAGGCCTTAAGATGTATATTGCCATGGATTTTGATGGGCTAAGGCAGTTGGTTGTGGACATGCTGGGAGGGCAGCGGTGCAGTATTGATGTGGAATCTTTCCAAAATGACATAACCTCCTTCCATTCTGCGGATGATGTGGTTACGCTGCTCATCCATATGGGGTATCTGGCTTATGATAGTAAGGAAGAAAAGGTTTTTATCCCAAATGAAGAAGTGAGGGGCGTATTCTTACGTGCAGTGAAAAATGATGGATGGGAGGAAGTGACAAAAGCAATCAAGACGTCAGAAGCATTGCTTCAGGCGACGTTGTCTATGGATGAAAAGGCCGTGGCGCAGATGGTGCAGGAAGTCCATATGCAGAATACATCCAGCCTTGCATATAACAATGAAATTTCACTGAGCAGTGTGATTGCCTTGGCATATTACACTGCCTGTAAAGATTATACCATAATCAGGGAATTGCCGGCAGGGAATGGATTTGCCGATATGGTATTTCTTCCTAGGCGTGCATCTTCGAAACCGGCGTTGGTGCTAGAATTAAAATGGGATAAAACCGCGGAAGGGGCAATCAGACAGATTAAGGAAAAGAACTATGTTTCTGCATTGAAAGAGTATAAAGGGAACCTGTTGCTTGTCGGAATCAATTATGAAAAAAGGAACAAAAAGCATCAATGTAAAATAGAAAAGTTTGAAATGTAACTGTGTGGCTTAGGGCGTGCTTTGGAATTCATCCCCATGCTCTGCATTTCCCGCTTCGTGTGGGATTCGCCTCACCCAATTTTAGCCAAGGGAACCTGCTGCATCCCTCCAAAAAAATTTTTGGATAAATTCCCACCCAACCATATCTAATGGCAGTCCTGCCATGTTTTCCAGCCATGCATTTAAAATACTTCCCGCCCAAATGCAGCAAGGGCTGCCCCGATTCGCAAGTAACCCGGGGCAGCCCTTCTTTGTATTCTTGCCTGCCGCCGCAAATCCCTTTTTATATACCATTGACATCCTATATACTGTGTGGTACGATATATATAGAAAGGAGAAGCTACATGCCAAATATAGAAGACTGGAAATCGCAAATCAAGCGCGGCACGCTGGAATTTTGCATTATGCTGATGATGGAGCAAAGGCCATGCTACGGCTACGAGATTATCAGCCAACTGGAACAATACCCAATGCTTGCAGCAAAAGAGAGCACCATCTACCCCTTGCTCCGCAGGCTCCTCAAGGAAGAATACCTGACGTCCACATGGAAAGAAACAACAGAAGGCCTCCCGCCCCGGAAATATTACAACATTACAGCCAAGGGGAAGGAATATCTGGACGCCATGAATCAGGAATGGGGGAATTTGCTGGCTGCAATATCAGAATTAAATGGAAAGGACGGATAGCATGAATACGTTATTAGAAAATTATCTGGAACAAATAGACAGATACTTAAAGGCAATGCCAATCTCAGAACGGACGGACATTGTAAAAGAAATCAAAAGTGAAATGCAGGAGCTGGAATTACAAAATGTCCCGCCTGAGCAAATCATAGGGCGGCTGGGCAGCCCCAAAGAATTGGCAAAGGCATATCTGGGGGATTCCATTGCAAAAGACAGCGAATTCAGCTGGAAAAAACTTGGCGCCCTCCTTGCATTTTACAGCATGGCAGGCCTTGGCGGGATGTTTGTCATCCCTATAGCCAGTGTGCTTTCCGTAGGCCTGCTGTTTTCTGGTATCATTGCGCCGCTGGCAGGAATCCTGAAATTTACAGGCTTTTTGCTGGGGTTCCAAGTGCCCTTCGTGATGTTCCGATTAGGATCTTATGAAGCTGCGCCGCCCATCGCCCTGCTTCTTTCCGTCCTCATGGGCGCCTTGTTCCTGCTTGCAGGAAGGGCATTATGGAAACTTATGCTGGGATATGTGCAGAAAGTCAGCAGAAAGCATAAGGAACTGAGAATGGAAATGTGAATCCTGTGGAACATCAGTTACATAGCCCGTGATGCACCTGATGTTCGGACGGCCCCCAAAAAAAGAAAAATTCTGGGCACTATTTGAAAATTATGCCTGAACAGTCCCTAAGTGGGACGGAAGGCATGGAAGTTACCCGAGCGTGTTTGAAAAACCATTCCCGCCATCTGCCTCCCCTGCTTTGCGCGATATTTGGCAACTCATCCGGCCAACGGTGCTATTACTCCGGCGGTTAAATATCGACGTTTTTACTTGCCTAAATTTCAATCTGTTGCGTTGCCATCCGTTGACGTAGCCCCGCTACGCCGCCTTCTTCCTATATTTTTGCTGTAACGCTAAGCCCTGCCCTTCTGCCTGCCGATATACGGATCAACCAAGCATTTTATGGAAGCAGCAACAGCAGATGGGAGGAATGGAAATGAACATAGCCAGCACACAGCCCAGCCGGGAGAAAGCAGGGAAAAGCGGATTAACCGTTGATATCAGCCAAATCATCCGTAATTTCACCGGGGCAGAAACCGATGATAGCAAAAAATCCGTTTTGCAGAAGCTATTAGAGCCAAAAGAGATAGACGACAGTGAAAAAGAAGCCAAGAAAGCCCTAGAGATTGCCAAGAAAATTGCCAGAGGGGATTCCGTAACCCCCGAAGAGAAGCAATTTTTAATGCGGGCCAATCCCCAGCTTGCCCAGATGGCAGAGCTTGCCCGGAAAGAGGGCCAGCGGATAAAAAGCGCATTGCAGCAGGCCTCTTCCAAAGAGGAGCAGCAGACAATCGTCCAGCAGGCCTACCAGCAGGTTTCAGAAGTAACCAAATCCAACCCCCAGTTTGGGATGCTCTTAGGCGAAGCCGTCAAATCAGCCATCCAAGAAGCCCAAGAAGACCCCAAGTGCCAGAATAAGCCTGAAACCGAAGAAGATACGGACCCCGCCGCGTCCCAAAGCCCAACAGGGCAGCCCCAAGGCAGAATATCCCCAAACCAAACAGGGCAGCCCCAAGGCAGAATATCCCCAAACCAAACAGGGCAGCCCCAAAGCAGGGTATCCCAAGTCCCAAGCCCCATAGCCGCCTCGCCGGAACAATCCGCCCTCATGGACCAGCAAGACGAAATCCTAGGCCAATTTTACCCAGAAGAATGGGTTTCCATGCTAGACTGCAAAGGATAATCCCGCACCTCCCCACGTTCCATTGGACATTCACCACATGCCAATACCCAGCAGTTCTGGGCAGGCGCCCCTCCCCAGAACTGCGTCCTACCCACATCAATCTTTTCCCTCAAAAACCTCCCCCTTCCACGCCAAAAACTTTTTTAAATTTACCCCTTGCAATCTCCAATCTTTTGCATTATAATAATACCTGCTGTGGCATGATAGCAATGAAGCGCGAGGTTGCTGCCCCAAATGGCAGGTTTTTCCGTGGAGCGAATGTCAAGTTAAGAAACTGGCGACAAGTCACTGTATCACAACAAAGGATCTGCAAAGGCAGAGCCGTGTGGGGCATATACGACACACACGGAGAAGTGTACAGTCACCGCTTGTCGTACTGAAGTGAAGTGCGAAAAGGAGGCGGCTTTTTTTATGGCAAGTCAAGTAATGAGAATCACGCTGAAGGCATACGACCATCAGTTGGTGGATGCATCTGCAAAGAAAATTATCGAAACTGTGAAAAAGAATGGCTCACAGGTGAGCGGCCCGGTGCCACTCCCCACCAAAAGGGAAGTAGTGACAATCTTAAGGGCAGTCCACAAATATAAGGACTCAAGGGAACAGTTTGAGCAGAGGACCCACAAGAGGCTCATTGATATCATCACACCGACCCAGAAGACGGTGGATGCGCTCTCAAGGCTGGAGATGCCGGCAGGCGTGTACATTGATATCAAAATGAAAAATAAGTAGGCAAACAGTCCTGAAGGGCTTCATATAGAAATGTATAAGCTGTTCTAGGATGAACGGTTCCGCTGCCCGCACTGGGCATGAAGCGTTCCGCTGTAGAGTAAACAGGAGGGAAAGAAATGAAGAAAGCGATTTTAGCAACAAAAGTCGGAATGACCCAAATCTTCCATACAGACGGGAGTTTAATCCCGGTTACTGTACTTGAAGCAGGGCCTTGCGTCGTAACGCAGGTTAAGACGGAAGAAAACGATGGGTACAGCGCAGTCCAAGTTGGTTTTGTGGACAAGAAGGAAAGGATTGTCAACAGGGACGCCAACGGGAAGAAAGAAATCAGGCGCAGGCATGGCGTGACAAAGGCAGAAATGGGGCATTTCAAGAAGGCCGGCGTAACGGGCAAGAGGTATGTAAGGGAATTTAAGTTTGAAAATGCTGCAGACTACAATCTGGCAGATGAGATTAAAGCTGATATTTTTGCAGAAGGCGACAAGGTAGACGCAACTGCAATCTCCAAAGGGAAAGGGTTCCAAGGCGCAATCAAGCGCCACGGCCAGCACAGGGGGCCTATGACCCATGGTTCCAAGTTCCACCGCCACCAAGGTTCCAACGGCGCATGTTCCAGCCCCAGCAGGGTATTTAAGGGCAAAGGCATGCCGGGCCATATGGGCGCTGTCAGGGTAACCGTACAGAACCTTGAGATTGTCAGGGTGGATGCAGAGAACAACCTGCTTTTGGTAAAAGGTTCCGTCCCGGGGCCGAAGAAATCTTTGGTAACCATCAAAGAAACTGTAAAGCAGTAAGGATGAAAGGAGGGCTTAACAATGGCTAATGTAGCTGTTTATAATATGGAAGGCAATGAAGTTGGCAGCATGGAACTGAGCGATGCAGTGTTCGGCGCCAAGATTAGCGAGCACTTGGTGCATATGGCAGTCGTACAGTATCTTGCCAATAAGCGTCAGGGGACACAGAAAGCAAAGACGCGCGCTGAAGTCCGCGGCGGCGGGAGGAAACCGTGGAAGCAGAAAGGGACTGGGCATGCAAGGCAGGGTTCCATCCGTGCGCCCCAGTGGAAAGGCGGCGGCGTGGTATTCGCCCCCACCCCAAGGGATTATTCCTTTAAGATGAATAAGAAGGAAAAGAGGGCAGCGCTGAAATCCGTGCTGACATCCAAGGTAAACGACAGCAAATTCATCGTATTGGATGAGCTGAAATTAGACGAAATCAAAACGAAGCGTTTTGTAGAAATTTTAAACAACCTGAAAGTGCAGAAGGCGCTTGTAGTCTTAAACGATACCGACCAGAACGTCATCCTTTCCGCAAGGAACGTCCCGAAGGTAAAAACTGCACAGACAAACACGATTAACGTTTATGATATCCTGAAATATGACACCGTGGTAATCACCAAAGACGCGGTGGCAACGATTGAGGAGGTGTATGCATAATGGCAAATATACAGTACTATGATGTCATCCTAAAACCGGTCATTACTGAAAAGAGCATGCGGCTTATGGGCGAAAAGCAGTATACATTTTTAGTACACCCAGAAGCCAACAAGACCATGATTAAAGGCGCGGTTGAGCAGATGTTTGAAGGCACGAAGGTAAAAAAGGTAAACACCATGAACATCGGCGGCAAGAAGAAAAGAAGGGGCATGACGGTAGGGAAGACTGCGAAAACCAAGAAAGCAATCGTTCAGTTGACAGAGGACAGCAAGGAAATTGAAATTTTTGCTGGTTTATAGAAAGGAGATAAATCATGGGAATTAAGACATATAACCCATATACACCTTCCAGAAGGAATATGACTGGTTCTGATTTCTCTGAAATTACGAAGAAAAAACCAGAGAAATCCCTGTTGGTTTCCTTACAGAAAAAATCTGGCCGCAACAACCAAGGGAAAATCACCGTAAGGCACCGCGGCGGCGGCTCCAGAAGGAAATATAGGATTATTGATTTTAAGAGAGATAAAAAAGACGGCATCCCCGCAAAAGTAGTCGGGATTGAATACGACCCGAACAGGTCTGCAAACATTGCATTGCTTGCCTATGCAGACGGGGCAAAAGCATATATCATCGCACCGGAAGGGCTGACAGACGGCATGAAAGTCATGAGCGGCCCGGAAGCGGAAGTAAGGGTTGGGAACTGCCTGCCGCTGGAAAACATCCCGGTTGGTACACAGGTCCACAACATCGAATTAATCCCCGGCAAGGGTGGGCAGCTTGTCCGTTCCGCTGGGACCAGCGCACAGTTAATGGCAAAGGAAGGGAGATATGCGACACTTAGGCTTCCCTCCGGAGAAATGAGGATGGTGCCGATTGGCTGCCGTGCAACGGTAGGCGTAGTAGGCAACGGCGACCACAACCTGATTAAAATCGGTAAGGCAGGGCGCAAGCGCCATATGGGTATCCGCCCAACCGTCCGCGGTTCTGTTATGAACCCCAACGACCATCCGCACGGCGGCGGCGAAGGCAAGACTGGTATCGGACGCCCAGGCCCATCTACCCCATGGGGCAAGCCTGCACTTGGCTTAAAGACCAGGAAGAAAAACAAAGCAAGCAATAAGCTTATCGTAAGGAGAAGAGACGGTAGGGCTTTGAAATAACAGGACAGTATTTTAGGAGGTTGAATTATGGGTCGTTCATTAAAAAAAGGACCATTTGCTGATGCAAGCTTATTGAAAAAAGTAGATGCCATGAACGCAGCAGGTGAAAAGAGCGTGATTAAGACATGGTCACGCCGTTCCACCATTTTCCCGCAGTTCGTAGGCCATACATTTGCGGTGCATGACGGACGCAAGCATGTGCCGGTATATGTGACAGAAGACATGGTTGGCCATAAGCTGGGAGAGTTCGTTGCAACAAGGACTTACCGCGGGCACGGAAAAGACGAGAAAAAGTCAAGGGTCCGTTAATCAAAAGAATCTGAAAGGAGGTTTCATCCATGGCAAAGGGACACAGAAGTCAAATTAAGAGAGAAAGAAATGCGAACAAGGATACCAGGCCAAAGGCAAAATTATCTTATGCCCGGGTATCTGTCCAGAAAGCATGTTTCGTGTTAGATGCAATCCGTGGGAAAGATGTAAGGTCAGCCCTTGCAATCTTGGAATACAGCCCAAGGTATGCGTCCAGCCTGATAGAAAAGCTGTTAAAATCTGCAATTGCAAACGCAGAGAACAACAACGGCATGAATACAGAAAACCTTTACATTGCAGAGTGCTATGCAAACAAAGGGCCGACAATGAAGAGAGTTAAACCGAGGGCACAAGGGAGAGCTTACAGGATCGAAAAGAGAACGAGCCACATCACAATTGTGCTTGATGAAAGATAGGAGGGCAAACATGGGACAGAAAGTGAATCCTCATGGTTTAAGAGTTGGAATTATCAAAGACTGGGACTCTAAATGGTATGCAGAAGCAGATTTCGCAGATTTCTTAATTGAAGACTACAATATCAGGAAATTCCTGAAAAAGAAGCTGTATGCATCCGGGGTTTCCAAAATTGAAATTGAACGGGCTTCAGACCGGGTAAAAGTAATCCTCTATACCGCAAAGCCGGGCGTTGTCATCGGCAAAGGCGGCGCAGAGATTGAGAAGGTAAAGGCAGAACTCCAGAAATTCACAGATAAAAAATTAGTCGTAGACATCAAGGAAGTAAAAAGGCCGGATAAGGATGCCCAGCTTGTAGCAGAGAACATTGCGCTCCAGTTAGAGAACCGTGTTTCTTTCCGCCGGGCAATGAAATCCTGCATGGGCAGGAGCATGAAGGCAGGGGCATTGGGAATCAAGAGCTCCGTTTCCGGGCGTCTGGGCGGCGCCGATATGGCACGTACGGAATTCTACAGTGAAGGGACCATCCCACTCCAGACATTAAGAGCAGACATCGACTATGGATTCGCCGAAGCAGATACCACTTACGGCAAAGTAGGGGTTAAGGTATGGATTTATAAAGGCGAAATCCTTCCAACAAAAGAAACAAAGGAAGGGAGCGATAAATAATGTTAATGCCAAAAAGAGTAAAACGCCGCAAACAGTTCCGTGGCTCCATGGCAGGCAAGGCGTTACGAGGAAATAAAATTACAAACGGGGAATACGGTATTGTAGCAACCGAGCCGTGCTGGATTAAATCCAACCAGATTGAGGCAGCCCGTATTGCAATGACACGTTACATCAAGCGTGGCGGTAAAGTATGGATTAAAATTTTCCCAGACAAGCCAGTAACTGCAAAACCAGCAGAAACACGTATGGGTTCCGGGAAAGGGACATTGGAATATTGGGTAGCCGTTGTGAAACCGGGCCGCGTGCTGTTCGAGATTGCCGGCGTGCCGGAAGAAATCGCGCGTGAAGCGCTTCGTCTTGCAACACACAAATTACCCTGTAAATGTAAAATCGTTTCACGGGCAGACTTAGAAGGCGGTGAATCAAATGAAAGCTAGTAATTATATCAAAGAATTAAGGGAAGAATCAGCAGCAGGGCTGCAGGAAAAATTAGTGGCTGCAAAGAAAGAACTTTTCAACCTGAGGTTCCAGAATGCAACGAACCAGTTGGATAATACTGCAAGGATCAAAGAGGTCCGCAAAAATATTGCCAGAATTCAGACGATCATCACTGAGAAGGAACGCGAGGCGCAGAACGCTTAAGCAAGGCACTTCCAGAGGTAAAGACCATGGGAAAGGAGCAGAATCGTGGAAGAAAGAAATCTTAGGAAAACACGTACCGGCGTTGTTGTAAGCGACAAGATGAACAAGACCATCGTAGTTGCAGTAAGGGACAATGTAAGGCATCCCCTGTACAACAAAATCGTAAAAAAGACATATAAATTAAAAGCTCATGACGAAAACAATGAATGTAAAATCGGAGATACTGTAAAAGTAATGGAAACAAGGCCGCTGTCCAAGGACAAAAGGTGGAGGCTTGTGGAAATTGTGGAAAGAGCGAAATAAAAGGAGGCTACCAGCATGATTCAACAGGAAAGCAGACTGAAAGTAGCTGATAATACAGGAGCAAAAGAGATTCTCTGCATCCGTGTTATGGGCGGTTCTACCAGAAGATATGGAAATATCGGAGATATCATCACTGCTACGGTTAAAGATGCAACACCAGGCGGCGTTGTTAAAAAGGGCGACATCGTAAAGGCAGTAATCGTCCGCACCAAGAAAGGCGCACGCCGGAAAGACGGTTCTTATATTAAATTCGATGAAAATGCGGCTGTCATCATCAAAGACGACAAAACCCCAAGGGGAACCCGTATTTTTGGGCCAGTTGCCAGGGAGCTTCGTGAGAAACAGTTCATGAAAATTGTTTCCTTAGCCCCGGAAGTATTATAGGAGGTAGTTCTATGGCATCATTAAAGATTAAGAAAGGCGACCTTGTGAAAGTAATCGCCGGAAGAGATAAAGACAAAGAAGGCAAAGTAATCGCAATCAACAGGAAGAAAAGCACGCTCTTGGTGGAAGGCGTCAACATGATTACAAAGCATGTGAAGCCCAGCATGTCCAACCAGCAGGGCGGCATCATCCATCAGGAAGGCCCCATCCACATTTCCAATGTGATGTATGTCCACAAGGGAAAGCCTACCCGGATAGGCTTCAAGATGGAAGGGGACAAAAAAGTACGTTTTGCCAAATCCACGGGCGAAGTAATTGATTAATTCAGGAGAGGAGGGCCATTCAGTTGAGTAGTAGGTTAAAAGAAATTTATCAGAAGGAAATCGTAGATGCCCTGATGAAGAAATTTGGATATAAAAACATCATGCAAGTGCCAAAAATCGAAAAGGTAGTCATCAACATGGGCGTTGGTGAAGCCAAAGAAAACGTGAAGCTCCTTGACGCTGCAGTAAAGGATTTGGAAACCATCACCGGCCAGAAAGCAGTTGTCACCAAAGCAAAGAAATCTGTAGCGAACTTTAAAATCAGGGAAGGCATGCCAATTGGGTGCAAGGTAACATTGAGGGGGGACAGGATGTACGAGTTCGTGGACCGCTTAATCAACCTCGCGCTGCCCCGTGTCCGCGACTTCCGCGGCGTGAACCCCAACGCATTCGACGGCAGGGGGAATTACGCCCTTGGCATTAAGGAACAGCTTATCTTCCCGGAAATTGAGTACGATAAGATTGACAAAATCCGCGGTATGGACGTTATTTTTGTAACTACGGCAAAGACGGACGAAGAAGCCCGCGAATTGCTGGCACAGTTCAACATGCCATTTGCAAAACAATAAGGAGGGAATTTCGATGGCAAAGAAGGCAATGAAAATCAAGCAGCAGCGTAAACAGAAATTCTCTACGAGGGAATACAACCGTTGCAGAATTTGTGGCCGCCCACATGCATATTTGAGGAAATACGGAATTTGCAGGATTTGCTTCCGTGAATTAGCATATAAAGGACAGATTCCGGGTGTGAAGAAGGCATCTTGGTGACATTGAACACTTAGCGACGCATTGAACACTTGGTGAGGCCTTGCCGAGCCTAGTGAGAAAGCGGATACTCGGAACAGAGTGAAGAGTATCTTCCTTACGAGAAAATAACAGGAGGAAAATTTATCATGACAATGAGTGATCCAATCGCAGATATGCTTACAAGAATCCGTAACGCAAACACTGCAAAACATGATACAGTTGATGTTCCATCTTCTAAGATGAAAATTGCAATTGCCGACATTCTTGTAAATGAAGGATATATTGTAAAATACGATATTGTGGAAGACGGCAGCTTTAACACAATCCGTATCACTTTGAAATACGGAAAAGATAAAAATGAAAAAATCATCACAGGCCTTAAGAGAATTTCGAAACCGGGGCTGCGCGTCTATGCCGGCAAGAACGAAATCCCGAAGGTACTTGGCGGGTTAGGGGTAGCAATCCTTTCCACCAACCAAGGCGTTATCACAGACAAAGAAGCAAGAAAATTAGCAGTAGGCGGCGAAGTGCTGGCCTATGTATGGTAGGAGGTACGGGCATGTCACGAATCGGAAGAATGCCAATCGCAGTACCCGCAGGCGTTACTGTGGATATTGCAGAAAATAATCATGTGACTGTAAAAGGTCCGAAGGGAACCCTTGAGAGGACCCTTCCAGAAGAAATGGAAATCAAATTAGAAGGTTCTGAAATCACAGTGAGCAGGCCGAGCGATTTAAAGAGGATGAAATCCCTCCACGGCCTGACAAGGACACTGATCAACAATATGGTAGTAGGCGTAACCAATGGCTACACCAAGGAACTGGAAGTAAACGGCGTTGGTTACAGGGCATCCAAGTCCGGGAAAGAGCTGACTTTGAACTTAGGGTTTTCCCATCCAGTGGTTATGACTGACCCAGAAGGGCTGGAGTCCAAAGTGGAAGGGAATAAAATCACCATTTCCGGCATCGACAAAGAAAAGGTTGGCCAGTACGCAGCAGAAATCAGGGATAAGAGAAGGCCAGAGCCTTATAAAGGAAAAGGTATCAAATATATGGACGAAGTTATCCGGCGTAAAGTTGGTAAGACTGGTAAAAAATAGTTAAAGGAGGAACAATAAGATGATTAATAAGAAATCAAGATCAGAAGTCCGGATGAAAAAGCATAGAAGAATCCGCAATCGTTTCTCCGGTACAGCAGAACGGCCGCGTTTAGCAGTATTCAGAAGCAATAACCACATGTATGCGCAGATTATCGACGATGTTGCACAGCATACGCTGGTATCTGCATGCACGCTCCAGAAAGACGTAAAAGCTGAGCTGGAGAAAACCAATAACGTGGATGCGGCAGCGCACCTTGGGACAGTGATTGCGAAACGGGCGCTGGAAAAGGGCATTACTACAGTTGTCTTCGACAGAGGCGGTTATATCTATCAGGGAAAAGTCAAGGCTTTAGCTGATGCAGCAAGAGAAGCCGGGTTAAACTTTTAATAGGAGGAGACAAATACATGAAACGTACAATCATTGATGCTAGTCAATTGGAATTAACAGAAAAAGTGGTATCAATTAAACGTGTAACAAAAGTTGTAAAGGGCGGGCGTAACATGCGCTTTACAGCTTTGGTTGTTGTTGGCGACAGCAACGGTCATGTAGGTGCAGGTTTAGGAAAAGCGGCAGAAATCCCTGAAGCAATCCGCAAAGGGAAGGAAGACGCCATCAAAAAGCTGATTTCTGTAAAATTAGATGATAACAACAGTATTACCCATGATATTACCGGAAAGCATACCGGCGCATCCGTGCTCTTAAAAAGGGCTCCGGAAGGTACCGGCGTAATCGCCGGCGGCCCGGCGCGTAACGTGTGTGAATTGGCAGGGATTAAGAACATCCGTACAAAATCTTTGGGCTCCAACAACAAGCAGAATGTAGTGCTTGCTACAATTGAAGCTTTAAAGCAGCTGAAATCCCCCGAAGAGGTAGCAAAACTCCGCGGTAAATCTGTCGAAGAGATACTCGGGTAAGGAGGGCATGGAAAATGGCAGACAAATTAAAGATTACACTTGTAAAATCTACAATCGGCGCTGTACCTAAAAACCGCAAGACCGTAGAAGCATTGGGCTTAAGGAAGCTCCACCACAGCGTGGAAATGCCGGATAACCCAGCAATCCGCGGGATGGTACGGCAGGTAAGGCACTTAGTGAAAGTAGAAGAGATTTAAGAGGACGTAAGGAGGTGTGTCAGAATGGACTTATCAAATTTAAAGCCGGCAAAAGGCTCCAAGCATAAAAATTTCCGGAGGGGCCGCGGCCATGCTTCAGGAAATGGTAAGACAGCAGGTAAGGGGCATAAAGGCCAGAAGGCACGTTCCGGGGTTCGCAGGCCCGGGTTTGAAGGCGGCCAGATGCCGCTTTACAGGAGGATTCCAAAGCGTGGCTTTACCAACAGGAATTCAAAAGATATCGTAGCAATCAACGTAGATGTTTTGGAAGTATT
The DNA here is from genome assembly GCA_910580195.1 of uncultured Lachnospiraceae bacterium. Taxonomy (GTDB): domain Bacteria; phylum Bacillota; class Clostridia; order Lachnospirales; family Lachnospiraceae; genus Petralouisia. The sequence goes on from CAJTWA010000021.1 coordinate 36,964, forward strand.
TGACAATGACGCAGTTGTGACTATAGAGGCATTAAAAGAGCGCAAAATCGTGAAGAACCCGAAAGACGGCGTGAAAATTCTCGGAAATGGTGATTTAACCAAGAAACTTACCGTACAGGTAAATGCCTTCAGCGCAGGTGCAAAGGAAAAAATTGAGGCTCTTGGTGGAAAAGCAGAGGTGATTTAATGCTGGAAACACTCCGCAATGCATTTAAAATTAAGGATATCAGGAACCGTATTTTCTACACCTTGGTGATGCTGGTGATTATCAGGATTGGGTCACAGCTCCCGCTTCCCGGCGTCAACGCAGAAGTGATTGCAAACTGGTTTGCAAACCAAGGGACGGATGCGCTGAATTTCTTTGATGCAATCACAGGCGGCTCTTTCGAGCAGATGTCAGTGTTCGCGCTGAACATTACGCCGTATATTACATCTTCCATTATTATGCAGCTTCTCACAATCGCCATCCCCAAGCTGGAAGAGATGCAGAAGGATGGGGAGGACGGAAGGAAGAAAATTGCAGAGATTACGCGTTATGTGACGGTTGCACTTGCATTAATCCAGTCCATCGCCATGGCGGTTGCATTTGGGCGGGGCAATTATTTGGATAAATTTGATGCGCCCCATGTAATTATGATGGTGACGGGCCTGACAGCAGGTTCTGCGGTGCTGATGTGGATTGGTGAGCGGATTACAGAGCATGGCGTTGGGAATGGTATTTCCATCGTACTGGTTATCAACATCATTTCACGTATCCCGGAAGACTTAATGACCCTTTATACCCAGTTTATCGCAAACGCGCCGAATGTGGGGAATGCAATCATTGCTGCTGCCGTAATCCTTGCAGTGATTTTGGTGACAGTAGTTTTCGTCATTATCCTTCAGGACGGCGAGCGCAGGATTCCAGTGCAGTACAGCAAGAAAATTCAGGGGCGCAGGCAGGTAGGCGGGCAGTCTTCCCACATCCCGCTGAAAGTCAATACAGCAGGCGTCATCCCGATTATCTTTGCCCAGTCAATCATGCAGTTCCCGGTGATTATCGCAGCCATTATGGGGAAAGGCAACGGGACTGGAATAGGGAGCAAAATCCTCCACGGCCTGTCCCAGTCTTACTGGTGCGACCCGGAGAACCCCGTTTACAGCATAGGTTTGGTGGTGTATATTGTGTTAGTCATTGCATTTGCATACTTCTACACATCCATTACCTTCAACCCGCTGGAAATTGCAAATAACATGAAGCGGCAGGGCGGGTTTATCCCCGGCATACGGCCCGGGAAACCCACCAGCGAATACCTGACAAAGATCCTGAATTATATTGTCTTTATCGGGGCGGTAGGGCTTACGGTTGTAGCTGTCATCCCAATCTTCTTCAATGGGGTATTCAGCGCAAATGTGTCCTTCGGCGGGACATCCATCATCATTATTGTTGGTGTCGTAATTGAAACCTTAAAACAGATTGAATCCCAGATGCTGGTACGTTACTATAAAGGATTCTTAAACGATTAAACTACCATGTGTACCTAGGAGATGCCATGCATCTTCTGTGGTGCACTTGTGTTGTATGTGCCGGATTTCCGCATTGGTTCAGGAGCCGAGGAGCTCATTGGGAGAGGTACAAAAGTTGTATGTACCGGATTTCCGCATTGGTTCAGGGGCCGTGGTAATCCCATTGGAACAGGTACAGAATGATAAGGAGGAGAACAAGTATGAAAATTATTATGTTAGGAGCCCCAGGGGCTGGAAAAGGGACACAGGCAAAGCAGATTGCGGATAAGTACGGCATCCCCCACATTTCAACTGGGGATATCTTCCGGGCAAACTTAAAGCAGGGGACAGAGCTTGGGAAGAAAGCAAAAGAGTACATGGACCAAGGGCTTCTGGTGCCGGATGAACTGACTTGCGATTTAGTCATGGACCGTATTGGGCAGGAGGACTGCAAGGATGGCTTCGTGCTGGACGGGTTCCCAAGGACAATCCCGCAGGCAGAGGCACTGGACGCTGCCCTTTCCAAAATCGGCCAGAAAATGGATTATGCCATCGACGTGGATGTGCCCGATGAAAATATCGTGAACCGTATGTCCGGCCGCCGCGCCTGCTTAAACTGCGGGGCAACCTACCATATCGTATCCATCCCAACCAAGGTAGAAGGCATCTGCGACCGCTGCGGCGAAAAAGTAGTGTTAAGGGACGACGACCAGCCAGAAACCGTAAAGAAACGCTTGGACGTTTACCATGCGCAGACACAGCCGCTGATTGACTATTACAAAAAGCAGGATATCTTAAAGACAGTAGACGGGACACAGCCAATGGATCAGGTATTTGGCGCCATTGTGGAAATTTTAGGAGCGTAGGATATGTCAGTATCAATTAAATCTGCCAGAGAAATCGAATTAATGCGGGCAGCAGGGAAAATTCTGGAGAAAGTCCATGATAATCTGGGAAAAGCATTAAGGCCCGGGATGTCTACGCTGGAGATAGACCGTCTGGGGGAGGAAATCATCAAAAGTTACGGATGTATTCCCTCGTTTAAGAACTATAATGGCTATCCGGCATCCGTATGCGTGTCGGTTAATAATGAGGTGGTGCATGGGATCCCAAGCAAGGCCCGGCTGTTACGGGAAGGGGACATCGTAAGCTTGGACATCGGCGTCATCTACAAAGGCTACCATTCGGATGCAGCAAGGACCCATGGGATTGGTGAGATTTCCAAGGATGCAGCATTGTTGATTGAAAGGACAAGGCAGAGTTTTTTTGAAGGCATAAAATATGCAAAAGAAGGGCATCATCTACACGAGATTTCAAATGCAATCGCCGCTTATGCGGAGAGCTTCGGCTATGGGGTTGTCAGGGATCTGGTAGGCCACGGGATTGGGACCCATCTCCATGAGGATCCGCAGATTCCGAACTTTTGGCAGAAAAGCAGGGGCGTCAGGCTGAAGGCAGGCATGACATTGGCAATTGAACCTATGATTAATGCAGGGCGTTTTGATGTGGTTTGGCAGGAGGACAACTGGACTGTGGTGACGCAGGACGGCTCCCTCTCTGCCCATTACGAAAATACGGTTTTAGTGACAACCGGGGAACCGGAAATCTTATCCCTATCCAGTGTTGGGGCGTAAAAACCGCTGGAACCTCATCCTTTTTCAATGTGGAGGCATGGATGGATATTAAATTAGCAGTTTCTAGGGCTGGCCATGACAAAGACAGTATCTATGTAATTGTATACGAAGAAGCCGATTGGGTTTATCTGGCGGATGGGAAATATAAGCCTTTGGAAAAACCAAAAAAAAAGAACAGGAAACATATTCAGATGATTAAAAAGCTTCCGAAAGAAATTACAGAAGTCTTTACGCAGGAGAATTTTCGGAATGAAGAAATAAAAAGGGCCATAAAGCTTTACCGGAAAAGCATCATGGATACCCAAGGCATGAAAAATCAGGAGGAAACCATATGTCAAAAGCAGACGTAATCGAAGTAGAAGGAAAAGTAATTGAGAAATTGCCTAACGCCATGTTCCAAGTGGAGCTGGAAAATGGGCATCAGATCCTTGCCCATATCAGCGGGAAGCTCCGGATGAACTTCATCCGTATCCTGCCGGGGGATAAGGTTACTGTGGAGATGTCGCCGTATGATTTGACGAAAGGGCGGATCATTTGGCGGGATAAGTAAGGCCCGGCAAGCGGCAGGGTGGAAGTAAGCTGCCGTACGTTACCCCGGCGGTTAAATGGGGTTATCGGGAAATGGAATTTGGACACAATATATTGTAGTGGAACTCGGGGAATTACAGCTATATATTGTGGAAAACTGCCATTTCCCGATAGCCCCATTTAACCGCCGGGGTAATTCTTTTAATTAAGGTTTTTATTTGTGCATCGAAAAAAGAAATGTTTTATGACAGGAAAATAAGTATTGCTGATGGGGAGGGAAATTCCATTCGAAAGAATCAATTCCTTTTCAGCAATTTTGATAATGTGCCCAGTATTGACAATACATGTGCGGTGGCATTGCAGGAAGTGTGGTGGTAAGGAACTGAAAAGGCTTTTTAAGCTGCGCCGTTCTAAAAAGTTAAAGTCAGGAGTGAAGATTTCTATGTATTGGTTTTGGCTGCTAAAATATAAAATTTCTTGGTATGCAATTCTTGTATAGTTTTGTTTTGAATGAAAATAATAAAAATTATCAGATAGTTTATGTTTGATATATTGCAAACAATAATTTATGTCTGCGTATCTTGCAGGTTTTACTAGGAAATTCAGGGCGTGGACATAGTAACCTTCAAAAACATATTCCTTATGGATGGTTAGGAATATAAGCTCTCCCTGATAGCCTTGCTGTCGGAGCATCTTGGCGAGTTTAATTCCAGAAGTATCTTTTAGGGTGATATCCATAAAAATAGCGTCATAATCATGGAACCCAAAATGTAACAGTGCATTTTTAGAGTTGAATATAGAACTATTAATTAAGACATGGTTTTCTTCTCCCCATTTCTTCAAAAGGCTATCAAGCGTTTTCGCAGATATTGCATCGTTATCCATAATACAAATTTTTATCTTCATGTTGTGCCTCCCCCATATTGAAATATAATCTATTTTTTAGCAGTATAGATTTTAAAAATATTCTTATTAAAATTATAAATACTTTAATCCCCTAATGCCTATATTTATATATTATCATATATTAAAATATTATTCACTCCATAAATTATAGAATTCACTCCAAAAATATTGTCTTTTTTTGTGAAAAATGATAATTATTATTTATTACTTTTATAGAACATATACAAATATTTTCTATAAAATTTGGAAGGAGGTGTAATTATGAAGAAGGTTTCTATGAATGAACAGCTTACTGTATGCGGAGGCGGGACACATTATCATTGGTTTTGCAGTGTGAACCGTTATGTTAGTGCAAAGACGGATAAACTAAGCACAGCAGCTTACCGCGCAGGAGTACATGCAGAAAAGTATAACCATGGAAAGAGTGTTTCTTATGGTGCTTGTACAAGTTCTTGGTAAGGAACAGTAGGTTTGTGAAAGAGGTTATCAAAAAGGCGTTATATAGAGTGTTTCTAAACATGTGGTAAAGATATTTTAGCATGAATACATAAACATGATTATATTTCGCCTTTTTGATAGGGAATGGGTGTAATTTATGAAGGGCATAAGGCAGCATGACAGCAGGGATTGCGGATTTGCATGTTTGGCTACTATTTTTCAATTTTACCAATATAAGGTTCCAATAAATTACCTGAGGGAAATGAGCCGAATTAATAAAAATGGCATGAGTTTATTCAGCATGTTAGATATATGTAAGAGAAATGGCTTTGAAGCCGAGGCACTAAAAGGAAATTTTCAGGAGTTTTTAGATAGTATTCATGAAAATCACAAAGAATTTCCGTGTATTGCACATATTAGGACAGAAGAAAATTTGTTGCACTATATAGTGATTTTAGGCATTGGGAAAAATTTAGTAGAATGTTTTGACCCAGCTATTGGGAAGAAGCGATATACGCATGGCGAATTCTGTAATATGTGGACGGGGTATTTAGTATTTATCTGGCCTGCGAAAGGATTTGAAAAAAAGGATCTGACAAAAGGTTCGTATCATAGGTATTTAAAAATATTACTTAGCTTAAAAAAGCATGTGTTGTATATATTAATCTTATCATTATTGTTGTCTGGTTTAGCAATCATAATATCGTTTGCGTACCAGCAAGTTATAGACAATTATTTGTTGAATATAGATGAAGTTTACGGAAAAGGAGAAAATATTTTAAAAGGTATTTTTGGCAATATAACATTTATTTTTGCCATATTTGTAAGTTTAGGTTTCTTTGAAACTATGCTCACCATTTTGAGGGGGCGGCTGTCTCTATTAATGGCAAAAAAAGTAGATAATATATTGATGGATTCATACTTTCAAAAATTAAAGGAATTACCATACAAATTTTTTCAAGACAGGGATACCGGAGAAATATTATCACGCTTTCAGGAAATTTCAGAAATTAGAACTTTTATTTCGGAATCAGGTATTATTTTGATAATAAATTTAGGAATGGTAACAGTATGCGGAACTGTTCTATATTACATAAATGAGCAATTGCTTGGGATGGTTTTTATCATATTATTGATATATCTCTTGATTATTTTGATGTTCAATGGTAAGATAAAAAAACAAAGTATTAAGACAAAAAATAATTATACAAAAATGATTTCATTACTAAAAGAAATTATTGATGGAATTACAGTCTTGAAGCTCTTTGATAGAAAAAATATTTTTTCAAATCATTTTGTAGTATCAAAAGAAAAATTACTTCAAAGCAATTTTGAAATGGGGTGCTTATTAGTTTATGTGAATGGTGTGCTATCTGGGATTGAAACATTAGGTTCAATATGTGTTTTATGCGTTGGCGGGGTTCTAATTACAAAAGGGGAATTGACACTTGGAATGTTAATGACTTTTGAAGCGTTGATGGCATTTTTTATGGAACCAGTTAAGGAAGTTATTCTTTTATTGCCGAATATACAGAAAAACGTAATTGTTTTAGATAGGATGAATGATATTTTGGATAACCGTTCAGAGGAGGAAATAAGGAGGGTAAATAGAACCAAGAAGGTTGAATGGAATAGTATCAATATAAATAACCTGACTTTTAGTTATTGGGATGGACAGTATGTGCTGAAGAATGTGGAGGCTTGTTTTCTTAAAGGGAATATGTCAGCAATAATAGGAAAAAGTGGAAGTGGAAAATCTACATTAGCAAAAATTTTATTAGGAATCGAGCAGGCAGAAGATGGAACAGTAAAGATTGATGGCGTAGATCTCAATAGGGTGCCGCTAAGTGAATTGCGGAAGAATGTAATATATGTACCACAGGAAATATTCCTTTTTAATAGTACGGTAAGAGATAATTTATTTTTAGATAGTACTGTGCTAGAGAAAGGCTTTGTGGAAGAAATTCTGCAGGGATGCAGAGTTTGGGATATATTGGAACATGCTTCTGGAGGATTTGACTTTATTGTTGGGGAGAACGGAGAAAATTTTTCTGGTGGAGAAAAGCAAAGGTTAGCTGTTGCGCGGGCATTGCTAAAAAACCCTAAAGTGTTGATATTGGATGAAGCTACAAACCAAATGGAAGAAACAGTTGCTTTTGACATTATAAATTTTATTAAAAAGAGGTTTTCAGATACAATTGTGATTATTATAACACATGATTCACGGATTGCCAAAGTGTGCGATTCTTGTGTAGAATTGAAAAGTAGCATTTGAGTTTAGATTAATTTTAAAAAGAGAGAAGAGAAAATGGGAAAAGGAAAGAAACTAAGCGTTATTTTTATGGTATTTGCCGTGGCCTTGCTGATATCGGCATGTGCTGGCGGCAAGCAGGAAAATGAGGAAGGGAAAAGGGAACTTAAGGTGGCCGGGAGTTATCAGGAGAGTAAGGCCGGGATTCCCCCGGAGGCAGACTACCTGAAAGATATGGTACAGTTAGAAAACCATTCCCTGAGATTGGCGGGAGGAACGGCAAATGGAGGCCTTTTTATCTGGGAGTCGGAAAACGGAGGGGAAACATGGGAACAGGTATATGATTTTACGGAGGTGCTTTCAAAAACAAATATTGACGCCGGCGAAATTTCCATAAAATTAAGTCCGTCTGGGAGGAGTGTCCTTTGGGGCTCCAAGGAGGGGGACAGTGTAATATTTCTGTTGGATGAAAATTTTGAAATAGAGGAGGGCTCAAAAGAGGTTTTGGAAACTGTGAAGGGGCAGGACATACAGACCCTTGAATGGGTAGAGGAAAATACGCTGTTTGGGCTCACTGTGTTTCAGGAAGGCATTTTTGTGGAGCTTACCAGTGGAAAGGTAGAAAGTATTGAGATAAAAGGGGCAGTACAGGCATATACAGCAAGGCAGGATGGGATTTATCTTGTTACGGATCAGGGGATACAGAAGCTTGATACGAAAAGCAGGCAGATAAGCCAATTGCCGGAGCCTGCCAAGAGGATAGAAGAGTATTGGAAGCAGCTAAGTTTTCAGGAAAGGAAAGATCATGCAGTCTGCGTGACGGATGATGGGGACAGCATTTGCCTGTTTGATGATAAAAATGGGATGGTGTTCACGCCGCAAGGCGGGGAAATTATTTTAAAACGAGGGAAAAGCTCTTTGGGGGATGCAGAGGTTGCGCTGGAAAAGGCTTTTTTTGGGGAAGGCGGGGAGATTTTTGCATTAGCCCAGTCAGCCCAAGGGAAAGAAGCGTACTGTTTTTCGCAGCAAGAAGGCCAGCTTGCCGCACAGGAAAACAAGCTGCCGGCTGGGGAAGATGGGAAAGGGACGCTTACCATTTATTCTTTGGAGGAGGATGTGAATATCCGGCAGATGGTGTATTTGTACCAAAAAAAGTATCCAGATATGGATATTACATACGAGGCAGGAAGGGAAAACGGGAATATATCCAGAGATGAAGCAATCAAGCTTTTAAATACACGGCTGGCGAGCGGGGAAGGGCCGGACGTCATAGTGTTGGAAGGCCTTCCATATGAAAAGTATGCCCAGCAAGGGATGTTGGAGGATTTAAGCGGGTTTGCAGAAGAGGCATGTAAGGAAAAAGATTTGTTTCAGGGAGTCCTGTCAGCCTATCTTTCCAGCCAGGGGCAATACGGCATACCAGCTTACGTTTCCCTGATGATGCTTTCCGGTACGCAGGATGCCATAGAAGGGGCGGAAAGTCTTGAAACGCTGGTTGCTGCGTGGAAGGAAGAGGTGGCTGGGATCCCTGTTTTTGAAAATTGGAGTTTTGACCAAGTGATTTCTATTACCTACCGGATGTATCTTGCAGGGAAAGGCTCTGCGGAGAATTTTGGGCAAAAGGAATTGGAACAGTATTACTCCCAGCTCTGTGAATTATACCAGATGGTTGAAATGGAAGAGGTAAGGAAACAAAAGAATCCGGGGAGCGCATCCCTAAAGCCCATGGGGTACCAAAACATGGATCTTGTCCTGACAGGGGATACCCTGAATGCTTTGGATTATTTGGCTGTCCCGGACGACATCCAAAAAGCAGAGCTTTTGAGGGAAAACAATTTTGCGCATCTTTTGTTAAAAAATAGCGGGAAAGCGCTTTATGTCCCAATGGTTTCATTTGGGGTTGTGAAAGGAAGAAACAGTGGACAGGCAAAGGACTTTCTTGCTTATATGGTAACGGAGGAAGTTCAGGAAAGTTTTGACTATGCAGGGCTGCCGGTAAACCGTAAGGCTATGGAAGGGAAATTAAAGGGCTTTCCGGAAGGGGCAGTAATAATCCAGACAGAAATAGGTTCGGAAAAGGTACTTGTATTCCAAGGGATAGACGGGCAGAGGCTGGATGAATGGATGGATACCTTCGAAGATATGGAATATGCAGGTTCTGCAGACCAGACAGTATTTGAACTGGTCCTGGAACAGGTGGATGAGGTTCTTACAGGCAGCAATTCCGCTGGGAGTGCAGCAGAGGAAGCATGCAGGAAAATATCGCTGTACCGGATGGAGTGACGGCTGGCTGACGGATAGGAAAAAATGGAAAAGAAATGGAAAAATACAATCAAAGCAGGCGGGCTGATGGCTCTTCCAAGCATTGCCGGGATTTCACTTTTTTATATCATGCCTCTTTTGGAAATGGCAGTGAGGGCTTTTATCCGAAATTCAGATAAAGTTTTTGTAGGATTTGAGAATTACCATCAAGTATTTGGGAACCATGCCTTCCGGCTTGCGTCTGGAAATACCGTTTTGTTTATGGCTGTTTCAGTTCCGCTGCTGATTGTGCTGTCTATGCTGTTTTCAAACTTATTGGTACATACATCTGGTTTTTTTGCGCATGCCAGGCGGGCATATGTTTTACCGTTAGCAGTGCCCGCCGCAGCAGTAGCTTTATTCTGGAAAGCATTTTGGGGAAAGAAGGGATTGCTCAACTTGTTTACCCATATGGAAATAGATTGGCTTCAGTCTGGATGGGGGTTTGCTGTGTTAGTATGCGTCTTTCTTTGGAAATATTTCGGTTATACAGTGATTCTGTGGATTGGGGGAATCCGCAATTTAGAGCAGGAAATGCTGGAGGCAGCACAGGCGGAAGGCGCGGGGCGGTGGCAAGTTTTTTTTAAAATTATCCTTCCGAATATGAAAGGCACTTTTTTTACCATTTATACCTTGTCTTTGATAAATTCATCTAGGATATTCCGGGAAACCTACGCTTTGGTGGGAGATTACCCTCATAATAGCATGTATTTGATGCAAAATTTATTTAATAACTGGCTGCGGAATTTTGAATTTGATAAATTGGCCGCGGGAGGGAGCATTTATTTGGCTGCCATGGTTGTTTTGATTGTTCCGGTTGGGAAGGCGTTGAGGGATGGACAGTAAAAAGTGGCTGGGGGCTTGCAGGAAGGCAGTGATGCTTGCTGTCCTGTGGGTGTGTGTATACCCCATTTTTTTTGTATGGATTGGTTCATTTGCAGGAGATTCAGAAATCGCAGGATATCTCCGGATATTGGAACGTGATGTGGGGAACCGCTGGGCGCTGTTTCCGAATTATATAACGTTAGAGGGGTATGCCCAAATATTATTAGATACGCCGGAATTTTTTGTGGCATTTTGGAATTCAGCCAAAATCACATGCGCAGTTGTGCTCGGGCAGCTTGCAGTGAATTTACCCATATCATGGTGGTTTGCCCAGTCGGGGTGCAAAGGGAAAGATCTGATTTATAAGATATACATTGTTTTAATGATTTTGCCTTTTGTCGTATTGATGCTTCCAGAATATCTGGCATTAAAACGTTTCGGCTTGCTGGATAGCTTATGGTCTGTTATTTTACCGGGCATTTTTTCGCCTTTCCCAGTGTTTGTCATGGTTCCGTATATGAAGGCAGTCCCGAAAACATTGCTGGAAGCAGCAGAATTGGATGGGGCAGGCGGGATGGCCCTGTTTTTGCGTATTGGCATACCATATGCCCTGCCGGGCATTGTTGTTTCTGTCATTTTAAACTTTATTGAATATTGGGGCAGTATGGAACAAATATTGGCATTTGTGGAAAATAAGGCTTTGTGGCCGTTGCCCCTGTATTCCCTAAGCATCACCTTGGACAAGGGGAACTTATCTTTTGTGGCTGCCGTAATGGCAATGGTAATTCCGGCTTATGTCATTCTTTTAGGCTACCATTATTTAGAAACTGGGTGGAAATAAGGAAACGCAGGGTTAGGATGCGGAAACTGGATGAAAAAGCATAACGGTATAGTGAAACCTAAGGGTAGGAGAAGAAAAATGCAGAAAAAACTATACAAAGGGCTGGCAATGTTCCTAACCGCCATGGTTGTATTTGGAGCCTTGTCGAAGGTTTCGGAAAGCATGACAGTGCCATGGGTAGAAGTATCAGGCTTAAGCAGCCAGACTTTGGAGGATAGCATTACGATAGAGGGCAGGATAAAAAAATCAAAGCCAGATCCGGTGTTTGTGCTGGCAGGGCAGAAAGTTGCGGCAATTGAAGTGAGGGAAGGGCAGGAAGTCCGCGTGGGCATGGCCCTTATGTCGGTAGATATAGCGTATCTTGAAAAACAGATTTCTGAAAAGCAGGATGAAATTGATAAATTGCGTATTTCCATTGAGCGGGCGCAAAAGGAAGATGGGGATAACGCAGGGATGAAGGAGCTGAGAGTACGGCAAGCGAGGGAGCAGTATCAGCAGGTTGTGGAAAGTTACAGCAGTTCTTTGGCAAAGGCGCAGGAAGAAATGGAACAGGCGCTGGAGGCTGCCCAGTCTTTTGTGGCATCGCCAGGGGATTCCCAGAATGTGGAGGGGCATGATTTGGCACTGGCATATCAGGAAAAACAGGAATCTTACCAGTTGCTGGAAAGGGAACGGAACCAAGCCGTTATGCAGGCAAAGCAAGCGGTGGAAACGGCAGAACAGGAGCCGGCGCCTCATTCTGATACGAGGAGCGAGGCAATTGATTTAAAACAAAGGGAAGAGGAGCAGGAGAGGCTTGTGCAATTAAGGGAACAAGGAGGGAAAATTATTTCCGGCACCGAAGGCGTGGTTACAGACATTCAGGTATCAGTAGGCGCTTTGACATCAGAAGAGGCAGCATTTCTGATAGAAGACAAAGAGTCTGGCGATATTGTACAGGTGCAGATAGAGAAAGAAGATGAAATCTATGCATCGGAAGGCACAGAGATTCTAGTGACAGGCTATAATGAACAGGGAGAAACAATCCTCTGTGAGCAGGCAGCCATAGCTGGTAAAAAGCAAAGCCCAGAAAATCAGGAAAAGTTAGAAGTGGATATTTCTTTAGGAAAAGGTGGTTTTTCATATGGAAGCAGGGCCAGTGTAAAAATCACCCGCTTTTCAGAAAAATACGAATATTGTGTCCCAGCAAGCGCAGTCCATGAAAGTGAAAAAGGTTATTATGTCTTAATTGTGGACGAACGGCAGACATTTACAGGGAAGGAAAAAGTAGCAATGCCGGTGGATGTAGAAATATTAGAAATGGAAGGCGGTTATATAGCGGTGAAACAGAATGGATTGCTGGCTGGGGAGCAGATTATCGTAAATGCCAACAAGGCTTTAGAGGCAGGGAGCAAAGTCAGGATAAAGGAGTTAGGGCTTACGGCGGAGGATTGATGGAAATGGAAGGAGCGAAGGTGAAAAGGCGGGTGAAAATTATTTTTATGATAGGCGCCTGCCTATTTGGAATATTATATTTGGCAGAAGAATTACAAGAATTGGATGCAAAGCGGGATTGTATGGGAATGTATTGGGAGGCATCTGATATCGATGGCTGGAGAGCCAAGCAGATTATCAGCCAGAACCAAGAATCGGCGGATCCTTATCAGATGGCAGTATGGGCGGAAATCCCAGAAATAAAAATTGAAAACCCTGATTTAAAACGGACATGCGAAGCCAAAGGGATAGAAGCAGCTGGAAATATGGAATTATTAACAGGGAAAAATATTTTTCTGGGAAATGCGGAGGAACCGTATTGCTGGCTGTCGTATGGGGCTGCCCAGAAACTCTTTGGGGATGGCAATATTTCTGGAAAGTTTGTTAAGTGCCAAGGCTGCCGCTACCAGATTTTAGGGGTGATGCTGGATGAAGCGGACAATTTTATCCTGATATCCCCATCAGGAACGGAAGGGATCCATTTCCAAAGAATATTGGTGCGGCGGAAAAACCAAATATATTCCATTGATGCCATAAAAGAAGAACTTGCGGGCCAGTTTGGAATCTATGGAAATTTGATGGATTACAATTTAGCGGCAGAAATCTTCCTGTGTGCTTTTTTGGGCGCCGTAAGTTTTGGGCTTTACAAAATATGGCGGCAGAAAGAAGGGAAGAATCCACGGCAGTTGGGCGTATGCTTAATCTGTTTGTGGTTTCTTGGCTTAAAGTTTGCCGTCCGTTATGGGATTGATTTAGTTCCAACCGCTTGGGGGGATTTCGAAGCGGTTGGAAACTTATATGGTGAGAGGGGAAAAAGCTTGGTATGCTTTTTAAGTGCGCCGAAAGGGATGCTGGAACAAAGGTTTTGTTTCCTATTAATAAAAAGCAGTTTGTGTTGTTTTTTTGTTTTACTTCTAATTCTATGGCTGGAAAAGCAATTTCGTTTAAAGAAAACGGAGCCATCTAGCGGCAGCTAATGGCTGCCTGTCATCCTATCTCACGAAAAAGGCCTTTTTGGATGGATATCACACCCCGCTTAAAAAAGATTTTCCCCATTCCGCTTATTACATTGTTTAGGGGAAGGAGCGGTACACTGCCCCGGGAGCCATCCCGCCGCGGCAGTCGGACAGCTCGCTGATAGTGACAAGCTGGTAGCCGCGGTTTATGAGTTCTGGGATAATGGCGGCGGATGCTTCGGCGGTCTGCCGGTAGAGGTCGTGCATCAGGACGATGTCGCCATTTTTTACATGGTTCAGGACGGCCTCTTGGGTGCGTGCGGAGTTCCGGGTTTTCCAGTCTAAGGTGTCAATAGACCAGAGTATCATGGGCATGCCTGCGACGCTGGATACAATGCTGTTGTAGCCGCCTCCGGGCGGGCGCATGGCGGCTGGGGACACCCCAGTGACAGAGCGGACGGCGTCGTTTGTGCTGCTGATTTGGGACTGGATTTCCCCGGCGCTGAGTTTTGTCAGGATTTTATGGCTGTAGGTGTGGTTGCCGATTTCACAGCCCATCTGGAAGGCGCGCAGCAGGGTGTCTGTGTAGGAAGGTACCCGGCTGCCTACCACAAAAAAGGTTGCCATGCCGCCGTATTGGCTTAGTAAATCCAAAATGGCTGGGGTGTGGATGGAAGGGCCGTCGTCGTAGGTCAGCGCCACCATGGGCAGGTTCAGGTCAATCTGCCTGCGGAGGCTGCCGTCGGCGTTATAATAGCGCATCAAGTTATTTTCCTGAACGCGGCAGCTTGTGATTTTCCCATCTGCGGATGTGTAGGCCTTAAGCTCCCCGGGAATTTCCTGTTCGGCTATGCCCTCTGCATTTACATAGATAAGACGGCCGGGGGCTGTCAGGTAAAGGCCGGGGGAACTGGATTTTACCCCGTCTGGGCCGAAATAATAGGTGGCGCCCCGGATGGCGCGGGTATCATTCTGTACCAGTACCTGCTGGCCGTCGCGGAACTCGTAGCATGTCCGGGTGGAGCCTTGGTACAGCAGCGTGCAGTCGCCGGAGCCGCTGAAATAGTAGGCGTCCCCGTTTATGGTTTTCCAGATATCCTTCTGTTTCTGCCAAGCTCCCTTGGGGTAATCGTATTTGTAAAATTTCCAGTAGCTGCCTTTTTTCTCTAGTTTCGCGGTGATATAGCCTTTTTTGCCAAGCTGCAGGTATTGGTATTCGGAAACTTCCTGCCAGCCTTTTTGGGTAATGCGGATGCCCTTGGCATTAAAATAGTAGAGCTTTCCATTTGGGAGGCGGCAGAGGCCGTTTTTTACTGCAGCCATTTTCCCGTCTTGGTAGCGTTGGCATTTCTTCGTGTCAGGGTTATAAATGCGTGTGCATTTCCCAGATTTATTGAAGTAGTATTTTTTCCCGTCTACGGATTTCCAGACATCCCGCTGCTTTTTCCATTTGGATTCCCGGTACTGGTAGGTGTAGTACCGGAAGGTGTTTTTGGATGCTAGCATTTTAGAGGTGACGTAGCCTTTTTTATGGACGCAGTATAGTTCCGAGGAGGATGCTTTTTTCCATCCTGCGGAAGTGTCGCGTGCGCCGTTTTTCTGGAAATAGTAGAGTTTCCCGTCATTTAGGGAGGATACTGCCCGGCGGGCAAGGCGCATTTTGCCGTTTTTGCGGACTTTTAGCCGCTCTGTTTCCGTGTCATATACCTTTGTGCAGTTCCCAGATTTATTAAAATAGTACAGTTTTGTGGAAACAGGCTCCCAGAGGTCCCTTTGTTTTTTCCAAGAAGAGGTTTTGGGATTGTATTTGAAAAACCTCCAGATATTGCCGGAAAGTTCCATTTTTGCTGTGGCATGGCCGCTATCGTCAATGAAAAACTTCTGTTTCTTAAGCTCTGTCCAGCCCGGTTCAGTGACGGGCGTCCCTTTTATGTATAATACAAAATAATTTCCTTCTTGGATAAGGCCGGTTTTGGCTGGGGCTTCATTGGCCGGGGGCTTGGGCGGGGTGGCGTCCGATGGGGATACGGCTGGCCCTGAGGCGTCCAAGGCTGCTGGCGGAAGGAAGAAACACATGGCAAGCAGCAGGAAAAGCATGGCTTTGCCAAGATGGTGTTGGGGTTCATTTGTACGTTTCATAATCTCATCTCCCTGTAAGTATTGGAATTTCTGATAAATGCTATAAGTATAGTATATAGGGCGTATGTATGTTTGTCAACATGCCATCTGCCCTTCTGGCCCTGCCGTTGCAAGGGCGTATTGCCGTCCTTCTGGCCCTGCTGTTGCAAGGGCGTATTGCCGTCCTTTTGGCCTTGCCATTGCCAGAACGTGGCCGTCCGTCCCTTAAGCTTGGCCCCTGCCAGAAGCCACATGCTGGACTGGGAAATTTTTTGGAAAAAGAGGATTTTTTCCGCTAAAATCCTTGATTTTTCTGGACTAAGATGGTATAATGCCAGTTGAACGCTTTTGGAGCGATTTATTTTTGCGTACAAAAATATGCAAAGAAAAGTGCAGTATGCCAGTACAGGCAGCAGAAAGGAGGAATTGCTGTGAAGGTAAGGTCATCCGTAAAACCGATTTGCGAAAAGTGCAAAATCATTAAGAGAAAAGGAAGCATCCGGGTCATCTGTGAGAACCCGAAACACAAACAGAGGCAGGGATAACACAGGCTGCTTGCAAGGAACAGGCGGTTTTTGGAGCCTCAATTTTATTTTATGTGCGGCTGTAGTGAAACGCTAGGGACAGTTGTCAGATAAGGCGTAAATTCACTATTCATAATAGCAGCAGGCACGGCTGTCCCCGGTTTTCTGGTACCGGGAGGGCTTAGGGGAAAATGTGCCGGAAGGAATCAGGCAGAGGACAAGGGTATGCACTCATTTCAGGACGAGCAACCGTAGCTGCATAGCTTTGTGTTCCGCGTTTAAGGCAGGCTTTGTTGCAGGCATGCCTGAATTGCTGTCTGCGGGCGCAGGAATGTTGCGGGCCGGGAAGGGCAGCAGGAGGCTGGAAGTATCCAAGCATAAAGATTAGAAAATTATGGAGGTGTACGACACACATGGCTCGTATCGCAGGTGTAGATTTACCAAGAGAAAAACGTGTTGAGATAGGGTTGACATATATTTACGGGATTGGAAGGTCAAGTTCCAACCGCATCTTGGCAGAAGCAAAAGTGAACCCTGATACCCGTGTCAGGGATTTGACAGACGAAGAAGTAAAGAGAATCAGCGAAGTGGTAGAGGCAACCCAGATGGTGGAAGGTGATTTGAGAAGGGAAATCGCCCTGAATATCAAGCGCCTGCAGGAAATTGGCTGTTACCGTGGGATCCGCCACAGGAAAGGCCTCCCAGTCCGCGGCCAGAATACCAAGACCAATGCAAGGACGAGGAAAGGGCCGAAGAGGACGGTTGCAAATAAGAAGAAATAAGCACAGCCCTGTGTGTTTTGCAGGAACAGGCTTATTGCGTAGCTATCTGCCCTGTAGGGGTTGGCTGCCGGGATGTTACAGCCAAAGCTGGCAGCGGAAGTTATTTTACAGGGAGTTGAGCGGCAACAGGCAATCATTATTTGATTCATTAAATTTACATTTACATTTATCATTCATTATTGCAAAGAAAGTAGGTTAGTTTAGATATGGCGAAAAACACTGCAAAAAAAGTGACAAAAAAGCGCGTAAAGAAAAACGTTGAACGTGGACAGGCGCACATTCAGTCATCTTTTAACAATACAATTGTAACAATTACAGATGCTGAAGGAAATGCTTTATCATGGGCAAGTGCAGGCGGTCTTGGTTTTAGAGGTTCAAGGAAATCTACTCCGTACGCTGCACAGATGGCAGCAGAAACAGCAACAAAGGCAGCTCTTGTACATGGCTTAAAAACAGTAGACGTTATGGTAAAAGGGCCTGGTTCCGGAAGGGAAGCAGCAATCCGTGCGCTTCAGGCATGCGGCCTTGAGGTAACAAGCATCAAAGACGTGACCCCGGTGCCACACAATGGATGCCGCCCGCCCAAACGTAGAAGAGTCTGATTAGGAGGTATATGTTAAGATGGCAGTAAATAGAGTTCCCGTTCTTAAGAGGTGCAGGTCCCTTGGGTTAGACCCCATTTATCTTGGGATTGATAAGAAGTCCAACAGGCAGTTAAAAAGGGCAAACCGGAAGGTGTCTGAATATGGCCTTCAGTTGAAAGAAAAACAGAAAGCAAAGTTCATTTACGGCGTATTGGAAAAGCCTTTCCACAATTATTACCTGAAAGCCGACAGGATGAAGGGCATGACAGGTGAAAACCTGATGACAATCCTAGAAAGCAGGCTGGATAATGTGGTATTCCGTTTAGGCTTGGCAAGGACCAGGAAAGAAGCAAGGCAGATTGTAGGCCACAAGCATGTTTTGGTAAATGGCAAGCAGGTAAAAGTGCCTTCTTACTTGGTAAAAGCCGGCGATACCATCGAAATCAAAGAAAAATGCAAAAGTTCCCAAAGGTATAAGGATATCCTTGAGGTGACTGGCGGCAGGTTAGTGCCGGAATGGCTGGATGCAGACCAAGAAAACCTGAAGGGTACAGTAAAGGAATTACCGAACAGAGAGGCAATTGACGTCCCGGTTAACGAAATGCTTATCGTCGAATTATATTCTAAGTAAACGTTCATGTTGCTTAGCCAGCCGTCTGGCGGGCCGCATGGCCATCTATACTGTGGAGGCTTTTGCTTTCGCAGTATCATTAACAAGCAACGATACCCGAAAAGGAGGGACTTTGTAGTGTTCGATTTTGAAAAACCAAAAATTGAAATTTCCAAAATTTCAGAAGACAAAAAGTACGGCCGATTTGTTGTAGAACCACTGGAAAGAGGCTATGGTACTACACTTGGCAATTCTTTAAGAAGAATTATGCTTTCTTCGTTGCCAGGCGCAGCAGTCAGCCAGGTAAAAATCGAAAGTGTTTTGCATGAGTTCAGTTCTATTCCCGGCGTAAAGGAAGATGTAACTGAGATTATTATGAACATCAAGAATCTGGCATTAAAAAACACCAGCCCAACAAACGAGTCTAAAGTTGCTTACATTGAATTTGAAGGCGAAGGCGTAGTCACAGCGGCAGATATTCAGGTTGACCCGGATATCCAAGTGCTGAACCCGGAATTAGTCATTGCCCACTTAAATGGGGGTGCAGATTCCAGATTATATATGGAACTGACCATTACAAAAGGCAGGGGATATGTCAGCGCAGATAAGAACAAGAGTGAAGATGTCCCAATCGGCGTGATTGCGGTGGATTCCATTTATACGCCGGTAGAGCGTGTAAACCTTACCATTGAAAATACCCGTGTGGGGCAGATTACAGACTATGACAAGCTTACCCTTGACGTGTTCACAAACGGCACATTGGAGCCGGACGAGGCAGTAAGCTTGGCAGCGAAGGTCTTAAGCGAGCATCTGAACCTGTTTATTGACTTGTCTGAGAATGCAAGGACCGCAGAAGTCATGATTGAAAAAGAGGACAATGCAAAAGAAAAAGTCCTTGAAATGAACATTGACGAACTGGAATTATCCGTCCGTTCTTACAACTGCCTGAAACGTGCAGGCATCAATACGGTAGAAGAACTGACAAACAGGACGCCGGAAGACATGATGAAGGTTCGCAACCTTGGGCGTAAGTCTTTAGAAGAAGTATTGGCAAAATTAAAAGAGCTTGGATTGCAGCTGAATCCCGGCGAGGAATAAATAAGCAGGGGTTGTAAGGCCAAAAGGCAAAGCCCTGTTCACTACATGTCCGGTAAATAAGACCAAAAGGCATGGCCGGATACTTAAAATGGAGGAATCGAAAAATGGCAAAATATAGGAAATTAGGCAGAACCTCTGACCAGAGGAAAGCTTTACTTAGGAATCAGGTAACCTCATTGCTGTACCACGGCAAGATTGTTACCACCGAAGCAAAGGCAAAAGAAGTCCGCAAAATCGCAGAGAAACTCATTGCCATGGCTATCCGTGAAAAGGACAATTTTGAAGAAGTTACCGTAACTGCCAAAGTTGCCCGCAAAGATAAGGATGGCAAGAGGATTAAAGAAGTCGTAGACGGCAAGAAAGTCTGCGTTTATGACGAAGTAGAGAGGAAAATCAAAAAAGACCTTCCTTCCCGCCTTCACGCTAGGCGCCAGATGAACAAGGTACTGTACCCTGTGACATTTGTCCCCGATGAAAATGCAGGAAAGAAGAAGAACACCTATAAAGTGAACCTTCCGAATAAAATATTTGACGAAATTGCTCCAAAATATGCAGGCCGTAACGGTGGTTACACCAGAATCGTCAAAATTGGGCAGCGGAAAGGCGACGGTGCTTTAGAGGTTCTCCTTGAATTAGTATAGGAACGGAAAAGAAAAATACAGGCATAGGCTTGGGATTAGCCGCCGGAAAGAATATTTGAAATGTATTCTTTCCGGCGGTTATTTTTTGTGTAAATGTGACGATGATATTAATTATAGGAGCAAATTTGCAGCCCCAGTTATGTGCCAGAAAGTAAGCGGGTGTATTGTCTGGATGATATTTAGGTGGAATTACACCGGATATCTGTTTATCTGCAAGGCAAATTTTGACGGCGTAGCGGTGGCTATAGCTAGAAAATCCAACACAGCAGATGGGCAGATAAACAAGTGAGTTTGCCTGTCTGCCTGTTTGGCGGGGGAGAACAAAGGTGCGCTTCGCACGCTTAAACGTTATAGTAACTTTGGCAAGTGTAGCTTTTGTTTTGCGCGAGGCTGCCTCGGCGAAGCGAGGGTATCTATCCTGCGGGTACGGCCGACAGCGAAGAATATTTTTCAGCGAAGTGAGGGTATCTATCCTGCGGTTTATCCTATAGGGGACGAAGTTCCTTATAGGAGGAAAAAGCAGCAGCGGCTTACTTCTGGCGCAAGTATTTTAGAAGGGAACGGATTCCCGCAACAGAGTTTCAAGGAGGGAACAGCATGAAAGTAAATTCATACAGTGCAAGCGGCGTAGCTACCAGCAGTATGCAGGGAACCGTGTCCGCCGGCAGCACAAGGAAACGCAGCCCAGTTTCAAAGAAAAACAATTCAAAGGCCAAAAAGAAAAACGTAAATTATAACCCGAGGGAAATACGTTCCGCCCTCCTGCGTGCCAAAAGGTCGCAGAGTTCCGGGCAGGTCTTGGCGACAGCCAGAGGAAAGCTTGCCAATTTATTGAAAATCAAGGGCACAGGGCAATACAATGAAACACAGCTTTCCGCCGCCATTATCCACGCCAGAAGGATGGTGCGCTGTGCCCAGCTGAAAACCCAGAACTTAAAGCAGGAGGAACGGATCCAGAAAAATCAGGCCAAAGAAGCAAAAGCCGAAGAACAGCAGCAGAAAAATGACATCAAACTGCGGGTAAAACGCAAGGAACAAAATTTAAAGCAAAAAGTAAAATCCGAAAAAGTCCAGCAGAACCGTAAACTGAAACGCCAGCAGCAGGAACTGATGCAAAAGCGCCGCGCAAACCGGGACAAAGAGTTAGGGGAACTGGATAAAGCCGATGAGGAATACAAGAAAAATATGGCAAATGCCGGCGACAGCCCCGAAATCACAGACTACGCAAATGCTTACTTCCCACAAGAAGGCGTAGAACTCCAATTAAGCGAAGACGGCAGAGAACTCACGGAAGCCCAAATAGAACAGCAAATAGAGCAGCAGGCAGAGATGATGGCAGCCGCAGAACTGGCCGCTGTTACCGTTATCCCAGATGCCGCCCTCAGCGCAGGCGGGGCAGCGCCAGCAGCCAGCGAACTGTCAGGCGGCGACATGCCAGCAATGGATGTATTAGTTTAATTCCGCCAGATGTGCACCCCCATCAGCCTGCGAATCAACGCGCCTGAAAGGTTAGCCATCCCCACCAGTCCGGGAATGAGCGCATCTGATAGGTTATAGCCAGCTCCGTCAGCCCGGGAATGAACGTATCTGAAAGGTTAGCCAATACCCATCAGCCTACGAACAAACTTACCAAAAAGGTTAGCCAATACCCAGCAGCCTACGAACAAATTTACCAAAAAGGTTAGCCAATACCCAGCAGTTTGGGGGCGGGAGCCTCTCCCCTGCAAACCATTCAGGGACGCCCTTAATGGAGGTGAAATCCACTGCTTACGAAGACTTAGTGATGAAGGCTTTCCTGAATCACTTAGCCGTAGTTAGCAGTTAGTTCACCGGAATGTTGTCCCGTTTGCAGGGGAGAGGCTCCCGCCCCGAACTGCGTCCCACCCGCACAACCCCAAAAAGCCTAAATCCCTTCCTTCTTCTCCCTCTTCAAAGGCAGCGTAAAAATAAACTCCGTCCCCACCCCCTCCGTACTAATCACATTGATATTCTCATTATGCACCGAAATAATCTCCTTCACAATCGCAAGCCCCAGCCCCGTCCCCCTCTTATCCTTCCCCCGGGACAAATCCGTTTTGTAAAACCTCTCCCAAATTTTCTTCATGCTCTCTTTCGGAATCCCAATCCCGGTATCCTTCACGGAAATAAACACCTTCTCATTCTTCTCCGTAGTTTCAATGGTAATCGTAGAATCCGGATGGCTGAACTTAATGGCATTGTCAATCAAGTTGTAGAGCACCTGCTGTATTTTGCTCATGTCCGCTAAGACAAAAGAAGTTTCCCCCGTCAGTATCAGTTCAAAAGAAATCTTCTTTTCTTGGCAAATCCCCTCAAAAGACTGAGCCACCAGCTTAATCGTATTGTTAATGTCAAAGCTGCTGATATCCAGCATCGTGCCCTTTTTCCCATATTTGTTCAGTTCCAGCATACTCTGCGTCAGCTTGTTTAAGCGCTCTGTTTCAAATAAGATAATGTTCAGGTATTTGTCCTGCATTTCATGGGGAATCGTGCCGTCCATAATGGCTTCTATATAGCCTTTGATGGAAGTCAGGGGAGAACGGAAATCGTGGGATACATTTGCAATGAATTTCCGTTGGTCCTCTTCTAAGGTAGAAAGCTCCGTAGCCATATAATTTAAGGACGCGGCAAGGTATCCCATTTCATCGTTGGTATGGATATTAATCTGTGTTTCGAAATTCCCTTCGGAGTAATCCTTGGCCGCCCTAGTAATTTTCCAGATAGGGATATACACCGTGAAAGTGAAAAGTCCCAGCACCACAAATGCGCAGAGGAAAATAATGGCAAGGGTCATATAGGAAATATTGATAAAGCCGTCCTTCAATGCGACTAAGTCCCGGACTGGCTTGTGGATCAGCACATATCCCCTCACCTTATAGTTAATGGTAATCGGGGAAAATACAGACAGGGTTTCTTCGGAAAAAGCGCCGAAAAAATTCCCTGTCTGGTAGTAGCTGGTGCCGAATTCTGTAATGTCAAAGCCTTCCACCGTTTTTTCCGGAGGCTCTTGGCCGGCATGGATTAAGATTTGCCCGCTGTTGCTGATGACTTGGATGGCGGCGTCCAGATAGGTAGAAACTGCTTGGAATTGGGAAGTCACATCCTCCAGCGTCATGGTGCCCCGGTAATAATTGGCGGCATAGCTGGAGGAAAGCAAGGTGGATTCCCGGTATAAATCCGAGGCGGTGTCCCGTATGATGTAATTTAAGGCCAGCCGGGAGGTGAAAGTGGCAATTGTAAGGAACCCAAGGATGCCAAACGCCCCATAGCCCAGCAGGAGTTTTAAGTAGAGTGTCCGTTTCACTATTTCACCTCAAATTTGTAGCCAATGCCCCAGACGGTAGCGAGCCGCCAAGAAGCATGGTCCTTGATTTTTTCCCGCAGCCGCTTGACATGCACGTCTACCGTGCGGGTGTCGCCGATGTATTCGTAGCCCCAGATGTGGTCTAAAAGCTGCTCCCGGGTAAATACTTGGTTGGGGGAGGAGGCAAGGAAATACAAAAGTTCCAGCTCCTTGGGGGGCATTTCCACGGCCTTGCCATGGTACACCACGGAGTAATTGGTCTGGTTGATGGTAAGGTCTGGGTATTCCACGCATTTAATGTTGGCGGAGGAGGCCGCTGGCTTAGCGGGCTGGTAGCGGCGGAGCACTGCCTTTACCCTTGCTACCAGCTCTTTGGAATCGAAGGGCTTCATAATATAGTCGTCTGCACCCAGTTCCAGCCCCAGCACCTTGTCAAAAATCTCCCCTTTGGCGGAGAGCATGATAATGGGCAGGTTGGATTTGGCGCGTATTTCCCGGCAGACTTGGTAGCCGTCAATGCCGGGGAGCATTAAGTCCAAAAGAATCAGGTTGGGCTGGTACTGTTCATACATGGCAAGGGCTTCTTCCCCGTCCTGTACCATCCGTGTGTCGTAGCACTCTTTGGTGAGGTAGAGGGAAATCAGTTCTGCAATATTCGCATCGTCGTCGACGATCAGGATTTTCTGTTTTGCAACCATAAAAGCCTCCTTATTTAAATTCTACAATTGTAACGCCAGAATCCCCTTCCCCAAATTCCCCAAGCCGGAAGGACTTTACATATTTCAGCCGTTTTAGGTGCCCATGGACAGCTTTGCGCAATGCCCCGGTGCCCTTCCCGTGGACTACCCGGACAGAAGGCATGTGGGCAAGGTAAGCGTCGTCCAAATATTTGTCCAGCAGGGAAACGGCTTCGTCCGTGGTTTTGCCAATCAGGTTGATTTCGGTGGAAATGGTGGCGGACTTGGACATTTTTAATTTCCCTGCCCCGGTGGAGCTGCCTTTCTTCCCAAGGGCTGGGGGCTCTTCCAAGAGCACAAGGTCCTTAATGTTGACAAGGGAGCGCAAAATGCCCATCTGGACGTACAGATCCCCTTTGTCGTTGGGGAGGGTGTGGACCGTGCCCTTTAAGTTCATGCTAAGGACCTTAACGGCGTCCCCGATACGGAGCTTCTTTGGGATTTTGTGGTTGGCCTTTTCTTCTGGCTTAAGGGAGAGATGCTTTTCCACGTCGTTCATTTTGCCCCTTAATTTGCTGCGTTCCTGCTCCATTTCCTTGGCAGGGGCGTTCCCTTGGCCGTATTTGTGGAAATTTTTAATGGTCTGGTCTGCCACCTCTTTTGCCTCCCGGAGGATGGCGTGGGCCTCCTCGTTGGCTTGCCGGAGGATTTTTTCCCGCTGGGCGTCTAGGCGTTCCTGCTTTTCTTCCAGTTTCCGTTTCAGGGTTTCCGCTTCTTTTTTGTACTGCTCGGTTTCCAGCCGTTCTTGTTCCATGGCGGCACGGCTGGTTTCCAAATCGGAAATCAAGTCCTCGAAATTTTCCTCCTGCTCGCTCATGCGGCTTTTGGCGTCCTCAATGATGCCTGCCGGAAGCCCCAGCTTGCCGGAAATGGCAAAGGCGTTGCTCTTGCCGGGGATGCCAATGAGCAGCCGGTAGGTGGGGCTTAAGGTTTCTACGGAGAATTCGCAGCAGGCATTTTCTACACCCGGGGTAGAGAGGGCAAAGACTTTCAGCTCGCTGTAGTGGGTGGTCGCCATGGTCCGGACCCCGTAATTGTGGAGCCGGGACAGGATGGAAGTAGCCAGCGCAGCCCCTTCCACCGGGTCAGTCCCAGCGCAGAGCTCGTCGAACAGCACCAAACAGTTTTCATTTACATGGTCCAAAATGGAAATAATATTTGTCATATGGGAGGAAAAGGTGCTCAGATTCTGCTCAATGCTCTGCTCATCCCCGATATCTGCAAAAACATCCTCAAAAACGGCAAGCTCGGAGCGGTCGTTTGCCGGGATATGGAGCCCGGCCTGCCCCATCAGGGTAAACAGGCCGACAGTTTTTAAGGAAACGGTTTTCCCGCCGGTGTTTGGCCCTGTGACAATTAGGAGGTCAAATTCATCCCCCAAGCGGATGTCTATGGGTACGACTTTGCGGCTGTCCAGCAGCGGGTGGCGCCCCCGGCGGATTTTAATCCGGCCTTCTTGGTTAAAGATGGGGCTGGTCCCATTGTATTTTTTCGCTAAGGAGCCTTTGGCAAAAATAAAGTCCAGTTCTGTCAGGATTTCATAGTCGTCCTTTAAGTAGGGGATATATTCCCCGGTCAGGCTGCTTAAGGTGGCAAGGATAACTTCGATTTCCTCCCGCTCTTTTAAATAAAGCTCTTTCAGGTCGTTATTCAGCTTCACGACCGCCATGGGCTCAATGAAAAAGGTGGAGCCTGTGGAGGACTGGTCGTGGATCATGCCGGGCACCTGCCCCTTGGATTCCGCCTTTACCGGCAGGCAGTAGCGGCCGCCACGCATGGTAATGACTGCATCCTGCAAATGGGTGCGGCTGCTGTTTAAGAGCTCGTTCATTTGGCTGCGGATTTTTTCGTTGGTGTTTTTGATGGAACGGCGGATGCTTTTTAAGTTAGCAGAAGCGTCGTCTGCAATTTCGTCTTCTGATAGGATGCAGCGGCGGATTTCTTCTAGCAATGGGGTCAAAGGTTCCAGCCGCCCAAAAAGCATTTCTAGGGAATCGGCTTTGGATTCCTCCCGCTCCGTGCGGGAGTAGGCTTTTGCGCGCTTGGCGGCTTCTAAGAGGGAGGCAATCTTAAGAAGCTCTTCGATGCTTAAGACGCCGCCCACTTCCAGCCGTTTTAAGGAAGCCCCGACATTGTGGGTGCCGGAGCAGGAGAGGGAGCCTTTCTGGTAAATCCTTGTCAGCGCGTCAGAGGTCTGCTGCTGGGCAAGCTGGATTTCTGGAAGGTTCCCCGAAGGCTTTAAGTTCCTGCAAAGTTCCCTGCCGGATGCGCAGGTGGCACATTCGGACAGCATATCTATGATTTTGTGGTACTCTAAGGTCTGCAATGCTTTTTCATTCATGGTCTGTAGCCCTTTCTTGGCTGAAATTTGTTTCTGGCATAACCGGGCAGGCATTTTTGTTTCTGGCATAACCGAGCAGGCATTTTGGAACTGGGAATCCATAGCCTTTATCATCCCAACGCCAGTGCAGGGTATGCTTTGGCGTGCCCATCTTGCGCATATTATACCTGAAAAATAAAAATCTTGCAACAAGCCCGGGAAAAACGTATAATGTTACTATATCATGGAGGGCGTATGTATGAAGCAAAAAGAGGAGAAGGAGCAGGAATTTGCTTTTATTAAGGAAAAGATAAAAGATAAGCCGGTTGACAAGCGCAGGCTTCTGGTGCGGTTTGGGTACCATGTCCTCTGCGCCGCGGTGTTTGGGGCGGTTGCATGCGTGGTGTTTGTCTGGCTGAAGCCTTATCTGGAAGGGTGGTTCTACCCCAAAGGGGAATCCACCATCAGCATCCCGAAGGATGACGACCCGCAAGAAGAAACGGAGGATGGAGAGGAAGAGGCCAAGGAGCCAACACCGGTCCTGACCCCAACCCCTGTGCCGGAAAGCCAGACAGTTGTCATGCAGGAAAAGCTGGAGCTGGAAGACTATCAGGAATTGCAGGATAAGCTTTATGAGATTGGGAAAGGGGCCAATAAATCCGTGGTAACAGTCACAGGTGTCACAAGCGGCGTGGACTGGTTTGACACGCCCTACGAAAATGAAAACAGCGCGGCAGGGATTGTAATTGCAAATAACGGCAGGGAGCTTTTGATTTTAACGGAAAAAAAGGTGATTGCGGACGCGCAGGAAATCAGCATTACTTTTATCAATGAAACCGTAGTTTCCGCATCCCTAAAAAAATATGACGGGAATACAGGCATTGCCATTATCAGCGTTCCGCTGGAGAAAGTCCCGCAGGAAACCATGGATCAGATTGCAGTGGCTTCTTTGGGCAATTCTTACCTGATCCAGCAGGGGACAGCCGTGCTTGCCATAGGAAGCCCGTTAGGGGTCAATTATTCTATTTTATGCGGGACGATTACTTCTTCCCAAAATGAAGTAACCACCATAGACAGGAATTATACGATTTTTACCACGGACATTGTAGGGAGCGAGAACGGGAGCGGCGTGCTGATTAACCTGAAGGGGGAAATTATTGGGCTTGTGCTGCAGGATTACAGCAACCAGAGCGACCGCAATACCATCACTGCATTGTCTGTATCAGAAATGAAGCAGATGATAGAAGATTTGTCTAACGGCAGGGATATGCCTTATGTGGGGCTTCGCCTTAGCACAGCCACGGAGGACATTGCAAAAGAATTCCATATCCCCAAAGGGGTTTATGTCAAAGGGGTGGAATTGGATTCCCCGGCAATGGCAGCGGGCCTGCAGGAGGCGGATGTCATTGTGCGCATTAATGGGGAAGAGGTTGCAACGGTAGAGCAGTATAGCCAGAAAATATATGCATTAAACCCAGAGGATGCCGTAGTAATTTCCATTAAGCGGCAGAATGGGGAGGAGTATGTAGATATGGACTGCAGCGCGGCAGCCGGGGTATTGAAGTAAGCCGGATGTATCCCGTTAGCGCCTGGCATTTTGGAAAAGTGGAAAGAAAGGGGCAGGGAAGGGTATGCCTTCTGAGTTATGGATTAGGTTTGGAAAGGGAAAGGAAAGGGAAGGATTATGAAATATATTGGAAATTTAAGAGAAGGGGAACGGGTAGGTGATATTTACCTGTGCAAAACAAAGCAGGCAGCCTTGACAAAGGCAGGGAAACCTTATGAGTCCTTAATTTTACAGGATAAAACAGGGACGTTGGACGCAAAAATCTGGGATCCGAATTCCCAAGGGATTGAAGAATTTGAAGCATTGGACTATATTGCCGTGGTAGGGGACGTCACCAGTTTCCAAGGGGCATTGCAGCTTAACATCAAGCGTGTCCGCAAAGTGAGGGAAGGGGAATATGACCCCAAGGAATACCTTCCTGTCAGCGAAAAAGATATCGGCCAGATGTACCTAGAACTGACAGGGATGGTACAGGAAATGGAAAACCCTTACCTGAAAAAGCTTTGTTCCAGCTTCTTTCTGGAGGATGAAGCATTTGAAAAAGCGTTTAAGTTCCATAGTGCGGCCAAGAATGTCCACCATGGCTATGTAGGCGGGCTGCTGGAGCATACCTTAAGCGTGGCAAAGCTGTGCAAATATTACACGCAGGCATATCCCATGCTGAATAAAGATTTGCTGCTGGCAGCCGCTATGTTCCATGATATTGGGAAATTGCAGGAGCTGTCTGTTTTCCCGGAAAATGACTACACAGACGCAGGGCAGCTCCTTGGGCATATTATGATTGGCGCGGAACTGGTAGGGGAACGCATCCGGACAATCCCGGGGTTCCCGGTGAAGCTTGCCAATGAGCTGAAGCATTGCATTTTAGCCCATCATGGGGAACTGGAGTATGGATCCCCCAAGAAACCGGCGATTGCAGAAGCAATGGCCCTTAGCTTTGCAGATAATACGGACGCGAAGATGCAGACCATGAAAGAAGCCTTGGCGGCGGCAGACGGGAATAGCGGCTGGCTGGGGTATAACCGGCTGTTTGAGTCGAATATCCGTAAGACGAGTGAATAAATGGCTGGGCGGCTGGTGGCTTTGGCCGAATATCTTCAAGCCGGCCAATTAGGTGGCTTGGGGCAGCCTTGGATTGGCGGATGATTTCGCGGGACGGAAGATATGCCTAGGGCTTAGCTGTTTGGGCAGTAGGCGGAATGGATTTTGGGAAAAATTAGCTGGAAATTTTTCTGCTTTTTAGGTTATGGTTTTACATCAAATAGGGAATAGGGATGATATGAAGAGAAGAAAAGGCAATGGCAAAAAGCTGCCGCAGGAGAGGTTTACAGTAAACAGGGAATTTCAAAAAGATATGGAATTAGAGCTTTCCATCGAAGATATGGGGGAAGGCGGGGAAGGGATCGGCAAGAAGGACGGCATTATATTTTTTGTCAAAGATGCCGTGATTGGCGACCGGGTCCTGGCAAAAATTATGAAGATGAAGAAAAGCTATGGGTATGCCCGGCTGCTTCAGGTGCTGGAACCCTCGCCCTTCCGTGCAGAACCCCGGTGCAGCCTTTACCGCCAGTGCGGCGGCTGCCAATTACAGGCGCTGGCCTACCAAAAGCAGCTGGAATTTAAAGAAAATAGGGTGAAAAATAATTTAAAGCGGATTGGCGGGTTCCGGCTGCCGGAGGACATCCAGCAGCAAGGTTTTGGCAGGGCATCCTTTGACATTCCAGCCATACATCCAATTGTTGGCATAGAGGAGCCTTACCATTACAGGAATAAAGCCCAGTTCCCTATCGGGACAGACAAAGATGGGAAGATTGTAGCAGGGTTCTATGCCGCCCACACCCACACCATTATCCCCAACCGGAATTGCCTGTTAGGGGTGGATGCCAATGAAAAAATCTTAGACGCCCTCATTTCATATATGGAAGAATATCAGGTGCCGGCCTATCAAGAGGAAACGGGGACAGGGCTGGTGCGCCATGCCTTAATCCGCTGTGGGTTTGCCACCGGGGAACTCATGGCTTGCTTGGTGATAAATGGGAAATCCCTGCCCTTTTCGGACAAGCTGGTGGAAAAGCTGCAGAAAATCAAAGGCATAACCAGCATTGTCCTAAATGTAAATGAGAAAAATACGAATGTCATCTTAGGTGAGGAAATCATCCCCCTCTGGGGCAAACCTTATATCACAGATTTTATTGGCGGTATAAAGTACCAGATTTCCCCGCTTTCTTTCTATCAGGTAAACCCCGTGCAGACACAAAAACTCTATAAGATGGCTCTAGAGTTTGCCGGGCTGTCCGGGACAGAAACCGTCTGGGACCTGTACTGCGGGATTGGCACGATATCCTTATTTCTGGCGCAGAAAGCCAAGCAAGTGTATGGGGTGGAGATTGTTGCGCCAGCCATTGCAGATGCGAGGGAAAACGCTAGGATTAATGGGATTGCGAATGTGGAGTTTTTTGTAGGGAAGGCGGAGGACGTCCTGCCAGAGTTCTATGAACGGGGGAGCGCGGGGAGCAGGGATGCAGAAGGGATGCTGCACCCAGACGTCATTGTAGTTGACCCGCCCCGGAAGGGCTGTGACAAGAAATGCTTGGAAACTATTGTGAAAATGGAGCCGGAACGGGTGGTGTACGTAAGCTGTGACTCGGCGACTCTGGCACGGGACTTGAAGTATCTGTGCGGGGGAGGGTATGAGGTGCGGGAAGTGGGGATGGTTGATATGTTTGGGCAGAGCGTACATGTGGAGACGGTTGTAATGCTTTCCCACAAAAAACCTGACAGCGTAATCAACGTAAAAGTGGAGTTTGGCGAGGGTGAGGGCAAAGTGCCGCTTGATAATATTGCCAAGAGAGCCGAAGCGTACAAGCCGAAAGAGCGAGTTACATACAAGATGATTAAGGAGTACATAGAAGCGAAATATGGCTTCAAAGTACATACCGCATATATCGCAGAGGTAAAAAGAGATTTAGGATTGCCGATGTATGATGCTCCCAATGCGGTAGAGGAATTGAAACAGCCGAGGAAACATCCAACAGCGGAAAAAGTGGAAGCGATAAAGGATGCTTTGAAGCACTTTGAGGTTATTTAAAACTGTGAGCGTATCATTAGAAATAGTGGTACGCTTATTTTTTTCGCTCATTTGCACCTTTGAGTGTTATCGTCATTTTTTTGTATAATGAAGCCAAGAAAGGACGGTGGCATTTATGAGAGAAAAGAAAAATCATTTATATGTGGATAGTGAGGAAAGAAAACTCCTGTTACATAGCCTTGTGGGATTGAAAAATCAGCTTATACAACAAGGCAGATATACAGATTGCGTTGATGAGCTTATTATCAAGGTTATCCATGCACCTGTAAAAAAGTTAAGGGTAGAAATGGCAGGAAGAAGTGATGTACGATAAGGAATTTAAAGAACTGGTGAAGATAGCAGTAGAAAAACTAAAAGATGAATCTGTCTTGAAACTGTTAAAAGCGGATGCAAGTTATCAAAAAGATAGTATGGATGAGGGAAAAGCAGAGGACGCTTTTAATCAGCTCAACTTAACAGAAAAGCAGAGGGAGGTTTGCCAACATCTTATAGATTGTAGAGAAAAGCAGGATTTTGAATATGGTACTCATGCGTATATTGCAGGGCTGATAGATGCGTTTCATATTATGGCAGTGTTGTTTCCAGAAAAATGGGATACAGAGAGAATAAGGAAAGCCGTATCATATAAGAGCAGATAAAAACAGAATAGACTTTTACATAGCCGATTGGTGTAGTTTAAAAACAGCCAGTCGGCTTTTTTTATTGCCATGAATCCTTTACATAGCCACCTTGACAAAGTGGCTAAATCTATGCGAAAGGAGGACGCACCTATGTCAAATTGCAAAGTAATCGCTCTAACGAACCAGAAAGGCGGTGTCGGAAAGACCACCACGGCGGTCAATCTGGGTGTCAGTCTGGCACAGCAGGGCAAAAAAGTCCTGCTTATTGATGCCGATGCACAGGCAAATCTTACAATGTCGCTTGGTTACAGCAGACCAGATGATTTGTCTGATACGCTCTCAAGCATAATGCAGGACGTGATAGACGATAAGCTTGTCAATGTCCAGAAAGCTATCCTGCACCATGACGAGGGCGTTGACCTGCTCCCGTCCAACATTGAACTGTCGGGCTTGGAAGTAAGGCTGATTAACGCCATAAGCCGTGAAAGCGTGCTGAAAACCTGCATCAATGAGGTGAAAAAGAATTATGATACTGTCCTTATTGACTGTATGCCGAGTTTGGGTATGCTGACAATCAATGCACTTGCGGCGGCTGACAGCGTGGTTATCCCGACACAGCCCCATTATCTTTCTGCAAAGGGTTTAGAGCTGTTGCTTCGCTCCGTGTCTAAAGTCAAACGGCAAATCAATCCCCATCTGCGGATTGACGGTATCTTAATGACGATGGTAATGCCACGCACGAACATCTCTAAAGATATTACCGCAACGGTAAAGAGTGCCTACGGGCAGAGGATTAAAATTTTTGATGCCCAGATACCCCATTCCATCCGTGCGGTAGAAGCTACCGCAGAGGGAAAAAGTATTTTTGCCTACGACAAAGGCGGCAAAGTAGCCGCAGCCTATGAACAGTTTGCAA
>CAJTWA010000022.1 GCA_910580195.1 uncultured Lachnospiraceae bacterium
AAGCGAGAAATGCCTAAAAATCAAGCATTTCCCGCTTTTTAGAAATCATTATACCATACACTCCGCAATATAGTATGGTAAAACATACAAAATTGCTGCCATAGCCAAAGGCCTCCCACAAATCCTCCAAAATATGCTATGATATCATTTGGGATGAAACAAATTTTACACCAGAAAGGAATCTTAAAACCATGAAAAAATACCTTGCAATTGCTGGCTTAACTGCCGTAACAGTCATCTGGGGAGGCGGGTTTGTCGCCAGCGATATGGCCTTAGAAAGTTTGCTCCCCTTCCAGATTATGGCTATCCGGTTCTTGCTGGCATCCGCCCTGATGGGCGCCGCAAGCATCCGGGAACTGAAAAGCGCTGGCTTAAGGGAAATCCGCGCAGGCGTCCTTATGGGCATTTCCCTTTTTGTAGGCTTTGCCTTCCAGATTGTAGGGCTCCAATATACCACGCCCTCCAAAAATGCCTTTTTAACCGCCCTGAATGTGGTAATGGTACCCTTCATCGCCTTTGCCGTTTTGAAGAAGAAAGTCAGCGCTAAAAGCATTGCCGGAGCAGTGATGGCGGTTGTAGGGGTAGGCCTCCTCTCCCTTGAGAAAAACTTATCCCTCGGCCTCGGGGACGCGCTGACCTTAATATGCGCCGTAGGCTTTGCCTTCCAGATTTTCTTTACCAGCGAATTTGTGAAAAAATACCGGGCGGTTGTTTTGAATTTTGTGCAGATGCTGACCGCAGTTGCCCTTTCCGCCGTAAGCATGCTCCTGTTTAGGGAAACAGAATTCCATGTTACCGCTAAGGGCTGGCTCAGCGTCCTGTACCTTGGGGCAGTCAGCACCGCCCTGTGCTACCTGCTGCAGACAGCCAGCCAGAAATATGTGGATGAAACAAAAGCAGCCATTATCCTCTCCATGGAATCGGTATTTGGGACTTTGTTTTCCATCCTCATCCTCCATGAGCAGGTAACGCTGCGGATGGCCTGCGGATGCGCCATCATCCTTGCGGCAGTCATCGTGTCGAACCTTGCAGATACACAGGAAACACCGGGGGCAGCCTGAGAAAAAATAATATACTTTTCTTAAGGCGTGCCTTAAAATTGCTTTCCGCCAGACGTGCTCCACCGTTTGTGTGGAATTTACCCAAAATGTTTTTTGGGGACGTAACAATCTACGTTGGCTGAATTTGAGGTGAATTCCACACAAAGTTAGCTGTACATATGACGGAAAGGCATATTAAGATACGTAAAAGGACCATGTTGCATACTTCCCATATGAAAAGAACGGCTGCAAAAGCCTAAGTTATCCCTTTTAATTTGAGCCCTCTCCAGTTCTGGGGCAAATTTACCACAAACTTCTTCTATTTTAGTAAACATCATATTGAAGTATAGAAAAAGAAAGACTATAATTAAGGAAAACTTGCTCTAGTATATGGTAAAATAAATAGCCTCTAATATATTTTTCCATACACAAGAAAGGAATACAAAAACCATGGAACATTATATCACTAAAATAAAAATAACAAAGCTGCGGCATTTATCAAATATTACAATATCTTTGAACCCTGAACAAAGGCAGCATTTAATCATTACTGGAAAAAACGGCTCTGGGAAAACTTCTTTACTCTTAGCTTTAGAAAACCATTTGAAGGCAATCAACAGGCATGAATTATTGGATCTGGTAAACATAGGCTACCATGTAAAGCACGCGAAAAACCCTGCCGAAAGTCCTGCCATATGGAATAAAAATGCTAATATGAATTTTCTTCCAACCAATTATACCGATGAATTAGAACTGCAATTCCATAACTACCAAGAAATAGACAATTTGTACCAACAAGGAAATTATGTCACCGCCTATTTCCCAGCAAACCGGGAAACAGCAATCATCCGTTCCAAGGGGGTAACTGAAATCAAATTTGATACCTCCTACCCCATTAACTCATCCCCAGGAGATTTGCTCCACCAATATATGGTACATTTAAAAACCCAGCAGTCTTATGCCCTAAATGAAGGGGACAAGGAACACGCAGACAGAATCCAGCAATGGTTTAACCGTTTTACAGGCGCCCTGCGCATTTTGTTGGATGATGCCTCCATTGAATTAAAATACAATTATAAAGATTACAATTTTCTGATTGTAGAAGATGGCCGGATTCCTTTTAGCTTTGATGAACTTTCCGATGGGTATTCCTCTGTCATCCATATTGTTTCAGATTTGATTTTAAGGATGGATAAAAACTGGTTATTAGGAAATGGCTTAAGCCAATACGATACGGAAGGCATTGTTTTGATTGACGAACTGGAAACGCACCTCCATATTGAACTGCAAAAAAAATACTGCCTTTTTTGACAGCTTTTTTCCCAAACATCCAATTTATTGTAACCACCCATTCTCCCTATATACTCAATTCTATTTCAAATGCCAAAGCATACGATTTAGAACGCTGCGTAGAATTGGAAAATTTATCATCTTATACTTCAGACGGCCTTGCCGAAGGATATTTCGGTGCAGATGAATATGCAAACGAACTAAAAGAAAAAATGGTACGTTTCACTTTCCTGAAAGAAAAAAACAACCCAACAGAAGAAGAACGGGCAGAACGAGCAAAGCTGCGTATGGAATTTAAGCATATCCCACCTGAACTTGCGGCAGAACTGCACAATGAATGGAGAGAGGCGCAGTTATGATTAAAATTGAAAAGGCAACTATATAATTTAAAATTCCCCTGCAAACTTAGGTATAAACTCCCAAAATACCTGCACCCTTCCTGTTCTCCTGCATAAAATATAAACAACTGTATTTTTTGGAGAACTAATACTATGCTGAATTATTTATGGGGCTTTATGATTGTCATTGGCATTGTCTATGCCGCCTTCACCGGGAACCTCCCGGCCGTCACCAACGCTGCCTTGGACTCCTCCAAAGAAGCCGTCACCCTCTGCATTACGATGCTGGGCGTTATGTCCCTTTGGGTTGGGCTTATGCGCATCGCAGAAAACTGCGGCATTATCTCCGGCGCAGCCCGCACCCTGAACCCATTCCTGCGCTTTATGTTCCCAAAAGTCCCAAAAGGGCATAAGGCAAATGAATACATATCCACAAATATTATTGCCAATGTCTTCGGCCTTGGCTGGGCTGCCACCCCAGCCGGGCTTTGAGTCATTATAGTGACAAGTTGAAAAATCCATTGAGAAATCAAGGGTTTCCACCGAATTTAGCCCTGATGGAAAATGTTGTTTTGCAACAAAGCATTTCTGATTTTTCATCTGGGCGGCGCCGGTCCAAAAGAAAATAGAAAGAAATGCCAGTAATGTAACCCAAAGTGCCTGAAAGCAATGAGTTGCTGGTTTTCGTATAGCATAAGGAGGGTAGAAGGCAAACAATTTTATATTGATGGTTTAGATTAGGACTAAATTAGTGGATGGCATACTCTATGGAAAGGCGTCCAAAAGCCTGTCAAAAGAAAAACAGCCGGAACTTATCGGGCGGAAAGCTGATTTTGCAAAAATAGCAGGAGTAAATCTGTAAATGCAGCCAAAAGAATAAAGGCTACGGTAAGGAACGGGCATATGCCAAATAGATTTTATTTTGTCTGCAAATAATATTTTTCAAAAAATATTACAGGTACCCTTGACAAATTGGAATGGTACCTGTATTATATTGAATAAATAAAGGTACAAGTACCTGTATAAAAATGAAAGGAGCATGATATGGATGATATGTATACAGCTGTTTATGAAAAGCTCTCTACGCTGCAATGGCTCATGAAACGCCGCCAGATGTTCAGCCAGGCGCAGGCCGGGCCATTTGCCAATCCGGCCAGAGGGCAGGGGAGAATCCTTGCCATGCTGAAAATCCAGCCGGAAATTAAGACAAGGGAGCTGGCGTATCTGTTGGGTATTCGGCAGCAATCGCTGAACGAGCTGTTAAATAAGCTGGAAAAAAGCGGCCATGTGGAACGTAAGCCCTCTGAAAAGGACAAACGGGTCACGGTTGTTCATCTGACAGAGAAAGGAAAAAAGATTCAGCAGCCTGAAACAGGTTATCAGGAAATTTTTGGCTGCCTGTCACTAGAGGAATTGCAGCAGTTTGGGGAATATTTAGACAGGATTATTACAACGTTTGGAATACAGGAGGTTGATGGCAGAGAGGAGGATAATATAACAGGCTGGATGGACCAGGCAAAGGAGCATATGGGCGAGGAACAGTTTGAACAGTTGATGTCCATGCGGGAGCGGGCGTTCGGCTCTTTTGGGAGAGGGAGAAGCCCGGCAGGCATACCGGGAGCGGAACGCTTTTCACCAGATTATGACGGTTTCATTCCGGACAGAGGCGGGTTTGGCGCATTTGGCGGCAGGCCGGACAAATAAATAGTTTAGAGGCACTATAGAATCTATAGCGATAAGTCCTATGGGAATAAACCCATAGGGCTTAATTTTTTGGACAGGGAGGAAAAGCAATGAACCCAATCATTGAAGTAGAACATTTTTCAAAGACATACGGAGATTTCAAGGCAGTAGATGATATTTCATTTACGGTAGATGAGGGAAGCATCTTTG
Organism: uncultured Lachnospiraceae bacterium; assembly: GCA_910580195.1. GTDB lineage: Bacteria > Bacillota > Clostridia > Lachnospirales > Lachnospiraceae > Petralouisia. The sequence continues at coordinate 4,562 of CAJTWA010000022.1, forward strand.
CGTTCCTCGGGCCCAACGGCGCAGGCAAGAGCACCACGATTAATACCTTATGTACGATTCTGGATAAAACGGAGGGAAATATCCGAATCAACGGGCATGATGTTTCCAAAGAAAAGAGGGCAGTCAGAAAAGATATCGGCATTGTATTCCAGGATTCCACGCTGGATGCGAAAATGACGGTGGAGGAAGATCTGAAATATCATTGCAGCTTTTATAAGGTTCCGAAAAATGAGGTTACAGAGCGCATTGATTTTGCCCTTGGCTTAGTGGAACTTACAGATTGGAAAAGGGCGGTTGTCGGCAGCCTTTCCGGCGGAATGAAGCGCCGTGCGGAGATTGCGAGAGGGCTTGTGCATTTTCCAAAGGTTTTGTTTTTAGATGAACCAACAACCGGGCTTGACCCGCAGACAAGGGCAAATGTATGGGAATATATCCAGAAAATGCAAAAGCAGAAAAACATGACGATTTTTTTGACGACACATTATATGGATGAAGCCGAGGTATGCTCAAAGGTTGTGGTTATGGATCATGGGAAGATTGTTGCCCATGACACGCCGGAGAACTTAAAACACCAGTATACCGGAACCGAGGTGGATGCAAGCTGTACGCATACGGAAACCTTGGAAAAGATATTGGAGGAGCAAAAGATTCCTTATAAAAAAGCAGAAAACAAGATTGTTTTCCATACAAAGAAAGCATCTGATGCGCTTGCTGTTTTGGCAGAGTGTAAAGATACGATTCTTGATTTTGAAGCTAAAAACGGAACATTGAACGAGGTTTTCCTCGCAATCACAGGAAAGGAGATTAGGCAGTCATGAATCCAGTTACAGCAATTATACAGAGGAATTTATTAAATTACACCAGAAACAGGGGGAGGATGATTGGGAGCATCGTGATGTCCATGTTCATGCTGGTGATGTTTTCCTTTATGATGAAATCTTCCATGAGCGGTTTTGGCGAACCCATGAATTATTTGATTGCAGGCGTCATTATTATGACTGTTTTTCAGACGGGTATCAATAATTCGTCAGATATCCTGTCGGATATTTCAGACGGATATATGAAAGAGGTTATGGTTGCGCCGATTGCACGTTCCCAGATTTCTATCGGAAATATCCTGTCGGGGGCAGCCGTTTCTACTATACAGGGGACTCTTACCATGATAATCAGCCTGTTCATTGGATTTAGGATCAATGTGCTTCAGGTTTTACTGTTGATTGTGGTAATGCTGGTTTCAGCGATGACTTTCAGCGCAGTCGGCTTGTTTTTAGCGACTGTGTCACGCAATTCCCCTTCGTTCCAGACAATCAGCTCCATGATTATGATGCCGCTGACGTTTGTTTCCGGCGCATATATACCGACTACGATGATGCCTGGTTTTCTTTTGCCAGTCGTATATCTGAATCCGCTTACCTACGTGACGTCTATTTTCCGGTATATTGCGCTTGGGGCATACAAAATGAGTTCTGCCGAACTTGTGCGGGAGGGAATGGCATTTGATATTCATGGCTTTATCATAACGCCGATTATGGGGCTTATGGTTACGGTTCTTATCGGAACGGTTTTCTTTGCATTGAGCGTCGGAAAGTTTAATCAGGCAGATTTTTCTACGGTAAAAGTGGCAAAGGCAATGCGGGGAGGCGGAGCGCCAAGATAAGCATGGAACAGAAAGGAAACATTTATGGAATTGCAATTGGAAAAGATAGAAAAAAGCTATAAGGACAAGAAAGTTCTGAAAGGCATTTCTGTCACAATGGGAACGGGGGTTTATGGGCTGCTTGGGCCAAATGGCGCCGGAAAGACGACGATGATCTGTATTATGGCGGATGTGCTGCGCCCGGACAAAGGACAGATTTTATACAATGGCAGGGACATTCATGATGTGGGCGATGAATACTATTTGGAAGATACCAATAGATGCCTTTACGCCTTCATGGAAGTAAGCCAATATGAGAAAACGGTTGGGAAAAGAGAAGGATAAACGATATAAAAAGGAACAGGATACAGGGAATACCGCACACATAAGGGTGCATTGCAATGAAGGGCAAACTATCATTACAATGCGCCTTTTTTATGTCGGATATTGAAAGGGTATTTGTTTTTATTGGATTTCTTGCCATTACTTTTATTTTAAAAGATAGACAAATTAAACATACCTTACCAAACAGGATATTATCAGGGGTTGGCAAACCTGCGGTTAAATATCGACAAATTTTACGCAAAATACATTTCCATCTGCAAGGCAAAAGAAGGCGGCGTAGCGGGGCTACGTCAACGGATGGCAACGCAGCAGATGGAAATTTCGGCCGGAGCTTTGCAGGAATTTCTCGGCCCTGTTTTTCTGGAATGTGATGTCACGGATAACGCTCTTACGGTAACGGTTTAAGCCACGGAATTCCCGGAGCCTTTTTCCGGGGAAAAAGCTGCCAGCCAAAAGCCCAGCACGTAACAGAATGGAAATCCGTTCAGAATCCCGCCCGCCGCCTATGAGGATATTTTTAATATGTTTCTCCATGAAAGTTCATCTGACAGACGGATTTTCATGGAGAAACGTATCAAAAAATAATGATTTGGCGTGGGACATGATACATATAGGACAAGCAGGTGCCAATATAATGGAATGTGGAAAAGTGAAAGAGGTGTATGCATATTGAGCATAGAAGAAATGAAAAATGTGGATGTAAGGACAGTAAATCGGGAAGAACTTGCAGACATAAGAGAAGTGGAAGTAAATAAAAGGAAAAGCCGGGAAGGGCAGATTAAGGACTATCTCGGACAGATTAAGAACCCGTACTGTTATAGATATGGGGAATATGTTGTTAAGATTGGCTTTGAGGATACAACAGTTACGCTTACGGATCGGCTGCAGGAGCTGATATTAAAAACTGCCAGTGTTTAGAATCATCATGAAGAACGCCATCCTTTGCGTTCTTCTAGTGTGAGAAAAGTTCACTCCGCGAACCGTAGAAATTCTTAGACAGCGTTCTTTGCTGGCTTAGAATTTCTTCTCACACTTCCATGGGACAAAAGCGGGAACCTGTGCTAAACTATATTCAGGGCTAAATTCATATGTGGAACCCTGATTTTATGGTTTGCCAGCACTATAAAATTAGGAGGAAGCGGTATGGGTGAATACATTTCATACATATCTTATATGGCTGCTGTGTACCTGCGCCTGTCAAAGGAAGATGAAGACCTGCGGGAGAACAAGGATAAGAAAGCAAGCAACAGCATCGCCAATCAAAAGGCATTGATCTTAAAAGCAATAGAATCTATGCCAAATGTTACCCTTTATGACATTTATATTGATGATGGATTTACAGGGCTTAATTTTGAACGCCCAAGTTTTCAGCGTATGTGCCAAGATATTTACGACGGTAAGGTGAATATGGTCATTGTTAAGGACTTGTCAAGGTTAGGGCGTGATTACATTGATTCTGGACGCTATGTAAAAAAATTTTTTCCGTCCTATCATGTCCGGTTTGTGTCTGTACTGGACCAATTTGACAGCCTGACAGCTACGCAAGGCGATGTAAATCTGCTGATTCCAGTCAAAAATTTTGTAAATGATAATTATAGCCGGGATATATCCAGCAAAGTGAGAAGCCATCAGGAGATTATGCGTGAAAGCGGGCTGTATATCGGCGCCCATGTTGCATACGGCTATAAAAAACTGGAAACAGACAGGAATAAAATTATACCAGATGAATATGCGGCTGGTATTGTACGCAAGATTTTCGGCTGGAAGCTGAAAGGCATGAGTTCAGCGGCAATCGCTGAAAAACTGGGTGAACTTGGTGTAGCGGCGCCTTCCGAGTACAAAAGACAGCTTGGGGGAAATTATAAATGCGGTTTTCAGAAAAATGCAAAGGCAAAATGGTCGGCGGTATCTATTAACCGCATATTAAAGAACAAGATTTATATAGGTGTGCTGGAACAGGGAAAACGTGAAAAAGTCAATTATAAGCTGAATAAGGTTATAGAAAAGCCGGAAACAGAGTGGGCGGTAAAAGAAAATACCCATGAAGCGATTATCCGTAAGGCGGATTTTGAAAATGTGGCAAAGCTCTTAAATCTTGACACCCGTAAATCTCCGCATGAAGAAACTTTGTTCATGCTGTCCGGTCTGATGTTCTGCGGGGAATGTGGCAGGAGTATGGTCAGGCGCTGTAACCGATATAAAGCAAAACAGAACATATACTATATATGTGCCACTTATAATAAAGGAAAAGGGTGCAGCCGCCACAGCATAAACCAGTCAGTGGTAGAAGATATACTGCTGGATGCAATCAAAAGGCATATTGGGCACGTTGCCAAACTGGATGAGCTTTTGGCTTTAATGAAAAAGAATGAAGCCTGTTATGATGATGTAGTGGCGAATGACCGGGAAATCCTTGCTAAGCATCAAGAACTGGAACAGTGTAAGAAGGTGGAACTGGCTTTGCACAGAGATCTGGCGGCAGGGATTATTTCCATAGATGAATATGAGCAGTTTAAAAAAAATTTTGCGCATAAGTCCGCAGAGATAGAGGAAACAATCAGAAAATTGCAGGCGGAGAAAGAAACAGTTTTTAAAGAAGGACTGTTTGCGAATGAATGGATTGATACGTTTAGGAAAAAAGGAAATATCACATCGTTAGATAGAAGCACCGTTCTGTCATTAGCGGAGAAAATTACTGTTTATGAAGAAAATAGGATTGAGATCACCTTTAAGTATCAGGATGAATACGAAACCTTATGTAAAATTACCGGAGCGCTTCCGGCATCTATGAAGGGGGTGGGCATCAATGGCTAGGACAGCGGACAGATATAGAAAGAACTATGTTAAAACAAAGAAAACAGACAAAGTATATCAGGCTGGAAATTATTTAAGGCTATCGGTGGACAGTGACTATACAGGGAGCGATTCCTTAGAAAATCAAAGAAAGCTGGCACAGGAATATGTAAGCAGATGTCCTGGCCTGAATATCGTAAGAGAATATGTTGATGATGGGAAAACAGGGACAGATTTTTCACGTCCGGCATTTAGCCGGATGATAGCAGATATGAAAGCGGGAATCATTGACTGTGTGATTGTCAAGGACTTATCCCGGTTTGGAAGGGAGTACATAGAAGCCGGGAATTATATTGAGAAGGTATTTCCGTTCTTAGGTGTACGATTTATATCCATTGTTGACAGGTATGATAGCGCTGATGCAAATTGCAGCAGGGAGCTTTTGCTTATTTCTCTTAAAAACCTTATGCATGAGATGTATGCAAAGGATATTTCCAAGAAAGTAGGAAGCACCTTTCGGATGAAGCAGGAAAAGGGGATATTTTATCGTACATCTACCATTCCATACGGATACCAAATGGACGAAAGCAGTACAAATTATAGGATTTGCGAACAGACAGCGCCGATTGTACGGGAGATATTCCGGCAGTACAGCCAGGGGGTTTCCAGCTATACAATATGTAAATGGCTGTATGAAAACCATGTCCAGACACCGAAGCAATATGCCCAGACAGGTAATGTGTACAGGAATCCGGAGGACGGGCTGAAATCATGGCATTTTTCCACGATTAAAAGGATTCTGGAAAATCCCGTCTATATTGGCAATGTGATAAGGCATAAATCAGAGCAGAGCTTTTTCGCAGGAAAAAAGGTAAGTGAAGTACCAGAACACAAGCAGATTATCATTGAAAACAACCATGAAGCAATTATTGGCAGGCAGATGTTTGAAAATGTCCAGAAGATACTGGAACAGGCAAAAGGGAAGAAACCGGAATTAACCTGCAAGCGGCAGTTTGTTGTTTCCGGCAGGAATGTGTTTCAGGGAAAGCTGTTCTGCGGTTCATGCAAGGCAAGTATGGTTAGGGTAGGCGCTTACCGATCTGTAAAAGGTGTAAAAGAGCAGTACAAGATTTTTAAATGCAGTACCCATAGAAACAACTGTGCTCTGTGTGATACAAGAGCTATTGCAGAGGATTTGCTATGTGATATTCTATACAGCACGATTCAGAAACAGATAAGTTTCATAAAAGGAATAAAGAAACAGGCAGAAAAAGACATCCGGTATTTCTTTGAGGAAAATTTGAAGCAGGAAGAATGGAAAAAGCAAAAAATTATCAGCAAAAGGAATCTCTTAGAGCAGGAATATATGCAGATGTATTCAGATTACGCTGAAGGGAACATTTCACAAACAGCATTTCTGCAATATAAAAGTACATATCAGGAGAAAATAGAAACTTACAGGCAACAGGAAAATGTATGTGCCAAGGAGGAAAAAAGAATCAAGAAATGCCAAGCGGCTTTGCAAAAGTTATTGTCGGACTGGCTTCGCTTTCAGAACACAAGAAAATTAACTGAAACGATGGTGGAAATCTGTGTCGGCAGGATAGGGCTTTTTACAGATAACCGGGTAGAAATAAAATTAAAATATCAGGATTGCTTTGCGGTTCTTGATAGTTGGATGCAAAAGGAGATGTGATTTTATGATTCTGGCACTGTATTTAAGGCTGTCAAAGGAAGATGGCGATATGGCTGATGAAAGCAATAGTATCACAAATCAAAGGCTTATTCTGCGCAAGTTTGTGGAGCAAAGACCGGAATTTGCGGGCTTTGAGATAAAGGAATACATAGATGACGGATTCAGCGGCAAAAATTTTGAAAGACCGGGGGTTCAGGAACTATTGGAAGATGTAAAATCCGGTAAAGTGTCCCTTATCATTGTGAAGGACTTCTCACGCTTTGGAAGAAACCATATTGAAGTTGGTAATTACATTGAAAAGATATTTCCATTATTGGACGTTCGCTTCATCGCGGTAGGGAACAGCTTTGACAGCAAAGACTATAAAGGAACGGCGCCAGATATGGATGTTGCGTTTGAGAATCTGATGTATGATTATTTTAGCGAAGAAAACTCTGTTAAAATCAAAAATGACCTGATGGGAAGGCGTAAGAGAGGAAAATACCTTGCCACATTTGCGGCATTTGGTTATAAAAAATCGCCCACTGACCATAACCATATCGTAATAGATGAGGAAGCGGCGGCTATTGTACGCATGATTTTTGAGAAGTATGCAGAATGTGGAATTAAGGCGGAGGTGGCAAGGTATTTAAACCAGAAAGATATTCCTACGCCACAAATCTATGCAGTAAAAAGCGGCAGCACCTACCAATGGAAATATCAGGGCGGAAAAAAGGTGTGGAATGGCTCTATCATAGGAAGAATTTTAAAAAATGAGATATATGTGGGAAATACCGTTTTTCACAAAAAGGAAACGATTGAGGTCGGTTCAAGAAGAACGAAATGCCTGCCGAAAGATGAATGGGAAGTCTGCGAAGGCACACATGAACCAATCATACCAAAGAAATTATTTGAATATGTGAACAGCATGGATGCCCGGACAAGCAGCATAAAAAAACTGGCAGACCGGGAAAACTTGGATCAGACGGTATATTGTGAGGGAGAAAAGAGAAAAAGGGGAAATGCGGATTCGCCTGTTAAGGGATTGGTAAAGTGTGGCGGATGCAGGCACAATATGCAGCGCCGAAGCAGATTAAATGCTTCTTATTATTGCAGATATTACTATGAAACGAAGCAGGAGGGATGCTGCCCAGAGAATGTCAAGGAAACAGAGCTTATAGCAGTTGTTTTGTCAGCAATCAGGAATCAGGCAATGCTGTCAGGGGAAATGGGAAGGTTACAGGATTTATATAACAATCAGTTACGGGAGCGTGCCAAGGCGGAGCAGGAGCAAAAGAACCAGATTCAGGAGCAGATTCAAAAACTTACAGATAGCAATTTTTCACTGTATGAAAGCTATGCAAAAGGCGGGATTGACGCTGGCTGGTTTTTACAGAAAAAAGAAAATAACAATAAGCAGATAGAAATATATAAAGCAGAACTTGGGGCTTGCCATTCAAAAGAAACAGCAGTACCGGATGAAAAGCCTGATTTGTTAAACATGCTGGAAGGAAAAGAAAATCTTACAGGCCTTACAAAAGAGGTTGTCAGGCAGCTTGTAGATGCGGTTTATGTATATGGCGGCAACCGGGTTGAGGTTGTTTTTAAGTTTCAGGACAAACTAAAGATGATACACCATTAGGGCGGTTGATGCACGATTTAAGCTACACTGGTCCAGATGATATGAATTATAAGGAATTAGCAGGCCAGACAAGATATTTTTTACAAAGTCCGTATCACTAACTTAACACAAGGGGGGCTAAAAGCCATGGAGGAACTGGGGGAATTAAACGGCCGCAGCAAAATAGCCAGCAAGGATATGTGCACCTTCTTAATCCTGAATGTTTCCTCTTTCCAGTTAATCCCAGTTAACATGATTGCTTATGGTTGATTAATAATAGGACTAAATTAAAACCATTTCCTTTCCCATAGTTACAGCAGCCTTTTTAGGCAATTTTTTTATAAAGCAAATTTCCAACCTACAGCATTAAAAATACGGTAGTATAAAAATTGTATTAAAAAAGAAACCCGCAGAACCCAATCTTTAAAACTTTGGATTCTGCGGGATTCTTCTTACATTGTGCTGGATAAATTAAAATTCCGTATTTCCTGCGATGCTTGTACTTCCATTTTTAATTGGTATATGTTATGATAATACTTCCTTGTAAATCTTTGTCTTTTTCAGCAGTAACTGAAATGGTTGTAGCAGCATCTATTGTATTTGGTGCAGGAAGTGTAATTGTTACTATGCCAGAGGAATCGGTGGTACCGCTCTGTGTCCCCATATAGCTATGGTATCCAGTAAGGCTATATGATATGTTTGCACCAGAAATTGGATTGCCATAATTATCACTTAGCTTCACATGGATTTGGGCTTCTTCATAGTTCCAGAAATTAGCTTCTTTTCCCTCTAAAATTTCAAGTTTTTCCCCGTTCGGCTCCCAATTCATCTGATACCTAAGCCCTGTATTTTCAGCAGTGCTCTCCGAAATGCTGTCACCAATATTTGTATGGGTCACTTCGTTCCCATCTTCATCATAGAACGTAAACTTAACGCTGCTTGAATCTCTTGGCAGCCTAATTTTCCCTGTCAGATATGTCATGCCAGTCTGGGTGGAAGATATGATTGCTGCATTATCCTTCTGGCTGCAGCTTCCTGCCCCTTCCCTGCTATAACCTATTGAAATCCCTGAAACACTGATAAACTCATTTGGTTCTGACGGACGTTCCACTGCCGCCGGGTCTGTATAGCTGAACTTATGGGACTGCGCAACCGGAAGAAAGCCAACTTTCCATGTCTTACCCACTACGCTGCTGCTATTTGTAGGAACTGAAAGCACTTCATACGCAAAATTTGTTGTACGTGAAGGCTCGTCCGTTTTTACTGCTGAATCCACATAAGTAAGCCCCATGTCTACCCAATAAATATTTGCCTTTTTAATCTCTTCTTTTGTAGTGCTTCCAATGGACAGCTTAACATCATAGTCCCCACAAACTGCCGTGATTCCTTCCACGTATCCTGCATTTACCCCACGCAGCTTCAAAACAGCCTGCCCGGTTGCGTCTGTTGTCCCGTCTGTAATTTCACTTACAGTTACATAGTTTGTTGCTGTATCATTCCCTGCACCGGCCAACGATTGCCCCTGCGAGGTAATATCAGTAAGCCCATAGCCATTATTATACTGGAATGTAATAATCCCATTCCCTGCTACCGGATTCCCATCTTTATCTATCACCTGTGCGGTGATTGTCACCGACTGCCCTTCCAATGCATAATAATCTGATACGATTTCGGAAGGAACATTATTTGGGACAGGGACCCATTGAATGGAACTGTACAAGGTTCCTCCATTTTGCGAATTGAGATCTTCTTCTTTAAGCCCTTTTACGGCAATGACTGCCTTTAAGGTTGTCAATCCCGTTTCCGTGGAATCCACAATCGCTTTGTTGCCTTCCTGACGGAACTTCCCTACCTGATGCGTCACATCATCTTTGCCAACATAAACTGCTTTTACTGCCCTCCGCACAGGTGCAAGGGTATTCTTATTTGCATAAATACCACCTGTACTTTCATTCACAGAAGGATATACAAAATATTCTTTTATCCCATCATTATTTGGATTGGTTGCTTCAATAATTGCATTCCCAACCTGTGGGAACAGGGGAACTTTATACTTATAGGTATAATTATCTGGTATCATGCCGCTTGGTATATATTGATCCAGATTAGACAGGTCATTTCCCACTGTAAACTCTGGGTTTACTACTTCCCATTCAACGGTATTTTCCAGTTCTATGGCTTCTGCTTTCTCATATCCTTCACTTGTCCATGCCCCTGTTATCTCTCTTATCACATAACCTTCACTGCCTTCTTCTACCTGCCCTTGTGATACCAAAGATATTACCAGATAACCTCTCTCATCTGTCTGTTTCCCAAATGAGAACCCTGCGGTACCTCCATTATTCGTTGCAGTAAGCTCTTGGTGCTCTATCAATTTTCCCGTTTCAGCGCTGTAAAGGTTCATATAAATAGCAGTATATTTTGACAATGCTATCTTATCAAACTTCACAGACAGGCTATTCAGCCCCGCTGGAACTTCCTCTACCGCCGTAGTCGTCGTTTCGTTTGTATCATCGTTATAAATGGAATAATTTCCGGATGCCCCGCTGGCATCTTCATTCGGAAATGAAACATGCCATTCCCCGCTATTCGCTGTTTCTCTGGTTGCAGGCAGCAATAAACAAGGCTGTGCATCCAATTCCACACTGTGGTCTACGCTTGGGGAAGAAACCTGCTGGCTGGTAACATACTCTACTTTTTTACTTCCATTTGTTGAAACCGTTTCATAAACTCCGGAATCTGCAAAAGACGCATTTTTTGAGGGGTAGATATCGGAAACCACCTCTATCTTTTCCAAACGTACCGTTGCAAACCTGACGCTAAGTTCTGCCTTCTCATTTGACGCGGAATCCTTTGCAGTGACAATGAAGCTCTGCCATTTCCCGCAGACTGCATTCCAATCATTATCCGTTACCCCGATATAAAAGTTCGCATAGCCATCGCCATCTGTTTCCTGATTGGGCTGGCGGACTTCAAGGCAATCCTCTGCATTGCCAAATACGGGTTTCAATTGAAGATTAATGTTCGCCTTTCCAACTGGCTGTTTATTCCGCACTAAGCGCACTCGCAGCGACATATCGTCGCCAAACAGAGCCGTATTATCATATACATGCCCCACATTGTCTTTATAAGGGTTCGTCACTTCCATATAAATCCCATCTGCAATATCAGCATTGCCTACTACCTCCACCGTACATATGCCAAACCGGTCGCTCCCTGCTACCTTCGCTTTAATAGTAGTAGTGCCTGCTGATACCCCTGTAACCTTGCCGTTTGCATCAACCCTTGCAATTGCCATATTGTCACTGCTCCAGTTCACCAGCTTCTCGGAAGCTTCTACTGGCAATATCTCTGCTGCCAGGTTTGTTGTGCCGGTAATCGGCAGCTTCACAATGTCTGGAACTATCCTGACAGATTCCACAGGCACTTCCACAACTTTTACATTTAATGTTGTACTGACATTTCCAGCCGCCATCACAGTGATTACTGCGGTGCCTTCTGAAATCCCAAGAATAGCGCCGCGTTCATTTACCTGAGCGACACCCGTATTGCTGGAATGGTAAGAAAGCGTTTTGTTTGTTGCATTTGCCGGAATAATCTGGGTTGTAATTGGGCTGAAATGGCCAACATAGACCGTATTTCCGCCTTCCACAGAAGCGTTCAGGCCCTGTACCTTAATTTCCACATTTACATTATTGTTGCCGCTATTTTCAGATGATGCCTTTGTAACCTTCACCAAGCAGCTTGCTTTTTTATTTCCCACACTTGCCGTCACCTTTGCAGTCCCGGCTTTGATGCCTTTTACTACTCCCTTGGAAGATACCGTTGCAACCTTCCGGTTGGAAGTACTCCATTTTATTTTTCTCTTGGGTGATACCTTTGCTGTCAGGTTCAGCTTTTTCCCGGCTTTGAGGGATGCCGACTTTTTATTTAAGGAAAGTGAAACATACTTTACTTTCACTTTCATGTAAGCGGACTTCTTTTTGTTCTTCTTGTCTGTCACCTTAATCTTTGCTATGCCTGACTTTTTTGCTGTAATTACGCCTTTACTGCTGACAGTTGCGACACTTCGTTTGCTGGTAGTGAAGTTAACCTTATTCTTAGCGCCTTTTGGTGACACACTGACCTTCAGCGTCTTTGAATCTCCGCTAAACATAGGCACTGTCTTTTTCGTGACATTTTTGGAGCCTATTTTCAATGAGATTTTTTTTACCTGTTTTGATGCTGCCTGCAGCAGTTCTGGATTGGCTGCCATATTTGTAAATAAAAATACCAATGCCAATAAAAAAGCTGCAAAACGTTTCCATGCCTTTGAACCTTTCATTTAATTATTCTCCTTTCCCCTTATGTATGCCTTGCACAATTGCGTAGCTTCAAAAATTTATCCCTATCAATTGTTATTTGATTTTTACTTTTTTCACTTTACTCCATTTTCCATAATATTTGCTCTTCCCCACCTTTACATAGGAGCGGACCTTAATATAATACGTTTTTCCACTTGTAAGATTTTTATAGCCAGCTATATTTTCAGATCGCACTTTATTGTCTGTTTTAACTACTAGTTTATTATTAGTAGTATAGATTATCTCCAAATTATAACCTGTTACTGTCTTATCCCCCTTCCACCGAATCATTATTTTCCCTTTTCCCGGTAAATCCACCCCTGTAATTTGTACTTTCTTTGGGACAACCTTTATTTTCACTTTTTTGCTTGCTGCACGGTACTTTGCAGTCTTCGATGCACGGATGGTAATCACTGCTGTTCCATATTTTTTCACAGACACCTTTCCTTTAGATGATACGGAGGCCACTTTACGGTTACTGCTGGAATAGGCCAGCTTGCCATTCCCATTTGTTTTTGCCTTCAGATAAAATGGTTTGCTCCCATACTCCTTCACATAAGAAGAAGCCTTGATTTTCTGTGTCTTAAGCGCTTTTTTATTGGCGGTGTTTCCACTGTTGCCGGTACTGTTCCCATCCGTATTGCTATTGCTGCTTCCATTACTGTTGCCAGCGCCGTTCCCATCCGTACTGCTATTGCTGTTCCCGTTGCTGCTATTTCCATTCCCAACTGTACTGCTGTTGCTGTTTCCGTTACTGCTGCCATTACCGTTCCCATTTGCAATACTGTTGCTGTTTCCATTACTGCCGCTATTTCCATTCCCATTGGTGCCGCTATTGCTATTTCCATTATTGTCAGGGCTCACAATACCCTGTACCGCCAATAATGCTCTGCTGCTTGTGACATGATATTCCCCATTGCTTACCACACAGTAGTAATATCTGCCATTAAGGGATGCTTTTACTTGGCTATTTGGTATTGCATACACGTCGGAAACTGCGCCATCAATTTTAATCCCTGTTCCGCCTTGGGACAACGCATAGTACCACTGATAAGTATAATTTGAAGGTTTTCCCCCACTGGCTGACACACAAAACGATACCGCAACCCCTTCTTTCACCTTTTGCTCTGTAGGGCCTGTTACTGCCGGCCCATAAAATACCGTAAGTTTTGCACGGCTGCTTTCTACATACTCATCACTGTAACTGTCATATACCATACAGTAATAATAAGAACCATCTGCCTCTCTGGTTACTTTATCCTTTTCAATCACAAGGTTAGATTTTGTTTCTCCAGAAAGCATAGTCCCGGCTCCATACTGGGAAGTTGCACGGTACCATTGATAGCTATAACAATCTGGATGGCTCCCTTCCGCAGTTACAGCAAACGCTGCACTTTCCCCTTCTTTCACGGACTGTTCTGCTGGGCCGTTCACCACAGGCCGTAAATCTACTTTCCAAACTGCAAATAATGTCTTGCCCCTGCTCTCTGTATACAAATCCCCGGGTTGGTAGGATGCTTCAATTGCAACACTGCTATCTGCCCACCCTTTAAATATATATCCTTCCCTTACTGGTTCTTCCGTTGTAAGCTCCAATGGGCTTTCAGCATATTTTGTCTGGGAATCTGGTGCATTTGTTCCACCATTTGCATCGTATGATATGGTGTATTCCCCTAGCAAGTCCAAATAAAAAGCCTTTTCTGAACTTGGCTCATATTTTTCTTTTACCTCTCCATTGGCAAGGGTGATATCAAAACACACTTTTATGGAGCCTTGCTCATTTTTTAAACTTATAGGGATATATGCACAGCCTTCCCCTGCGTCATAATAATAATCTTCGTTTACAGACGTGCATATCACCTTTGCAATCATCTCGGCATTGCCAGCTTTATTTTCCACATATATCTTTACCGTACTTCCGGCAATTAATTCACGCCCTATCTCATATTTCAAATAAAATTCCCTGTTTCTTTCTACTTTTACATTAGACGAATTTCCCAAGGTGTTTACTGTCTTATATTCCCCGCTTAATTTGTAGGACAGCTCGCATTGGGAAGAGGCAGCTTTTGCATCAAAGCCTGTCCCTATCCCTGCCATAAAAACTGCCATAAAAACCACTATAAATTGCCACCTTATTTTTTCAAATTTAATTTTCATTTATAGTCCCTCCAAATTTGAGATTGATTTCTCCATTTTACTTACCTATATTAGGCATATCCGTTTCTTGCCCTGGCAACTCCTTTGGATCCTTGAAATCACCATCTGGATTATTCGTTGATGTAGAATCTGTTGTTTCCCCAGCCCCTTCTGTTCCTGCTGTATCTTCTGGCGGGTTATTTTTCTGCCCTGTCTGTTCTGTTTCATGGTCCTGCCCTGTCTGTTCTGCTCCTGAACCCTCAGAATTAGTATTTTGATCCGATGTGTCAGTAGGATTTTGCACTGGCGTTTGCTCCGGTTTATCTCCCACAGGTTTATCTTCCACAGGCATATCTTCCACAGGTTTCTTTCCTTTGCTAATTACAATTTTAATTTCCGTATTCGGCGCAACACTTTCATCTTTTTTCAAGCTCTGGCTAATTACCTTTTCTGCCTCCACGTTATCATCATATTCCTCCTCTACCATGACATTCAATCCCAATTCTTTTAGTTTCTTTTCCGCATCCTCTTTAGTGAAGCCAACCACCTCCGGCACCGTAACTAGCTTCTTTCCTTTACTTACAGTCAACACAACCTCTGTATCCTCATATACTTTTTCCCCTTTTTCTGGCTTCTGGGAAAGAATAAGTCCTTCTGTTACATCATCTGAATAGCCCTCTTCAAAAGAACACAAAATTCCCCTTTTCTTAAGACCATTCTCTGCATCTTTCCGACTAAAGTTTGTGACATCTGGCATCCTTTTAGGCACTTTTTTCAAGTCCCATTCAAAATCAAGGATACCATCCAACATAATCTTAAATGCCAGTTCCTTATTACTTATATTTCTTAATTCAATATCATCACTTTTAATATTAGCCCCATCAATTTCCAACTCAACATCAATATCTTTCTTTACAAATTCCCCTGGTTTAGGATCACATCCATACACCACTATAGAATTATATGTTTCGTATTCTTCTCTTTTTAGGTATCCCTCCCATTCTCCGCCAATATAGATACTGATATCCGTAATCGTCAATCCTATATCCTCTAGTTGTGATTGCACCCGTCCCAAAGTTTCATATTTTAAACCAAAATTAGGTACATAAATATGGCTTATTTTAATGAAATGACTACAAACAACTAATACTACGCACACACTTATTGATATTGTTCCAATCCGCTTTCTCTTTTGCTCATTATCAGGTGGCCTAAAAACAAATGATACAATAGCGGTAATAAATCCTATTAGAGTAAAAATTGCTTCACCCCAACTATAAAGGAATTGCAGAAAAAGATTAAGTAAAAATTGAATAGATGCCAACATAATATTCTCCCCCTTTATATTAACAACAAAAATGCGCCCAAATCTGATATCATATGAGTAACAACTAACACAAAATACCAAAATAAAGACGCTATTTATTATGATAGCAAAGATCTGCTAAAAATGAACATGAAACTTACAATGAAATACCAACCTTATTGTAGTTTGGCCTCCCGCCTGCCTAACAACGGATTTCTCCATCTCAAATTTTTCTTTGGAAAAGTATGAATTCCTGCCCCTTCTACACTTCTAACACTAATCCAAACCACGAAAAAACATACAATCATTTTTTAACATTTGACAAAACTTTGTAAATTAAAAACGGATAATTGTATGTTACCATTATTTTACAATAGAATCTCAAATTTGAACAGTCCCTTTTCGATATTTTTTGATATTTTTTTCTGAATTTCCATAAGGATTTTAGCATTTTCCACATGACAAAATCCCCAACCAAACAGAACGCAATCTCCACCCCCCCCACCCTAACCCTGCTACACACAATGTACCAATGAAATCCTTAGAACCGTACAGCCATTTGCCCCATCCCTTCCTTCCCCTTACCCATAATGCCAACACCCCTCCCCCACCCAATGGCAAACGAACCTGCATCCCAGCCCCTATCCATAACCTATCGAAATCCCCTCCCACATGAATATTAGGCCTGCCATCTGTAATATATTGATAAGAGTACAGAAAGGGGAACCATATGGATAGGCAAACGTTAAAAAACATGGCGCAGACAGATATTAATACCGTCCCAAAAGAATCATTAGTGGACATCAAAGATGTAACCATAAATATGGATAAACAAAAGCAAGAAAGGATATCAGATTTTCTCCAGCAAATCAAGAACCCGTATTGCTTTACATGCAACGGGATAATTGTCAAAATAAGTTTTAGCAGCAATAAACAGACATTAGAAGAACTACTAGAAGGCCATTTCCTTTCCTTATGAGGTGATGATATGGGTACCATTCCAAAGGGCGTCTATATTGCAGACGCTTACTACCGTTTATCAAAAGAAGACGGCGATAAGGCAGAAAGCGACAGCATTACCAACCAAAAAACTCTCGTAAGGGAATTCCTTAAATTACATCCCGACATTCAAATTTATAAAGAATGGGCGGACGACGGCTATACAGGGGTAAATTTTGAACGCCCCTCTTTCCAAGCCATGCTGGAAGATATAAAGTCAGGTATCATAAATTGTGTCATTGTCAAAGACTTATCTAGGTTTGGCCGGAACTATATTGAAGCAGGGCGATATATTGAACAGATATTCCCCTATCTAGGCGTCCGGTTCATCGCTATCAATGACAATATTGACACAAGCGCTGCTGCAAGCGCATCTGATGAATTGCTGATTCCCTTTAAAAATTTGATTAATGACGCATACTGCAGGGACATTTCCATTAAAATCCGCACCCACCTGGATATGAAACGGGAAACCGGGCAGTACATCAGCCCATTTGCCCCCTATGGATATAAAAAATCACCACAGAACAAAAACCAGCTTGTCATTGACGAAAATGCCGCTCCTATAGTCCGCCAGATTTTCAAATGGAAAATTGAAGGGATGAGCAGCGCTAGGATTGCTGATAAACTGAACCAGCTAGGCATCCCAACCCCAATTGCATACAAGCATAGGAACAGAGAAGCGCTGCACTGCGAATTCCAAAAAAATCCTATCCCAAAATGGATGCCAAACAGTGTCAGCCGTATACTCGGAAATGAGGTATATACAGGAACGCTAGCACAAGGCAAAACCTCCTCCCCAAACTATAAAATCAGGGCACGCACCAGAACACCAGAAAAAGACTGGATTAGGTGTGAAAACTGCCATGAAGCCATTATTTCACCAGAAGATTTTTGCTTAGCCGCAAAGATTAAAAAACAGGATACAAGGGTTGCACCAGACAGGCAGGCCCTACACCTTTTTTCCGGTATTGCCAAATGCGGGCATTGCGGCGGCAATATGACAAGGAAAACGGTCCCTGCAAATAAAAAGGACTATGTTTACCTTGTCTGCATGGAAAATAAAAATAACAAACGCTGCCCTTATAACAAAGGCATCCCGCTAGAAAAGTTTGAACTGGCAATTTTGGAAACTATCAACCTCCACATAAAACCTATATTGGAGCTGGATAAAATGCCAAAGGCAGTGCAAGAAATCCCCTATAAGGGCTGCTTTTCTAAAAAACTACAGGAGAACATATCAGAAAAAAAGCAGAAACTGGAAGAGAAACGCCGCTATGCTGCAGAAATTGATGCAGACCTAAAACATGGGATTATTTCAAAGAGGGACTATATGGAATTAAAGGAAGCCCTTCATTGTGAAATCAATGCCTTGGAAAAAGAAATGGAATCATTACAAAGTGAATTGGAAGACCTTGCAGCCGCAAAATCTGATAAAGCAGCATGGGCCGGCCAGTTCATCACACAGAAAGGATTCCCTAAATTAACAAGAGAACTCCTTCTGAAAATGGTAGAAGAAATCAGGATATTTGACAAGGACCGGATTGAGATTGTGTTCCAATTCCAGCCAGAGTATGAAAAAGTATGCCAATATCCAGAAATTGATACCGAACATATTGAACGATAAGGAAGATTATCATATGGCTAGAAAAAGTAGGAAAACAACAAACATCCATATTCCTGCAACGCCAGAAGCATCAGCCACGAAAAGCAAGGCAGGAATCTATGCAAGGTTATCCGTGGAAGATAATGGAAAGGCAGCAAAAAACTCCATCCAAAACCAGATTACATATGTAGAAGATTATATTAATAAAAACAAAGATAGCTTTGAATTGATAAATATCTATATAGATAATGGCGCAACAGGAACTAATTTTGAAAGGGCAGGATGGAAAAAGCTGATGGAAGATATAAAAACAGGGGCCATTGACTGCCTTGTGTTTAAGGACTTTTCCCGCATTGGAAGAAATTATATTGAAGTCGGGAATTATCTTGAAAAAGTATTTCCATTCCTAGGGGTAAGGGTTGTTTCGGTAAATGACAATTTTGACAGCAAAATACTCCCTTTTGAGAGCAATATGCTGATGTACTCCCTCACAAATATTGTAAACGGCTACTATGCAAAAGACATTTCCAGAAAGGTCCTGCAGGCAAAGCACACAATGCAGGAACACGGGGAATATGCCAGCGGCGTATCCCCTTATGGATATAAGAAGGCAGGCAGCAAAAAAAAGCTGGACGCCGACCCGGAAACTGCAGATATCGTAAAAAAAATATTTGAATGGCGCATCCAAGGAAAAAGCTGCCCCAAAATTGCCAATTACCTCAATACCCTTGCCATCCCCTCCCCAGGGCTATACCGGTTCCTGAACGGGATGCAGTCCTTTCAGCGGAGCAGCCATTCAAAATGGAAGTCAGAACATATATCCGGAATTTTAAGCAATATTGTGTATCTCGGGCATTTAGCCCAAGGGAAATCCCAAGAAAGCCATTTTAAAAATAATGGAAAAAAGAAACGCATCCCAAAAGAGGATTGGGCCATTTCACAAAATGAACATCTTCCACTCGTCACCCAAGAACAATTTGGCATTGCCGCGGATATGGCAGAGGAAAGCCTGAAACAGTACCAAAAACGAATAGACGCCCATACAGACATCCCTCACATAGAAAACCCAATCCGCAAAAAAATTTATTGCGGGCAATGCGGGCAGAAAATGGTCCGCAGAAGCAAAGTCCAAAACGGCCGAAGGCGCTACTATTATTACTGCGATTCCAAAAGACGGTTCCTAGATGCATCATGCGCGCAGGCTCCCATCCATGAAATTCCATTCATGGACACCGTACAGGCAGTGGTGCAACAACAATTGCAATTATGCAGCCCCCTAATGAATGGATGGGACAGGCAAAGGAAAGCTACAAGAAACAGTTTACAGGAAACTACAGATGAAAAACAAAGAAAACCCGGGAGAAGCACGGAACAAAAATCCTTACAAATATCTCCCGGGCTTATGGAGATTATGATTGAAAAAATAGTAGTCATATCCCCGGGGCAGATAAATATCAAATTTACTTACGCTGATTTATGAAAAAAATAGTACAAAGAAATGCAGAAACCAAACTGGAAGAAAGGCGGAATCCATGGGCAGCAAATACATCGCAGGTTACTTAAGGATATCTGATGATGATGATGGGGATTTAGGAGAAGGGAAAAGGGAAAGCAACAGCATTGAAAACCAAAGAAAACTAATCGAATCCTTTGTAAAAAACCATAGGGAACTATCAAATTACCAATTGAAAGAGTTTATAGACGACGGCCGTTCCGGGGTAAATTTCAACCGCCCCGGAATACAATTGCTTTTAGAAGAAATAAAGAAAAACAAGGTCCAATGCATTATTGTAAAAGACCTATCGAGATTTGGAAGAAATTATATTGAAGCAGGGGATTATATTGAACAGATTTTCCCATTCTTGGGGGTACGTTTTATTGCAATCGCGGACAATTTTGATAGCTTCCAAAACTTTTCCGGAATCGAAATTGGGATAAAAAACATAATGCATGATTTCTACAGCCGGGATTTATCAAAAAAAATAAAATCTACAAAAGCAATTATGCAAAAACAAGGGAACTATAACGGAGGAAAACTCCCCTTTGGATATAGGAGGAGCAGTGAAATTGGCAAGCCGACATCTTATTCCCTTGACCCTGAAGCTGCACAAATTGTAAAGAAAATTTTTGCCCTTGCTGCAAATGGGACTTTAACTGCTAAAATTGCAGAACAATTAAACCAAGAAGGCATCCTTACGCCAGAAGCATATAAAAAGAAACACAAAAATATGCAGCGCCAACCGGAACATGGCAAAAAAACCTTATGGACGTCCTCACAAGTTGCCGCAATTATCCAAAATGAAGTTTATTTGGGCACTCTTGTAACCCGCAAATATAATACCGTGCAGCCCGGCAAAGAAAAAAGAACAGAGGAATCCCAATATATAAAATTTGAAGGCCACCACGAAAGGCTCATTGAAAAGGATGTATTTGAAACAGCCCAAAAAGCAGTTCAGACGCGTAAAAAAAGAAGAAGATGTGAAAGCAGCCATAACCTTTCCCCACTCACCGGCAAAATAAAATGCGGACGCTGCGGATATGCCATGAGCTTCAAACATGCAGCAAAATATCCATATTATTATTGCAGGATGGGAAATAGCTGCGGCTCACATACGAAGATAGAATCCAGATTATTGGAACGTGCCATTTTGGATATGATACAGAAATTTACAGACCTATGCCACACGAAAAATAATGTAAAACAGGAAACATGGCCAGGCATGCTGTCTACCATCCCAAAAATAAAAAAGGAAGAAAAATCCCTTCAAATAAAAAAAGAACACTGTGCCATCCACCGCCTAAAACTATTCCATCAATGGAAAGAAGGGAATATTACAGAAGAAACATACATTGCAGAGAAAAACAGTAGTTACATGCAAGAAGCAAAATATGCAAAAGAGTTAAACCAAGTAAGCCAACGCCTCAGCAATATGGAACTTATTCAGGAACAATTAGAGCAAAACAACGCGCTGCCTCTAGTCCCAGCAACGCAAAACCTGACAAAAACACTGGCAGATGGATGGATTCAGCAAATTGAGGTATCTAGCAGCCACAGAATTGAGATAAAATGGAACATGAAAGATATGATAGAAGAAACATTTACAAAATAATATAGAAGTTTTAGTCTTAGCTTAACACAACCGTACCGTAGCCAATACGGCTCCGCCAACCCCGCAGCCATCTTAGGCCCAGCCATGATTGCCACCTTTTTTTCCACCCTAGCCGGGATTGTATTTGCCAAATTTATGTACGCCCTGCCGGAAAAATACCCAGCTACATACAGCCTCCCACAGAACGGAGCAGGCGGCGCCCATAGCCAGCTGCCTTCCGCATACGCCAGCCGCCCCCACGCAGGGCAGCCAGACATGCAAAAAAAGAAAAAAGGAGGTATCTTCCATTGAAAATACTCCTTTTCTTATCCGATGCAATGATACCGCTCCTTATTTTTTCCATTGTAGGCTACGGGCTTTTATCCCACCACAATGTATACGATGACTTTATCAAGGGGGCAAAAGACGGGTTCCAGACCGTCATTGGGATTATGCCTACCCTCATTGGCCTAATGGTAGGCGTTGGCATCTTGCGGGCGTCCGGCTTTCTGGATGCGCTGGCCCAAGCCCTTGGGGTCCTCACGGAACCCCTCCATTTCCCAGCGGAACTGGTCCCTGTTTCCATTGTAAAAATGTTTTCCTCCTCCGCCGCCACAGGGCTGGTGCTGGACATTTTCAAGGAATTCGGGCCAGATTCCTATTTCGGCACCATCACCTCCATTATGATGAGCTGCACGGAAACCATTTTCTACACCATGAGCATTTACTTTATGACTGCAAAAGTCCAGAAAACCCGTTACACACTGGCAGGCGCGCTTTTCACTACCTTAATCGGCACAATCGCAAGCGTCATCCTTGCCCAAGTGATGTGAAACTGCCTTAATCGGCACAATCGCAAGCGCCATCCTCGCACAAGTGATGTGAAGCTGCCTTAATCGGCACAATCGCAAGCGCCATCCTTGCCCATGTGATGTGGAAACTGCCTTTGCACCATCAATTACTTGCCATCCACTTTTTTCAAATATTGCTTTGTTTCTGCTGCGACTACGCCGCTAAGGGCAATCATTGCAATTAAATTGGGAACCGCCATCAGGCCGTTAAAAATATCCGCAATGGTCCACACAGCCGAAACCGTCATAAACGGCCCAATAAACACACAGAGGATATACACCCAGCGGTATGTTTTCACCGCGTTCTGGTTCCCGCCCGTTAAATATTCCAAGCACCGCTCGCTGTAATAATCCCACCCGAGGATGGTGGTAAATGCAAAGCATACAAGGCACACCATCAGGATAAAAGACGATACCGCCGGCGCAAAGGGCAGCCCAATCTGGAAGGCTTTCGTAGTGACGTCCACCCCGTCCAAGCCAATATTCCATGTGTCCGTAATTACAATGGTAAGCCCTGTCATGGTACAGATAATCACCGTGTCAATCACTGTGCCCAGCATGGAAACAAGGCCTTGGGACGCCGGCTCATCCGTCTGGACAGCCGCTGCGGCAATGGGCGCGCTCCCCAAGCCTGCCTCATTGGAAAAAATCCCCCTTGCCACGCCTTTTTGCATGGCAAGCAGCATGGCTCCCAATGCGCCGCCTGCTGCTGCCCGCAAGCCAAATGCGCTTTCTATGATTGCCACAAAGGCTGCTGGGATTTCCTTATAATGGAACACCAAAATCAGCGCTGCCGCTGTAATATATGTAGCTGCCATAAATGGCACAAGCACCTGTGCTACCCCGGAAATCCGCTGCAGGCCCCCAATCAGCACAAGGGCGACGCAAACTGTCAGGATAATGCCTGCAATCACAACTGTCCAAGAATACTCTTTGTCCAGCAGTTCCACGCTCCACTGGTTTTCGGGGTCAAAGAACGTATTGACAGCGCTTGTAATCCCATTGATTTGGGTAAAAGTACCGATTCCAAGAAGGCCTGCCCCCACGCCGAAAAAGGCAAATAATTTTCCAAGCCATTTCCAGTGGCTCCCCATGCCCCGTTCAATATAGTAAAACGGCCCGCCAACGATATGCCCGTCCTCTGCCACGATCCGGTACTTGATGGCTAAGAGGCACTCCGCATATTTTGTGACAGTGCCTAACACTGCAGCCATCACCATCCAGAACAAAGCCCCGGGCCCGCCTGCAACCAACGCAGTGGCAACGCCTACAATATTTCCCGTCCCAATGGTAGCAGACAGTGCGGTGCAAAGCGCGCCAAAGCCAGACACTTCCCCTTCGTCCCCCGCAGATTCATCTGCGATTAAGTTGCGGATTGCCAACGGCAGGCGGCGTACCTGCAGCCCCCGCAGCCGGAACGTCAGCAGGAACCCAACTGCCAAAATCAGGACAATCAGCGGGATTCCCCACACCAAATCATCCACTGTCTTTAAAAACAAATTAAAATCCATGCACACTCTCCCTTTCCATCAGCCCAAATATTTGCCGAATTGCGGCATCCAATCCCCAATATATAGCTCATCCCGGGAAGCCGCTTCTATCACCGGTGAGAAAAATTTTACCAAAAGCTGAATGACCTGTCCCCATTCTGGATATTCTGCCTCTCCCGGTAAATCCCCTGCTTCCTCTGCCTTTTGGCCTGTTTCCCCTTTCCTCTGCAATTCCTCAGGCGGCTTTCCCTTCACGTTTCCCCGATTCTCTGCCTTTTGGCCTGTTTCCCCTTCCCTCTCCAATTCCTCAGGCGGCTTTCCCTTTACGTTTCCCCGATTCTCTGCACTTTGGCCTGTTTCCCCTTTCCTCCGCAATTCCTCAGGCGGCTTTCCCTTCACATTCCCCTTATCTTCTGCACCTTCCTGCAACGGCAGTTCTTTCTCAGGAGATTGGCTTATTCCGTTTGCCACATCCCCTGCACCTTCCTGCAACGGCGGTTCCTTCTCAGGCGTCCGGTTTTCCAAGTTTACCTTGTCCTCTGAGCCATCCTGTACCGGAAATTCTTTCTCAAGCGGCTGGCTTATTCCGTTTGCCTTATCCTTTTTCCCTTCCTGCATCAGTAAGTCTTTCTCTGATAACTCTCCTTTCCTATTAGCCCCATCTGCTAGTTCTTCTTGCCTTACCACTGTTTTCCTTGGCTGGCTGGCATTGGACAGCCGTCTGCAGAAATTCTCCCACCTCTTTTGCATATATCCATATGTTTCAAAACTGCTGATAATTTCAAGGCGTTCTATAAGGCGTGGAATCGCATGCTCCAACAAAAGCTGCCCAAAACTCTGGGATACCTTCCTCCCTTCGATGACATGCCCCGTCAATATGCTGTAAATATCCATATACCATGAAAGGCTGTAGACCAGCTCTAAATCATCCATAATGTGGTAAAACCCTCTGGACAGGTATTCCTCTGCCGTAAACATCCGGTAAGTAACCGGCACTTCCTGCTGCACGCTTTCCAAAGCTTTTTCCTGCAACGGCAGCGTACTGCCCACAAAAGGAATCAGTTCCAGCACAAAGGGAATCTGGAAAGGGCGCTTAACCACTTTTAAATAAATCCTAGGGTTTCTCCCCCCTTCTTTCCACCTGCCCGCCAATTCCTGAAACAAAAGGACCCGGCACCCCTGTCCAGCCCCTATCTCTGGGTTACTTACCTGTTCTTGGGAATTGCCGGCTATTTCCTGTTCTGCCGCCCCCTGCGGGTCTGAATCTTTTCCCCTTCCCGCTTCCTGTTTCAGTGAACTTCCTGTTCCCCCCTGAACCAATTCCTGCCCAGACATCCCGGGCTCATTTTGGATACCTGTATTTCCCGCCCCCTGCAGGCTGCCCTCCCCATCCTTGTCCGCCCTAGGTTCTTGGGCATCTGGGGATTCCGTTGGAAATAACTCTTCAAGGAGCCCCGCCGTATCGGCTAGCCCCTCTTTTGGGGTGAAAAATTCCAGATAATTCACCAAATGCTCCCCATACCTCTCCCTTCCTAGAAATTTATCATCCCGCAGGATTAATTTATCCCGTAAAGGAGAAGCGGCAATTTCTTGTATAATTTTTTCTGCTCCATTCCCTGCTGTCAGATTTATTTCCAGGACTTGATACATTCCGCACTCTTTATCCATTCTGTTCATCCTTAAATCTATCTATCCATTTTACTTATCATTCTGTTCTCTCTGCCAGCCCATAAACGTAAAACAGCCCTTCCGGCTGGCCCTTGTTTCATTCCTCAGTCTTGAAATTCCACATGCAGTTTTATTATATTCTTATCCACTTACCCTGTCAATTATGAATAAGACAGAAAAAGAAGCAATATATTTTCACAAATATATTGCCTCCCTTTCATCCAGAAAAAGCTGCTTTTTCCTCCATCTTAAAATAGGAGTTTCCTATTTTATTTCCTGCGCTTTCCGCGCCTAAATTTCATATCCTTGAAGCCCATTTTCCGCTGCCTGCGACATTCCAGTTTGTACTTTATCAAGTAAAAATTATCTACCAGATAATAAATCCCAAATCCAAGCCCAATGAGCAGGGCAACTGCCAATATCCCTAAAAAAATGTATTTTATATTAATTTTTACAACTTTCTCTTCTTTTTTTGATTCCTTCTCTTCCTGTTTTGCCTTATGGAACTTAAATTCTGACACCTTTGCGCCAGTCACCTCAATATCCGTCCCGCCTACCGTGCGCCCGGCATAGGTGTACTGGATATTCCCGATAACGTCCTTAGAGTCTTTTATTTCCACAATTTTTGGCACTGCATCTGTAAATGCCGCCGCCTTGGGCAGTACAATGCTGCCTTCCTTATTCATCCCGACAAAAGACTCCTCGTTCTCAAATATCTTATTTTCCTTCATGTCTTGGGCGTAATTTTTTTCATTCTCCGCCACATTCCACAACTGGAAATTCTCAAAGCAGTAATCGAAAAGAATCCTCGTATCCAGATAATGGTTGGGCGCCTGCTCTTTCATCACAACGCAAATCAGGGTCATCCCGTCCTTTTCCGCAAAGGTTGCCAAAGTGCTGCCGGCCACGCTGGTATACCCAGTTTTCCCGCCGATACAGTAATCATACAGGTATTGGGTGTCCCCCTGATAGTTTGTCAGCATTTTGTGGTGGTTAATCAGGTAGGTTTCATCTGTGTGCTTGTTGGTGGGCGGGATGGTATGGCGCTTGGTGTTGACAATCATGCGGAACACATCATTTTTCAACGCCGCCCTCGAAATCTGGGCAATATCGTAAGCGCTTGTCCAATGATCCTCGTCCGGCAGGCCATGGGGGTTGTTGAAATGGGTATCCTTACACCCCAGTTCCTTTGCCTTATCGTTCATCATCTTGATAAAATCGTTGTAATCCTTCCCCACATGCTCTGCAATGGCATACCCGCACTCATTGGCGGATTCCAGCATCAGGCCATATAAGCACTCTTCCATCGTCATGACTTCCCCCACGTCCCGGGAAATGCCAGACCCTTCCGTTAGATACACAGAATTTTTGGAAAATGTCACGTCTTCGTCCAAGCTGCTGTTTTCCACTGCCAGATAGCTTGTCATAATTTTTGTAATGCTGGCAGGATAGGACTGGTCGTGGCAATTTTTTTCATATAATACCGTACCTGTGGACGCCTCCATCACAACCGCTGATTCCCCTGCAATCTGCGGGCCTTCGGGCCAGTATTCTTCTGCTTGGACAGGAACCACGTTGATTTGGAACAAACACACAGCCCCTAACACAAGCCCTATCCATTTTTTTTTCTTTTTCATGAATATTTCTCCTTAGGTTCTTTTCCATAATGTTATGGATGATGGGCAGTTCATAAGTGCTTTTAAAATATCTCATTTGTTTTACAATTCTGTTACAATTTTTATATAGTATACCATATTGAAAGTTGCGTTGCAACTTTTGGTGTGTTATTATTTTTAGTATTAGAGTGGGGGTGGAATAGTGCCATAAGGGGGAGGGGCTTTGGGGGCGGACGGCAGTTAGGGGCGGCCCTTCCCCACACAAACTGGGCAACGTTCCGGCGAACTAACTGCTAACTGCAACTAAGGGCCTCAGGAAAGCCTTCGGCCCTAAGTTTCCGTAAGCAGTGGATTTCGCCTCCACTAAGGGCACCCATGAAGTGTTTGTGCGGGGAAGGGCCGCCCCAAACTGCCTGTGTACTGGGAAAAGCCTACTGTGATGATAGTACTTTAATTTCTGTTTGAGCATAGTATTTTGGCATGGATGAAAAATTATCGCTGCTATCTATTTCATTATATTATGCACTTTTGGCAGAAACTATGGAATATATGACTCTGGCTATTATAAACCGCACTCACAGACTTGCTAATTTTCTGTATTTATCAGAATTTTTCCAAAAAATTGTTGAGATTTATAACTGCCTAAGTAATATATGATGAAAAGCACTTTTAGGTTGGCTATTTCATTCACCATATTATGCCCTTTTGGCAGAAACTATGGAATATATACGATGAAAAACACTCTTCAGGCGAACCATAATACTACAGTAATTTTTTTCTTTTCAAAACACAGGCAGTTCAGGACAGCCCTTCCCCTAAGCAAACACTTCATGGGCGTCCTTAGTGGAGGTGAAATCCACTGCTTACGTAGACTTAGGAACGAGGGCTATCCCGAGTTCCTTAGCCGGAGTTAGCAGTTAGTTCACCGGAACGTTGCCCAGTTTGTGTGGGGAAGGGCTGTCCTGAACTGCCGTCCGCCCCCAAAAACCCCCCTATCACACCATTCTCTGTAATAATAAGGCATCCTTAAAACTCAATATCAAGAATTATTATATCTATTTTGGGAGGTATTTATGAGATTAAGAAATATACCCGGCTCCCGGGAAGCCATTGCCAAAAGCCGCTGGTGCATCCAAGAGCCAGAACAATACAAGGGAAACTGGCACCAAGTATTCGCCAACAAAAACCCCATCCACATTGAAATCGGCATGGGCAAAGGCCGCTTCCTGATGGCAAAAGCCAAGGAAAACCCAGAAACCAATTATATTGGCATTGAAAAATATTCCAGCGTCCTTTTGCGCGCCCTCCAGAAAATGGAAGAAGAACCCTTGGAAAATATCCGCTTTATCCGCATGGAGGCTGAATCCATCGCCGATGTTTTCGGGGAAGGGGAGGTTGGGAAAATTTACCTGAATTTTTCCGACCCATGGCCGAAGGACAGGCATGCCAAACGCCGCCTGACTTCCCGCCAGTTTTTTGCCCGCTATCACCAAATCCTGCAAAAAGAGGGCTGTGTGGAATTTAAAACGGACAACCAAAACCTGTTTGATTTTTCCTTGGGGGAGGTAACTGAAGCCGGATGGAAGCTGGATGGGCATACAAGGGATTTGCACCACGACGAAGCTATGGTGCAGGGAAACATTATGACAGAATATGAAGAACGCTTTTCCTCCATGGGCAATCCCATTTATAAACTTATTGCATCCAGATAGAAAAAACAGTATAATGGGGCTTAGGAACTGTAAAGGAAGGCAGTTGGTACGGCATAAAAGGAGGAGCCTATGAAAAGCACAAAATTAATTGCACCGATTATTATTACCATTTTTACTGTGATTATTTTAATGCTGTATTTTTTCCTGTGGTCCATTGTGCCGATACCTGCTCCCATAAAAGTGGTGCTTCTTCTAGGGCTGCTTGCACTGATGGGCGTTTCTGTTTACACTTTAGTAGAACGAATTGAAGAGATAAGGAGTGGTGAAGAAGATGATCTTAGTAAATACTGATTACATTTCTGGGAAAGAGCTTGAGATGCTTGGCCTTGTGAAAGGCAGCACAATCCAGTCCAAGAACATTGGGCGGGACATTACCCAAGGGTTTAAGACACTTGTGGGCGGCGAACTGAAAGCATACAATGACATGATGAACGATGCAAGGGCGCTTGCCACCAAACGGATGGTAGAAGAAGCAGAAGGCCTTGGGGCAGACGCAGTTGTGAATATCCGGTATGCTTCTTCTGCAATTATGCAGGGAGCGGCTGAAGTAATCGCTTACGGTACGGCGGTGAGGTTTGCAAATTAACATTCTGCAAAAGCCAAGCTGCAGCCTATCAAACATTTCTGCACATATGCAAGGCAGTTAAAGGGGACACATCTGCACATATGCAAGGCAGTTAAGGGGAACACATAGTATCATATTACTCCGGCGGTTAAATATCGACGAATTTTGCGCAGAATAAATTTCCATCTGCAAGGCGAAAGAAGGCGGCGTAGCGGGGCTGCGTCAACAGAAGGCAACGCAGCATTTGGAAATTTAGGCAAGCAAGGTTCATTAGACATTTCATCACTGGAGTAATATTTCCTGCCTGCCAGCATCCACCCGCGCACGCGCCCCATACGGCAGGATAGCCCTTGGCAATGCATGTCCGAAATTCACGTTGTAAAGGACCGGCAGTCCCCTATCCTGAAACATTTCACGGTAAATGTCCTTATACTCCCCATAATACTGCTCGTCCTGCGGCTTTCCCACAATTATCCCGCTGGCTGCGCCAAATACTCCCGCCTCCTCCAAGGCCTTAAGCTCATCCTGCAGCACTTTTGGCGAAGGCTTCTCCTCGCAGGTTTCCAAAAAAACAATTTTCCCTGCCCATTCCTCCCGTTCCGGAAAAATATGGTACCTCCGGCAAATTTCCCCTTCCTCTGGATATCTTTTAGATTCCAGCATATCATACATGCTTTCCAAACAGCCGCCTAACAGTTCCCCCTCAAATACCGGGCTGCCTGACAGAAGTTCATACCCGTGGGTTTCCTTATGGGAAATACGGGCAGTCCCAACCGCAGCCCTGGAAAAATCCGTCCGTTCCTCATACCACACCCCGCTTGGCCGGATGGCGCCAAACCCACGGAAACAGCCTAGGAACGACTCCTTGGAATAAGGCAGCATTTCATTTTCCATCTCCGCAAGCTCACAGAGAAATGATTGCCCATAAAATGTCTGCAGCCCAATCCTGTGGAACATCAGGTGGTTTACAGTTGTATCGGAGAACCCAAGGAACAGCTTGGGCGAATTCTGCACTGCATGGATAAATTCTTGGTCTTCCATCAGATACGGCAGCAGACGGAAGGTATCATCCCCGCCGATTGCAGTGATAATCCCACGGATGGAATCATCAAAAAAAGCCTGTTTCAAATCTTCGGCACGCTTCTCAGGATGCTTATTCAGGTATTCTTCCCCTTTTAGGGAATTCGGCATAAATACAGGGACCAGGCCAAATTCTTCCATACGCTTTGTGCCGATTTCTACGCTGTGGCTGCAATATTCTTCCCCGAGCATGCCGCTGGAGAGGCTTACGATGGCGATGCGGCTGCCGGGGGTTAGGTGATTTGGTTTTATCATGTGGGTTCCTCCTTTTTAAATCCTTACGGCTCAATTTCCAAATATCTTCTCCGGTAATACTCCATTGTCCGGTATTCCAAAATATCTGCCATATGCCTTTTCAATGCCCCATTCCCAATCCATTCCCGCAAATCTTCCCGGATGGCAATAACAAACCCCTCTTTATCAATAAAGAAACCTTTCCCAGAAGCCTTTAGGAACTTAATGGGCATTGCCTTTGCCTTATTCAAATGCTGTTTATCTGTCATCTTCCGGTATTCTTCCAGTGAAGTATTCCCTGAAAAATCTTTCCAATTTGTTCCCGTTCCAAAAAATTCCTTCCAACTTTCCAATACTTCTTCTTCAGTAACCGCAAGGCGTAAATTTCCATGGTTGTAAAAACTATATAAAATCGGCATCTTATAGACTTTCTGCATATCAGTCGTTTCAATCAGGGATAAAAATTCCCTGCCAATACCATGATACAGGCTTTCTTCTTCTCCTGACAGTTCCCCCAACCCATGCAGAAAATCTAAATACCTGCGGAAGGGGTTTTCTTTTGCATGCCTGATGCAATATTGGTATATACTGTCATCCATATGGGTAAATAGTTCCATTCTTGTAGGAACTTTACCATACAGCAATTCTTTCACCCGGTAGAATTCCTTAACTAGGCGCTCCCGGGCAGATAACTGCCTTTTTTCCAATTCCCGGAACAAATCAATCAGGTGCATGTCAAAATCTACGATGCATCCATCTGGATATTCCATATCGTAAAGATGATTGTACTTACCCCCTTCCCATGAAGTTTCCCCGGCAAGCAGTAACGGAGCTTTCCCAGCTTTTTCATAATTTCCAATGAAATCAAGGACATTCAGGTATTCTTTTCCTTTACAAGTACGGAGCCCGCGCCCCAACTGCTGCAAAAATACCACCGGCGACTCGGTTGGGCGCAAGAACATTACCATATCCACAGAAGCAATATCCAACCCTTCATTAAACATATCCACAGAAAAAATCACCCTAACTTCCTGATTTTTCAACTTTTCCACAGCTATGTCCCTGTCTTGTGAAAATTCCCCTTCTGCATTGCTGTATACTGCTGCAGCCGGAATTTTCCGTTTACAAAATTCCCTTGCCATCTCTTCTGCATGCTGCCTCGAGCAGCAAAACCCCAATGCCCTCTTTGAACGGTATTTCTGGTAATATTTATAAATCAAATCGTACCGTTTCTTGCTATTTCGGTAAATTTCCGTTAATTCCTGCCCATCATAGCGACCCTTTACAAGATGCAGCCCAGAATAATCTGTTTCATCATAAACCCCATAATAATGGAACGGCACAAGGATTCCCTTATTAATTGCCTCTTTCAGGGATATTTCATATGGGACATTGTAATCACAGAGCCCGTAAATATTTTTCCCATCCATGCGCTCTGGGGTTGCCGTAAGCCCCAGCATAAACTGCGGCTTAAAATACTCCACAATCCTCTGGTACTGCCTTGTTACCGCATGGTGGAATTCATCTATTACAACATAATCAAAATAATCCCTTGGAAAATATTCCTCCTTGAGGTATTCTTCCCTTCCCAAAGTTGCAACTGAAGCAAATATCACGGATTTATCGGTATCCTTCTGTTTTCCATAAAAAAACCCATAATCCTCTGAATCCCGTACATTCCGGAAAGAAACGGCAGCCTGCTTTAAAATTTCCTCCCGGTGGGCAATAAACAACACTTTTTCATACTTTGCAGAATCAAAAGCTGCAAGGTACGTTTTCCCAACCCCTGTAGCTGCATGGATAAGCCCTTTCTTGGCGCCTTCCGCCCTGCTTTCTTCCAGCGCATATAAGGCTTCTATCTGTGCTCCCCTTGGCTGGAACATCGCTTCCACTTTCACATTATGGCTCTCCCCGCTGTCATACCGGGCCAAATCCTTTGCCACTGCAGGCCTATGCCAGTTCTTGGAATAACGCTTCAATTCCTCATCATCCACAGCAATAGAATGGTGGAAAAACAAGTCTTCAAAGGTATGGAAAAACAGACGGAAATTTTTCTCGTCTGCTACGCTGCTGAAACGGTAATTCCACTCAATGCCTGATGTCAGCGCACTTTTTGAAATATTGGAAGAACCAATATAAATTTCACTCATATTCCCATAATGGAAGATATAAGACTTTGGATGGAAGGATCTTGCCTTATCGTTATAAAAACGCAAATCTATCTGGTTCCCAAGTTCTTTTTTCAGCAAGTACAAAGCGGAAGGCTGGGTAATCCCAAGGTAATTTCCTGTAAGGATCCGAATCTTTGCGCCCCGGGCTAACGCCTTCTTCAAATCCTGTAAAATCATCCTCACCCCAGATTCCATCAAGAAAGATACAATAATATCTATCTTTTCCGCCTTTTTAATGCTCATTTTTAACTGGTAATACAAAAACCTGCTCTGGGTTGTGCCGCCAGTCATAACATCTGTATGCATAGATGCTGCAAATTCCGGCAGCATATCCCAGTTATCATCTATAAATGCGGAAACTAGTTCCTGCTGTACTGTTTCTGTCTGGTTCTCCGGCGCTATTATTTTTTCCTCAAGATTAAATTGAGCCATTTTTCATTCTCCCGCTCTGGGCGCACATCCGCCGTAACCCATTGTTCTTCCAATGTTAAATTTTCAATCCCCTGTAGGAATAATGAAAAAGCATCTTCTGTCATATCTGTAAAATAACGGCCGTTCCTTTCCCCTTCAAATATGCCATATTTAAAGGATACATACAAAACACCGCTAAGTTTTAATGCTTTTGCCATTTTTCCAAATATGTATGCCAATTCTTCCTTTGGTACATGCAGAATAGAAGAGCAAGCCCAGATTCCATCATATATTTCTGTTGCATCCAAATCCCGAAACAACGCATGTTTTACTGGATTGCCCGTATATTCACGGGCAATCCTGCAAAGTTCTTCGGAACCATCTAACGCATCCACCTGAAATCCTCTTTCCAGAAAATATTTTGTATCACGCCCAGCGCCGCAGCCATAATCAAGTATCTTTGCGCCTTTATAGAGCTTACCAGCAAATATTTCCTGTTTACTTTTAAAATCAAGAAAAAGAGTTCCTTCTGCAAACTCTTTTGCATTTTGGTTATAATAATCTATCGTTTTGTTTTCTTTTTGCATGATGATGCCTTTTCCTTATTTCTATTGCTGTTTTCCAATACCTTTTCATTTAATGCCTGCCACAGATTACGTAAGGAAATTTTCCCATCTCATATATTTATTGCCAGAATATGCCAAAAGAAATATTCCTTCCATCTGCACGTCCCACTTTTCTTGATACTCGAGCCAAATTCAGGTTATCTATTTTTTACAGACTGCTCCACAATCCCCTTTATGACCTTCACCACAGCCTGCATCCCCTCCACCGTCACATGCTCCTTCGGCCCATGGAAGGCATACCCCCCAGTGCCAAGGTTCGGGCAGGGCAGCCCCATAAAACTTAACCTTCCCCCATCTGTCCCGCCCCGGATGGGAAGGGACAATGGCTCTATCCCTGCAGCTTTTACAGCCTCTTTTGCCTGTTCCACCACAAAGAAATTCTGCTCCATCACTTCCAGCATATTCCGGTAGCTCTCCTTAAGTTCCAGCGTAACCGTGCCTGCGCCGTATTTTTGATTCATTTTTTCTTCAATCCCCCGGAGGAATTGCTGCCGCTTTTC
Source organism: uncultured Lachnospiraceae bacterium (assembly GCA_910580195.1). GTDB lineage: Bacteria > Bacillota > Clostridia > Lachnospirales > Lachnospiraceae > Petralouisia. The sequence continues at coordinate 39,035 of CAJTWA010000022.1, forward strand.
AAACAATCCGCTGTCATGGTCCCTGACAATGTAATGGAGATGGGCTTCATTGACGTCCCCCTGCATCCCTTCCAGATGGTAAAACCCTTCCCGGCCTTCGGTGTGTTCCGGGGTTTCCTGTACTGGCATCATGCTTTGGATTTCACAAGCAATGGATGCAGCGTTCACCATGATATTTTTGGCAGAGCCTGGGTGGACGTTTACGCCTTTTACTGTAAAATGTGCAGAGGACGCATTGAAATTTTCATATGCCACCTCCCCTTCGTAATCCCCATCCACAGTATAGGCATAATCTGCCTGAAAATAATCCAAATCAAACAAATCAGCCCCTGCCCCGATTTCTTCATCTGGGGTAAAGCCAACCCAAATATCCCCATGGGGAGCCTTTTCCTCAACCAACTCTTCCACAGCGGTAAGAATCGCCGCAATCCCGGCTTTATCGTCTGCCCCCAGCAGCGTTGTCCCATCGGTGGTAATTAAAGTCCGCCCTTTCAGGGAAGTTAAATGGGGAAAATCACTGACCTTTACCGCATCCCCTGTCCCGGGCAGGACAATATCTTTCCCATCATAATCGGGTATTACCTGAGGTTTCACATCCTTTCCAGAAAAAGACTGGGCAGTGTCCATATGGGCGATAAAGCCCATGGGCCTTATATCCTCCAAGCCTTCTGTTGCTGGGAGCAGGCCATATACATAGCAATGCCCATCCCGTTTCACCTTGGAAAGCCCCAGCCCTTCCAGTTCCTTTTTCAGTTCATCCGCCAAGGAAAACTGCCTGTCCGTGCTTGGGGTTACACCCTTCCCATCTTCTGATGTCGTCCAATATGACACATATTTTAAAAACCTATCCTTAATATCCATGATTCCTTCCATCCCTTTCCGAAATATCTGCATAACTTATAAATTTCCATCCATGATAGCAAACAGCGGAATCAATTGGAATATACCCTTAAGCCGCTGATTGAAAACATTTGGAACTTATGCTTATGTGAAATTCACTCCCGCTGCACCATAACTTCCGCAATGTTCCCTAACTTTTCAGCAAAGCTATGATTCCAGTAAATTTCACTCCCGCTGCACCATAACTTCCGCAAGTTCCCTAACTTTTCAGCAAGGCTATGATTCCAGTAAATTTCACTCCCGCTGCATCAAAAACTTCACAATGTCCTCTGGCTGCCCCGCTAAATATACTGCCCCGGCAGCCGTCAATTCTTCCCTGCTCCCATACCCATACAGCACGCCAATAGAACTAAGGCCAACTTTAGCAGCCCCTAAAACATCATGTTCCCTGTCGCCCACCATAATCACCATAGGGCTGCCTAACATTAGGCCGGAGTTTCCCCCTTGTCCCGTATTCCCCAAAATGCTTTCCATGGAACCTTCCTGTGCCCCTATGTTGCAGCCTAGCCCAGCCAGCTGTTTTTGGCTGGATGGGCGCGCTCCCTTAACGGCATTTAGGGCATCCAGCGCATAGGAAATTACTTCATCTTTTTTCGTCCTAGTCCCGTCCATATTTGCCCCGGCTACATATTCAAAATACCCTGCCAAATGGAAATGCTCCAGTATTTCCTTTGCAAACTGCTCTGGCTTTGAGGTTGCAACTGCCAGCGTCCTGCCGGAATTACGCAAAGCCTCCAGCATATCTTCAATCCCGGGATATACAATATTTTCAAAAATCCCGGTTTCCCGGTAGTATTCCCGGTAATACTCCACCGCCTCCTTTGCCTGCTCCGCGGAAAAGCCATAATATATTTCAAAGGACTCATGGAGGGGCGGGCCGATAAATTTATATAGCTCTGCCCTATCGGACACCCCTATCCCATATTTCCCCAATGCATACGCTACCGACTTGGTAATCCCCTCGCCGGGATCCGTTAACGTACCGTCTAAATCAAACAATACCGTTTCATACATGATAATCCCCATTTCCCTTTATTTTAACAATCCTCTGCTGCTATTTTAACTCCGCCACCTGCACGTGGTTCTCTCCTTCCAGATAAGTACCCCGGATGGCAAGCCTTCTTCCATTATTTCAGTTCCGTCACTTTCACAGGATTTTCCCCTTCCAGATAAGAAAGCCGTATGGCATCCCCCGCCTTATACTTGATAATGTCAATCAGCTCCGTGTTGGACAGGTCAATGTCAAAGACCTCCTCTTTCCCTTCCAGCACAAAATAAATATGGGAAGTCCCCTCAATGTTCACAGGCACTAAATTTGCAATTTTCCCAGAAACCGACTTGCCTTCTGCGCTCGCAGCCCCTGAAATACCGTTGGTCTTTAAAAGCTGGCTATAGGATTTTTCACATTCTTTTATGGAATCGCCGGTAGCCACCCACTGGTATTTCTGGATATTTACCATGGCATACATTTTTACTAAGCCCGCGTCGTCCTTTAAGGCCATAAAATACGTAGGCTCGCCGGAAATATTCAAAAGCAGGGGGAACGTTGCCTGATAGCCTAAGTTCTGCACCTGCCCTTGGGCAGAAGACATGGCAGATTTCTCCGTAGCCCCTTCGATCTTGTAAAACCGTGTTTCCATGGTCCGCTGGTTCATCAGCACAAACCCTACGTTGGACTGGTCGCCGCTCACGCTGGTAACGCCGGAATACACCCAGACGTCATCCTCCAAAGCAATATAATTGTAGCCGCTTGTCGTTTCCAGACAGTCTTTTTGGCCCAGCACGCTGTTGAAAAAACCATGTTTTAAAGTCCCGCTGTAGTCGTAAAGCTCCATCAGAAGCTCCGCCTGAAATACCTTATCTACCCACTGGGGCACGTCTTTGATTTTATAATCGCTACATTCCCCGGTAACGGCATTGCAAAGGACTACATTCCCAATGGTTTCCCCGCCAAACAGGCCGATATTGAATTTTTTCACCGGGCAAATCCAAAAGGGCGTCCCCTCATCGTCAATTTCAAAGAAAATCTGCTCCCCAAAAATATACGTAGGGTAACGGAACCGCAGATGGCGGTAAATGTTCCGGTTAAAATACTCGGATTTGGAGTATTTGATCCCTTCGCTTAACTTCACACATTCCGTATCTTGGGTTGCCATGTCGATTTTAATATAAGCAGGAATCCCCTCCTTGCGGTTGGTGAACCATTTGACTGGGCTGGCGTAGACCAGCGGCGACACCCGGACAGGCTTATTATTCACATTAATCTGGCTGTAATCGTTGGAAACTTCAAACTGTGACACCATATCCACCATGCTGCCCATTTTCCGATCCCCCAAAAGGGCTGCGGAATCTTTGTCCAAAATTGGAATCGTATTGTAATCCACTTGGCTGATGTCGTCGGAAAAATTCCGCTCCTCCACCGCCATCAGCTTCTGGTACTTCTTCGCATTGATAATGGGCGATGACAAAAATGCCCCAACTGCCAAAATAATAAAAAGCAGCGCTGTGATGAGAAAGCCAGCTTTTGCAATGCCTGTGGACTTCACATCCGTCAGGAATACAAATTTCCCGCCATTTCCCCTATGCTTTTCTTTCCACGCCTTCCTTGCCGACAGCAAAACCGTCAGCACCACGGTCCCGCCAATCAGGAACCACCATGTGCCGATGGAATGGATATTAAATGCAGGGATTGTAATATAATAGTATAGAAAAGCAGCCAATAAAAGCACAATTACAACCGAAATATTCTTTGTCACTTTTTTCATGAAAATCCCTCTCCTTAACTGTATGATTAAATTAGTACAATTCTACTCTTTTCCAAATCTCCTGTCAAGATACTAAGAATAATAAGAAAATTACAAATTATTAAAAATTTTTTAAAAAAGTCCTTGCATTTCTAAAATTTTTATTATATAATATAACACGTGTTAAAGATAAAGACATGCGCTTCTAGCTCAGTTGGAAGAGCACCTGACTCTTAATCAGGGTGTCCAGGGTTCGAGCCCCTGGAGGCGCACTGAAAGCACTGTTTTTGATGACTGTGAGCATCGGGGACGGTGTTTTTTTTGTGGCTTTTCAGATAAACTTTAAATAAGGATAAAATAAATTTAGTGCAAAATTGGGAGCAAACTGCTTCGCTAGTATCATAAAAGAAAAATCCCCCAGCTGTGCTGCAGCACAGTTGGGGAATCTGTTCTTTGATTCTATGCCATACTCATATCCTTTTGCCTAATGGCATGATAACATATGCAAACATTTTCTTCCATACCCTTTTTGCTAAAAATTTACACTTATCTGGCATACATTAAGAGATACAATCCAAGCATATATTCTATTTGGCAATAACGGCAAAAACAATTGTCATTTCGTATCGTTGATAAGTTTGTTTACTTCCTTCATGGACTTCTCTATGGCGCTTACCTTTTTTCCAAGGCCGGGATTTTTGTAAATCATTTCTGCCAGTTTATGCTTAAAATCTTTTTTATGTTTCATGGCGCCTTTGTTTTTTCTTTTATTATATGAAGAAATCCCAATGATATTACTCCGGCGGTGAAATATTACTTTAATTCCTGCCCTTCCTCATATTTTGGCAGCTTGAACCAGAATTCTACGCCGGTTGGGAGGTTTTCTGCCCCATAAGATCCATTGTGCATAGTTACAATGCTCTGGACAATGTACAGGCCGAGGCCTGCATGGGAAAATCCGTTTTCCTGCTGCTTGGGCTCCCGCTTGTTCCTGTAATAGCCGCTCCAGATATGCTCCAAATCCTCTTCTGGAATCTGCCTTCCCTCATTATAGACGCTGACGCGGATGGAGGATTTCTGCTTTTTTAAGGTAATCCGGATGTTTCCCCCAATTTCTGTATGTTCCAGCGCATTTGCCATATAGTTGTCCACCACCTGCTCTATATATTCCCGGTCCCCCATCACAAAGCAATGTTCTGACAGGAAGGTTTCCAAATGCAGCTTTTTCTTTTTTACCATCCCTTCGTATTTTAAGATAATATAGTCCATGGCTTCCCGCATATCCATTTTCTTCTGTATTATGCGCTCCATTTGGTGCTCAATGACGGAACTGTCCAGAAGGCGGCTGACCATGTCTGACATTTTTGCAACCTCCTCCTGAATAGAGGACACATAATAATCCCGGTCGTCCACGGCATAACCAAGCATCTCTGTCTGGCTGGCAATCACAGCCAAGGGGGTCTTTAGTTCATGGGAGATGTTGGCAATCATTTCTTTCCGGCGTTTTTCCATCTGGTCCTTGTGCACATTGTGGTGCAGCATCTGCCGTTTGCCTTCCTCAATCTGGGTATTCTGCTCTTTCATCTGGAGAGAAATCCGGTTCATGCTCTTTGCAAGCTGGTTCAGTTCCAGATATCTCCCTTCTTCTTCCAGCTTAGGCCCCGGCTCCCCTTCTGCCGCTTTCCCTGCTGCAAAAACAATCTGGTCCAGCGGCTCCAGAAGATATTTCCACAAAAATGCCATGCAAATGCTGCCCGGCACCATAAGCACGAGGAACAGCACCATATAAAACTTTTCTGCCATCGTAATGCTTTTCCTTCCGGCAGCAATATCCTTAATGACAATATAGTAATCTTTTCCATTCTGTGTCATAATCCCCCGGTACCGGGCTGTTTCCAGAAGTTTCCCGCTGCTCCTGTTAATTTCCGGATCCCTTGAAAATACATCCAGCCTTTTGGCAATATTCCTCTGGATAGTATGATCTATATTATCAACAGGTTCTGTCACATAAATTGGGTTCATATCTGCATCTGCAATGGTAAAATTCAGGTTTTCATTCTCATAGTTTGCAAACACGAGGTAGTCTTTGTCGTCCAAATCTGACAGATCTAATTCCTCAATATCATGGTAGGCCTGTATCATCTGCTTGTCTTTTTCATATTCATAATAAATGGGCATAAAGGCCATATACAATAAAATGCAAACCCCTGTGAGAACCAGCAGGAACAAGCATTGTATCATAAATATGTCTTTACGGAGTTTCTTTTTCATTTCCTTTTCCCTCAAAACAATAGCCTACGCCATAGACTGTCCGAATATAGGAAACATTTCCTAATTTTTTGCGGAGCTGCTTTACAATTGTGTCAATTGTCCTTGTGTCCCCTACATAATGGTAGCCCCAAATGCTGTCAAGGATATGGTCCCTTGTGAGGACGACGCCTTCATTTTTCACAAAAAACTGCATCATCTCAAATTCCTTTGGGGTGGTTTCCACAAATTTATCTTTGACATATACCTTCTGGGAACCTACCTCAATCCTGATATCCCCTGCCGACAGGATATCCTGCTCCTGCCGGTAACGCTTTAACAGCGCTTCAATATGCATTTTCACTACAGCGAGGGAGTAAGGCTTCACAATATAATTATCGGCCCCACAGGAAAGGCTTTTCAATTGATCCTCCACCTCTTCCTTTGCTGTCAGCATGATAATGGGTACGTCAGAAATAAGGCGTATTTGCTTTAACACTTCATTCCCATCCATGAAAGGGAGCATAACGTCCAAGAGCACACAGCTTATTTCCCTGCTGTGTGCCTGAAACTGCTGGATGCCTTTAAGGCCGTCCTCTGCTGTGTAGACTTGGTAACCATGCATGGCCAAGAAGTCTGCCATTGTCTTTAATAATTTTTTTTCATCTTCAACGATTAAAACGGTAATTTTTTCCATGTCTATTTTATTCGTATTCTGTCCTCAAACCTGCGTTTTTCTTCCTCTGGTATATGGGTAAAATGTACGGTATCCTGCTCTAACATCCGCTGCATTTCCTCCACGGACAGTTTCCCCCTCCGTACTTCTACGGAAAGTTCCCCCTGCCGGATTGGGAATCCCCGTTTCTTAATGCTCATATTTTCTGCCACTGCATGGGCGTAACAGTCAGGATGGCCGCCCGCCTTGCTCTTTGGCCTTGTCCAGCCTATGCTTTCTTCTAAGGTGCGCATGACCTCTTCGTCGCTAATCTCATGGTACGCAAAATAAGAAACTGCTTCTGCCTCAATATCCCGGATATAGCTGAGCTCCTCTTGGCTCCAAAGCTTTTCCTCCAGCCCATGGAACATCTGGTGCTCAAAATCCAGCAGGGAAAAGGACGTTTCAAATGGCTCCAAGTGGTCTTTTTTCAAGGCTGTCTGCAAAATCTGCCCTTTGGTCCGGCCGTTTACAATCAGTGGGATCCCATTTTTCCCTGCAAACAGGTAGCTGTAGTAATGCATATAATGGAAACAGATTGCGCAGAAATTGTACATAAAATTTACGCTGAAGGTATATGCTTTCCTGAGTTCTTCATCATTCATGGTAAATGTGATATGGTCCACCGGCATTTTCTGCAGCGCATTTTCAATGTTCCGTTTCCCGTATTCCGTGGAAAATGCATTTTGGAAAGTAAATGCAAGTACCCGCATCCCGTATTTTTCTTTTAGCTGCTGAATGACATAAGTACTGTCCTTGCCGCCGCTAAAACCTACTAAGCAATCATACTTGCTGCCGTTTTCCTTTGCTTTTTGCTTGGCGCGTTCTATTTTGGCCCGGAATAATTCCTCCAGCCCTTCCGAATCTTCCAAGAAATCTTTATTTTCTTTATAGAAATTACAATAATTGCAGACCCCTCCATCATCAAACTTAATGCCAGTATAGTGCTCTGGAAGCCCGCAGATTATGCATCTTTTGTCCAATATATTTACCGCCTTTCTATCATAACTCTTGCAAGGATGTGTTCATTATAATTTTTAATTTTGATAGAAATTTGAGAACAAAAAGAAATTTGAAAGGTAAGGCTTTGAGCAAAATGCGGCCGCAGAAAGATGCTTGGAAGGTAGGATTTACATAAAAATACTGCCACAAAAAAGATACCATGCACAAGATTTTTCCATCCAAATAGAAACAATTGGGGGCTCATGTGCCATCTTCTTTTGTGGCAGTTTTCCTATTTACATATTTGCAATTAAAGACGCTATGTCTTCCGGGCTCATCATCTTTCCCGGGTCGGACATATCCGGCAGGGGCGGCTTGATGCTGTCCTCTATGGGATTTGCCATTTTCGGAAGTTCCTCTACCGTTGTGTTGCCAATCAGGGCAGCAATTTCCTCCGGGCTCATCATGCCGTCGCTATTGCCCATGAAGGGCGCTGGGATTGGCTCAGGTTCTGGCTCGGGTTCCGGCTCTGCGGTATTTGCCAGCAAGGCAGCGATATCTTCTGGAGTCATCATGCCGTTTGCAGGCCCTACCGTGGGGATTGGGTCTGGCGCCAATACCGGCTGTGTAAAGGAATCCATTGCTGCTTGCGGGATATCTACTGGCGCCGGGGCGCTATCTGCCAAAATTTCCGGCATTGACTGCAAATCCGGTTCTGGGGCTATCGCTTCTGGCATTGGCTGCAAATCTGGTTCTGGGGCTATCGCTTCTAGCACTGGCTGTAAATCTGGTTCTGGGGCTATCGCTTCTGGCATTGGCTGTATGTCTTGTTCTGCTGCCAACACCTCCGGCATCGCCTGTATGTTATGTTCTGCTGCTAATGTTTCGGGCATCGCTTGTATGCCTTGTTCTGTCGCTAAACCTAGCATTTCTATTGGAGCGGCTTCTGAAACCTGTTCTGGATCTGCGGATGCTAATGGCATGTCTTCTGTTTCCTCTGGATTTGCATCTGCCAGCGGCATGTCTGCTATTTCCTCTGGATTTGCATCTGCCAGCGGCATGTCTGCTGTTTCCTCTGGATTTACATCTGCCAGCGGCATGTCTGCTGTTTGCTCCTGATTTACATCTGCCAGCGGCATTTCTACTATTTCAGGTTCTGCAGACAATGGCATCCCTATAGACTCAGCCCCTTGGGCATCCGGAAAATCCTCAACGAATTGTAACACTTTTTCTAATTCTTCTTCTCCTATTATCCCTGTAGCATTAGTGATTTCCTGTATTGGCTCTTCTGCTGGTTCCGCCATTGCCTGTTCCTCTGCCGGATCTAATACAACCTCTTGTTCAAGCTCTGCCTCAGATTCCGGCTGTGCAGCAAGGGTTTCTTGCCCTGCCCCCAACTCTGGTTCTGGCAATTCTGCTTCAGCCATTCCCTGCGGTTCTTCCGTGAACTCTGGCTGCCCGGCTGGCAATGGCCCAGAAACCGGCCCTGACGCAAATCCATCGGCAGCGTAAGGCTCCCTTTGGGCAAGCTGCGGCATCTGGGCAATTTTTTCTGGGATGACTTCAATAATATTTTTAATCAAATCTGTAGATTCCTGTATTTTTTCTACTAATTCTTTCTGGTTATCATCCACTTTCTTTAAGTTCTGGAATAAGTCTGCGGACTCCTGCAGCTTCTCTGCCAATTCCTTGTGGCTGTCATCCATCTTTTGGATATTTTGGAATAAATTAGCAGATTCTTGGATTTTTTCCACCAATTCTCTTTGGTTGTCATCCATTTTCTGAAGTTTCTTATTGTAAATCTCATCCTGTTTTTCCATAACCTCTGTTTTCATATCCAGAATGGACTGCTGGAACTCTTCCATGCGCTGGATCAGCTGGTCATTGGAATTCATCAGTGCGGTAGCGTTTTCCTTGCTCCGGCTGATGGTAACTTTTGCAACCTTTTTCTGCCCGTCCATCAGGTTTTCCAGCATATCGGCAATTTTCTGCTGGTTCGCTGAGCTTGCCTTTTCAATCGGCATAATTTTCTGCCCGATAAAATTCAGCTTCTCATCCAAATTCTGAAAACTCTTTTGTGATACTAAATGCGTGGATTTCTCTGCCTTCATAATATCCACATAATGTTCTTCCGCCCGCTGGCTGTCTGCTTCTTTCCACTTAGTCCATGCATTGATGGTGGAAAGGATACAAAACAGGGTGGCTAACGCAGCAACTCCTAAAATTGCATAATTGCTCTTCATATTTACAATAAAGTAAATATCAGTCAAAAATACAAAGACAGAAATTACGGAAGAGGTCTGTAATTTTTTCTTTTGTGGATTACCATTCTCCATATGCGTCCCTCCGCTGTACATGATTTATTTATGTATGAAAGCTACTGCTTCACAATCCTTAATAGATAAATCATATCACAAATTTGGCTTCTTTGCAAATTTTCTTGCAAATAATTCAAATTAATTTTCCAAAAATGATAAGCCGCTTCTAAATTATCCAAAAGAAAAGATACGCCATATCCTCCCCCTTACTTCGTTCCCTCCCCTTCCGGAAAGATAACCTTAAATACAAAAAAGAAAATAACCATCGAAACACCGCCCGTTATAAAAGTTACCAGAATATTATAAACTGCCGGCGGCATATATACTGCGGCAATAGGCATCCATAAATTATTAAACCCATTGCAGACTAAGGAAATGGCTATCCATGCGATAAAATACCACATTGCCTGATACAGCAGGTTTCCTTTGCTCTTGAATGTAATATTCCTCTGTAACGGGAAATTAATGCACTGTGCTAAGAAAGAGCCAACTTCATAACTGATAAAATACCCCAGCCCGCCCCCAATTATGGCTGCGCCAGAATTATCATACAGAATGTTATACCCCAACAGGCTCCATGTGAAATCAACCCCAAATATTGACAGCTCTTTTTTGGGCCACATAAACTCTGTCCCTGCCAAGCCAAGCCCAAGGATTCCCGGCATAAAAGTAAACACCAAATACTGGAATACAGTTACCCCCATGCTGAACACCAAGAAAAAACCAATTTGGTACAGCCATTTTGCCAGTTTCCCATGATTTGCTTCAAAATATGCCCATTTTTCCTTCCACCACTCGATTGCCCTGCTCATCCCTATCCCCCTTTTCCGATGCCTTCCTGTTTCATTTTTTCAAAAATCTCTTCTCAAACCTTTTATTTTCCCTCAGGTTTGAAACATACCCTACGAGAACTTTCTTGAGCCCTCTTAGGAAATGGCCGTTTACCATGCTTACTATCCCCTCCGCCATATCCATGCTTACCCTTCCGCCCGTCATTTTTGCAATCCCGCGGAAGGGTATGTTATAGATAAATAAGATATTTAAATCTGGTTTCCCTTTCTTTTCGTTTTTCTCCTTGATATTAGTGAGCACCCGGTATGCAAACCTTGCCAAAGGGCTTTTTGCGTAATACATTTGGCATACCGCATCATTTAAGCCTATTTGCCCGCTCCACGTCCCGCATGGGATGGGATGCCTGAGAAGCCCTTCAAACTCTGCGTCCCCAACCTTTTTTACATTGCCGCTATAATAGGACGGCATTTTTTCCCTCTGGCAAGGCGCAGGCCCTGCTGTGCCCTCCACTGCAAAGCTGCCCTGTAGGCGGATGTCCGCAATACTTGCGCCAACCATAATCTGGTACTCCCCGCTTTCGGTTTCCCAACTGCCGCTGTTGACATTCCAATAACGGAATGTTTTATCATCAAAGGGGATTTTTACCTCCCTGCTTTCCCCTGCTTTTAAAAATACCTTCCGGAACCCTTTTAGTTCCTTTTTCGGGCGGAATACCTTTCCTCCCGGCAGCCCTACATATAGCTGTGCAATCTCTGCGCCATCGTATGCCCCTGTATTTGCTATGGTAAATGCAACGCCTTCCCCATAAACTTTTAGGCCTGAATACTCAAATGTGGTATAAGAAAGCCCATAGCCAAACGGATACGCCGCCTCAATCCCCGCCGTATCGTAATATCGGTACCCAATAAACAGCCCTTCCCTGTATTCTGCATTCCGCATCGGGGAGGGAAAATAATGGAAGGCCGGCGTGTCTTCATATTTTAAGGGGTATGTTTCCGCAAGTTTTCCGGATGGGTTTCTGTTCCCAGCCAAGATATCAAGGACAGCCCCTGCCCCTGCCTGTCCATAAAGGTATCCATGGAGAATCCCTTTGCAGTTATCCCCCCAAGAGATATCAACCACAGAACCTGCGCTTAAAACAGCAATGATGTTGGGATTCACCCCGTGCAGTGCCTGCAGCAATTTAACCTGATTGGAATGTATCCTAATATGCTCCCGGTCTTTCCCTTCCGCTTCGCTCATCTCATCCAAGCCCATGCAATATACTACTGCCTCTGCCTTTGCGGCAAGCGCAAGAGCCTCCTGTTTCCGTGCATCGTCTGGTTTTCCATCCCTTTGGAACCCACGGCATATCCCTACCACATCAAAACCATATTTTTCTATATTCTTTTCCATAGAATCTACAGAGGTGGCATTTACCATGGAAGACCCTGCCCCCTGATATCTTGGATCATAAGCAAAATCGCCTACAACTAACACTTTTGTCCCTGCCTTCAAGGGAAGGATGCCGCCTTCATTTTTTAGCAGGACGATGCTTTCTGCCGCCGCCTTCTTTGCAAGGCCATGGTGTTCCTGCTTGCTGAATTTGTGTTTTTCTTTTTTGGTTTCTGGCTTCAGTTCCATAATGGCATGGAGCAGCCGCCCAACGCAACCATCAAGTTCTTCCTCCGAGAGCCTATGTTCTTTTACCGCCTTGGTTACCTGCCTTGCGGAATCAAACCCAGTGGTAGGCATCTCCAAGTCCGAGCCTGCTTTTATGCCTTCTACATGGTCATTGGAGCCGCCCCAGTCTGTCACTACAAATCCTTGGAACCCCCATTCCTCCCGCAATATTTCTTTCAGCAAATGCTTATTCTCATTGGCATACGTCCCATTGACTTGGTTATAGCTAGACATAATTGCACCCGGGTTTGCTTCTTTTACAGCAATTTCAAACGCCGTCAGGTAAATTTCCCGCAGCGTCCGCTCATCCACCACCACGTTCATTGCCATCCGCCGCAGTTCTTGGTTATTCACTGCAAAATGCTTTGGGCAGGCATACACCCCCTGGCTTTGGATTCCCCGGATGTAAGAAGCCGCCATCTTCCCGGCAAGATATGGATCCTCTGAAAAATATTCAAAATTCCTTCCGCATAAGGGGCTTCTTTTCATATTCAGGCCCGGCCCTAACAAAACATCCACACCAAGAGCCTTTGCTTCTTCCCCCAATGCCTTCCCAATTTCTTCCCCTAACTTTTCATCCCAACTATTTGCAATTGCCGCTGCAGTCGGAAAGCACGTAGCCGGAAGGGAAGGGTTAAGCCCTAAATGATCCCCATTCCCTTCCTGTTTCCGTACCCCATGGGGGCCATCGGATAATAGGATGGACGGTACATGCAGGCGCGCAATCTCCCATGTCTGCCACTCATTCTTGCCGCTAAGCAGCGCGGCCTTTTCCTCTAATGTCATTTTGCCTATTATTTTTCTATACTCCATTCCAATTCACTTCCATTTCTATTCTGATTATTTTTCCAAAACCCCTCCATGCTGCAGAATACTTATTTGTGCACAAACAATTACAGGTAGCCCTCCCCTGAAATAAACATCCCATGGATAGACTTTAGAGCTAACGCCCCATCTGATATGTTTAAGATAGCACATTCCTTAAGATCCCTGCCTTTCTTGTCACAAACACGCAAAAAAATAGCGCAAACTGTCCCTGCGCCATTTCTTGATGCTATTTCTATTCTTTTTGGGGAATCATAATATTTAATACAAACCAGTTTCCCTTTACTTTCAGCAGTAAATTCCCTTGGTACTTTTCCACGCAATACCGGATGCTTTTAATCCCATACCCATGGCAGACAGTATTCCTTTTGGTGGTCTGAAGGTTGTCTATCTTTATTTTTTCTGGGCTGCTGATATAATTTTCAATTGTAATGCACACCATTTTCCTCTGGGCAGCAACTTTTAAATGTATCATCCTTTTTTCTTTCTTAGGTTCAAGGATTTCCGCTTCAATTGCGTTATCCAGCCCATTCCCCAAAATATTGCAGATATCTGTTACATGCATAAATTCAAGGAGTTTCCCATTGATTACGTAGGTAAATACAATCTGGTGCTTCTTCGTATTCATAAGTTTATCTTCAATAATTGCATCTATTACCGTATTCCCGGTATTTACTGTGGCCCTATAACTTTCTATCCCATTCTCTATGCTGTCAAGCCATTCTTCCTTCCTTTTCTCATCCTTTTCTTTCCGCAGTGCAACAATCTGATGTTTTAAATCATGGTACATGATACTGATTAATTCGTTATTTTTCTGCTGATACAGATATTTTTCATACTGGCTCCTTAAAACCTGATTAATGGAATTCAATTCTATCATTTCACATTTTTCCCTAATCTGAAGCTGGTAAATGAAAACCACAGTAAGGCCCATCAGGTCTATCAATGCCCGGATACGGAACACTTCATAAAACAGCCTGCTGGAGAACGGCGTATCTGGAAAAACATAGCTCAAATTGCTCATGAAAAACATAAAAATAATCGTTACAGCCAAAAGGGACAGATCCCGGGGTGATACGGAAAAAACGCTTGCCCGCTTCAGAAGCCTTTTTTCTATGGCCCATGCCAAATAAAATAATACGCCATAGATTAACGCGAGGGTCCCAACTACAAAAGCCCACTGGCGGAACCCGCAGATATATTCAATATAATAATGTATCAGCCATTCCATGGATGCAGCCGTTTCTGCAATAAGAAATGCGCAGGAAGTAACATAGGCAATATCTAGGAAAGTCCCCTTGCACAAAGTAAACAGCATCAGCCACATAAGGAAAACGGACGCCGCTATCACTGGAATCCACCATATAACAGCAATGTTTTCCGTACCCATCAATAAAATACACTGCATAGCAAGGAACAGGGCTGAGAGAATCCCCGTTTTTCTTCTGCCATACTTATTCTTTAACAGGAAAACATAAACCATGCAGGCTCCCCATTGGGCAATTGCAGTAAAAATTCTTGGTATGTCAGAGTAAATCCATGGATTCATTTCATCGCCTCGCCAATATATTCTGTCAGCTTGTCCATAAATGCCTTTTTCTTGTTCCTTGCAACCGGGAGGGCAGCCCCTTCCATATAACAATTTCCATCAAGCACAGTATCTACATACTTCATATTTACAATGCAGCCCTTGTTTATCCGAAAAAAACCATAACGCCCCAGTACCTCTTCCACATCTGCAAGCCTTGCCCTGCTGGATATCATTCCTTCCTGCGTATAGTAATTTAAAATATGCCCGTGGCTTTCCACATACAGCAAGCTGGAAATGCCAATCTTAGAAATCCCGCCCTTAATAGGGATAGTGATAAAGATTTCTGGCTGCTTTTTTATTTTATTAAGGGCTTTCTGGAGTTTTTGTGAAAATGTAAAATACGTGACTGGTTTTAAGATATAGTCCATTGCGTCAACCTCATATCCCTTCACCGCATATTGGGCCATATTCGTAATAAAAATAATGATTACTTCTGAATCTAGTTCCCTTATCTGCTCTGCCGCGCTCATCCCATTTACAAATTTCATCTGGATATCCATGAAAATAATGTCAAACTGCCCCTGATAAGAATTCAGAAGGCCATCCCCGTCATGGTATACGGTAATGCAAAATTTATTTCCAGTTTCCCCTTCGAACTGCATAAAGTATTCTTGGATTTCTTTAATATAAATATCCTCATCCTCTACAACTGCAACCTTGAACATCTGAAACCCCTTTCTATTTTTGTATTATATTATAGCGGAAAACCTGCCCCGGAAAAAGGGTACTTTTTATAGGCACGTTGTAAAACACAGAAATTCTACAACATGCCGCATCGTGGAAATAAATACGGTATGTTGTAGAAATTTCATAAATTTTATAACAGCCTCCCTTGCGTTTTATCCTTGTATCTCAACTTTAATTTTTTCTTCTTCCTTCCGGTACTTTCCCACTGCAAAAACCTCTAGGGCAATCAATAGGATGGCTGCAAAAATGTCCGCCCCAATCATGATTTGTTTCCACAATACCATTTGGTATTTCATGTTCTCTTCGTTATAAGCCCTGCTGTTTACTACCGTATACAGGATATTGTGGCAGGCATTACGCATCCGTTTGACAGAGGAAGCGCTCTTGGTATCCGTTACAGTAGCATCCCCATGGTTCATGGGATTCAGCATACTGTCTACTCCCGCATAGATTGCCATGTCCGCATCGTAATACCCATAACCGGCAAACATATCGGTAGACACAAACCCTTCGAAGCCCCATTCCTCACGCAATACCTTTGTATTCAGCTCATAGCTTGCGCCTGTCCATCGGTCCCCGATAAAACTATGGGCGTCCATTACTGCTCCGGTATTCCCGTCTTTCACAGCAATTTCAAATGGCTTTAAGTATATTTCACGGGCTGTCTGTTCATTCATCCATGTGCATAACTGGTAAATACGGTTTGTTTCCTGATCGTTAAATGCAAAATGCTTCACATAGCTGTAAACGCCATATTCATCTGCCCCTTGTATTTCAGCGGCGGCCATCAGCCCGGAAAGTACGCCATCTTCTGAATAATATTCAAAATTCCGGCCCCCAAATGCCGTACGGTGAATATTCATTGCTGGCGCATACCACCCAGATACATCCATTTCATCTGCTTGTTTCCCGATACTCTGCCCCATTTTGGCTGCCAATCCCTTGTTCCATGTATTTGCAAGCATTACTTCGGAAGGGTAGGCGCTCCCTGCAGCTCCGGTATAATTATTGTAAATAGTAGCAGGGCCGTCGTTATCTATCGTAGCCTTTTTCTCAATAGAATCAACTGCTGCAGTCTGATACCCGCCCCCTGCAATCAACGCTGCCATATCCTCCACCGTCAATTCATCTAACAGCGTATCCCACATAGCATCACCGTAGGATTTTCCCCGCAAATCCACTAATTTCACGCCATTGTCAGCGCCGGTTACCGGCATCTCATCATCCTTATGATTCAGCTTTTCAATATCATAATTAGAAATGTTCTGGTAGTTTGCTTTCCTTTCCTCGTCCATGGAGTAATTTTCAGGCATTGCCGTTGCTTTCCCATAGTTTTCAAACCCATTTTTCCTGCTGAGATAGGTGATGCTGTCCCCTTCCGCAAACCCAAACTGCGTGGTGGCCGCTGTTTTGTCAGAACTTCTTGGGTTGGATTCATCGTACACAACTGTTTTTTTCACGGTATAGGCTTCTTCATCTAGCACCGTATGGGAATCAGAGCGGATGCTTACCTTGTATTCCCCTTCTTCCAATACATAAGCGCCTGTCCCATACGTATCGAAAGACGCCATTTCTTCGGCAGCAACTTCAAATTCTACCGTTTCTGCCTGCCCCGGCTCAAGCAGGCCCGTTTTTGCAAAATCAATTAAATTAACAGCAGACTTTTCAATCCCTCCGTTTGTATATGGCGGGTTATAATAAAGCTGGACAACTTCCTTTCCGGGCACATCACCCGTATTTTTTACTTCTACGCTTACCTTATACCCATTTTCATCTGCGCTAAATTCCTTAATTTCCTGCTCAAAAGAAGTATATGACAGCCCATACCCAAAGGGATATTGGACGTTTTTCCCATACTTATACTTCATATTTCCTTGCTTGCTTTCCTCATAAGCAGTTTCATAAAACTTATAACCAACATAGATGCCTTCTGTATAATTCACAAAATTCACATCATTCATTACGCCACGTTCATCCCAGCCAAACTCGTCCATATTGTCGTAGGAAAATTCCCCAAAATTATTATATGCAGGAGTCTTTGCCAAATCATAGACGTAAGTATCTGCAAGTTTCCCAGATGGGCTTGTGCTCCCATTTAAAATATTCCCCAATGCGGAAAACCCTGTTTCCCCAGCGCCCGGGCAGCAGAGTACGGCAGCAATCTGTTCATATTCATCTACCCAACCCAATTCCATTGCATTTGCACTATTGTAAATGACAACGACATGTTCAAAATTATGGCATACCAGATCCACCATATTTTTCTCTGTCTGGTTTAATTCCAGATAATGCTGGCCCTCTTCGAAATCATTGTACTCCTTGCTGTTATTGGTATAAGTATACAAATCTGTGCCATCCTCGTTTTTCTTTCCAAAGTCTACTGGAAGATCCGTCCCTTCCCCTCCGATTCTGGCAATTACAATTACGGCTGTATCAGAAAATGCTTTTGCTTCTTCCATAATCTCATCCGTATAATAATCCATGGTAGGCTCCGGCAGCGTCCAATCTACGCTCATCATGCCTGCCTCAGGCCTTGTGCCTGCATATGCTGTATACAGATCCACCAATGTTTCATTTAAATCATACCCACCTGCTTTTAAACCATCTAAAAGCGATACGCAATCAGAGGTATCAACAGAACCAGAACCTGTGCCGCCATAGCATGGGTTTGTAGACGCCCATCCAAAAACATTCAATTTTTTTACATTCTCTGACAATGGCAGCATGCCGCTATTTTTTAAAAGTACAATGCCCTCTTCCCCAATATCCGTAATCAAGTTCTCCGCTTCTTTTAAAGACTCCTCTGAGGCTTCCTTTTTTTCCTGCACAACAACGTCCAGCAATGTGCTTACCGGCCCTAGGCATAACTGGTTCAGTATCACTACCATTGCCAGCAGGGTTACAATGATTGCTTGGCTGCGGAAAAATTTTCTTTTCTTTTTGCCGTACTTTTTACAAAAAATACAAAACACAACAGCTGCAACCAGTATTACGGCAAAAACTGCAAGATACGGGATGCAGTTTTTCAGGACTGTAATTACGTCGCTTGTCTGAACCTGAAGCCCCGCAGCTTGGACTGGCAATGCAAAAATAACTGACATTATGCTTGCCAATCCAAGGCTTTCCCAAAAAACATTCTTTTTCTTCATAGCAAATCCTCCCTTTACACTTTATTTTCGGTAAAATAAGAGTACCATACTGCCAAATGCCGTATCGTAAATTGGCACAAAACCACCTTTTTTTAGCGCAAATGGTAAAGGAGGGGAAAATTTATAAACTTACAGATTCTGTTAGGCAAACATCCTTGCAGTAAATAGTGACATGCCGCATAGATAGAACCAATTGCCCCATATGCAGGTTTTGCAGATTTCCGTCCACCATGAAATCAGCAGGATACGACTTTATTTTCATGAAATAATTTTACCTTCCCTGCAAATAAAATAGGCGCCAGCTACCCACGGATTATGCCTTTCCCTAGTCAGGCTGTGATAAAATTCCTGCTTTTTTCAAATACCCTACGCTGTCATAGCAGCCACGGAAGTAGGCTGACTGCATTTCCATATCCATAAGTTTGTTTTTCAGCTCTATCACTTTAATCAGTGCGGCACATTCTTCCTTGGTTAGTTCCTCTGCTGTTTCCGAGTCAAATACGCCTAAGACTTTGGGATATTTTTCATACAGTCCCTCAATCTTATCCCTTATGGCACGGTATTCCCCGTTTTCCCTAGATAGCTTTGCTATGACAGAGCTAAGGTATTCATAGAAAATATTGCTGTGGGCGTCTACAAAAGTTTCAAATCTAAATGTATCAGACATTTTTCCTCATCTCCTTATATCTTCAAATCCAGATTTGCACCTATCTGTGAGTGATTTTTTACAATGGCTTTGCCTGCGCCATCTTCCTGTGCGGCTTTGATAATTGTTTGCATATCTGTATCATCCAGATAAATTGTCCCGTCTTTGGAATCGGCTATTTTTTCTTCTAAAAGCTGCCCTGCTTTGTCTGGAGTTGCTGTTTCATCTTCCTTCAATCCTTTCTTTTCTGCTGCATTTTCCTGCTTCTTTTCGTTTTTCTCTGCTTTTTCCGCCATTTTCTCCAAAAGCTGCTCCGCACTCTCACGAGCGTTTTCTCTTGACTTTTCAATCCGTTCTTCGGCATTTTCTTGCGCTTCTTTACGGAGCTTTTCATTTAATTCATCTTTTCTTACTACGACGGCAAAATTAGAAAAATTACCATTTTCATCTATATAGCCATGCCTGCAAATTGCAGTATATCCCATTGATTTTTCAAAATTATCAACCCATTTTGTAGCAGATTCCACATCCTTCAATCTCTGCGTATATTCCTTTGCTGCCTGCGGATCATTCTGCATTTTCTCCAAAAGTTTAGGATTGACACTAATAACATTCACTTTACTGTCATTACTTGTGTTAAGCCCATATCCTGTCTGCAGTATAATGTAGGGTACTTGTTTCTGCAATTTTTTTAGATATTCCTCATTACCGCTACTCTTTGCTGTTTCAGCGCTTTTTTGCGTAGCTTTTGTTTGTTTTGTTTCCTCTTTCTTTGCTACCTCCCTTCTTGATGAAGCATATGTGCTTTCATAAACACTGTTGTAATTGCTCACTCCTGTAATTGCCATAATTTTGTCCTCCTTGATAAAAAATATATTTGAATTCCATTTCCAAATTGTATTTACAATAATTTAAATAACTTTATCCTCCAAGAATCCATCGGGCTTTCATAAGGGATTTGGACTATCTGCTCTTTTGAGCCAAATTCATAATTGCAGGAACATCCAACGCCCCCAATCCCAGGGAGCTTATAAAAACCTCCAAAAACGATAAAAATATCCCCCGATGCATTATGTTCCTGCAAATAATTTTCAAAGGCTTCCCTGTCTACATAAACATAATCGCCATCATAAGTTATCATCTGGTGCAGCGCATCATCGTTGCCAAAAAAAGTAACATTTCTGCCGTTATATCCATATGCCAAAATACCATCATCTGTATGATATCTGCCATAAGAAATATTTTGTATCCATATAACAGCCGCAATGGTACACAGCATGGCGCCAATCCATGCACCGGCTGCCGCGGCCTGCTTATACGGCCTGTACAGGGCAATCCTTGTCACCCGTTGGCGTATATCCTGATATTCCTTATCACCTGCAAAGGCAGCGAACATATTAAAATTTTCATTTTCTGCCTGCAATACCCTCATGCTCTTTAACAGAAGCTGCCCATATGCATACGCTTTTCCCCCGCTTTTTTGAATCGTTACCCAATCACAAACTTCCTCCATATCCTCACGAAAAAACTTTGTGCCTATGGTAAGCAGCGGATTCAGCCATAATAATGCCCGCAATATATCCCACAGAAAATAAAATAGTAAATGCCCCAACTGGATATGTGTCTTTTCATGGAGCAGGATGGTGTGCAATTCTTTTGGGCCGTATTCTTTCAGCATAACCTCCGGCATTACAATTTTTGGCCTGAATATTCCTATGGTTGAAGGTGTGGCAGGCATTTTAGTAACATAGACAGAAGTATCTTCCAATATTCTCCGTTCCATGCCCGCAACCATTTTTTTCAGCTTTCTTTTTTTATAAAACATCCTTGCAGCATATACAAATATACCGCTTATGTAGAGCCAGTTTACCCATATGCAGGTTTTACAGATTTCTGCCCACCAAGAAAACAGTAGTATGCCGATGGTATTTTCATAAAAGAATTTTATCTTTCCTGCAAATAAAACTGGAAGAAACAAACTCCACAACATACTTTTTAGGAAAACTCTGTTTTTTAGCAGTGTTCTCCGTAAGAAATACACAAATGCAAATACTATGGAAGAAACCTGGACACACTTTAAAATCTGTGTCACATAATAAACAGCGCTTAAGTTTAAAAAACTTACTCCACTATCCCAAAATTCCTGCACTGTCATTTTTCATCCTTTTCCTTGCATTGCTCCAAAATTTCTTCCAATTCTTGGAACTGTTCTTCCGTTAGTTTTGCACTCTGTAACAAAGCAGCCATTGCGTTCTTCCTGCTGCCCTCAAAATAGCTGTCCACAAACTTCCGGCTCTTTTCTTTTTGACATTCCTCTTTCGATTTTTGGACGGAATAGTGGTAAACCCTTAAATCATGTTCATCGACGGTATAGCTTAAAACGCCTTTCTGCCATAAACGGTTCAACAGTACACGCACCATCCTTGATGACATATCTGACTTCTCCTGCATTTTCTTGATAACTTCTTTTGCAGTCATGGACCCTTCATTTGCCCAGAACACTTCCATAACCATCCATTCGCTCTGGCTGGGAGTAGTTTCCCTTTCCATGCTGTAATCCTCCTTTTTATTGTGCTTACAGTATATATCGGTGCAACATGCAGTTTTGTTAATGTTTGTTGTATTTTTACATTTATAACGGATGGGCGATAGCAAAGCTGAAAGCCAGCCCTAAAAGTAGGAATGGCAGCGTTTCCGCGACAAACGGCAGTTCCATCCAAACTTAGGCAAAAGCAGTTTGAGAATTGAAAAATCCCATGCTTTCGTGTATAATTAGGAAAAAATTAAGCAGAGCCGGCAGGCTTGTGGGCAATCACAGTCTGCCGGCTCTGCCCTCTTATCCAAAAATAGTAAAACCCGGCGCCATTAAGAATATTGTTTGGAAATGAAATAGTAAAACCTACATGATTTTTATTTATAATGATAGATTACATATTCCATAAATGTATAGTTTGATTTGTATCAGCAGTAAAAGAAATGCAAATTCTGGATTGCCAGGCTTGTAAGAAGTTGTAGGAGGTAAAAGAGGATTATGAGTTTTTGGGGGCTGTTCTGCAGTAATACCTTTGGTTTGACAATGAGCGTGTTATTTATGTTCTGGATCTCTATGCTGCTTTTGGAGCGAAAACCATATCAAATAAGAAAACGCAAAGTGAAAATGGTTGCTGTTACGATATTATTTATCTGTGCCTTGGCATTGGCAGGGACAGTTTTTTATAAAATGGGTATCTTTCGATGGAAGTATAACTCAGGACAAATTTTGTTTACCTATATTGGAATGGCAGGAGCAATGTTTTATTTATATTTTCTATACCGGGAAAATCTGCTGGCTTGTTGGATTTCGGCTGTTTTCTTAGAAATGTTGGAATCCTTTGCGGTAAACATAGGAGTTTTATTTTCACCTAATATGACTTTCCATTTGGATATTTTGGGAGAACGGTTACTATATTATTTTTTCCTGTATGTATTAACACCGCTCATAGAAATTATCTGGGTGCTGCTTCTATATAAAACTGGCGTTGGGAAAATGTTCCGGCTGTGGATGGAACGGAAAGAATCGAAAATAGTAAGCATTATTTTTATCAGTTTATACCCGGTTTTGACGGAAATACTTTATTTTATGGTGCAGATAGGAGAACGGGTTGGTAACGATAATGCGGTCGTTTCTCTGTTATACCTACTGATTGTTTTTATTATTTTCAGTTATGCGGGGCGTCAGGAAATGCAAAAGAAGCAAATTCAGGCCCAGCAGATTAGTATGCAGCAGCAAAATGCTTATATTGAGAGTTTAGAAAAACTGCAGGGTGAAATGCGGAGATTCCGCCATGATTATAAAAATATGATGTCTGGCATGTACCTTCAGGCAAAAGAGGGAAATATGGAAGCAGTGCAGAATTTTATTCAGGATATGACGATTGATTTTGATTATCAGGTGGGGGAACAGATACGCAGATTGACACAGCTTGGAAATATTCATATGCTTGAGGTAAAAGGGTTGCTGTTGGGGAAAATAGAAAAAATGCAGCAGGAGCAGATTTCCTGTGAACTGGAAGTATTGCATCCATTTGACAAAACGCGGCTGAGAACAACTGACTTGTGCAGATGCCTAGGGATACTGATCGACAATGCCATTGACGAAGTACAAGGAAAAAGAGATAAGAAACCAAAACCACAGATACATATTATGATTAGCAGCCAGAAAGAATGTACAACCTTTCAAATAAAAAATCCATTGTATTCAAACATTGATTTTCACAAGATTTGGCAGCAGGGCTATTCTACCAGAGGGACAGACAGAGGAATTGGCCTTGCAAGCTATAAAAGTATTCTGGAACATTATGAAAATGTCTTCTCTCTGACAACAATCAGGGACGGCTATTTTATTCAGGAGTTAAAGATACAAGAATAAGAAATGTTAAAAATTGCGGAGGAAAAAATATGCTTCCAATTTATATTTGTGAAGATGATGCGACGATACTGGCTGCACAGAGAAAGTTTTTAGAAAAGCAAATTATGATTGAAGGTTATGATATGCAGATTGCCCTGTGCAGCAGGCATCCCCAGGAAATTATTGAAGCGGTGGCGGCGTCCCCAAAAAGGGGAATTTATTTTCTGGATGTAGAGCTTAAGGATGAGCCGATGGATGGATTTATGCTGGGACAACAGATTCGGAAGTTTGATGCCAGAGGTTTTCTTATCTATGTGACTTCCTTCCCAGACCTGGCATTTGAAACCTTCCGCTATCACCTAGAAGCGCTGGATTATATTGTAAAGAGCAATTCTGAAAAAATGCTGGCTGGAATGTACAAAAACCTTGCGGTCATTACCGAGCGGATGTGTAAGGAGCAGGGAAGGCAAAAGGAATACTTTACCGTAAAGGTGTTGGATATTATCAAGCATGTTCCAGTGGATGAAATTATGTTCTTTGAAACAAGTGCCCGTACACACAGAATAGAACTCCATGCGAAAAATGACTGTATTGATTTTATTGGCAGCATGCAGGAGCTGCAGGAGCAGTTTCGGGAGCAGTTTTTAAGGGTTCACAGGTCATATCTGGTAAATGTAAATAAAATTCAGGAGTTAGATTTAAAACATCGGGAAATTCTTATGGATAATGGAGAAAAATGCCTGTTTTCTAAAAATATGAAGGGGGAGTTGCTGAGCAGGATTTAAATAGCAGTGCCCACAAGCCATTTCAGGCAGTATGGCATATCATTCAGGCAGAACTTTGCATAAAGGTGATAAAACATGGTACGATACTTCCATCATAATTACTCTGCGGTAGGAAAACGGGGCAATTATAAAAAAATATTCAGAAAGAGGGTTATGTTATGGAACAAAACGTATTACTGGATTTATCACATATTTCTAAGCGCTATAAGACGGAACTGGCGCTTAAGGATATCAATATTACGCTTCATAAAGGCGAAATTCTTGGGTTTTTAGGGCCGTCGGGCGCTGGAAAAACTACCACAATTAAAATAATCACAGGGCAGTTAAGGCAAACATCGGGAGAAGCGAAAATTCTCGATACAGATACGGTTAATATTGATGAATCAATTTATGAAAAAATCGGCGTGGTTTCTGACCAAAGCGGAATTTATGAGAAAATGACAGTATGGCAGAATTTAAGTATGTTTGCAAAAATATGGCGTGTTCCCAGTAAAAGAGTGGAAGAAGTCTTACATCAGGTGGAATTGTATGGGCACCGTAAAAAACCGGCAGGTAAACTTTCCAGAGGGCAGACACAAAGGCTTGTTTTGGCTAGGGCAGTGCTTCATAAGCCAAGAATTTTATTTCTTGATGAGCCGACAAGCGGGTTAGATCCATCGACTGCGGTATCTATCCATAAAATGTTGTTGGGGCTGAAAGAAGAAGGTATGTCAATTTTTCTGACTACACATAACATGGAAGAAGCCACAAAACTTTGTGATAGAGTTGCGCTTTTGTATCAGGGGAAAATTGTCGAGTGTGGATCGCCCAAAGAACTTTGCCTGAAATATAATCAAAATAAAAAATATCATCTGCTTTTGAACAATCAGGAAGAAGTCATCTTAGAGCAAAGTCCTCAAAATATTGCAAAAATTTCAGAATGGATGCAGAGAGATGAAATACAGTGTATCCATTCTTGTGAGCCAACATTAGAACGTGTATTTTTACAAGTAACAGGGGCATCCCTTGGATTAGCCAGCATGTGAGAGGAGTTTTAAGATGGATAATATCAATAAATTAGTAGCAGTTGCACAGATTAAATGGATTTGTATCAGCCGCAATACCGCGATTATGGTTGGGCCGCTTTTAACCGTGGCGATGGTATGGATGTTCAAAATTTTGTACAGCATCAATTCAGGAGGTGATTTGTCACCAATTCTGGTGTCTTTGATCCTGAGTTTGGGAATTTCCCTTAATCTGTGTATGGATGGATTTCTAATGGTAGGAACTGCCATTGCAGAAGAGAAAGAGAAACATACGTTGCGGGTCTTAATGACGTCATCAGTCACTGGAATACAGTATTTCATCGGAAGTATCCTATTTCCATTTGTGTTGATGAATATAATCAATATTGTGGTATTGGTGATTAGCGGTATTTCTATGAGCCAGGTATCTGTTGCGGTTTTCTTACTGGTTAGTGCGGCAGCTTCCCTGATTAGTTGTGTAATGGGAATGATTGTTGGCCTATGCGCCAAAAACCAGATGAATGCAAATTTGATTTCTTTTCCATTGATGGTCGTGTTTATGATGATTCCAATGTTTGGAAACCTTTCTGAAAAATTGCACCATATCTCAGGGTTTTTGTTTACTGGGGTGTTGACAGAGATGGCGAATGGATTTGCAGAAGGAATGTCATATACGTTAAAACCTCTGGATATCGCAGTGCTTATCGGAGAATTAGTAATCAGTATTCTTGTATTTTTAGTACTTTACCGAAGAAATGGATATGAAAAAGATTGATGCAATTTAGGCAGGGTAAGGTTCAGCCAGTAAGGTAAGGATATCAGGATAATACAGATTCGTATTTTTTCTAAATCAGCATATGTAACATACATTGTACCGCCCTCCTTTCTTTCGTCTGGAGGGCTTGTTACACCCTCCGAACATACAAGAGGGGGTAAAGCCGCCATTGGACCTATGGTTTCCCATACAAGAAGTATAGCACGTATTTATTTTGAAATTGTAAGAAATATAGATATAATAAAATACCAAAAACCCTGAATAACCAGTGCTTTCGGCATACCTTAGGGCGTGAACGTCGCTAAGAGGAGGCCACAAATTGTGACTCCAATGAGTTTCTCATTCCTCTGTTTCCAGTTCCAACCTTTGCAGGATGTCTTTGATGATGCCTGAATCTTGAATTAAATTGATTCCAAAACACTTTTTCCTGCATCTTTCAAAGACGCTCCTATATGATAGGCTGTCGTTCTGTCAAGAATCAAAAACCTGTCATGGAATACTTTGGTATATTTTATTTTCAATATCGGGTACTGTGCATTGAAATTCTTAACATCGGCTTTCGTTAGCTTCGTCTGTTTCTGCGTATAAATTGTAACTGCAACATCAGGCTTTTTCTTTGAAAGCAAGTTCAATGTCCCAACATCCACATATCCGTCTATCAGAATGGTTTCAGAAGCATTTCCGCAACCGTCTTAGGCAGGAAAATCTTTCTGATGCTGGCCTTTGTCTTTGGCTCTTTCAGTACCTGAGCGGTATAGGTGCTTGCCACCACAGGCGGGAACTTGAACATTACGCCCTTTTTGCCTAGCTGTTCCAGAGCATTACGGTTGACACGTTGCCCTTCAGCAGGCTCTGGTAATATTTGTCCATCGTCCTCGGCGTAACATCTTCCAGTTTCATGTCCCCGATAAGCGGGCTGATATAGTTGAAAATCAAGCTCCGCCGAGCTTCGAAAGATGAAACCGAACCTTTATCCTAAAGATTTTAAATTGTTTCGATACTTCCTCATCTCCATTTCATCCGTATGATCTAATACATATTGCAATTCACTTGTAACCTTTTCACGGCCATATGGAAGATACGCCGTTACGGGCGTGAAATTTGAAACCGTGTTTGCAAATAAATGTGTGCGTATATTTAAGTTGTTGAT
>CAJTWA010000023.1 GCA_910580195.1 uncultured Lachnospiraceae bacterium
GTGGATTTCGCCTCCACTAAGGACGCCCATGAAGTGTTTGCTTAGGGGAAGGGCTATCCTGGACTGCCTGTTTATTGGGAAAAAAATTGCCCTAGGGTTTCATCTTTTGGATTTTGAAATTTATTGGGAAGAAATAATTTGTCCTAGGGCTTCATCTTTTGGATTCTGAAATCCTGCGGTAATGCTTCATCCGCAAATAGAGCCATATTATGATGAGGATTAATACCAAAAATGCACCGGCTAGGATAGTTATCCACCATTGGTTGGTCTTTGGCGCCTCTTTTTCCACTTTTAATTCCACAATTTGCGGCTTTTTGATGGAAGTTTTCAACTCCTGCTTCTGTTCTGATACCTCCCCTTGCTCATTTTCATAGGAAAAAATGACGGTGCATAAGGTGTCGCCATATTTTTCCCCGTGTTCCTCTATTATATTGCCCTCATTGTCCATGCAGAGGTTTCCGGCAAATACTGAAATCTCCCCATCGGTGGAAGTGCCGGCTTCTATTGTGCCAAGAAAAAGCTCCTTTTCTGGAAACAGGCCTTTCCCTTCCAGATGTACTTTGGCGTTGTAGATGGGGGCAAGGCCTGAATTTTGGACTTGGAAGGTCAGTAGATCTGTATCGGATTCATAAATGCTTTCTGGAAAAGTAAGGCCTGCCAGTTCTGCCTTAGGCTCCTGCACCACGGTAAGGGTTGCTGTTTCTGTGGAAGTATAGGCCGTCCCTTGTTTATCTTCATATTCGAACTGGAATTGGATTTGCACAGGCCCTGATGCTGCTTTTATCCCAATTGTTATGTTTTGGGATAAATCCATGGATGCCCCGGCGCCGGCCTGCTCAAAATACCACGCAGTTTTTTCAAAGGAAATGTCTTTTTGTTCCGAAAGAATAGTAACCTTTAAGTTTTCTATAGACCGGTTGCTGCTGCAGTTTTTGGCAGAAACCGACCAGAACATTTGGCTCCCAGCCTGTAAAGGGGTATTTTGGAGGCTGTTTGCATGGATGATAACTTTAGGCTGGCGGCTGGCTTCCTCCTTTTGCCAAGAACCGGAAGGCTGGCTGGTTCCGTTGGGAGAATCCATGCTGCCCATCTCGCCGCCATCAGAAATCCCATCCCCGGCTAAGCCCCCATTACCGGAACCTCCATCTGAATCTCCTTCTATACTTCCGCTGCCTTCAGGGCCGGAATGGTTTTCTTCCTGATTTCCTGTTTGGGGCTTTGGTTTCCCATCTGTAATTTCTACGTAAATGGTAAATTCCTGCTGGATATGTTCTCCCTGCGCCTTGGCCTGTACAAACAGGTGCAGGGGATATTGGCCGTTTACCCTGTTCTCCTTTAACTGGATTTTGCATTGGTAAAGGTAAATGCCCTCCTCGGATTCC
Source organism: uncultured Lachnospiraceae bacterium (assembly GCA_910580195.1). Classification (GTDB taxonomy): domain Bacteria; phylum Bacillota; class Clostridia; order Lachnospirales; family Lachnospiraceae; genus Petralouisia. The sequence continues at coordinate 1,383 of CAJTWA010000023.1, forward strand.
TTTACTTTTTTCTGGTAATTCTTATAGTAAAAGGGGCTGTTTTCTTCCCGTTCAAAGGAAATCCCTACAAGAATCCGGCTGCCCCCCGTTTCCTGCCCCACCCGGAATGGGATGACGAGGGACATAACGTCTTTTTTTATAGAAGGCTCATACCCCTTGGAGAAAGGGGCGTTCATGCCTTCGTATTTCCTGTTGGCGTCAATGGTAACCATAACGCCTGATTTGCTGTGGTTTTCCGCGGGACTGCCCCCGCCTGCGCTTACGTTTGCCGGAGCAAGGCATAATAGGAGGGACAGGGCGGCAGAACAGATGAAACATAATTTTCCCAAAATATACGGTGAATGGTGTTTTTTCTTTTTATTTGTTTTCCCGAAGCCTTGCTTCATATTCCCTGAATCCTCCCTCCGTCCATCTCATAAACCTTATCGCATAAAATCTCGATATCCTCGCTGTTATGGCTGGCAAGGAGAATGGTTTTGCCTTGGCGCTTTAACTCCAGCAGCAGCTTACGGATTTCCCTTACCCCATGCTTATCCAGCCCGTTAAATGGCTCGTCCAGAATCAGGAATTCTGGGTCTTCCATAATTGCTTGGGCAATCCCTAGGCGCTGGCGCATACCCAACGAATATTTTGCTACCGATTTCTTTAAATCTGGGTCTAATCCAGCCTTTTGGATGGCCTTGCGGATTTCTTCCTTGGAAATTTTGCCCTTAAGGGCTGCCAGAATCTCTAAGTTGCGCATCCCAGTTAAATTTGTGAGGAAACCTGGGGTTTCTATAATGACCCCGATGCTTTCCGGAAAATCAATTTCTGTGCCGATAATTTTGCCATTGACACGGATGCTGCCTTCTGTTACGGGGAGAAATCCGCAGATGCATTTCATCAGGACGGTTTTTCCGGAACCGTTGTTGCCGGAAATTCCGTAGGCTTTGCCTTGTTCCATGTTGATGGTGATGTCATGGAGGATGGTTTCGTTGGAAAATTTTTTGATTACATGGTCTATTTCTATATAAGGTTTCATTTTTGTTTTCCTATTTTTTGGTTTTAAATTTCCTGTATGCGCCAGTATAGCAACAGGCTGTGGACGAGCAGGAAGGCTATGGAAAATATGAGGAAAAATGCCCATATCCCCATGCCGCCTGCGCCCCAGTTTTCTTTGCAGAGAACCCATTCTCCCGGGTAAAGGGCGTATAGTTTTGGCAAATAGCGTTCCTTTAAAATTACCATCATATAGTACACGACAAAGGGCAGGCCGTAAGCCATGTAGTAATTTTGGAATATGGCTGCAAAGATTCCGGACAATTCTGCCAGTATCCCTCCGGTGAAGCTAATGCGCAGCAATGTTCCCAGAGTTTTTTGCACTTCTTCCCAAGGGACGGCCCCTTTTAATTCCAATGGGTAGAGGAAAAAAAAGGAGAGGGACAAGCCAAGGGAACCTGCCAGAAAAAAGGGCAGGAAACCGCCGGCATAAATAGACAATGTTTTTCTTATGGTATAATCTATCCGGCTGGTCCTTGAAATATAAAATTTTAAGAAGCCGCTTAAGGATTCCCGCAGGTAAGACGCGCCGGGGGAAAGCACTGCTGCAATGGGTACAAGAAACAGCATCGTTTGGGATTCCAAGGCTGTCTGGTAAAATTTCTGGAAACTCCCTTGGTTCAGGGGAATTTCTATTTCATAAAAAGGAAAACCTGCTGCGAGGCCTAAAAAAGCAACAGATGCTGCAGCCCAAAACCCCTTATCCCGCAATAATTCTTTCACTGATTGATTCCTTTCTCTCCAAAAAATTTTTCATTTCCCCAAAAGATTGTCATTCCCCGGTAAAGGAACTGAAATTATATTTTTTTAAGGTATGGAAGGACAATGCTGCCAAAACCAGCAGGATCCCAAGGAACACCATGCAGGACTGCCCAATGGAGGGAAGGACGTCATACCCAAAATCGTGCATCCCATAAGTGGCATGGTTTAAAGGGCTAATCCAGCCGCATATCCGCCGGACAAGGAACATTTCATATTCTTCCTTGCCGAGTATTTTTGCTAAAGTATCGGGGCTTAACAGGAACCCATAGAGGCTGTAGCACAGCCCTGCGCCGATTGCGGCCTTTTTCCCTATTTTCATCTGGAACCATAACATCAGGAAAGTTAAGGTTAAGGCATAGCACACCAGCAGGGCCATAATCTGCATGCTGCATGAAAAGGGGCTTGTGCTTTCCATGACTTTTACGGTAGAAGGGATGGACAAATCTTTCCCCATTTTGGAATAGGCAAGGAGGGCGGCCGTCTTGCTCCAGATATTCCCTACATAAGTTTTTTGCATACACAAAAGGCTTGTGGCAAGGACCACGTATGCCATGTACAGCGCTGTTACCAGAAAAATATAGAAAAACTGCGCCAGAAGCCAACGCCGCTTGTTCATCCGCAGCAGCAGATACGGGGTAAACGGGCTTAATTTCGGCAAATCCAAAAACAGGAGGATCAAAAGCAGGGAGCACAGGAGGATGGATGCAGCGTCCCCAAAGGTCCAGATAAAGGGTTCTAAGGCCTGCAAAGGGGAATCGTAGTAATCTGCTACCATCATGGCCCTGCCACTTAAGAAAAAGCACAGGATGAAGGAAAACAGGAAGGTAATGATTACCCTAGGGTTTTTGGAAAAACCTAGGAAATTCCACCTTACGGCCGCTGCCACTTGCTTTATGGGTTCCATAGGGCATGTTCTCCTTTTAATAGCCTAACTCCCGGTCAATCACCGTGCCGTCTATGGCGTTGATTGTCAGAAAACTTTGCTTGGAGTGCTCCCCAGTATTTTCTGATTTCTGCCCGTCCATTTCCGAGTCAAATCCTCCGAAAAAATCCCAAACTGGCACTAAAATCCCCGTATGGTTATCTACATTTGGGTCATAAATCCTGCTGTAGCCTAATTTTATTTTTTTCACATGGAAAATCCTCTGTGCTTCAAACTCCGCAATATCTGCATTAGACACTTCCATCATCTGTTCATATATTTTTATGATGCTGTCAAAATCCATAAGCTTTACTTGCTCTGCCTGCATCCCTTCCACTTGGTATGGGTTATAGATTTCCGCCCTCTGGAGGCCGTCGTCCCCTATGATGATTTCACATCTTTCATAGCTCCAAGGGATTAAGGTGCTGTCCATATCCTCTAAAGCCCCTCCATAGGAATCGGTAAAGGTAACGGGCACCCCGTCCAGCACCCTTGTAAAATAAAACAAATATCCCCCGTCCAGTATGTTCTCTTCCGTTACGTTGCCTTCCCCATGGCGGAACACTGCATAATCCCAATCCTGAATTTCCCAGCCATAGCCTAGTTTATCTATTATTTCCTCTGCTGCCTTTTTGGCATCTTCATAGGAAATGCCCATATAGCTTTTGATTTTTTCCTCTGGCACGCCGCTATACCCATCCCATTTCCCGTCGATCAGATACCTGCCTTCCTGCCACGTCTGGAATTCCATTGGGTCTGGCACGTCGTCCCTCCTTTTTTCAATGGTGAACTTCACATCAGCGGAAATTTCCGGCCCATTAATCGTATAGCCGTATACCCCTTGGGCAGTTTCCGCTACTCCGTAAAATTCATGTTCATTTACCATTTTCTCAGCTTCTTCCCCTTTCCCATCCATATATTCTAAGCCAAAGGAAGGCTTTACTTCTTCTTTTATAATTTCATCCGGCGCATCTGCCAGTTCCTGTTCGTCCCTGGCAATCACCTCGTCAATGTCAAAATACAGTTCCCCGTTTTCATCCTTCCCATGTTCGTATGGATCAAGGTTCCCTTCTGCCTTGTACTGCTTTAGCCTCGTAATTTCTGCTTGGTACTGTTCCTTGGTCCTCTGGCCGTAAGTAAATGCATGGTAGAATTTAGCCCCGTCAAAAAACGCGTTTGTAACTTTATCAATCATCTCTTGGGTTACTTCTTCTGCAGTTACTTTGTATGTATTTATAGATTCTGCGTCCGGCAGGATGACTTCGGCGTCTGTATCAATGACAAGGGCGCCGTTTTCGTAAGTGGCTTGGTTCTTGTATCTTTCTGGGGCATTTATCATTTCCCTGAGGGTGCCGCTTGCGCTTTCGTATCCCTGCATGTTGTCTACGCCTTTCTGTTTTACGATGGAATCCTTTGGGGTTTCCTGGCAGCCAGTTAATAAGGTAACGGTAAGGGCTGCGGCTATGGCTGTTAAATATTTCTTTTTCATAAGCTCCTCCTGTCTTCTGTTCTGGTTCCTATCATAGCAAATGCTTTTTTGGAAATATTCATTCAGTTGTAAAGGATTGGTAAAGGATCCGGGACTTGCATCCATGGGCCTGCGTGCCGCAGCCAGAAAAAAGAAATTGACACCATATGGGATACCACATATAATAAAAAATACCAAAGCATGGCTAGAATCCATACTGGAAGAGAAAATTGAAATACAAGAACCGAGGTGACTTTCATGTTAGCAATTAAAGGAATTTATGACAATGGAAAAATTACAATAAAAGGGCAACTGCCTGACCAAAAAGCAGCCACAGAAGTTATTGTTATATTTCCAGATAATGAAACTAAAATAAAGGAGGAATTTTCCACAAATGAAAAAAGGCGGCTTTTTGAGGAATTTTCCGGAAGTATTGATAGAACTATTGATATAAAATCAGAAAAATTACAAGCTTTGGAGAAAAAATATGAAAATACTTATTGACACAAATGTCATTTTAGATTGGATTATGGTTCGGGAACCAAACGCTGGAAATGCGAAAAAAATTATGGAGCAATGTCTTTTCCGTACTATCCAAGGCTATATCACATCCCATACCATAACTGACATTTTTTACATCTTAAGAAAAGATTTTTCCATAGAAAAAAGAAAACAATTACTCGGATTATTATGTAGTGAATTAGAGATTATACCCGAGAATAGCGAAACAATCCTTAAAACATTGCGCCATACGGAATGGAAAGACATAGAAGATGGGCTGCAAATGCAATGTGCAAAAGAAGCAAATGTAGATTATATTGTAACACAAAACCTCAAAGATTTTTCCACATCCGAAATTAAGGCTGTCAATGAAGAATTCTTCTGTAAAATCATTGACAGCCTATAATTACAATCTCTTTTCCACAAACGAAATCCGCGTCCCTTCCCCCACCTTGCTCTCAATCTCCATCCTCCCATGATGCACCGCTGCAACCTGCTCGCACAGTGCAAGCCCCAGCCCCATGTTCCCGCTTTTTCTGGACCGGGACTTATCCACCCGGTAGAAGGCTTTCCGGACTTTATCCACTTCCTCCGGCGGTATCCCACATCCCTCGTCCCGCACCCAGAGGGAATTCCCGTCCGCCCCAAGGTAAATATGGCTGCCCCGTTTTGAGGCCATCACGCTGTTATTCACAAGGTTTATCAGGAAACTTGTCATTAAATCACTATCCAACCGCTTCGTTTTCCCCTGATAATCCCCTTCCCGCAGGAGCGTAATCCCTGCTTCTTTTAGCTTGTGCCTTACGCTGTCCTCTGCTGCTGCAAACAGCTCTTCTACGGAAATTTCCTGTAACTCTATACTGCACTCCGGCTCGTACAATTTTGTCAATTCCATCATTTTTTCCGACAGGCGGGAAAGCCGCCCGCTTTCCTGATAGATATAGCCGAGGGCTTTTTCCTCCTGCTCTTTCGTAAGGTTTACCCTCAACAGTGTTTCGGAATAGCCTTTGATTGCTGTCAGCGGGGTCTTTAACTCGTGGGACATGCTGCCGATGAGCTGCCTTTGGGCTTCATTCACTGCCTGCAGGGGCCTTGTGATTTTCTTAATCAGGAACACAAGGAGAAGCGCCATGCCAAAGGAGGCAGCCACTGATACCAGCAATTCCTGTACCACAAGGTTCCTGCTCTTCTCATAAATGGAAGTCAGGTCAACTACGTAAAACAGGTAATAACCATCTAAGGATTTCCCATAAAGCCCAGTAATATCTTCCTGATAAAATACCAAGAGATGCCTGCCATTTACCAGTTCCATTTGGCAATTCCAAAAATACCCCTCATTTTTCCTCCCTATCATCCTGCTGTCAAATTCATAGGGGCTACTGTTGAACAGTTCTTCCTCCCCTTTATACAGCGCAGAATTTTCCGGCATGGAACTACGGAAAAAATAAACGAGCGTATGGTCCGAAATATTCCCCCGCATCTTAAAATTTGATAATTTCCGGTTATAATCCCGGACAGCCCCCTCAAAAATCCGGTTTTCTTTTTCCTTCAGCAAATCTATTTTTTCCTGCCTGCTGGTAAGAATCACGTAAAAGGAAAAAACCTGCGCCAACACAAAAAGCATGGCTGACGCAGTGAGGGCAATCTTTTTTATCATGTCCAATTTGGCGCCTCCATCCGGTACCCCACCCTTGGCACAGTAATAATCACATCGGAAAAATCCAGTTTTTTGCGGATATTCCCCACATGCACATCCACGGTCCTGCTTTCCCCTTCAAAATCCACGCCCCAAAGGATATTTAGGATTTGCTCCCTTGTAATGACCCGGTTCCGGTATTTCCAGAACACCAAAAGGCAGTCAAACTCCATGGGCTGCATGGGAATTTCCACCCCATTTTTATGCACCGTCCGCTTTTTCTCATTAATTACCACGTCCCGGATGCGGATTTCCTCCGTTTCCTCTTTCCCGTAGCGTTTCAGGATATTGTCCATGCGCACAAGAAGCTCCAGCATTTCAAATGGCTTTACCATATAATCTTCTGCCCCGCTCCTTAACCCCTTTACCTTGCTTGGCAAATCCCCTTTTGCCGTCAGGTAAATCACCGGGATTTTGTGGGCTTTCAGTTCTTCCAAAAGCTCGAACCCATCCTTCCCGGGGAGCATAATGTCCAATAAAGCAAGGGCATAACCGTCCTGTTCCTTCAAATGGCGGCTGAATTTGGCGCCGTCAAAAAATGGGACGGGCTCATAGCCTGCAATTTCCAAGTTCATACAGATTAAATCATTGATGGCTATTTCGTCTTCAATTACCAGTATTTTTTTCATAATCATCCCAGCCCTGCCGTTTTACTCCGGCAAAAATAAGAGTAAAACGTTCTTTTTTGTATCATCCGTTTTATTATACTGGATATTGGAAAATAATACGATAGGTATTTGTAAAGAATTTGTAAAATTGTTTTCAATATAGCATATTTATGCTATAATTAGGCAACCGGATTTTCGTTGCATTTTTTTCCTAAAATAACTTAGAAGGTAATGTTATGGTAACAACTGAATCTGTAACAATAAAAGTGCCGGTAGGAATGTCTAAATAAAGGAATGGTGAAAACCTTGGAACAGATAGAATTGCTCCCATTAATCGGCATAAGATGGGATAATAAAACGATTCCCTTATCCGCTTCACGGGAAGATATCAAAAACCTGCTGGGAGAACCAGACATAGTGGGGGAACGCCAACTATATTACTACTTCCATAATGAATTGTGTTTCCATTTTGACGGAAACGGGAAGGCAGAATTCATAGAATTTTTGGGCGGGCCTGATGGGAAACTTCAGCCTAATATCTATGGCGTGCCTACCTTCCAGACAGCAGCAGACGAGTTATACCAAATCCTCAGCGGGAAAAACTGCGGCGAGGTTGATGACAATGAAAATGGCTATTCCTATAGTTTTTTAAATATCAGCGTCGGCGTGTTCCGTCCCCGTACCCCGGAATCTGTAGAAGATATGGCAGAAGAAGCAGAGGAAGAGGGTGAACCGATGGAGGAGGAAGAGCTTGCCGATGAGAGGAAGAAAGCAAATCATTGGGCTACCATTGGCATTGGGATTGAAAATTATTACAGGTAACCCCACTAAAAAACCACCCTGCATGGCGCAAGATGGTTTTTTCTTTCTAACAATTGGTTTTTATAAGTCCCCATTTGTCCAAAGGACACTCCACAGCCCATAGGTTTTCCCTAAATAAATTCCGGATGTCTGCCTCCCAGCATCTGTATCATGGGAATATTCCACGTATTTTACTTCTTCCAGCGGGCAGCCCGCATACATTTCCCAGACTGCATCCCCTGCAGGCACATCCTCTGCTTTGTCTAAGGATAAATTATCCTCGTCTACCATGCTAGGCGTATATTCAGCCTCCAGTTCCTGCATAACAGTGACAAGATCGCTGTTGTATATCCCATAAACATCTTCCAAAAATCCAACAGAAAATGCTCCTGCCCAATTTGCATAATAACTGCACAGGCAATCCTCCATTGTCCCACATCCAAAATCCAGAGCCATGCTCCTGATATATGGGAATTCTGGTTCTCTGCCCATTGCACCGCTAAAGGTGTAATATGTCCCATTTCTTTCTGCCATACAGACGCTGTTGGGGAAATTTGGATTTTCATACTTCAAATAATCATTGATGCTTCTGCTATCGGAATATTCTGTATACAGAAAAAGTATATCATCATGGATTGGCGCATATACAGACATTTTCCCATCGGAAAATTCTTCCAACCCATTTTTTAGCCCGTCTTGGTATTCCTTTAATGATTCCTTTTCTTCTCCAGACGATTTTTCTATTTTTTCTTCCAATATTTCCTGCATTTTTTGGAATACTGCAGAATAATCCATGGTTAAAATTTCGCTTTGCCCATCATATTCAAATGGAATCTGGTGATACATATCCTGCAGGACCCCGGAATACCCATCGAAAAACTCTAGGCCGCCACCGTATAGCCCTCCGCTTTCTTGGTATGTTTCCCCAGCAGAAAAAATATTATCTTTAAACGTAACTTTCCGGCTATTCCCATCCCCATTTTCTGCCGCATCCAACATAAACCAATCCCCCTCTATGGGGGAAGGCTCCTGTGGTTTTTCATCTGAAACATCCATATCTGTCCCGCTATCTGCACTTTCTTCCCATGTGCGTTCCCCGGAGGCTGCTGCATTTTCTTCCCATGCATTTTCCTCCCATGTGCTTTCCCCAGAGGCTGCTGCATTTTCTTCCTTTTGCCCGCATCCTGCTATTTGGCATAGCAGGATGCAAAGCGCCAATAATATCTTACCTTTATTCTTTATGCACTTCATTTATATTTCTCCATCGCCTTACATTATACCTTTACTTTCTTTGCCTTGCTGTAGCTGCCATATACTTTGCTGTCTGTAGAATCTATTTTGTAGGCGCGCACCCGCACATAGTATGCCTTCTTCTTTTTTAAGCCTTTTACGGTCTTTGACAAGGATGATGCAGTAACTTTTTTGGTGGAATATTTGAATTTCTTATTGGTGGAATAGCAAATTTCATAGCCTTTTGCTTGGCTGGCTCTCCTGTATTTGACTGTGAATTTTCCATTCCCGCGTTTTCTTAAGGATGTAATAACTGCTTTTTTAGGCTTTGTTACTTTCTCCCATTGTGCATATGCTGTCCGGTAACCGGAATAAACTGGCCTGCTATAAGCATATACCCTCTGTCCCCCTGACTTTTCTAAGTACCACCCACGGAATAGGTATCCTTTCCGTTTCGCAATGGGCAGGTTCCCAAGCTGCTGGTTTACCTTTACTGTAATGGTTTGCTGGCCTACGACTGCGCCTCCATTCCCATCAAAAACCATAGTAAATGTCCCTTGCCCTGCATTGTTTGTATTGGCAGGGTTTTGCGGAACTGTTGGGGCAATAGGCTTTGCCGGGGCATTTGGGTTGGTTGGATTAGCTGGGGCTGTGGGCGTACTAGGGTTTGCCGGGTTTGTTGGGACTGACGGCGTACTAGGGTTTGCCGGATCCGTTGGGACTGACGGCGTACTGGGATTTACTGGAGGTTCTGGCTCCTGTTGGTTTTTCTGTATCACTTGGACAGGGGCATGGGCTGCCGCTTCATTCCCTGCTGGGTCATAGGCATAAATATGGGTAAGGTATTCCCCCATCTCATAATTATGGTCTGAAACATTGACACGGTACGTATAAGAATTTCCCTCTGCTGTCCCGCTGCATGCGCTGCTCGTCACCCAATCCGGGAATAAGTCATCCTGCTCATGGTATAAGGTCCATGTTGGGAACTGCACCCGGTCTACCCGGAAATTATCCGTTACCGTGCAAGTTACAGTATACCCTGTTTCTGAAATATCTGTAATTGAAACATCTGTTATTACTGGCTTCTGGTCGTCCTTTATGGTAAAACTCCCTGTCCCGCTTTCATAAGTGGCGCCATTTGCGCTTGCCCATAGGCGGAAGGTATAAGTTTCCCCTTGCCGCAGGCCAGTAGGAAGGGCTTCACCTACAATATTTAACTGCTGGTTGACAGTAGAAGTATTCAGCCCACAGGCTTCACTATGGTCCACCACTAAATTCCCAGCAGAATCCCAGACCTTTGCCCCTACATTGGAAACAGCCAAGCGGTTCGGGTTGCTGATTGTGCCTTTCAGCAATGCATTCCAAGTATCCGTCCATTCAACATTGACAGAAGAATAAGACAATGCCCCTGCCGGCGCACTGCTTCCTGCACCCAAATACACATACCCTAAAAATGCCCCGTTCCTCCCGCTTTCCAGCGTTGCTTTTGACATGGTATGTATCAGGCAATATCCTGTATTTGCATTGGAATTCGTCCCTTGAAAACCGCCTTCACTGACGACTGCTTGGTCCCCGCTTACGCTTTCTACTACTGCAACATGGTTTTCATAACAAGCCAACGCCTTTGCCTGCAGGGTACTCCCACGGGAAAAGCCAAAAGATTGGTATGCAGAATTATACCAGCTTTTCCCGGAATATATGGTGCAGTTTGCCCCTGTCAGCTGGTTTACCCTCGCGGATGCAAACCATGCGCAGCCGGAAGGCCCATAGGCATATTGGCCCCATGTTGGGATATTGGCATAGTCCGTATAAGGCGCAGCGTTGATATCAATAACAATCCCGCCTGTACCATTTCCGCCAATGCCGCTGGGGGCTAATGCATACGCATTTTTAGGCGCCATAAAGAACAAAAATAGTGATAAAATAATTAAGGATGTCCCTTTCGCCTTTTTATAAAATAAATTCTTTTTCTTCACTTCCATTTCATGCTCCCTCCTATTCATCTTTTTCTGCCCATCCATTGTTTTTCTGGTATCTGATATCCCAATGTTTTAATTCCACTTTAAAGTGTAATACCCAGTAGTAGAATAGCTCCCTACCCTCAAGTAATACGTCCCTTTGGGAAGGTTGCATACACACTTATCTTTTCCTTTAAAAACCCATGAAACAGGATCATCCTTTGGCAGAATTTTCCCATTTTCATCCACAAAATGGTAGGTATTCCCCCGGATTACCAAAAGCTGCAGAAATAATCCCATATCTAAGTTCGTTTCTTTTATTTTAGAATTAATAGAAACCGTAACTTTCGATTTTTTGGGGACGTTTATTTTATAATAATGGGATTCTTCTGCATCAAACAAGAGATTCTTTACTGTTACCCCTTTTTTCAAAGATGCCGCAGCCTTTAACCTATTCCCTGCTTTATTTATTTTTGCAACTGGCGTAAAAGAATAACGGATTTTATATTTTTGGCTGCCGCCCACTGCCAAATAATATGTCCCTTTTTTCACCGCCCATGAAAATGAAAATTTGCTTTTTGAGCCAAAATAATTGTCATTTTTATAGATTGTTTTTTTAGAAGAATTCAATAAATTTACAAATGTGGAACCTTCCTCTGTGTCTTCTCCAAATCCATCCTCATTCTCCTGCTCCTGATACTTGCCTGCACCGGGAAGTTCCGACACCTTAACATCCACAATCATATACCCTTGCTTGGGTATCTTAATTTTGTAATAAGATGTGCCGTAATCTTGGTATTCCAGCTCCCCGTCTTTGTCTTTGTCCACATACGCCCCGCCCTGCCCAGACAGCCATTTCTTATTCTTCATGGAAGTACCTGCTGCAAATGCGGTAACGCTGCATGCCAGAACACAGAATACCATCACCAAAAAACCAAAAAATTTCCTTTTGTTTCCCATAAAACCACTCCCTTTTTACTTCTTAGAATATTTTTTATAGTTATAGAATATTATACTATAACTATAAAAAGATTAAAGTTAAGATATATTTTTTTATAATTGGGCATAGTATTGGAAAAATGGAAAGGGATGGGTAATTATTATGGAAAATTTGGATTTTGCCTTCATTGGGCAGAGAATCCGCGAACTGCGCAATGAAAAAATGCTTACCCAAGAATACATTGCCAATGCCGTTGACGTAAATGTTTCCCATATCAGCAACATTGAAACCAATAAAGTTAAGGTATCATTAACCCTCCTAGTACGCATCTGCAATGTTCTGGGCACAACTATAGATTATGTTTTGGAGCACGAGTACCATTGCCAAGACTCCGCCATGGAGCAGGAACTTGTCAATGTTTTTAAGGGTTTGGGCAAAGAGAAACAGGAACTGCTGCTTAGGATTGCAAAAGTTTTATAATACCCTATTATAGACATGCCAAATAAAGTATTGGAACATACCACACGGAATTATGCTTCTGTAAAGAATGGAGTGAAGGGCGCTATGGGCGGCAAAATTCTGGAATATGAAGCAAAAACAATTAAACGGGAAGGTAAAATGCAGCCAGAAAACTGTTCCAATATACCTTCGGGGATATTTCCTGAAATTTTCCCCGAAGGCATATCACTACAAAATTAATCCACTTTCTTATAGCTTTATATTTTTGCCATCAAAAACTAGTACCCATCCGCCTATCATCATTCCCCCGGAAAAAACTGCGGCAAATACTCCTTATGCGCCTCCAGCAATTCATCCACCACTACATTCGCAAGCGCATCGCTTGGACATAAGGGGTTTAGGTTCAGCGCAGCCACTGCAAGATCCTTATCCCCCGTCAAAGCTGCCTTAACTACCATCCGTTCAAAGGCTTTCATCATATGCACATACCCGCTGATAGGGAGCCTAAGTTCCCCAGTCGCCAAGGGCTTCGGCCCATCCGCCGTAATCCTGCATGCAACCTCTACCGCGCTGTCTGCAGGCAAATCAGAAATTGCCCCGTTATTCCTAACATCCACATACTGGATATCCCCGGCATCGTTATAAATCGACTGTATCAGGCTGCAGGCCGCATCCGAATACTTTGCCCCGCCCCGCATGGCAAGCTGCTCTGGCTTTTCTTCCAGCTCTTCATGGCTATAGAGTTCAAACAGCTCTTCTTCCGTCCTGCTGACAACCTCGCCCCGGACGTTCCCTTCCTGAAATTGCTCCAATTCTTCTTCCAGCTGCTCCTTTGTAAAGAAATAGTAGTTGTGGTAAGGGCAGGGAATTGCCTGCAGCCCCATAATAAAAGAAGGGGAATAAGGCAGCGACACGAAATTCTTCATCTGGATTGTATCCTCATCCTTTAGGTTTGCATATTTTTCCAGAAGCTCATGGAACCGGGATACCCCATTGACAAAGACGTCCGTTGCAAAAATAAAATGGTTCACTCCCTGAATCTCCATAGTTACCTCATGTTCCTCCACCCCAAGCATTTTAGCAAAGCCAGCTACCATATTCACCGGGACATTGCACAGGCCGATTGCTTTCTGGAACCCTGTATAGCGGATAATTGATTCCGTAACCATGCCTGCCGGGTTCGTAAAATTAATCAGCCAAGCATCTGGGCATAATTCCTCCATATCCTTTACAATATCCAGAATCACAGGGATGGTACGGAATGCCTTAAACATGCCGCCAGCCCCGTTGGTTTCCTGCCCAATCATGCCGTGGCTTAAAGGGATCCTTTCATCCAGGACCCTTGCAGGGAGCCGCCCAACCCTCATCTGCGTCGTAACAAAATCCGCGCCGGGAAGGGCTTCCCTCCTGTCATAGCTTAATTTAATTTCCATAGGAAGCCCTGCTTTTTTTACCATGCGCTTTGCCAGCGCTCCTACGGTTTCCAGCTTTTCACGCCCTTCCTCAATATCCACCAGCCAAAGCTCCCGTACAGGGAGGGTATCATACCGTTTGATAAACCCTTCCACCAATTCAGGGGTATAGCTGCTGCCACCGCCAATAGTAACTATTTTAACAGAATTTTTTCCTTCCATAATCCGCCTCCTTTTAAATTTAAAAAGCAAACAGCACATAACATGTTTGTACCAAAACTTAGCTTTTTTTAATTTTAAATGAATGGTCCATACATAAATTTCATAGGTAAAGATAAGCAGCACATTTGGTCTATACCATAATCCAATCATAACATTTTGTCCAAAAATTGTCCACTCCATTTAAAATTAATATTCCAATTAGTTAAATTGCACAATTTATTGTATATTTTACACCAATATTTTATCAAAATAAGAGGGGTTTTATAGACATAACAACTATTTTTCATCTATCACCAAAAAAATTATTGAAAATTGATGTAAGTATGGTATGATTAATTGCATGAGTGGTATATACATAAAACAACCAACCAAAAAGGAGGAATTTACCATGGTAAAAATTTTACTTGTATGCTCTGCAGGGATGTCAACGAGCTTCATCGTGAACAAAATGAAAGAGTCTGCAACTGCAAAAGGGATCGAAGCGGAAATTTGGGCAGTTGCCGACGCAGAAGCTGCTGAAAACATTAAAAAAGCAGACATTATGATGCTTGGGCCCCAAGTGCGGTTCCTTGAAAGCAAGATGAAAGGGGTTGCAGGGGGCAAGCCGGTTGCCGTTATTGACATGGTAGCATACGGTTCTATGAATGGGGAAAAAGTACTGGAACAGGCATTAAAGCTCCTCGGGAAAGAATAATTGTGAACTGAGGCCAGCCTTACGGCAAATGATTTGCCAGCAGGCCTAACTTATCCTAAGGGCAGGCGTAAAGCCTTTGGCAAATACATATGCTTTTTCTTATTACTAAGCAGAAGGAGAGTAATTTATGAACGCTTTTATTAATTGGATGGAACAGCATTTCATGCCGATTGCAGCGAAAATTGCAAACCAACGCCACCTGATTGCCATCCGTGACGGGTTTATCGCAATCATGCCGGTAACCATGGTGGGAAGTATCGCTGTGCTGCTGAATGTATTTTTCCGTGATTTACCAAACGAATGGCTCGGGGAAGGGAACGGCTTTGTTTCCGCCATGGGCCCGCTGATTAGCATTAATGGGAATGTTTATTTCGGTTCAATCGTCGTGCTGGGCATGGCATTTACCATATCGCTAGGCTACCATCTGGCAAAATCCTATGACGTGAACCCCATTGCCGGGGGCGTCATTGCATTTTCCGCAGTTGTAACCTGCATGAACCAGAGCGCTATCTTTGATTACGCCCTTCCCGGGGTAGCAGATACGTCCCTTGACGTACTCAAAGGCGCCGGCTTAGATGTTGCAGCAGACGGCGCAGGCGGCGTTGTATTAAACGGCGTCAGCGGCTGGGGTTACATGAGCCAAGCGCTGACTGGTTCCGGCGGATTGTTTACCTGCTTGATTGTGGGCCTTCTTTCTACCATGATTTACGTCAAGCTGATGCAGAAAAAAGTTACGATTAAACTGCCAGCTTCCGTGCCCCCCGCAGTAAGCAATGCATTTGCATCCATTATCCCGGGCACGATTGCTATTTATACCTTTGGTATTGTCACACAGATTTGTGTAATGACTACAGGCCTGTATCCAAACGACCTGATTGTAGAATGGATCCAAAAACCTCTCCTTGGGCTTTCACAGGGCGTATTCAGCGTTGCCCTTGTATCCTTCTTAATCCAGCTATTCTGGTTCTTCGGCCTCCACGGCGCGAACCTGCTTGCACCGATTACAGAAGGCGTATATACGCCTGCGCTCCTGTCCAACTTGGAAGTATGGAACACAACCCATTCCGTAAAAGAAATGCCGTACCTTTGGACCCGCGGCTCCTTTGATGCATTTGCCATGGCCGGCGGTTCTGGATGTACCCTCGCATTTTTGATTGCAATTTTTATCTTCTCCAAACGGGAAGACCAAAGGGCAATTGCAAAGCTGGGCGCGCCCATGGGCATATTCCAGATTAACGAGCCGGTTATTTTCGGCATACCGATTGTGCTGAACCCGGTATACTTTATCCCATGGCTCCTGGCTGCACCGATTTGCGCCATTATTGCATATGCATTAACAGCAATCGGGATTATCCCGCCTGTATTTATCCAAGTGCCTTGGGTTATGCCAGTAGGGATCTATGCATTCCTTGCAACAGGCGGTAACTTTGTCGCCTCGCTGGTTGCTCTCCTAAACCTAGGCGTATCCATCTTAATCTGGACGCCTTTTGTAATCCTTGCAAACCGGGTACAGGAAAAAGAAGCATAAAAAAGCAAACCCAAATGGGCTGCCAACCCACTGACAGAACTGATACGTTGCACAGCCCATTTTTATAAAAAGGGACTGTCCGCTTATTTTCTAGCGAAACAGCCCCTTTCCAATTATAAAATAAAGGAGGTTCTTTCAGATGGAAGGAATGGAAATGACATGTTTTGAGATAATTTCTAATGTAGGGACTGCCAGAGGGTGCTATGTGGAGGCAATCGACCTTGCCACAGAAGGCAAATTCGAGGAGGCTGAGAAAAAAGTGGCAGAAGGCGCAACTTACTTTTCCAAAGGCCACAACGCCCACACGGATTTGGTCCAAAAAGAAGCTGCCGGCGAGAAAACAGACGTCATCCTGCTGTTAGTCCATGCAGAAGACCAGCTTATGAGCGCAGAAGGCTTTAAAATCATTGCAGAAAAATTCATCGCCATGAGCAAAAAACTTTACAATAAATAAACAAGATAGGAAATCGGTGTTATGAAAAAAGCAAGTTCTTGGCCAACATTTTTTCTGGGGATTGGGTTCTTAATTATCATGCTGTCCCCGCAGGCAGAGAGCCCTGCATCAGCCATGCTGGGAGGATGCCTTGTGGTAATCCTGTCAGCCATTGCAATGGTACGGAAGAAAAAAAGGGACCGTACCCATGAAAAATAAAGGAGGCGCAGCCAACTGCCATGATTACAGTAAAAGAAACGTTAGGCGTATCTGCGGAAGCATTTTTCCAGCAGATCCTGAAATCAGCAGCATATGATGTGGAACTGGCAACCAACAAAAAGGTAACGGAACAGCAATTGTACAAAGGCTACCAGTATACCAAGAAAATGAAAGCAAAAATGGGCAATACCGGGGATGTGAAGGTAAAAATTACAGAACTGGACGCCTCGCGCTGTTATTCGCAGAATTTACTAGCGCATCTGGGAAAAATATGATATCATACTCCATAGAGCCTTTGGGGGAAGAAAAAATTGCTGTTACCTATACCGAAGATTTTGCTGGGAAATCAAAGTCCCAGAACTTAAATTATAAGGTGATCGGAGCCCTTTATAAAAGAGGGGCAAGGAAAAAAACAGCCCGCAAGCTGCATGACATCGAATCCTATCTCAAACAACAATAACCAGCTGCCATGCAGTTAGATGATAGGAGGGACTATGGAATTAGGAATTTCAATTTACCCCGGACATTCGGACAAAGAAAAAGATGCAGCTTATTTGGAATTAGCTGCAAAATACGGCTGTAAGCATGTATTTACCTGCCTTCTGAGCGTAGAAGGGAACCGCGAGGAAATCATAAATAATTTCCGTGACGCCATTGCCTTAGCCCACAAATACGGCATGGAAGTCATTTTAGATACTGCACCCTCCGTATTCCAAGATTTAGGCGTCACCTACGACGACCTTTCCTTCTTTCAGGAATTGGGGGCGGACGGCATCCGTTTAGATGAATGTTTCGATTCCCATAAAGAGGCAATGATGACTTACAACCCGCAGGGGCTTACCATAGAAATCAATGCGGGGTTCGGGGACAGGTATGTGGACAACATTATGTGCCACCATCCCAAAAAGGATAAGCTGTCTACCTGTTTTAATTTTTACCCCCAAAGATATACGGCAATCAGCTATGATTACTACCGGAAATGCTGTGAAAACATCAAGGCCGCTGGGCTGCCCATTTCCGTATTCATCAACTCACAGGTTCCAGATTCCTTTGGGCCATGGCCGGTGAACGACGGCATGCCAACACTGGAAATGCACAGGGACCTTCCGGCAGACGTGGCTGCCCGCCACCTGTTTGCAGACGGCATGGTAGATACCGTCATTTTTGCAAACTGCTATGCTTCGGAGGAAGAATTCCGGCAAGTAACTGCCGCAGACCCCCAAGTGCTTTCCTTTAAGGTGGAAAAAGAAGCGGAACTGTGGGAAACAGAACAGAAGATTCTGTTCGAAGCCAGCCACTTTGTCCGGGGGGACATGAGCGAATATATGGCACGGAGCACCCAGCCTAGGGTTATTTATGCTTCTGGCAGCATCCCGCCAAAGAACACAAGGGACATGGTTCCCGGGGACGTTGTAATTTTAAATGACAGCTATGCCCGCTATAAAGGGGAGCTCCACATTATTTTGAAGGAAATGCCCAACGACGGCCGGAAGAACGTTATCGGGCACATACCTGAAAATGAAAGAATTCTTATGAAATATCTGCAGCCATGGCGGACATTCCGCTTTATCAATGGTTAAATGCTGCGATATCTGCAGCCATGGCGGACATTTTATTTTATTAATGGTTAAATACTGCGAAGGAGATGAGAAATTTGGCTACTCCGCTCTATTTGGAAATAAAGCAATGGCTAATGAAAGAAATAGAAAACACACCTATCAATTCACCGATTCCGTCCGAACGGGAATTGTCAAAAATGTTCCATGCAAGCAGGATGACAGTCCGGAACGCGGTGAATGAACTGGTAGCGGAGGGCTTTCTCTATCGCAATAAAAATAAGGGGACTTTTGTGGCGGACAGAAGCCTCCTGAAAAAAAACACTGCCCAAGAAACCTTAAAAAGCGGGCATGGGAAGGAATATACCCTGATTTACTTTAATATCCGGGCAATCCCGGAAATCGCCCCATCCCTGAACATGCTGCCCCACGAAAGAATCCTGCGGGTGGTGCGCGTCCTATTGGAACAGGAAACGCCCATAGCGGTAGAAGAAATTTATTTCCCATTTGAAAATGTCCAGTCTGTCGTCATGAAGGATTTAGACGATATGCTGGATATGGAACAGTATACAAAAGACGGGGTAATGACGCAGAAATTTTTCCCTATGCTCATACCGGAGAAATACTCCAACCAGCTTAACGTTAAAATGGGCACGCCCATCATTATGGTAGAAACTACCATCCGTGACAAAGAGGGCACGCCCATGATATTAATTAAAGCATACAATAACCCAATTGCAAAGCCAATTGAGATTATTTCCTAGCTAACAAGATGAACCGTTCCGGAAACATCCAAATATATTGCAGCCTGAAAAGACACGCAAAAGAGCCTTAGCCCCTTGTACCCTGAAAAGGCACACAGAAGAGCCTTAGCCCCTTGCACCCGCCAATATGTTTTCCTAACACGCTGGGCCTGCAAATATTTTCTTAATTCCCTTGTATCTGCAAAAGCTTTTTCTTCAATTCCCCTTCCAAGCGGTTCATTTCCTGCTCCGCCTCCCTACGTTTTTCCTTGCCTTCTTTTTGGATGCGCATAACCTCATCCAAGGTAGAGATCAGGGATTCATTCGTTATCCGCAGGGTTTCCATATCCACAATCCCACGCTCCGATTCCCTAGCCGTTTCCACTGTGGCAACCTTCAGCCGGTCTGCATTCTTTTTCAGCAGTTCATTCGTTAAATCCGTCACTTCCCGCTGTGCCTGCGCTGCCTGTGCGGAATGTTCCACCCCCATGGCAAGGACCATCTGGCTTTTCCATAATGGGATGGTATTTACGATGGTGGATTGGATTTTTTCTACCATCATGGTGTCGTTGTTCTGCACCAGACGGATTTGCGGCGCAGTCTGGATCGAAATCATCCGGGTCAGTTCCAAATCATGGATTTTCTTTTCAAACCTGTTGCAGAGGGCATCCAGATCCTTGGCATCTTGGGCGTCCTCCGGCAAGCCGGAACGGTTCGCCTTGCCCATCAATTCCTGAAGCTCCGTCCTGCGCACTTCCTCTAACTTTTTCTTCCCTGCCAGAATGTACATGGAAAGTTCCTTAAAGTAAATTTTATTCTGCTCATACATTTTATCCAAAATGGCAGCATCCTTCATAAGCTGCACTTGGTGCCCCTCTAAAATCTTGCAGATCCTGTTGACATTTACTTCCGCTTTCTCATATTTTGCTTTCAGGGCAGTGATTTTATTGGAGGATTTTTTGAAAATCCCAAGAAACCCGCGCTCTTCTTCTGCGTCAAACCCTTTTAATTCCGTCACGACCCCTGTCAGCAGTTCCCCTATCTCCCCAAGGTCTTTCGTCTGGACATTTTCCAGCGCCTTTTCTGAAAAATCCGCCATTTTTTTCTGGGTCCCAGCCCCGTACTGCAGCACAATGTTGGAATTGTGCAAATCAATCTGGCTGGTAAATTGGTCCACCATGCGCTGTTCTTCTTCCGTAAGCAGGCTGTCGTCCCAAGCTGGCTCTGCCGGCTCTTCTTTTACCGTTGGCACTGCCGCTTCTTCTTTGGCTGGGAAAGGGTCCAACGTCAATACTGGTGCATCTGAAAATTCTAATCCTTCACTCATCTTTCTCCTCCATTTTATCCAAAATACCCATTACATTGCATAACCGTACAGATAATCTTATTTTTGCTATCTGTTCCAGCGTTCCCTGTAATGAAGCACACTACTGTTTATTTCTTAAAATCGTCTTTTGTAAGGCCTTCCTGCGCCAGCATGGTATGCAGCACAGAAATATCCGAGGAAACGTCCCACGCCACGTCCTCAAACAAGCTGTCCAGCAATTTTTCAAACGCAACATTCAGGGTGTCTAGGGTCTTTTCAATTTCCTCCTTGGAATTCCTGATGTTTTCCCCCTGGATTGGCTGGCTTCCTAACTGCTGGTATGCGTCCAGCAGCTTCACAGTGGTGGGCAGGTAATATTCCATCAGTTTTTCAATATCCTCCAAGGAATCAGGGTCTTCCTCTACCCTGTCAAATATCTTCTGTACCAGCATTTCCATATGGGAAATTTTCTGGGAAATTTCTTGTTCCGGGATTGCTGCATTACAGGCTTGGATCCTATTGAGGTATTTTGTCCCTTCTTCCATAACCTTTTGGACTTCTGGGTTCCTGCTGCCATTTTCCGGCCTTTGCTGGGATTCCTGCCGCTTTTTTTGCTCCATTTCTATCTGCCTTTGCTGCTCCCGCTGCTGATTTATGGCCTGATATTCCTGATAAGTATCATGGCTGACAATCAGGCAGGTATTCTCTTGGTCCAAATGCCCCTGCCGGAACCACCCCTTTTCAATCATTTTCCGCACGTCTTTTAAGACATATTGGAAGGGTTTCCCGCTTTTGTCCGCCAATTCCTTAATATTGCAGTAGGTGCGGCCATGGAGCCCTGCAATATAGCCCCGGTAACGCTTCAAAGACGACAGCATGCTGCTGCCTTTCCACGCCATGAAACCGCTCCCAATGAGAAGGGGGCACAGGATGGAAAGGGCAATTTTTATGCCGATATTGAAATGCCCAAGCAACAGCCCTACCAGCCCAAGGGTAATAACAGCGGCCCCAAACCCAATGCTGAAGGTATAGCCGCAAGCTGCAAGGGCAGTCCCCCCTACCTTGACAGAGGTATTCTTCTTAAAAAGCTCTGGCTTTCGGGCTTCCTTCACTGGGCTTATGCCGCCGGGCTGGCTTTTCTGGCATGTCCCTTCCTGCCCGTCCTGCTGGCCCCATTCTGGGAAAGGCTGGGAAAACGGCTTGTTTCCCTGTCCCTGAAAGGGCTGGGAAGAATATTCCCGGTTTCCATCCCCTTGGAAGAAGCCGGAGGGTTGCTTGCCTTTCTGTCCTTGGAAGGGCTGGGTAAACGCTTGGTTCATGGTTTCCCCCGCTGTTTTTAAGCCTTCCTGTATGCTGTTTACTGCCTCATTTATGGAATCTGTGATTGTCCGGTTCAACTGGCGGAAATCTTGGGCATTGACAGCATCTTCCACAATGCTGCGGATATCCTTCCCAAATTTCTCCCACTCGTTATTCATTATAATCATTCATTCCTTTCCTTTTTCTTAGGTACAAATAGCAAATTTTATCATGGAATAAAAAGGCTTAACTGATTCCTCTTGCCCACTTATCATTATGTACCATCATCCTTTGAAAATCAACACTTTAATTGCTATTGTATTATTTTTTACAAGATGGTAAAATATTTCTGTTTCAACATGGAACAAAAACAACGGAAGCAATCTATCATGGAAATCTGCTGCAAATGGCTGATGGAAAAATTTATACCTGCAAACATACTTATTTGCCAAATGTTTTTCCGTTTCTCTTAAAAATGCGGGAACCTGCTGGCAAACCGCCTGGCCCACAGGTATCTATTTTCAGGCCAACCAAGCAATTTCCGAAAGTGAGGGAAAAGAATGAAAACACACCACGATTTAAGGGAACTTTTAAACCGCATCGACCACAGGGGCTATCCGGCCTATAAAGATACAAGGGGCAGCTACCAATTTGACAAATATGTATTGTCCATCGACCATGTGCAGGGGGACCCATTCGCCGCACCGTCTAAGGTAAGCGTCCATGTACCCGGCAAAACGGCAGGGTTCCCAGCAGATTTGTTTGAGGTAAGCCACAAGCGGATCGCCCTGCAGGACTACTTAATCCGCAAATTTTCCAAAGAGGTGGAAAGCTGCACCTTCAAGGCCAAAGGCTCCGGCAAAAGCGGCCTAATGTCTGTCAGCAGGTGCGGGCAGGAAATCCTAGAGCGGACTGCCTGTGAAATCCAAACAGACGGGAAAGTGGTTGTCCGCATGGAAATCGGGTTCCCGGCCAACGGCAGGACAATCAACAGCCGGGAATTAATCAAAATCCTTTTTGAATTCCTTCCGGGCTGCGTGAAGAAATCCCTGCTCTATGCATCCCTTGACAGCAAATCTGTCCAGAAAAACGCAGAGCTTGCGGAAGACCAGTACTTTATCCGCCAAGAGCTCCCAAAACTTGGGTTAGCTGCCTTTGTGGCAAACGGTTCCATCCTCCCAAGGGAATCCGGCGTATCCGACCGCCCCATGCGCCAAGCTGTGGCCTTCCAGTCGCCGAAATCCATGGAAGTTACCCTGCAGCTGCCGAACCATGGCCCCATTACAGGGATGGGCGTCAAACAGGGCATTACCTTAGTGGTAGGGGGCGGCTACCACGGCAAATCCACCCTTTTAAAAGCGCTGGAGCTTGGGGTTTATAACCATATTTCCGGGGACGGCAGGGAATATGTCATTACAGACGATACTGCCATGAAAATCCGGGCAGAGGATGGGAGGAGCATTAAGCAGGTAGACATTTCCATGTTCATCAATAACCTGCCGAATAAAAAAGATACCCGGAAATTCTGCACGGAAGACGCCAGCGGGAGCACTTCCCAAGCTGCCAATGTGGTAGAAGCCATGGAGGCTGGCACAAAAACCATGCTGATTGACGAAGATACCAGCGCAACCAACTTCATGATACGGGACGAATTGATGCAGCGGGTAGTAAACCGTGATTCTGAACCAATTACCCCGTTTATTGACCGGGTGCAGGAGCTCTTTGCCCAATACGGCATTTCTACCATACTAGTTGCAGGGAGCTCAGGGTCTTATTTCCACAAAGCGGACTGTATCATCCAGATGGATCATTACCTGCCCAAAGACATTACGGAATTTGCGAAAAAAGAAGCGGATGCATTTCCCATACCCAATGAGCCTGCACCAAAAAGCCATGCGCCTTCCTTGGACCGGATTGTCAAGGCAGACCAAGGTTTCCGGAAAAATGACAGGATTAAAATGAAAACACAAGGGAAAGATTCTGTGCTGATTAACAGGGATACCATAGATTTGCGGTATGTGGAGCAGTTAGCAGATACGGAACAGCTGGTTTCCTTGGGGCATTTGGTAAAATATGCGCAGCTGCGTGTATTTGATGGGAAACGGACGCTTTCGGAGGCTGTGGAGGAGCTTTGCAGGGTGCTTGGGAAAGATGGCCTTGCAGGCGTCTGCGAAGGGAGCTATGTGCCGGGAGGGCTTGCTATGGTAAGGAAGCAGGAGATTTATGCGTGCCTGAACAGATACCGGGCATTACGGCTGTAAGGGAAAATTTTATTAATTTAGCCAAAGGCGGCATATTGCAAAAAGTTTTTGCATATGCTATAATGCCAATAGGCAAAAAAGAGATAAAAAGTCCATGTGGGCGAAAGAAATGAATCCCCAAACTGTATTGCAGTACAGTCTGGGGATTCTTCTTTTCTTTTATAGTGGCAAAGCACCCACTAGGCTAGTTGTTGCTTTTGTCATCACCGTCTAACCATTTGATGATGTAGTGGCAAGCTACACCTCCCAGAACAGTAACGAAAAAAGAGATAAAAAATTCCATGCAAGCACCTCCTCCCTGTTGCGGGTATTGGTGAGCAACACAAAAATTATAACATATTATTTGATGTACTTCTACTGAATTTTATCCCTATTTTTATCTGATTTTTTATACAGGCTAATGGCGCTTATGACGTCAGTAACAAAAATAAAATGCAGTACAATATATATTACCGCAGATTTTTTTGGAAGACAGCCTTTCCTTGCCATCCGTACAGATGCGCTTATCCCATACATGGACGAAGCCAGCATAAGGAAGAATTCCACCGCTGCCAGAACCACAAGGAAGATTGGCGAAAGGAAAAGGAAAGCTGGCACAACCATGGAAAGCAGGAGCAGCGCCCCTAAGGCAAATCCTATGGCGTAAAAGGGGATATGGACTAGCTTTATCAGCATACCATAAAACGATAACTGCTGGTCTGTGCCATGGAAGGAAAATGCGTTCCAGATATTCAGGCCATATACAAAGAGTGTGGCAATTGTATAGGCTATCAGGAAATTTATATGGGCTTCTCCTGTTTTATCTGGGAGAAATAAAAATATAGAAAATACATATGGCCAAACCATAAGGATAACCGGCAGGATTTTTTCTGATTTTTTCAAAAGGGAACCTCCTCTGCATCGTTGATCTTAATTAGACCATTTCCGGAACTCATCCATTTTTTTCTTTCCTTCCGGCTGTGCCATCAGGGGCTGGTACAGTTCATCTTCTGCCACTAACCGGTAAAGTAATTTCTTATCCATAAAAATACCACCATTTTGCCCAGACTTCAATTCTGTTTCCATAATTTCATCTATAAAATGGCAAAAATGTTCCATGGCATGCCCTAAGTCCCCGATTCTAAGATAAAATTTTAATAATAATTCCGATGGATGGCACCAAACAAGAAGGGGCAATGCTTTCCGTATCTGGTAATGTTCCTCCGCGTGCTTTAGGGCTTCTTCCATATTCCCTTCCTGTATGCTGGTGTCGAATAAAAGTTTGATATCTCCCAGCAAATTTACAAAATCCCGGGCTTGTATGCTTTTTATCCGGTTCCTTGCTTGTTTCAGTTTCCCCTGTTCCAAATATACCTTTTGGAGCATATGCTCTGTCTGGAATCTTTCCAGCGTAACGTTTTCCAGTAATTTTTCTGCCTCTTCCAGCCTGCCAGCTTGGATATACTGGGAACTTAATGCAATGGCAGCGGCTTCTTTGAGATAGGAGTGGTCTGGCAAATTCTTATCTTGGTAAACCTCTTCAAACAATGCAGTGGATTTTTCCATCCATCCTTGAAAAATTTTTTCTTCATCCTCCTTGGCTGTATAAGCGTAGAGTAGTGGCGCGTTGGCCGTTTTCAATTTCAGGTAAGGGTTATTTGGGTATTCATTCAAGAAGCCAAAGGCCTGCTCCATCCCTGCTTGAAACCCTTGGGACTCGCAGGCTGCCCGGACTTGTTCCATCAATGCGTCTGTTTCCTTTTCAGTAATATCCTGCTGGAAAGAAAACAGGGTGTTGATATCTGTATGCAGCAGCCTCGCTATGGGGGAAAGCAGGGAAATATCCGGCATTGTGGCGTTATGTTCCCACTTGCTGACTGCAGCTGCGGAAATGCCCAAGGCTTTTGCAAGCTGCTCTTGGGTTAAATTTTGCTGTTTCCTTAAGGATGCTATATTTTCTCCTATTGTCATTGGGATTCCTCCTAAGATTCAAAATGTGCCAGACAGCGGGCAAGTTTTCAACAACTATTATAAAATTCTTTTGAGATATCCACAATAGAGCAGAAGTTAAAAACATAGGGGAATTTGTTAACTAAGATTCAATATTTTGACGATATAAAAATAAATTATATCATTATGAAAATGAGGGGTTCTTATGAAACTAAAGATTGCAATCTGCGAAGATGAATATAACACCCAATTTTTATTAGAAGATTTTGTTCAAGAGATATTAAATGGTTACAACATAGAATATGAAACAGAGGTTTATAGCAATGGGGAGGAATTTTGCAGTGGTTTCCAAAAGAATGATTTTGATTTAATATTTTTGGATATTGCATTAAAAGAAATGAACGGAATTGAAGTAAGCAAATTTATCCGTGAAACAAAGGGGGATGAGGGAATACAAATTGCATATGTATCAGGGAACACAAGCTATGCGTTAGATTTATTTGAATTTAGGCCTATCAATTTTTTGATAAAGCCAGTAGGCTTAGATGATATAAAAAAAGTAATTGATAAACTTCTGTTGCTCACAAACCAATATGAAGAATTGTTCCGGTACAAAAAAGGGACATCCTCCTATCTGGTTCCTTTACGGGATATCCTTTATTTTTCTAGCAAAGGCAGGAAAGTAACCATACATAAAATGGACGGGGAAGATGAATTCTATGGTACTATGGACCATGTTTACAGCCAAGTAGAAAAAAAGCGTTTCCTATTTGTACATAAATCATATATCATTAATTGCTTATATATCAAGTTATTAGAATATAGCCAGATTACTTTAACCGGAAATATTAAAATTCCTATCAGCCAAGCCAGACGCCAAGCCATAAGGAAGGAATTCCTTTCTTTCAAAAAAGAGGGACTATAAATGTGGGAATGGATAGAAACTGGAAGCAGGGTCATTACGATTTTGTTTGAGATCTATGTGAAATTTTGCCTTTTTGAGGTACTGTTAGGTAAGCAGGCAAAAAATATTTATTTTCTAAAATTATCTGCCTTTCTAAACCTGATAATGACATTAATGATTGACTGTTATTTTCCTTATGTCTGGATTAATTTTCTGTCCAGCTTTTTCTTGACATGGCTTTTGGTATGCTGTTATTCAGTAAGCAGCAAGAAAAAAATGATTGCAACAGTTATCACGAATATTTTCCTCGCCCTGTCAGAAGCCTTTGCGGCAATGTTTTTGGGGATTGGAGGCTTTCAATTCCTATCAGTTGCAGCGAATGATAAAACAGCAGGATTTTTATTAAGCAGGATTGTTTTCTGGGGTATATGCATCCTGACCAAACGTTTTTTGCATAGGAACCCTGAGATAGAAATCCCCAAAAAAATAAACTTTCTGGGATTAATCCTCATGGTTATTATATTGATGGAAATTATGCTGGCCTATTCCCAAAAAGAACTAAACAAAACCTATACTTCTATCTGGGTCTTAGGCGCATCCTTAACATGCTATTTATACCTTTATTTATATGGCATGATTTCCGGCTTTATGGCGGAAAAAATGAAAAGGGAACTCGCGGAAAAAGAAAAAGAATATTACCACAGAGAAGCACATCTGCTGCAAAACAACTATAATGAAACAAAAAAATTCCGGCATGATTTCAAAAACCGTATGCAAATCATAAACCAATTGGCAGAAGAAAATAAAATAGAGGAGCTAAAAAAATATTTAGGAAAATTTTCTGAAAAAATGGAACATGTCCCCAACTTTAGCAACACTGGCAACCTTGTAATTGACAGTATTGTAAATTATAAATTGCAGCAAGCAAAATCGCAAGACATTGGCATAACCGCCCATATCCTGTTACCAGAACAGCTAAATATCGACGATGACGACATAGCCTTGATTCTTGGAAACCTTCTGGATAATGCCATTGAAGCTGCTGGGCATTTAAAAGAAGGGAAATATATTGTATTTGATATCAATTACGAATATGGATGTATTTATATACATGTAGAAAACAATTTTGATACTATATTGCGGCTGGAAAATGGCACAATAAAAACAAGAAAAAATAATCAGGATTTTCATGGGATTGGATTAAGAACCGTACATGAACTTGTAAATAAGTATCATGGAACGATAGAA
Organism: uncultured Lachnospiraceae bacterium; assembly: GCA_910580195.1. Classification (GTDB taxonomy): domain Bacteria; phylum Bacillota; class Clostridia; order Lachnospirales; family Lachnospiraceae; genus Petralouisia. The sequence continues at coordinate 29,520 of CAJTWA010000023.1, forward strand.
ATTTCAGCCAAAGAAGATGTGTTCTCTGTTGATATTCTTCTGTATCTATCTGTACACTCTTTGGATAATCCCAATATGCCTATCCGGCCGTAACACAAGAAATAGGTTTATGCCCATCCGTGGGTATAAACTTTATTTTTTTACAAAAATGTAATTGATTTTTACAATTGGAATAAAATTAGGATTTTTATTGGTAAAATGTAGTGTAAAGGAAGGAGGAACCAATTTTGAAAAAACATCTTACAGCAAGGGTTTTAGCAAACATAGCAAAATGCACAGCTATAAAAAATGTTAATTCTGCATGTACACTCTTTTTTTATCAGCCAAAGCTTTATCATAAAAAGTAGAAACATGAAAAATAAAATTATATTCATTCTAGGAAGAATTGCATCTGTATTTGGTACACAAATTTATAATTTTGTATTTGCACTTTTTGTTCTCTACACTACTGGTTCTGCTTTGAACTTTGCAATCACATTAATCTTGGAAACCATACCGCGTATTTTATTAGGCCCAGTAGCAGGAATTGCAGCTGATAGATGGAATAGAAAAATTGTAATAGTTGGAAGTGATTTTATCTCAGCTTTGCTTTTAATTATTTCTTATGTTTTTTTATCTGTTACTGGAAATAACTTATGGCTAGTATTCTTATTGACTTTTTTCCTAAATGCAATTAATACTGTTTTCGATGTTACTATGACAGCTTCTTTAAATTTGCTATTTGGGATTAATGGGATGCAGCAAATATGCGCCATTAACGAAGGCATCACGTCTATGGTTACATTAATTTCTCCAGTATTAGGGGCTGTGCTTTATTCCTTCACGGATTTCAAAATATTTATTTTACTCAATGGAATAAGTTTTTTATTATCAGCTATCCTTGAATTAATGTTTGATTTTCCAACATCAAAAGAAATGCCTTGTTCAAAAAATAGTTTTTTGAACGAATTATCAGAAAGCTTTACATACATAAAAAAGGAAAAGATTATTCTTGTATTATACTGTTCAGCAATATTTATAAATATCTTCTATAGCTTAGGAGCCACTGTTTCTTTTCCAGTTATTATAACAAATTATTTAAAAATGACAGAAGTCCAATATGGAATTTTAGAAACTATTTCTTCCATTGGTATGCTGGTATCCTCGGCTGTCTTTGGAATATATCAGCCCAAAAAGAAATATTCTGTAATCATAATTTCATTGATGTTAGAAGCTACCTCTATTTTTTTAATTTCCCTGCCAATGCTTCTTACAGGTGAAATCCCATGGTTTTCCGTTTATTGTGTAATACTTTTTTTATTAGGGGTTTCTGTTACAAGCGTAAATATAAACGTCAGGATTCTAATGCAACAAATAATCCCTGACCATATGAAAGGAAAAGTACTAGGTACTTTATCTTCTTTTTGTTTATCAGTTAGCCCAATTATAATCCTTGTTGGATCAATATACATTGATAATAACAATCCATATATATTGGTTGCTGTCTGTGGAACTGCATTTATCATACTAAGCTTAATTTTACGTCATAACAAATATTTTAAAGAGATGTAAAAAATTATTATTATACAATTACAAAAAACTTCAATCCACTACCCGCTTTGCCACTACTACAAACCTGCCATCCTCCCCCATTCCAGAACAGGTAGAAAGCGTCAGGAACGTATCCCCAAATTCTGCCCCCACCCCAGTATCATAGAGTGACAACGCCTTTACATTCCTGTAAAACTCCATAAACTCTTTTTCATCCTCTGCCTTATAGAACTGGTAATATGGAAATGCCTGAGCATCCCCGATATCAATCTGGAATACGGAGAGGATTTCATATGTCCTCGCTTCATAAAGGGTATCAAAGGAAACCAATGGATGTTCTTTATAAAACGCTTTTTCCCCATATTCTCCTAACGTGCCAAACATAGACCCATCCCGCATATTATGGCCGTAAATGATGAAATTAGCGCCCGGCGTATTGACGTCTGCCATGCTTTTCACATACAGGCAGCCATACTTGTCTTTTTCTTTATAAAAATTATGGGTCAGGTAAAATTCATCGTCTTTACACTGCATGACTGGATGATCTATTTCCGTCCCTTCTACTGTTAACCAACCAATCATATCTTTATTCTTTTTCCAGAGGTTTTGGTATTTCTTTAAAATTGGGCGCTTATCCAAAACTTCATTTTTCCTTTTTTCTGTATCAGAACCTGTAATTTTTGCTTGGCCCGAAGATTTTCTTTGGCCCGTAGGATCTTCTTGGTTTAAGGCTTCATTTTGGGCAGGATTTCCTTCTTTTAACATATTCCTTAACTGTTCCTGCTGCTTTTCATGTTGGATAGACAAATAGTATGCCTGTCCCACTGGAATCAGGCATACTACCATAATCAGAAGAAGCAGGATTCTTAAAAGCTGGAACCTTCTTTTCTTTTTTTGCATGGTTTTCATCATTCCTTTCCAGCCACGAACAAAGCATGAAAGAAAATTCACGCTTCACAGTGCGAATTTTCTTTCACCCGTCCCACTCCATTTTGCTGTATTACATTTTAAACTGCACATCATCCGTCCTGCTGCACACCATATATTGCATGTTGAATTGCATCTTATTTTTGCCGGTTACACATACACTATAACAGACATGCAGGGTATGGCAGCATTACGTGTTGTATTTCCTCTCATTCAGCCTTAGCTTTTGCATTGATACACTTCCCGCCATTCCACAGGTACGCTCTTGCCTATGCTGTGGTAATAGGCAAGGAAGAAAAAGATTGCCGCTAAGCCTAGCATCCGCCGGGCTGTCCCGCCTTTTTTTGCCCAAGAAACTAAGCGGTACACAATCTCTTCTTTCTCTTGCTCGGTGATGCCATGTTCCCCTTCAAAATACAGGAGCAGGTAACTAAACCCTGCAATCATGGCAACAGTCGCATAAATTTTAATGTGGGTGCTGTCGCCTGTTTTTGGTTCCGTCCCGCTTGGCCAGCCGGAACCGCCTGGCCTGTTGCCGCCTCCGGGAATTTCAGGCACAATCGGCGTGCCATCCGTTTTGGAACCGTCAGTTTCCTCTGGGCTTTCTTTTTCTGCCTCATCCTTTTTTTCTTTACTGATTCTCAGTGAAACCTGCCGGGTATTGCGGTTCCCTGCATTGTCCACGGCAGTTACTTTAAGGGTGTGCTCCCCTGCGCCTGAAACTTTTACCTTAAATTGATAAGTTTCTACCAATTCTTTTTGGAAGTTTTTTTTCGGAAGGGTAATTTTTTCTGCCCCATCCAATTGGTAAAATACCTTTGCAATACCTCCCGACACGCTGCCATCCTTTGCGTCCTCAATGCGGACATTTGCCTTAATGTCTTTTCCAGCTATTTTTTCTTTTGTGTTGGAAAAGCTGATTTCCGGCGCGTTATCCTCAACAATAATCCCTCCGCCTAGGGATGTAATGATTTTTTGGGCAGATTGGTTCCCTTCCTTATCTGTGCAGGTAAGGTAAACTTTTCCTTTAAATTCCTCTTCCACGGTAACGATTGCTTCGTATGTCCCAGTTTCTGCTGCTCCCTGCAAAGCACGGATTACAAAGCCGCTGCTCCCATATGCCATGGAGTTTTCTGCCTGCCCACGCTTTTCCTCAATCTGGGCAAGGCCTTCTTTTTCCGTTTCATCCTCTGCTGCCAAAACATACTCTGCTTTTGCCAGCCCACTGCCTTCCTCGGTCACTAGCACGGAAATAATAATGCTCTCCTTCTGGATGATCCAGTTCAGGAAATCCTTATGCCCGGTGCTGTAAGAAGCCTCCCCTAATACCGGCGCAGTTTCATCTGCCCACATGGCGTAAAGGGTAGTATGCAAATTTCCTGTATTGTTCTCCACAGGATGCCCAAAATCCCACAAGCCAAGATCCAAGCCGTTTTCCTCCAAATACCATCCCTTAAAATGGTAACCAGCCCTTTCAGGGTCTGGCACTTCCCCCAGCAAGCCGCCCCAGCGTATTTTTTGGGTTTCTGGGGCTGTCCCATGCCCTCCGTTTAAATCAAAGGCAATTTCATAGATATCCCTGTCATAGTACATTTTCAGCACAAGGCCTTCCTCTGCCGTACCGGAAACTTTCCCCAAAGGATGGCTGGCATTTAAAGAAAACCCAGAATAATCCTTTGCCTTAGCTTCTACTGCCGTCCCTTTTTCCCCAAGTAAAACTTCGGTATCGCCTTCTTCCTTCACATAGCCGTCCCCTTCCAGTTCCTGCTTGTAATGTTCCACCGTATACTGGACAGGTTCTTTTGGTTCTTCTGGCTTTTCCTCTGGAATGTTATCTGGATTGCCCTCCGGGGCTTTGCCCCAAATTGCATATAATATTGTGCTGTTCCCCAATTGCTGGGTGCTGCCTGCTGGATAAGTTTCCCCTCCCCCATCTTCTTTTGTGTTCCATCCTTGGAACGCTGCGCCAGAATAATCTGGTGCAGATGCAATGGTAAAGGATGGGATGCTGTATGTAATTTCCTGATGTACGTTAGCATAGGAAATCTTTAATTCCGGTCCTGGGACAGTCCTTGCACCATTCCCTTGGTAGGAAAGGCAGACTTCCTTCTGGTAAACCCCATAGTAGGCAGTATCCTCTGTTACAGTAATTTCAGAGCCTGCTGCAATATCCCCTGCAAACCCTTCTGGGCTTGTACTCCAGCCTACTGGCATCCAGCCGGGCATTTCCTGCAATTGGGGAGCAAGGATTGTCCCGCTGCCTTGGGAATCACCTGTTTCTGCAGTTATCGTTTCCATTTTCCCGGCTTCACGGGAATAAAAATCAACTGTGATTGCGGTATTTTCTGCAGTTTCTCTAAATTCTCCTGCTTTTTGTACTGTTACCGTTATTTTTGGAAGTTCTGTCTGTCCTGATAATTGATAATTTTCAGGCAAAGTGGGGAAGAATGTATACGTGCCTTCTGTTCCGCCGTTATATTCCGGAAGGCTTGCCCATGTAACAGGCCCAATGGCAAGTGTTTCTTCTTCCACTGCTCCTGTTTCAAAATTTTCAGGCCCTGCAGGAACTTCTTCTTCATTTCCTACATTATCTGTATTGCTTGTATAATCTTCCTCTCCCGTACTTTCCGTATTCTCCTTATTTCCTGTAATTCCCGTACTTTCCTCATTTCCTGTAGTTTCTTCATTTCCTGCAGTTCCTGTGCCATCACCCGGGGTAATATCAGTGCTTGCCTGTTTTTCCAAACCTTTTCCTGACACTACTGAAATATCGGAAAATTTGCCAGAATTACCTCCAGCTGCAGCACTCCCATTTTCCAGTGGGATGCACACTGCCGTCAAGGTGTCTGGAAGATTCAGCTCCTCAAAATCTGTTCCCTTCCCTACCGTCTGCTGCCTTACGCCCTCAGGCAGCGGGGAAAAAGACAAAACCTTCCGGCTGGGAGCTTCCGCCAATACTTTAGCGCCGTATAATTCTGCTGGCAAAGATACCAGCATAAGGCAAATACATAAAAGCCCCGACATGAACTTTTGCCTGAAGGGATGCTTTCTCATTTGTAATGGTTTTTCTGGGCTGTTTTCCTTCTTTTTCATTCCATAACACTCTCCTTGCCTTATTTTTACCTTCCTTTTCATCCTTACGTTCTGCCATGGATTTATTATAACTGATAGAATTGGCAATTGCTATAAAAATTTAGAAAAATTAGTATTTCATACCTTAAAAATTTGCTTATTATTTCAAAAACTTATCGACATATAATACTATATATGATACTATAAATTTGAAAGGAGGAAATAAAGTGCCAAATGTAAAAAAATTGATAGAAAAAATGAAACAACAGCCAAATGGAATACGGCCAGAAGAAGCAGAGAAAGTCTTAGGGGCATACGGTTATGCTTTAGTAAGGCAAAAAGGCAGCCATAGGCATTATCTGAATAAAGAAACTGGGGATTTGATAACAATAAAACAAGAAAATCCATTGAAAAAAGTCTATATTGTAGATGTACTAAACAGAATAGGAAAATAAACTTCCATTTCCACACAATAAGAAAAATATGATAACAAGCCAAAAGGTTTATGGGTATCCTTTAAAAACCTAAATATATGATACAAGGAGCATAAAAAATGGAAATAAAAGATTATATGGCATTGCCATATACAAGGTTGGTACAAGAACGAAAAGATGAAAGCGGGCATTATTTTTATGGTAGGATCTTAGAACTTGACGGCTGCCAAAGCACAGGCGATACATTGGAAGAATTATACCAAAGCCTGAATGAAGCCATGGAAGGATACTTTGAAGTAAAGCAAGAAAATAACCTACCCATTCCCATCCCAGAAAATACAAACAATTACAGTGGAAAATTTGTTGTTAGGATTCCAAAGTCTTTACACCAAAGGCTGGCGATTGAAGCAGAGCAAGAAGGCGTAAGCCTTAATCAGTTGGCCTTGTATAAATTGGCGCTTTAATAAAAATCAAATAGAATAAATAGTAAAAATGAAAGTTTTTTACAGATTATTTCAAAATGTTGAAGAAGGCTGCTAAAAAAGGATGTGATATTATGCCATTACCTCAAAAACAAATTTACACCACAGCAGATTACTGGAGCCTTCCAGAAGGCCAGCGGGCAGAATTGATTGACGGGCAGTTTTATTCTATGGCCCCGCCGGATTTTATCCATCAGAAATTAGTGAGTGTGCTCCATTATGCTATTTTTCACCATATCAAAACGAATAAAGGGGATTGTGAAGTGATTCCAGCGCCTTTTGCGGTAAATTTAGACCAAGATGATAAAACGTGGGTGGAACCAGATTTGTCTGTGGTTTGTGATAAGGGAAAATTGGATAGGCGCGGGTGTATGGGTGCGCCTGACTGGATTATTGAAGTTGTATCTCCTAGCAGCAGTACGGCAGATTATATTGTGAAATTGTTGAAGTACCGTATGGCTGGGGTGAGGGAGTATTGGATTGTGAACCCTATGAAGAGAGCGGTGCAGGTTTATTATTTTGAAGGGGAGGAAGAAGCTGGGCTGTTTTCTTTTGAGGAGGAAATTCCTGTGCATATATTTTGTGGGTTTGGGATTCGGGTGGCGGGATTGCTGGAGAAAGATTGATATGGGTTGGTTTTTGGGGATGATTGAGGGGGGAGGACGCAGTTCTAGGCCGGCGCCCCTCCCCTGCAAACGGGACAACATTCCGGTGAACTAACTGCTAACTACGACTACGGAACAGGCCAGAAATAACTTTACCACCTTACTTGTCTATCCCTCCAATTGCACAGGGCAAAAATACTCAACATAACCCGTTATGCCTCCGTTTTTTGCCCTGTGCAATTGAAGAGATATCCGGCGCAATCTAGTAAAGTTATTTCTGGCCTGTTCCTCGTGATTCAGGAAAGCCTTCATCACTAAGTCTTCGTAAGCAGTGGATTTCACCTCCATTAAGGACGTCCCTAAATGGTTTGCAGGCGAGGGGCGCCGGCCCAGAACTGCTGGGTATTGGCTAACCCTATAAAAATATTTTAGAGCTTTTACTATATTGATTCTCCTTAATCTTTTTCTTCCTCTTCTTTTTCTTCTGGATCTTCTAGTTCTTCTTTATCAGCCTCTGCCCTTTCTAATAGTTCTTTTAGGAGTTCCTCATCGGTTTCGGTGCTTTCCATTGGGGCGGTTACTTTCTTGGCGGCTTCTTCTGCTTTTGCTGCGCTGAGTTTTTCTTCCTCTTCCGTCAGGAGTTCTTCCTTGTTGGATTCATCAATGAGGGACTGGTCTTCACGGACTTTGGCGATGCTGGCAACGGTGATGTCTTCGTCCAAGTTCATGAGTTTTACGCCGGAGGTTACGCGTCCTAGGACGGAAATGCCTTCTACCTTCATGCGGATGATAATGCCTTCGGTGGTAATCATCATGATTTCATTTTCTTGGTTAACGGCTTTTACGCCTATGATATTGCCGGTTTTTTCGGTAATTTTATAGCATTTTACGCCTTTGCCGCCCCGGTTCTGGGGGGTGAACTCTTCCATCCTTGTGAGCTTGCCGAGGCCTTTTTCGGAAGCAATGAGGAGGTATTCCCCTTGGGTGTTCATCTGCATGCCTACGACTTCGTCCCGGTCAGACAAGTTCATGCCAATGACGCCCATGGAGGTCCTTCCGGTGCTCCGGACGTCGGTTTCGTGGAAACGGATGCATTGGCCGTAACGGGTGACAAGTATCATATCCTTGGTGTTGTCGGTCATTTTTACTTCAATTAACTCGTCCTCTTCCCGCAGGTTGATGGCTGCTAGGCCTTTCTTGCGGACGTTGGCGTAATCGGTGACAGGCGTTTTCTTTACAATTGCATTTTTAGTTGCCATGAACAGGAAGTGGTCGTCTTTGTATTCCTTGATGGGAATGACTGCCGTTATTTTCTCCCCGGGCTGCAGCTGCAGCAGGTTTATGATTGCGGTGCCCCTTGCGGTACGGCCTGCTTCTGGGATTTCGTATGCTTTCATCCGGTACACTTTCCCTGTGTTGGTAAAGAACATGAGGAAATGGTGGGTGGTCGTCATAAGGAGCTCTTCTATGTAATCATCCTCAATCGTTTCCATCCCCTTAATCCCCTTGCCGCCCCGGTTCTGGCTGCGGAAATTATCGACGCTCATGCGCTTGATGTAGCCCAATTTTGTCATGGTAATTACGGTATTGGAAACTGGGATTAAGTCCTCCATGGAAATGTCATACTCGTCAAAGCCGATGGAAGTCCTACGGTCATCCCCAAATTTATCGGAAATTGCCATAATCTCCTTGCGGATAACGCCTAGGAGTTTTTTCTCGTCTGCAAGGATGGCTTTTAATTCCTGAATCAGTTCCATCAGCTGGTTGTATTCTGCCTCCAGCTTGCCCCGCTCCAAGCCGGTCAGCGCACGGAGCCGCATGTCTACAATTGCCTGTGCCTGCGCATCGGAAAACCCAAAGCGTTCCATCAGCTTCGCCTTTGCAAGCTGCACATTTTCACTGCCCCGGATAATACTGATAACTTCATCAATATGGTCGAGGGCAGCAAGGAGGCCTTGCAAAATATGGGCGCGTTCTTCTGCCTTATTCAGCTCGTATTTTGTCCTTCTGGTGACAACTTCCTTCTGGTGCTTTAAGTAATGGCCCAGCATGTCGTTTAAATTCAGGACTTTTGGCTCATTATTTACCAGCGACAGCATAATTACCCCAAAAGTATCCTGCAATTGGGTATGCTTATAGAGCTGGTTCAAGATGACATTGGGGTTCACGTCCCGGCGCAGCTCAATGCAGATGCGCATGCCTTCCCGGTTGGATTCATCCCGCAAATCCGTAATGCCGTCCACCTTCTTGTCCCGGACCAAATCTGCAATTTTTTCAATCAGCCTAGCCTTATTTACCATATAGGGCAGCTCTGTCACCACAATCCGGTTCTTGCCGTTTGCCATGGCTTCAATATCGGAAACGGCGCGCACCTTGATTTTCCCGCGCCCTGTCCGGTATGCTTGGTCGATGCCGGAAGTCCCAAGGATCATGCCGCCGGTGGGAAAATCCGGGCCTTTGACAATCTTAAGGATTTCCTCAATTTCGGTGTCCCTGTCTTCCTCAATCCGGTTATCAATAATTTTCACTACGGCCCCTATCACTTCCCGCAGGTTGTGGGGCGGGATATTCGTCGCCATGCCCACTGCAATCCCTGTTGTCCCGTTGACTAACAGGTTGGGGAACCGGGAGGGGAGCACCAGCGGCTCTTTTTCCGTTTCGTCAAAGTTCGGCCCAAAATCAACGGTGTCTTTGTTGATGTCCGCCAGCATTTCCATGGAAATTTTGCTTAAGCGAGCCTCCGTGTAACGCATGGCTGCCGCGCCGTCGCCGTCCACAGAGCCAAAATTCCCATGGCCGTCTACCAGCATATAGCGGGTGGACCACTCCTGCGCCATATTCACCAACGCGCCGTAAATGGAACTATCCCCGTGGGGGTGGTATTTACCCATGGTATCGCCGACAATACGGGCGCATTTCCGGTGGGGCTTGTCAGGGCCATTATTCAGCTCTATCATGGCATAAAGGATACGCCGCTGCACCGGTTTTAACCCGTCCCTGACGTCAGGGAGGGCGCGGGATGCAATGACGCTCATGGCGTAATCAATATACGATTTTTCCATGGTTTTCTTTAAGTCAACATCATCCACCCGGTCAAATATTTTGTCATCCATCTATTTTCCTCCGTTCATTTTCCTGCAAGCACCGCTGCCTCCTATGCTGTCAGACGTCCAAATTCTGCACATACTTTGCATTGGCTTCAATAAATTCCCGCCTTGGCTCTACCTTATCCCCCATCAAGGTAGTAAATGTCAAATCAATCTCCGCGGCAGTTTCATCATTGATTGTCACGCGCTCCAAAATCCTTGTTTCTGGGTCCATGGTAGTTTCCCAGAGCTGTTCCGGGTCCATCTCCCCAAGGCCCTTGTAACGCTGGATTTTGTTGTTCCCATCCCTGCCGATTTCCTTTAAGATTTGGTCCAATTCCACTTCGTCATAGGCATACCAAATTTTCTTATTTTTCTCAACCTTAAACAGCGGCGGCTTTGCAAGGTATACATAGCCCTGCTTAATCAGTTCCGGCATAAAACGGTACATGAAGGTCAGCATCAGCGTACTGATATGGGCGCCGTCCACGTCCGCATCCGTCATAATAATAATCTTATGGTACCTTAGCTTTGAAATATCAAAATCATCATGGATGCCCGTGCCAAAGGCTGTAATCATAGCCTTAATTTCTGCATTTCCATAGATTTTGTCAAGCCTTGCCTTCTCCACATTCAGGATTTTCCCACGCAGGGGAAGGATGGCTTGGGTGGCCCGGCTCCTTGCCGTCTTTGCAGAGCCCCCGGCAGAATCCCCTTCCACAATAAAAATTTCACAGTTTTTCGGATCTTTGTCTGAGCAGTCTGCCAATTTTCCCGGAAGGGAGGTATTTTCCAAGGCAGTTTTGCGCCTCGTTAAGTCCCGCGCTTTCCTAGCAGCCTCCCTTGCCCGTTGGGCCAGCAATGATTTTTCACAAATTGCCTTTGCCACAGCCGGGTTCTGCTCCAGAAAATACGTAAGCTGCTCGCTCACCACATTGTCCACCGCGCCCCTTGCCTCGCTGTTCCCCAGCTTTTGCTTCGTCTGGCCTTCAAACTGGGGCTCCTGTATTTTTACGCTGATAATGGCCGTCATGCCCTCCCGGATATCGTCCCCGGAAAGGGCTGCTTCATTTTCCTTTAAAATCTTATTTGCTTTCGCATACGCATTGAAAGTCTTCGTCAATGCATTGCGGAACCCTGCCAGATGGGTGCCCCCTTCCGGCGTGGTAATATTATTCACAAAGCTGTAGGTAGCGTCGTTGTAGGAGTCGTTGTGCTGCATGGCAACTTCCACATAGACCCCGTCTTTCTCCCCTTCGCAGTAAATCACGTCACCATAAAGGGCTTCCTTGCTGCGGTTCAGATAGGTGACAAATTCCTTAATGCCCCCTTCGTAGTGGAATTCCTTTTCCTGTTCCAGCCCTTCCCGCTCGTCAATCAGGCGGATTTTAATGCCCTTGGTCAGGAAAGCCATTTCCCTAAGCCGCTGCTTTAAGGTATCATAATCGTACACGGTATCCTCGAAAATACTCCCATCCGGGCAAAAAGTCACCTGCGTCCCTGTTTTTTCCGGCTCGCAGTCCCCGGCTACTTTTAAGGGGTACATGCTCTTGCCCCGTTCATACCGCTGCTTATAGACCTTCCCTTCAAAGAAAATTTCTACTTCCAGCCAATTGGACAGCGCATTTACCACAGACGCCCCTACCCCATGCAAGCCCCCGGACACCTTGTAGCCCCCTCCGCCGAATTTCCCGCCTGCATGAAGCACGGTAAATACAACCTCCACAGCAGGAAGGCCCGCTTTATGGTTAATCCCTACCGGGATGCCCCGGCCATTGTCCGTCACCCGGATACAGTTGTCTTTCAAAATACGCACTTCTATCGTATCGCAATAACCCGCCAGCGCTTCATCCACGGAATTGTCTACAATCTCATAGACAAGGTGGTGAAGCCCCCGCAGGGAAGTACTCCCGATATACATCCCCGGCCGTTTCCGAACCGCTTCTAACCCCTCAAGAATCTGAATCTGGTCTGCTCCATATTCCGCATTTGTATTTGTGTTAGTGCTCATCCAATTCCTCCAATCCCTAAAAACTGTTCTCAGCTTTTACAGTCCCATTTACCACCTTAAAAACTTTATTTATTTCAAACCTGTTTTTCACAAACTCATCTAACCCCGTGCATGTAATAACCGTCTGAATATCATGAATACTGTTCAACAGGAAATTCTGGCGGCTGCTGTCTAACTCCGACAGCACATCATCCAAAATCAAAACAGGCGTTTCATGGATGGATGATTTTACCAGCTCTATTTCTGAAAGTTTTAAAGAAAGCGCACAGCTCCGCTGCTGTCCCTGAGAACCAAACCTGCGGATGTCAATGTTATGGTCCAGAAAACACATGTCATCCCTGTGGGGCCCCACAGAAGTCATGCCAAATTTCAAATCCTTTTCCTGATTCTTTACTAATGCTTCCTCAAACTGCATCTCTTCCACATCCGGCTCATAGCTTAAGAAAAGCTCTTCCTTCCCGCCGGAAATCTTCTTATGTATCCCATGTACAATCTCATTCAGCCGCCCTACAAAATTCTGGCGTGAAGCAATTATTTTCTTCCCATATTCTGCAAGCTGCATATCCCAGACCGGAAGGGTATCCCGGAGGTCCGGCCGGAACTGGATATCCTTTAACAGCTTATTCCTTTGGGCCAAAGCCTTATGATACTTCATAAGCTGGAACAGATAGACTTTATCCAGCTGGCATAATTCAAAATCCAAGAACCTGCGCCGCTCTGCGGGCCCATTCTTTATCATATTCAAATCTTCCGGGGAAAAAAACACAATATTCAAGATGCCGAATAGCTCCGAAGCCTTTTTGATTGGCACCTTATTGATGGCAATTCCCTTGGACCGGGCCTTCTTGATATGCATGTCAATCTGGTATTCCTTTTCCATTTTCTCTACCACAGTGCGGATATGGGCTTCTTCTTCCCCGAACTTTATCAGTTCCCGGTCCTTGCTCCCTTTATGGGAACGCGTCGTCCCGCTGACATAGATAGATTCCAATAAATTTGTTTTCCCTTGGGCATTGTCCCCATAGAAAATATTGGTCCCCCTGTCAAATTCCAGATATAAGTCGCTGTAATTGCGGAACTGGCTTAACGCTACAGACTTTAAAATCATTGCAGGATTTCAATTGTTTCCCCTTCAAAGGAAACAATGTCCCCGTTGGTTAATTTTTTCCCCCTCTGGGTTTCCACTTTCCCATTCACCTTTACAAGGCCGTCCTGTACCACTAATTTCGCCATAACCCCGGAATCCACCAAATTGGCCGCCTTAAGGGCTTGGCCCAGCTTAATGGACTCCCCTTTTAACTTTATCTGTTCCATAAAAAATTCCTTTCCCATATGCCAAACAATTTCCCAGTACCATACCAACCGCTTAAATAATAATTTGGGAAAATCTTCAAATCCCTAATTCGAAGCGGCATTAAAATTCACCGGCAGGATCAAATAGATAAATGTTTCATTATCATCCTTAATAAAGCAAGGAGCCTTTGGGTTTACCATAAACAGGGTAATTTCCTCCTCGTCAATGACACGCAGCGCATCAATAAAAAATTTAGGGTTAAAACCTATCATAATATCTTTCCCATCTTTTTGGATGGAGATATTTTCATTCATGGTACCGGCAAAGGACTTGATTTTCATTTCCATATTGCCGTCTGTGATATTCATGATAATCGGCTTTTTATCCCCTTCTTTTACCAGCGGGATTGTGCGGTCGATACAGTCAAGGAGCCCCCGCTTATTAATCCTGATTTTCGTTTCATAATCAGAGGAAAGCATCTGTTCAATCCGGAAATACTCCCCTTCAATCAGGCGTGAAACTACCGTTGTCTTGTCAAATTCAAAAATCACATAATTATCCGTAAAGAACATATTTACAATGTCCTCCACATTCCCAGAAAGGATTTTGCTCACTTCCTGTAAGGTCTTGCCGGGCACAACCGCCTTGCAGCCCTCATAATTTTCCTTCAGCACAATATTGCGGATGGAAATGCGGTGGCCGTCCAAGGAAACCACTTTCAGCTGGTTTTCCTTTATTTCAAAAAGCTCCCCCGTCATCAGCTTGTTATTGTCATTGTCAGAAATAGAAAAAATAGTCTGCCGGATTACTTCCTTTAAGGTAAACTGGGAAATGGCAACCGGCCTGTTTTTTTCTATATATGGGATATAAAAGAAATCTTCCCCGGATTTCCCGATAATGTCGTACTTGGCATTTCCACAGGTAATCAATGTTTTATAAGAAGCGTCTGCTTCTATGGTAACGTCATCATCTGAGAACCTCCTTACAATTTCTGAAAACATGCGGGCATCCAATGCAATTACCCCATGTTCTTTGATGTCCCCTTCAATAATTGTTTCAATCCCAAGTTCTGTATCATTTGCCATTAGTTTTATTTCATTTGTAGATGCGTCAATCAAGATACATTCCAGGATTGCCATGGTAGTCCTAGAAGGCACAGCTTTTGATACGGTAGTGACGCCGTGTAACAGGTTTTGTTTGGAACAGATAATTTTCATAGTGTGAATAACTCCTTCCTGAGCTTAAAGATAAAATTATAGTTAGAAGATTCATCTTAATCGTAATAGGGCCTGTGTATAAGTGAATAAGTCCTTAAAGCTTGTACTTTAGGGGGTTTGGGGCATTTTTCATGCTGTATAACCCTGTGAATTCCCCCTTGAAAATGTGGGGACAAGCTGTGTATAAATCTGGATGGGTAAAACGGGCAGATTTGCAAAATTTTTTAAATGTGGATGAATATGCATGTTATCAGGCCCTTTCCACAAATTTTAAAGGTAGTTATCCACATTGCTTGGAAACGCCTGATATTGGCCATAAGGTTTAATTTGGGTTGATTTTTTTCTTTATGGTTTCAATCAGGTGGTTGAAATTCTCGTCGTTCTTGTATTCTTCTGTAATTTTCTTAATCCCATGGATAATGGTGGAATGGTCCCTGCCTCCAAGGAGCGCGCCGATGGTTTCCAACTGGGCAGAAGTCATGTTCTTGCATAGGTACATGGCAATCTGCCGGGGCTTTGCGATTTCGCTGCTCCGGTTCTTGGAAATCATCTGGTTGGTGGAAATATTAAAATGCTCGGCTACAATCTCAATGACTAACTGGGGCGTAATTTCCCTCGGTTTGTCCGGTGAAATAATATTCTGGAGTTCATGGACTGCAACATCCATAGTAATTTCCGTATGCTCTAAGTTTGAAAATGCCAGTAGCTTGTTCCATGCCCCTTCCAGTTCCCGGATGTTGGATTTGATGTTGCTGGCAATATAATCAAGGATTTCATCATCCAGATGGAACCCGTCAACTTCTTGTTTCCTCCTTAAAATAGCCATCCTTGTTTCATAGTCAGGATAGCTGATATCTGCCAAAAGCCCCCATTCAAAACGGGAACGGATCCGTTCTTCTAAGGTTTCCATTTCCTTGGGCGGCTTGTCAGAAGATAAGATAATCTGCTTCCCAGCAGAATGGAGCACGTTGAAGGTATGGAAAAATTCTTCCTGCGTGCTTTCTTTCCCAATAATAAACTGCACATCGTCAATCATCAGCACATCCACGGTACGGTATTTGTCCCGCAGCTTCGTCATGGCGGAAGCATTCCCGTTACGGATGGAATCAATCACTTCATTGGTAAATTCTTCGGAAGTTACGTAAATGACTTTTTTTTCCGGCTGCTGCTGCAGGATAAAATGTCCGATGGACTGCATTAAGTGGGTTTTCCCAAGGCCCGGCCCTCCGTAAATATACAGGGGGTTGTAAACCTCGCCGGGAGATTCTGCAACTGCAAGGCTGGCAGCGTGTGCAAATTTATTGTTCTTGCCGACTACGAAGCTTTCAAAGGTATAATTAGGGTTAAGATTACTTTTTTCCGTACCTTGTACAAAATCTGGGTTCCTGCTGCGGCGGGCTTTTAGCTGTTCCGCCTGTTCCGGCAGGATAAAGTTCAGTTCATATTTGATCCCCGTAATCTCTTCAATGGCTACTTTAATAGGAAGTTCATACTTTTTTGTAATGTAGTTAATCCCCATTTGCCCGGTTGGAACCACAATATAAAGTTTTTCTCCTTCGATGTTGTAGATGGTCAATGGCTTTAACCAGTTGTCAAAGGAAATATCTGTAAGTTCATGCTCTTCTTTTACTGTCAATAATATTTCTTCCCATTTTTCTAAAATTAGTTCCATAGTCATCTCCAATATTCCTTTTTTTGAATTCGTAGTATTCCATACTCTATAATAACGCAAATCGGCCAAATAATCAATTAAAATTTTATACAGGTACAGGGGATAATGTAAGAAACATAAAGCCCTTAATGTTCCGTTTTGGGATAAGTTTGCGTAAATTAGGGCAGCAATGTGGATAAATAGAAAAAAATGTGGGTTTGTGTACAGGCTGTTGATAACAGTTTATAAAAAAGGCGGCGCCTGCTGTGGAAATCAGCTTGTCAATTTTATGAACAAAATCCCTATAAACATATCTACATGGGAAAATCCCTTGGTTTTCCAGTGGATTCCAGAAAAATAGCGTGGATATTCACAAGATACCAAAAAGTTTTCCACAAGTTATCCACAAAATATGGATAACTTTTTTGAATGTGGAAAATGTGGATAACTTGTGGATAAAACTTTTTCTTTCCTTATTATATATAAACATGTGCATAACTCTGGAAAAAACAAGGAAAATGAAATTTTTGTAAAATCCTGTTGAAAACATATCAACATTTGCATTTTCTTAACAAATATCCTGAAATAGCTTGACTTAGGCGTATTTTTTGATATAATAAAACATGATGTTTTCTAACACAGAGGAGGTGGATGACCCGTGAAAATGACATATCAACCCAAGAAAAGATCCCGCAAGAGGGTCCATGGATTTCGGAAAAGAATGAGTACAAAAGGCGGCAGGAGAGTACTGGCTGCAAGAAGGTTAAAAGGAAGAAAGAGATTGTCAGCTTAGGCCACATCAATTGTGGTCTTTCTTCTTATCTTATAGGAAAAGCCGTATTACTGTGAAGTGTTAAAGTCCGTGGTTTCCCTATAAGATAAAACCCTCCGGGGGTTTTGCACCCGCACGAAGGGTTTTATGCCGCCAAGGCGGCCGTGCTCGGCACGCAAAATTGGCACCCCCCTCAAGACTGATGGGATGGGGGAGCTGAAGCGGGCTTGCCAATTTTGTTCCAGCAAATAAAAAATCCCCTCAAGGGGATCTTTGCAGAGGGGCAGCAAGAGTTATGGAATTCTCAGAATCATTGAAGAAGAACAGCGACTTCCAGAACGTATATAAGCGTGGGAAATCTTATGCAAACCGTTTTTTTGTTATGTACGTTCTGGAAAACCATTTGGAAAAGAACCGATTAGGAATATCAGTAAGCAAAAAAGTAGGAAATAGTGTTATAAGACATCATATTACAAGATTAGTACGGGAAGCCTACCGATTACAGGAAGAAATGTTTGAGAACCATTTGGATATTGTAGTCATTGCAAGGGCAGCGGCCAGGCATGCCACATACCAGGAAACAGAGCGGGCATTGCTGCACTTAGGGGGACTTCATCACATTTTAGTAAGAAAAGAAGATGGAATATTTTGAAAAAACTATTAATTGCCTTAATCAATCTGTATAGGATGTACCTATCGCCCTTAAAAACAACGAAATGCCCTTATTACCCCACCTGCTCCTCTTATGGGCTTGAGGCCATAGAGAAGTACGGCGCATGCAAGGGGTCACTGCTGGCCGCATGGAGGATAGTAAGATGCAACCCTTTTTCAAAAGGCGGATATGATCCGGTTCCATAAATAGGAGGTTTGTGTATTGACAGAAATTATACTGACCCAGTATTCTGGCAAAATACTAGGTCCGATTGCGAAACTTATCGGCTATATTATGAATGGCCTGTACATGTTTCTGCATCATGTATTCGGCATCCAGAATATTGCATTGTGTATTATTTTGTTTACGTTCATTATTTATTTTTTGATGCTTCCGCTTACTTACAAGCAGCAGAAGTTCTCAAGGCTCCAACAGGAAATGAGCCCTGAAATCAATGCCATCCGGGAAAAGTATAAGAATAAAAAAGATCAGGTATCCATACAGAAAATGAATGAAGAAACCCAGATGGTCTACCAGAAATACGGTGTTTCCACCATGGGCAGCTGCGTGCAGCTATTGATTAACTTCCCCATCATGCTTGCCATGTATCAGGTAATCCGGAATGTACCTGCATACGTAGGGAGCGTCAAGGAAGTATATACCCCGTTGGTGGAAAAAATCATGGGTGTGGATGGGTATCAGGATATTATGTCATCTTTCCTGAAAGAAGCCAATGTAGGGCTTGTAAAGCTTAATTTTGAAACAGCGGCTACAACTGCCAATTCCATTATCGACGTGCTGTATGCACTGCCGGGCCAAGGCTGGGAGATTTTAAAGGGCAGCTTTGCCGGACTGACAGACATTATCAGCTCTACAGAAGCTGCAGTTGCGCATTTTAACGATTTTTTTGGCATCAATATTGCCAATTCCCCCATGAACCTGATTGGGACTGGATGGGGAAATAAAGATTTTCTCTTAATTTTAGGCGCCATATTAATCCCGTTGGCATCTTACGGCTCCCAAGTATTGAGCCTGAAGCTGATGCCCAATGCCAGCAATTCTGCTGGAGGGGAGAACGACGCTATGGCAAGGCAGCTTAAGACCATGAACACGGTAATGCCTCTGTTTTCCCTGTTTATGGTATTTTCGGTACCGGTAGGCCTTGGGATTTACTGGGTTTCCGGTTCTGTCATCCGTTGCGGCCAGCAGTTCTTCCTGAATAAATACATGAAGAACCTTGATTTGGAAGTAATCATTGAGAAAAACAAGGAAAAGGCGAAGAAGAAAAAGGAGAAGCAGGGTATTTACGAGAACCAGATAGCGAACGCTGCCAGAATGAACACAAGGAAGATTGCAGAACCTGTCAGCACTGCGGAAAAGGAACAGAGAATCCGCAAAACAGAAGAGTATGCAAGGACAGCTAGGAAAGGCAGCCTTTTGGAAAAGGCTAATATGGTAAAAGAGTTTAACGAACGCAATAACAAGTGATGTAACAGGGGGAATTTGAATGGATTTTATTGAAGTTTCAGCAAAGACCGTAGATGACGCTATCACGGAAAGCCTTGTAAAACTTGGAACTACCAGTGATAAGATTGAATACGAAGTAATAGAAAAAGGAAGCTCCGGGTTTCTTGGGATAGGGAGCAGGCCAGCGGTCATTAAAGTCCGCAAAAAATCAGATATTGAAGATTATGTCAATGATTTCTTAAGCAGCGTATTCCAAGCCATGGACATGGATGTAGAAATTTTGATTAATAAAAGTGAAGATGGAAAAGTTGTTGATGTGGAATTAAAAGGCGAAGAGATGGGTGTTTTAATTGGAAAACGCGGACAAACCTTAGATTCCCTCCAATATCTGACAAACCTTGCCGTTGGGAAACAAGTCACAGAGTATGTGAAGGTTAAGATTGACACAGAGGATTATAGGAAGAGGAGAAGGGATACTCTGGAAAATCTTGCCAAGAACATTGCTTATAAGGTAAAACGGACCAAACATTCCGTTTCTTTGGAACCGATGAACCCATTTGAACGGCGTGTGATCCATTCAGCATTGCAGAATGACCGCTATGTGAGCACCCACAGCGAAGGGGAAGAGCCTTACCGCCATGTGGTAGTTACACTGAAAAGAAATAATAACAATAAAGCAGCCAATTCCTAGGTTTTATCCAAAAATTTGGTGTATCGGGCTTGCCTTGGGCATCATGGTTTTATGGATGGTTTGGGCAAGAAGGGATTGGCGTATGCCGGAAAGGCTTTCTCAAAATACCTTGCAGTTCTTTGAGAAAGCCTTTCTGGTTTAAAAAAGAGAGTAGGAGATTCAATTGAAAACAGATACAATAGCTGCCATAGCCACTGCCATGGCAAATTCTGGGATTGGGATTGTCCGTATCAGCGGGGAGGAGGCTTTTTCCGTCATTGATAAGATTTACCACCCAAAGAAAGGAAATAAAATATTGTCCCAAGCAGCCAGCCATACTGTGCATTATGGCTATATCTATGATGGGGATAAAGTGGTGGATGAAGTAATGGTGCTGGTTTTGAAATCACCTAATACGTATACAAGGGAGGACACCGTGGAAATTGACTGCCATGGGGGTACATTGGTCCTAACGCGTATTCTGGAAACGGCTGTCAAATTTGGCGCAAGGCTGGCAGAGCCCGGGGAATTTACGAAGCGGGCTTTTTTGAACGGGAGGATTGATTTGTCCCAAGCAGAATCTGTGATAGACGTGATTAATGCCCAGAATGATTTTGCCTTAGAGTCATCCCTCCGCCAGCTTCAGGGGACGGTAAAGCAGGAGGTCCAAAAGATACGGGGAAAGCTGCTCCATGAAATCGCATTTATTGAGTCGGCGCTGGATGACCCGGAGCATATTTCGATGGAAGGTTATGGGGACAGACTTCTGGGGACAGTGGAAGATTTGTCATGCCAAATCAGCAGCTTGGTTTCCTCTTCAGAGAATGGGATACTTCTGAAAGAAGGCATTAATACCGTAATTATTGGAAAGCCAAATGTGGGAAAGTCTTCCTTGATGAACCTGCTGGCAGGGGAAGAGCGGGCCATTGTGACAGACATTGCAGGGACAACCCGTGATGCTTTAAGAGAACAGATTAACTTGAACGGGATTACCCTGAATGTGGTTGACACGGCTGGCATACGGGATACGGAAGATAAAGTGGAGCGGATTGGCGTGGACAGGGCAAAATCTTATTTAGGGCAGGCGGATCTTGTATTGTTTATGGTAGACTCCTCCGCTTGTTTAGATAAGGATGATGAAGAAATCTTAAGCCTGCTTTCTGGAAAAAATGATGGGAAAAAAGTAATTGTGCTGTTAAACAAATCAGATTTGGGCCAAGCAGTTACAGAGGATTTGGTCCGCGCCCAGATGGGGCAGGATGGCATGGGCTATCCCATCCTTACGGTTTCCGTAAAGGATGGGAAGGGTATGGAAGGATTGGAACAGGCAATCAAAGAGATGTTTTTCCATGGGGATCTTTCGTTGCACAATGAAATTTACATTACAAATGTACGGCAGAAATCTGCTTTGCAGTCTGCGCTTTGCAGCCTGTCTATGGTAAAGCAGAGCATTGAAGATAGGATGCCGGAGGATTTTTATTCCATCGACCTTACAGACGCATGTGAGGAATTAGGGAATATCACAGGGGAGTCGGTAGGGGAAGATTTGGTGAATGAAATTTTCTCAAAATTTTGTATGGGAAAATAGGGAATTTTTAAGAAAAAACCGGCAGCAGAAGGCTTGCCGGATGAAATTAAGTATGGGAAAATAAGAAATATCACAGAAAAACCGGCAGAAGAAAGATTTGCAGGATGAAATTTTTCTGGAAATTCTGAAAAGAAAGGGGAATACCTATGTCTTTTGTGGCAGAGGAATATGATGTGTGCGTGGTAGGGGCAGGACATGCAGGGTGTGAAGCAGCCCTTGCCTGTGCAAGGCTGGGCTTGGAAACCATTGTATTTACGGTAAGCATTGAAAGTATTGCATTGATGCCCTGCAACCCGAATATCGGAGGAAGCTCCAAAGGCCATTTAGTAAGGGAAGTCGATGCACTGGGGGGGCAGATGGGAATTAACATTGACCGGACATTTATCCAGTCAAAAATGCTGAATGTTTCCAAAGGCCCTGCAGTCCATTCCTTACGTGCCCAAGCAGATAAAGCAGAATACAGCAGGGAAATGCGCAGGACTCTGGAACAGGCAGAACACCTTACCATCCGGCAGGCAGAGGTGACAGAACTGATTGTAGAAGATGGGGCAGTGAAAGGCGTAAAAACTTTTTCCGGCGCCAGTTATTACAGTAAGGCAGTTGTGCTTTGCACTGGCACATACTTAAAGTCCAGGTGTTTGTATGGGGATGTTGTAAATTATACTGGCCCAAATGGGCTGCAGGCTGCCAATGGGCTGTCAGATTCTTTGCGGGAGCATGGCATAGAATTGTTCCGCTTTAAGACAGGGACGCCGGCAAGGGTTGACAGCCGTTCCATTGATTTTTCGAAAATGCAGGAGCAAAAAGGGGACAGCACCGTTGTGCCTTTTTCTTTTACCACCAACCCTAAGGATGTGCAGATTGAGCAGGTTTCCTGCTGGCTGACTTATACCAATGGGAAAACCCACGGCATCATCCGGGAGAATTTGGACCGCTCCCCTTTGTATTCCGGCATGATTGAAGGGACTGGGCCAAGGTATTGCCCTTCCATAGAGGACAAGGTCGTAAAGTTTTCCGATAAGGAACGGCACCAAGTTTTTATTGAACCGGAAGGGCTTTCTACCAATGAAATGTATGTGGGCGGCATGTCCAGTTCTTTGCCGGAAGATGTCCAGTACGAAATGTACCGGACGGTTGCAGGGCTTGAGCATGTAAAAATTGTCCGCAACGCATATGCCATTGAATACGACTGCATAAACCCAAGGCAGCTTTATCCAACCTTGGAGTTTAAGGCAGTAAAAGGTTTGTTTTCCGGAGGGCAGTTTAACGGGAGTTCCGGATATGAAGAGGCAGCGGCCCAAGGGCTGGTGGCTGGGATTAATGCAGCCATGTCTGTAAAGGGGAAAGAGCTTTTGGTCTTGGACCGGTCCACGTCCTATATTGGGGTCCTGATTGATGACCTTGTGACAAAAGAAAACAGGGAACCTTACCGGATGATGACTTCAAGGGCAGAATACCGCTTGCTGCTCCGCCAAGATAATGCAGATTTGCGCCTTTCCAAAATAGGGTATGAGGTTGGGCTAATCCCAAAGGAACGGTATGAATGGGTATTGGAAAAAGAACGCTTGATTGAAAAGGAAACCGAACGGGTGCAGCAGGTGAAAATCGGTGCGAATCCTTTGGTCCAAAAACTTTTGGAGGAACATGGCAGCGCTCCCTTAAAAACTGGGGCAAATTTAGCGGAGTTAATCCGGAGGCCCGAACTTTCTTATGGAATTTTAGCTGAAATTGATCAAGAAAGGCCTGATTTACCAGAAGAGGTTGCAGAGCAAGTCAATATCAATATTAAATATGACGGTTACATCAAGCGCCAGTTAAAGCAAGTAAAGGATTTTAAAAAGCTGGAGCATAAAAAACTTCCCGAACATTTTGATTACAGCCAAGTGAGCGGCCTGCGGATTGAGGCAAAGCAGAAGCTGAACCTGTACCAGCCGGTAAATGTAGGGCAGGCTTCCAGAATTTCCGGGGTATCCCCCGCAGACATTTCAGTGCTGCTGGTATACTTGGAGCAGATGTACCGTAAGGAAGGGCAAAAAAGTTAGCGTACCCCTGATCCGTCCGTATAGGAAAGGCTGAGGGAAGGTTTGCAGTGTGGGCGTAAGGATACCAATAAAGATATATGACAGAAGTTATTTAGGAGAAAATAAGTTGGAAAAAAATTTGAGAGAACATCATTCAGGGCATTATGGGTTGGAAGAAAATTTCAGTGAAAATCATACAGGATATCAATTGGAAAAATTTTATAAAGGCTTGGACCAATTAGGAATTACATGTTCTGAAGCACAAATAAACCAGTTCTTAAAATTTTATGGAATGTTGGTAGAAAAAAATAAGGTCATGAATTTAACCTCCATTACGCAATGGGAAGATGCAGTGGAAAAGCATTTTCTAGATTCTTTAAGTTTAACCAAATGCATAGACTTAAACCAAAGTATCCGGGCCTTAGATTTAGGAACAGGCGCAGGTTTTCCGGGAATCCCCCTTAAAATTGCCTTCCCGGAATTGAACCTTGTATTGATGGATTCTTTAAACAAACGTATTATATTTTTACAAGAAGTAATCGAAGCGTTGCATTTATCTGGGATTACCGCTGTACACGGCAGGGCGGAAGAATTGGCAGTGAAGCCGGAATATAGGGAAAAGTTTGGCTTGTGCGTATCCCGGGCAGTAGCTAATCTGTCTTCACTGTCCGAATACTGCCTGCCTTTTGTAAAAGTAGGGGGGACTTTTATTTCCTATAAATCTGGGGAAATTGAAGAAGAAGCGGCAAAAGCCCAAAAAGCAATTTCCATCCTAGGCGGGAAATTGAAAAGCATAGAAAAATTTACCCTGCCAGAAACAGATTTATCAAGGTCATTGATACAGATAGAAAAGAAAAAGAAAACACCAAAAGCCTATCCCCGCAAAGCAGGGACTCCCGCAAAGCAGCCAATTTGCTAGAAAGCATTGGCTGCTTTGCAGGAATTCCAGTTCTATTTGACAGGATCCAAATACAAATTCAAAATATCTATCAGCTTTTCAGGCGTTTCCAACTGGGCAAGGTATTTCGAATCCCCGACAAAGGAAGACTCAATGGAGGGGTTATAAGAAATATAAGAATCAATAATACGCCCCATATTTTCATTTCCCTTGCTGCCAATTAAGTAAATGCTGTTATTAATTTTTTTCAATGCATGGACAATATTAATATTTGTATAATTTGCTTTTATGCTGGACAGCAAATATTTTCCTCGGCTATTTTCCATATGTGCTGCTTCATAATAAGTATCGATAATCCTGCTGGGAACCATATGTTCCTTGTAAAAATATTTTTGGAAGGTCTGCCTTATGCTTCTTTGGCTAAAAGCCAGGTTGTAAACCATAGTGCCAAACACAGGGAGGTCAAGTAAGAACTTCAAGGTATTTTTCCGCTTGTTCGGTGTTTTCGCCAGTTCTTCCAGTGGGGCAGGATTGATAATAATAATTTTGTTAAAGTATTCCGGCTCCATATTGCAGGCCATCAGCACAAAAGAAGCAGAATTCCCAGTAGCAATAATATCCGGTTTTGTCCCGATTACATTTTTCGTGAAATCTGTCAGCAGCTGTACAAACAGAAAGTTGCTGTAAGTCATATTTGGCTTGCTGCTCCTTCCGCATCCCAGCAAATCAAGGCTGTAAACAGTATGGCGCTTTGCAAGGTGTTTCGCAATCCGCTCCCATTCATAAGAGGAAGAAGCAGGGGTTAAATCATGGATGAGGAGCAGGGGGCTACCTTTCCCCTGTTTGGTGTAAAAAATATTCCCATACCTCCAGTTGAAAAAATTCCCCTTATCTGTTTTCATCAAATTTTTTAATGTAGATGAGATATTGATGGCTTTATTGATGCCATAAATGCTGATCGTCGTTAAAGTGCTTAACAGCAAGGCATTGCGAACCTGTTTTTTCATCACAGCATCCTCCTTCTTTGTTTTTGCCGGTATCTTGGCAGTTATCTACTACTATTATAGACGAAATAGGCTGGATATACAAACAAAATCTATCTGGGAAAGGAATTTTGACAGTTTTTTAAAAGTGTTAAAACAAAAGAAATAGAAATACGAAAAAATTCAAAATATATCTTTTCATATTTCCCATTTTATATTAAAATAAATATAATTACCATTCATAGATTAGGGGCTTTGGAAGGCCTTAATCCATAAGCTGTTTCTAGGGAAGCGAATGGCATGATGGTAAAAACATACGTTCTAAAGGGTAAAGTTATGATTATTGAGTATTTAGAAAAATTGCATCATGAGATGTATGAGAGCAAATTAAATTTTGAAACAGAATGTCACAAAAAGGAAGTCCTTTTGGATGATAATTCAAAGTTCATCCAAGCTTTGGAAAATTCGTTAGATGAAAATTTTGAATCTTTTTCGCCGCGGGATGTGGATTTCGAAAGTCATTTGAAAATTGAGTCTTTGCTGAAAGAACAGAAGAAAACCGAAGCAGAAATAGAGGAATTAGAAGCAGAAATTGCAAAGCTGAATACACATCTTGCAGAATTGGAACATGTGCTGAAAACCGCACGTGAAAATGAAAAATCTTCACTTATGAAAGAAACTCTCAAAGAAAAAACAGAAGTGGACCATTGGAGTTTTTTAGAGATGCAGGAAAGAGAGCATCAGTATCTGGCAAAAAAAATGCATGATTTTGCCCTACAGTCCTTCACGAATTTGATACATAAAATTGAAATATGCACGAAATTTATAGATGTAGATACGGTGCGCAGCCGCTTGGAACTCCATGCGGTTTCAAAGCAAATCCGGGATATTATCCAAGATACAAGGGATGTCATCTATGAACTGTGCCCTATGGCATTGGATGATATCCATTTGGGATATGCAATAGAGAAGGAGATTGCTATACTCCGTAAAAGTGAAATTTTGAATGTTTCATATGAAACATTAGGTGAACCCATAGAACTCCCTCCAATTATGTCCTTAACTATTTTACGCATTGTACAGGAGGCATGCCATAATATTTTGGAACATGCCAATGCAAAACATGTTTTGGTACAAGTGAAATATGAGGGCAGCAGTATTGGTATTATTATTGAGGATGATGGGGATGGGTTCATTATAAATGATATTCAAAATTTAAAAAGAAAGGACGGCTCAGGGTTAGGAATACCTATGATGCAGGAACGCATATGTCTTTTCTCTGGGAGATTAGATATCGATTCTGAGCCGGGAAAGGGAACAAGGATTGTTATGAAAATACCAATTGATAAGGAGGATGAGTGATGTCAGCGAAAGTCGTGATTGTAGATGATCATTCTATGGTTAGGGAAGGTTTGAAACAATTACTGGAACTGAATGGTGATGTGGAAGTGATAGGCGAAGCTTGTGATGGAGTTGAATGTTTGATGCTTTTAGAAAAAGTTCTTCCGCAGGTATTGTTGTTGGATATTAATATGCCAAACATGAATGGATTGGAGGTTTTAGAAAAATTAAAAGAAGAGAACGTAAATGTAAAAGTAATAATATTGACCGTACATAATGAGGTTGAGTTCTTACTCAAAGCAGTGGAAATTGGCATTGACGGTTATTTACTGAAGGAGTCCGATTCTGCGGAATTGAAGAAGGCTATCTCCCATGTTGTAAGAGGAGAAACGTATATACAGCCAAGTATGATTCCTTTGCTGAATTCAAAAATGGTAGAAAGGGATATAGAGAAAGAAAAAATAAATTTATTGACAAAAAGGGAATTAGAGGTATTGAAATTATTGTCAGTAGGGTTATATAATAAGGAAATTGGTAAAAAATTAGATATCAGTGAGCGTACTGTAAAGAACCATATTTCCAGTATTTTTAAAAAGATAGATGTGACAGATAGGACTCAGGCAGCCGTATTTTCAATTAGAAATAAGCTGATTAATGTTTTTTGAAGAATATAATTTGTTTTGAATATGTTTATATATTTTTTTATGGATTTATACCCCGCTGTCCATAGCGTTCTGAAAAAGATAAGATTAAAAGCCCTATTGGGTGGAAGAATGGCTTATCTTAGATTTTCCAGAATACCGGGAATTGCAATTATGTAATATAAGGCCATGAATAGGGAAGGAAATGTTTCACGTGAAACATTTCCTTCCCATTTTATATGCACAAATGAAAATGTTTCACGTGAAACATTTTTAGATACAATTAACTATAGTAATAGCCAAGGAAAGGTGTTATAATGGTAGTAGCATGAGAGGAAGGAGAAAACATGGGAAGAATTATCGCAATAGCCAACCAAAAAGGAGGGGTAGGTAAGACTACGACAGCAATTAACTTATCTGCCTGCCTTGTGGAACAAGGAAAAAAGGTATTAACCATTGACATGGACCCCCAAGGGAATACGACCAGTGGGCTTGGATTAGAAAAGGCAGAATTGGAACATACGGTGTATGAACTTATGCTTGGGGAATGTACCATCCGGGAAAGCATGATTCAGACAGACATTGAAAATCTCTTTGTGATACCGTCAAACGTGAACCTTGCAGGTGCGGAAATTGAATTACTTGGCATTGATGATAGGGAATACATATTGAAAAATGAAGTAGATTACATAAAAGAGGATTTTGAATTTATTTTAATTGATTGCCCGCCTTCATTAAATATGCTTACTATCAATGCAATGACAACTGCAGATACCGTTTTGGTTCCAATCCAGTGTGAATATTATGCATTGGAAGGGCTGAGCCAGCTAATCCATACCATTAACTTGGTGAAAGCAAGGCTGAACCCAAGCCTTCAGATGGAAGGGGTGGTATTTACAATGTATGATGCAAGGACAAATTTGTCTTTGCAGGTTGTGGAAGATGTAAAGAGTAATTTAAATACGAATATTTACAAAACAATTATCCCAAGAAATATTCGTCTGGCAGAAGCCCCTAGCCATGGGCTGCCAATTAACTTATATGACACAAAATCTACCGGTGCAGAAAGTTATCGTCTGTTAGCAAAAGAAGTGATAGAAAGAGAGGATAATTGATTATGGCAGCAGCGAAAAGGGGTGGATTAGGGAAAGGGCTTGACAGCCTTATTTCAAATAAGGTTGGAGTCGCAGAACCCATACAATCAAGAAAGCCCGAGCCGGATAAAGAAGTAATCTTTGTAAAAATCACAAAAGTAGAACCTAACAGGGAACAGCCGAGAAAAAATTTTGATGAAGATTCCTTGCTGGAGTTGTCGGAATCAGTAAAGCAGCATGGAATCCTACAGCCATTGTTGGTGCAGGATAAAAAGGATTATTTTGAAATTATTGCCGGTGAGAGAAGATGGAGAGCTGCCAAAATGGCAGGGATGAAAGAAGTCCCTGTTATTATTAAAAATCTTTCTGGCCGGGAAGCAGTAGAGATTTCCCTTATCGAAAATATTCAGCGGGAAGACCTGAACCCAATTGAAGAAGCCCTTGCATTCAAAAGGCTGCTGACGGAATTCAACCTAAAGCAGGATGAGGTGGCAGAACGGGTATCAAAATCCAGGACATCAGTTACTAATTCCATCCGTCTTTTGAAGCTGGATGAACGGGTGCAGCAGATGGTGGTGGATGATTTGATTTCCACTGGGCATGCCCGTGCCCTTCTTGGGATTGAGGAACATGAAAAACAATACAGCCTTGCACAGCAGATTTTTGATGGAAAATTAAGTGTAAGGGAAACTGAAAAGTTAGTAAAGAAACTACAGAATCAGAAACAAGAGCAGCCGAAGCAGCAGGAAGAGAACAATATGTCGTTATTTTATGAGGATATGGAACAAAAATTGAAGTCCATTATTGGCACAAAAGTAGCCATCCATTACAAAGGAAAAGAAAAAGGGAAAATTGAAATAGAGTATTATTCCAACGATGAATTAGAAAGAATTATGGATTTATTTCAGTCCATCCACTAGGCCTTAGAATAAAACATATGTCCACTGCAGAACAGAGAATGGAGGGAATCATGAAGTCGGACCTTATAGGATTATATTTTACAGTAGATGATTTTTTGCTGACGTTTACTGTTATGGCTGCCATTATGCTGATCCTGTTTATTTTGCTTATTGTAAATGTAGTAAAAACGGGAAAAATAAAAAAGAAATACGAAGCATTTATGATGGGGAAAAATGCAGAATCACTGGAGGACACCTTAATCAAACGGATTCAGCAGGTGGACGAGCTCCTTATATACGAAACGGAAAACAGGGAAAATATCCAAAAGATTTCCGAAAGTTTAAAAGATTCGTTTCAAAAAGTTGGAATGGTTAAATATGATGCTTTTCACGAAATGGGTGGAAAATTAAGTTTCTCTCTGGCGTTGCTGGACCAGAAAAACGATGGGTTCATTATCAATGCAATGCATAGCAGGGAGGGATGTTATACTTATATCAAAGAGATTTTAAGTGGTAATTCCATTATTGTACTTGCGGATGAGGAAAAAGAAGCATTAGACATTGCAATGGGTGTTAAGAAGTCAATCAAGCTGGAAGAAGATTAAAAACATTTCTTCAATCCGAGCCATTGTCCCGTTGGGACAGGAAGTATCAGGGGTACAATAAATGAGAGAATATCTAGTATCTGAATTAAAGGGAAATGAAATTTTAGCAAAGCCTGTATGTCTGGAAAATGGGAGTATCATTCTGGAAATAGGGACGGTTTTGAAAGTGAGTTATAAAGAGTCTTTAGCTGCGCTCAATATCCAGAAAATTTTTATTGAAGATCCATTTGAAAAGTATGAAAATGTAAACTTCTATTTTAAGCAGAATATTTTCCTGAAATTTGAGAATGATTTAAAAGAGATATTATCTCATCATATTTACAAAGAAAAAAATGGCTTAAGGAAGTTAGAGAGTCTTGGAAAAGAACTAGTGACAAAATTTGAGGAAACAAAGGAAAAGCGGGCATTGGATGTCAGAAACCGTTCTTCCGATATGTATGAACATACTATTTTTATTGCAATTCTTGTTATGATGCTGGGAAAAGAATATGGGTTTACCAGAAAGAGGATGGAACATGCAGTCCTTGGCTGCCTGCTCCATGACCTCGGCTACCGGTATATTGATGTAGATTACCAGAACTGCAGCTATGATGAACTGACATTTTCCGAAGAACGTGAGTTAAAGAAACACACTATTTTAGGATATTCCGCTTTGGAACAGGAGGATTGGGTTCCAGAGATTGCAAAACTGATGGTGCTTTCCCATCATGAAAAGATGGATGGCAGCGGCTATCCCCTGAAACAGAGGAGCAAGCAGAAGGAGTGCCGCATGATACAGATTTGCGATGCATTTGACTGTGCCATTACAGGAGTGGAGTGCAAAAAGAAGACTATTTTCCAAGCCTTTGAGCTTATTTCCAATAAGAGAAAATATGAAGGCCGTATGGAACAGATACTAGAGGAAAAAATAGGGATTTATCCGGCAGGGACTTATGTGAGGACAGAAAATGGGAGAAATGCCGTTGTGATTTCCCAGACAGAAAATGCACATGCCCCTGTCATTTTATATACAAATGGAACCCATAGCAGCGCCATGGTTACGGAAAATTTAAACCGGGAGAAAGCCCCTAAAATTACAGCTATTATTAACTAGAGCGATACCTGCATTTGTTTTGGTTCCAATGGAAAAAAGCAATAAAATTTCTAAAAGAAATTGCAAAAAAAAGTTTTATATAATATAATAACTAGAGGATATATTTGCAGAAGGGAGAAGAAGATTGCATAATTATTTACGCAGTGTGGGGTTTGGAAAATTAAAGAATAAAAATGAAATTGATTTGTTAATTAACGAAATCATACAGCATCCAGACAAGAAAATTATCACAGAAGACAGTTACGGGAATGTGTTTGCAGAACTGAATAAAGAATTTGGGGAATTTATTGGGATATCTGTCAGAGGTTATTATGTAGGGGATGACGACTTCCATGCAGAGTATTATTACCCATATTTTATTGGGAGCGGCGTGACTACAGAAGAACGGGTAGAAATTGAAAAACGTTCGGACAGGGAGGCTTATGCAGGCATTTGCGATGAGATGCGGATTGGTGTCACACTGATTTTCTATTTGCAAAATGCAGTGGAATACCTTCAGGAGTGCCGGACTAAGAACGCCAAGCGGATGCCAATTAACGCTACAATTTCAGCTTTGTCTACAAGTGGGAAAATTGTCCTTCCAGTATATAAGAATGAAAACCAGATCAAGAGCGGAGAGAAATATACGAATAACCGCAACCATCTGATGGCTGCGGCAAGGGATGGTGACGAGGAGGCCATGGAAAGCCTTACCTTGGAGGATATTGATACATACTCCATGATTTCTAGGAGGATTATGACAGAAGATATCCTGACGATTGTAGATACCTTTTTTATGCCCCATGGGATTGAAAGCGACCAGTATAGCATTATGGGTGAGATTCTTGATTTTTATACTTTGGATAATAAATGCACCAAGGAGAAGATGTATGTCCTGACCTTGAACAGCAACCACCTTGTATTTGACGTCTGC
The DNA here is from genome assembly GCA_910580195.1 of uncultured Lachnospiraceae bacterium. GTDB lineage: Bacteria > Bacillota > Clostridia > Lachnospirales > Lachnospiraceae > Petralouisia. Next base: position 61,466 of record CAJTWA010000023.1, read on the forward strand.
ATTAATCAGGAGGATCTGCTTGGGGAGCCGGCAGTAGGCCGCAGGTTTAAAGGCGTTGTGTGGATGCAGGGAAAAATTAATTATCAAATGTAAAAAAGGGGTTGACAAACTGCTTAAAAAACTCTATAATGATATAGATTGTTAGATGTCGCTATAGCTCAGTTGGATAGAGCGACCGCCTCCTAAGAAAGTGTTATAACACTCGCCTAAGAGGACAAGGGAAAAGGTAACAAGTAAAACTAAATATAGATT
>CAJTWA010000024.1 GCA_910580195.1 uncultured Lachnospiraceae bacterium
ATATCTTTTGGATTTTTTCAATTATCTACTTGACTTTTAATAGTTGGTCTTTCTGGTTTTTGGAAGGGCTGCTGCAGGATACCGGGATTCCAACTGCCATATGGCAAAACCACCAGCTGCAGAAGGGATCCCTTATCCTGCGGCAGGCCCTTCCCCCTGGTTACCTTAAGATTTTCCCGCTGCGTTTCACGCTGCTCCATGCACCGTAAAGCTTCTGGGTTTTCTTATTTACTTTCACGCTCTTATAGGCGCGCACGCGCACGTAATACCGTTTCCCTTTTGTTAATTTCGGGATAGTCTTTGTAACGGTTTTGTTTTTGGCAACCGTAATGGTTTTTACGCCTTTTTTGAAGGCTTTGCTGGTGCAGTACTGGACTTGGTAGCCTGTGGCGCGTTTGTCCTTTTTCCAGCTTACTTTCAGTTTCCTGCCCCTTAATGCCTTTAAGGACGGCGCAGAACTTTTGGATGGGCTGACTTTTACCGTTACTTTCAGGGTTTTGGCCTCATACCCGGAGGCGGTGGCTTTTACGGTGATTGTGGCAATCCCCGTGCCCTTTATGGTTACTTTCCCTTTCGTGCTTACGTCCGCCACCTTTTTATCAGAAGACTTGTAGGTGATTTTTGCGCCTTCCGCTGCTTTTGCCTTTAAGGAAAATGCTTTGTCCCCGTATTTCTTTGTAAATGTTTTCTTGCAGGTAAGGCCGATGTTTTTCTTCTTAGCCTCTTTGATGGTAAATTCCTTGGTGACTTCGCCGCTGTAATCCCCGCGCCCTTTCACGATGGCCTTGGCTGTGCCGGGGTTGGTGTTATTTACATAGTCCACGGTAAAATCTGTGCCGGGCTTTAGCTCTGTATCCCCTTCTTTTACTGTTACGGCTGGCCGTTTTTCTTTCCCGTCATACGCAAAGCTGTCCCCGCTTAAGGTTACGGTAAAGCCTGGGCCGGAAATATCCTTCGTGGCTGGCTCAATCGTAAATTCCCTCGCCACTGTCCCGGTATAAATCCCTGCCCCCGTGACAACGGCCTTGGCGGTCCCGGGATTGGTATTATTTTCATATTTCACAGTAAAATCTGTGCCGCGGAGTTTTTCCGTCCCTTTTGTTACGGTTACTGCTGGCTCTTTGGCCTTCCCATCGTAAATATATTTGCTTTCGCTCAAGGTTACGGTAAAGCCTGGGCCGGAAATATCGATCCCTTTGATGGTAAATTCCTTGATGACTTCACCGCTGTAATCCCTGCGCCCTCTCACTATGGCCTTAGCTTTGCCAGGGTTGATGTTATTTTCATAGTCTATCGTGAAATCTACGCCGGGCCTCAGCTCTGTCCCACCTTTTTTTACGGTAACAGAAGGCTCTTTTGCCTTCCCGTCATAATCATATTCCTCCTGCTCCAGCGTCACGGTAAATGCCGCGTTTGAGATATCAAAAATCCCCTCGCCCGGTTCTTCGCCGCCCGGCTCTTCGGACCCGCCAGCGCTTGGCGGCTGTTCCGTGGAAAACGTAATGCTGTTGTTCTTTGCATAAGTTTCTGCCTGAGAACCTGCCTTGCCATAAATTGTCAGGCCTTCCTTATCCCAAATCGCATCATGTTCAATCCACTTGACAGATTCTGGGATTACCAGCGTCTTAAGGCTGGTACAGTCCTGGAAGGCCCGCGAGTCGATACGTTCCACCCCTTCTTGCAGGTACACGCTTTCTAATCCCGTACAGCCTCTAAATGCCTCGTTCCCTACTGCCAGCGCCTTTCCCGGAATTGTGACCGTCTTCAATCCCTTGCAGCCATCAAAAGCATACGACCAAATATAGTTCACTGTTTCTGGGATTTTAATCTCTGTAATGGCAGTGTAACAGAATAAATTGGAAGAAATATTTTCCAAATTTTTGGGGAGTACGGCTTTGTTAAGCGCCTCGCAGAGCGTAAACGCACCATCCCCGATTTCTGTCACCGTATCAGGGATTTCCACGCTGGTTAACTTGCTTTTCGCAAAAGCGGCTCCCCGGATGGATGCAACCCCTTCCAGAAATTTTACCTCCGTCTTTCCAGCCGGGCAGGCTACAAGCTCTTTGCTTGGCTCTTTATCAAAACCCTCCCTTACGTCGGCATACAGGCATCCGTCAAATACAGACAGGATTGACGACTCCCCTGCAAGCTTGAATTCTGTCAGGCTGGTACATCCCTGAAACGCGCCTCCCTCCACATATACGTATCTTACTGCCGGAAACACCACCGATACCAGACTGGTGCATCCCTCAAAAGCCGTATTGTTCAGATTACATTGCTGGCTACTTTCCCCCTCCTGGAAGGTAATGCCTTCTAAAGCAGTACATTCCATAAAAGCCCCATCAAATATGAAATTTGTTTTGAGCGGGAAATGGATGTTTTTTAAGCTAGTACATTCCATAAAAGCGTAATAGCCGATTTTTTCCAGATTTTCCGGAAATTCCACATTTGCCAGTTTCGTGCAGCCGGAAAAAGCGTCCCTCCCTATTTCTTTCAATGATTCTGGAAAAACTACTCCTTCCAGATTGGCGCACCCCTTAAAAAGAGCGTCGCTAATCTTAGTTATATTTGCCAAAAATGTAACCTTTGTTAGTTCCTGCTTCTTCTCGCTAAAAATCTTGCCGTCAATCTCTGTTACGGCAACACCGCCTACTTCGGCTGGGATGGTAAGTTCCCCGCCTGCCCCGTTGTATGCAGTCAGGACGCCATTTTCATCTACAACAAAATCTTGGGCTTCACCGGGCTGGGTAGCTTCCGTGCCGCCATCGCCGCCTGTGCCCCCGGATGCGCCGCCATTATCTGTCCCACCGTTTCCGCTGCCTGTGCCTTCTGATGTGCCATCGCCGCCGTTATCTGTCCCATCGTTTCCGCTGCCTGTGCCTTCTTGGCTGCCGCCTTCCGTGCCTTCCCGGCCATCCCCTGATACATCTTCCTGGTTCCCAGCGGACGCATTGCTTAATGCCCTTTGGGCAGCATCTTCTTGGGTTCCGGCAGATGCATCCCTTAAGATGCCTTCCGCAAGATCCCCTTGGCCCCCATCCTGAAGCGTCCCATCCGCTTGCTGGATTCCGCCAGGCAGCTCTTCTATCTGGCCTGTGCCGGATGCCCCTGCCGCCGACACTGCGGGGGCTGGTACGAGCATCATGGCGCTTAAGCACAGAGCCATGATGCGTTTCCCTAGTTTCTTGTTTACCATATGCAATTCTCCTTTCTGGTTTCGGTGGCTGCCTGCCCCTGTTCCGGGACAGGCAGCCACCTTTTGTTACCTTAAGATTCTCCCACTGCGTTTTGCGGCGCTCCATGCCCCGTACAGCTTCTGGGTTTTCTTATTTAATTTTGCGCTCTTATAGGCGCGCACACGCACATAGTACCGTTTCCCCCTTGTTAATTTCGGGATGGTCTTTGTGACGGTTTTGTTCTTGGCAACCGTAATGGTTTTTACGCCTTTTTTGAAAGTTTTGCTGGTGCAGTACTGGATTTGGTAGCCCGTGGCGCGTTTATCCCTCTTCCAGCTTACTTTCAGTTTCCTGCCCCTTAACGTCTTTAAGGACGGCGCAGAGGCCTTGGAGGGGCTGACTTTTACCGTTACTTTCAGGGTTTGGGCCTCATACCCGGAGGCAGTGGCTTTTATGGTGATTGTGGCAATCCCCGTGCCCTTGACCGTAACTTTGCCCTTCCTGTCTACGTCCGCCACTTTCTTATCGGAGGACTTGTAGGTGATTTTTGCGCCCTTCACTGCCTTTGCCTTTAGGGAGAAGGCCTTATCCCCGTACTTCTTTTCAAATACTTTCTTGCAGGTAAGGCCGACAGGTTTTTTCTCCTGCCCGTCCGTGCCGTCTTTTTCTGCTGGGCTGATGGTAAATTCCTTGGTAACTGTCCCGGTGTAAACCCCTGCCCCTGTGACAATGGCCTTCGCTGTCCCGGGCTCGGTGTTATTTTCATACTTCACCGTAAAATCTGTACCGCGGAGCGTCACGGTGCCTTTTGATACAGTTACGGCTGGCTCTTTGGCCTTCCCATCGTAAGTATACTCGCTTTCGCTTAAGGACACGGTAAAGCCCGGGCCGGAAATGTCTATCTTTTTGATGGTAAATATCTTGGTAACTTCGCCGCTGTAATCCCCGCGCCCTTTCACGATGGCTTTCGCTGTCCCGGGATTGGTGTTATTTTCGTATGTAACCGTAAAGTCAGTGCCTCCCATAAGCCCTGTTTCCCCTTTTTTTACGGTTACCGCCGGCCGCTTTTCTTTCCCGTCATATGTAAAGCTATCCTCGCTTAAGGTTATGGAAAAGCTTGGGTCGGAAATGTCCTCCGGCGCCTTTTCAATGGTAAATTCTCTCGTCACTGTCCCGGCATAAATCCCTTTGCCTGTGACAATGGCCTTGGCTGTCCCGGGGTTAATATTATTTTCATATGATACGCTATAGCTGGTTCCAGGGAGGGTTTCCGTCCCTTTCGTTATAATTACCGCCGGCTCTTTTGCCGTTCCGTCATAAATATATTTGCTTTCGCTTAAAGTTACGGTAAAGCCTTCGCCGGAAATGTCAATTCCCCTGATTGTAAATTCCTTGACAACCTCGCCGCTGTATTTGCCGTACCCCTTAATAATTGCTTTCGCAGTCCCCGGACCTATGTAATTTTCATAATCCACGGTAAAATCTGCGCCGGGCATCAGCTCTGTTTCACCCTTTTTTATGGTAACAACGGGCCTTTTCCTCTCTCCGTCATAATCATATACCTCTTGCTCCAGCGTCACGGTAAAGGCTTCGTTTGAGATATCATAAATCTCCTCTTCCGGCTCTTCATCGCCCGGCTGCCCCGTGGAAAACTTAATTCCATTCTCCTTTGCATAGGTTTCTGCCGCAGAACCTGCCTCGCCATAAATCGTCAGGTTTTCATGGCTCTCCCCACTCGGTATCATAAAATCCATCATTGTGACAGACTTTGGAACCACCAATACCTTAAGGCTTTCACACCCGGCAAAAGCCCACGTTTCAATCGTTTCCACCCCTTCTTGCAGGTATACGCTCTCTAAATTCCTGCAGGAAGAAAATGCGGACTGGGCAATAACCGATACTGTGCCCGGGATTGTAACTGTATTCAACCCCTGGCAGCCAGCAAACGCATAGTTACGTATCCACGTTACTGATTCTGGAATCTCAATAGCAGTAAGCCCGCTATCTTGGAACAGATCTGACTGAATCACGCTTAAATTTTTGGGAAGGACAGCCTTCGTAAGCCCACTGCACCCATCAAATGCGTACATCCCTATTTCTGTTACGGTATCCGGGATTTCCACGCTGGTTAACCCCGTACAGCCAGCAAAAGCCTGATCCCCAATGGCTGTAATCCCTTCCAGAAACGTTACCTCCGTCTTCCCGGCTGGGCAAACTACAAGCGCTGTCCGGTCCCCGTCCGACACCGCCTTATTTCCTGATTCATACAGGCATCCGTCAACAACATCATAGGCCGACCCTTCTGCAACCGTGAACCCGGTTAGGCTGGTGCATCCACGGAAAGCGCCTCTTAGGACTTCTGTCTTTGCCGAAAGCTCAACGGATACCAAGCTGGTGCATCCCTCAAAAGCATGTTGGTTCAGCCTGCAAACCTTAGTTCCTTGGGTGGAAATGCTTTCCAAAGCGGTACAGGACTTAAAAGCCCTCTCCGACACATCCGTTACTCCGGAGGGGAATGAGATGCTTTTTAAGCCAGTGCACCCTTCAAAGGCGCTGGTACCGATGCTCTTCAGGTTTTCTGGGAACTCCACTTTTGCCAGTTTCCCGCAGCCAGCAAAAGTATAATCCCCTATTTCTGTCAATGTTTCCGGCAAAATTACTTCTTCCAGATTGGCGCAGTCCTGAAAGAGAAAGCGGGTAACCACTGTTATATTTTCCGAAATTGTAACTTTTGTCAGTGTATCCTTAGTACCATCAAAGATATCCTTCCCTATCCCTGTTACGGTAACACCGCCTACTTCGGCTGGGATGGTAATTTCCCCGCCCGCCCCGTTGTATGCGGTCAGGACGCCAGATTCATCCACAGTGAATTCTTGGGTTTCGCCGGGCTGGCTGCCTTCCGTACTGCCGTCGCCGCTGCCGCCTCCTGTTGTGCCGCCGCTGCCTCCTGTTGTGCCGCTGCCGCCTCCTTCTGTGCTGCCGTCTTCTGTTGTGCCGCCGCTGCCGCCTCCTGTTGTGCCGCCGTTGCCGCCCTCCTCTGTTGTCCCTCCGTTGCCTTCTCCGCCTTGGCTGCTGCCTTCTGCCGTTTCCCCGCTGTTATCTGGTACATTTGCCCGGCTCCCGGCGTCCCTTAAGATACCTTCTGCAGCGTCCTCTTGGTTCCCGGCTGACGCATCGCTTGATAGGCCTTCCGTACGGTTCCCTTGGTCCCCGGCTGCCCCTTCTTCTTGGCCTTGGTCCTGCTGGCCTAAAGCCGCTGGCTGGCCCTTGCCGGATAATTCTTCCAACTGGCCTCCACTGGATGGCTCTGCCGCCGATACTGCAGGGGCTGGGACAAGCAGCATGGCACTTAAAACCGCTGCCATGAAGCGTTTCCCCAATTTCTTGTTCACCATATTCCATTCTCCTTTCTGGCTGCAGGAAATGCTCCGAAAACCAGCCTGCGCTCCCAGAACTTCTGCTGCCAGCAAAAGCCCGCGCCATGGCAGGAATTTTCTATGCATTTTCCCATTGTTCCATATCCCATTCCAACATATAATATAGGAAATGCTTTGTAAACCGGGCCTGCAATTATAGCCTTTTTCCCTCCAAAATTAGTAATTGTAGGAAGCCCTGGCAAATTGTGATGAAAATATGAATTTTTTCCAATTTTTATGCAAGGAAACCAAATGCCGTATCGTATTGTATATAAAGGAACATATTAACCAGCAACTTTTGGGAGGAAGTGCAAATGAATTTTTTTAGGAACTGGAAAAAGGTTGCCTGCGCTGTATTAGCAGCTCTTGTATGCATAGGCGGTTCAGCGATGCCTGTCATGGCCCATGGGCACCATAGCGGCGGCCATCACAGCGGCTGGGGAAGCAGCTACAGCAACCCCGGGACTTATTGCCCCTACCACCATTACAACCACCAGAACGTGGGGGACTGCTCCAACTACTGCCCCGTACACCATGCAATCCATGGCAACATGGCGGAATGTTCCAACTACTGCCCCGTACACAACACAGTGCATGGCAATATGGCAGAATGTTCCAATTATTGCTCCGTGCACCATGCAGTACATGACAATATGGCGGAATGTTCTAATTATTGCGCATACCACAAGACAACCCATGCAAACGTAAAGAAATGCAGCCACTATTGCGCATACCACAAGACAACCCATGCAAACGTAAAGAAATGCAGCCACTATTGCGCATACCACAAGACAACCCATAAAAACATTAAGGGCTGCAACCACTACTGCAAGGTACACAAGACAATCCACAAGAACATGAAGAGCTGCAAGTATTACTGCGCATACCACAAGAAAGTACATGTTAGGAAAACAGCCTGCAAGAATTACTGCAAGCTGCATAAGACAACCCATGCAAATGGGAAGAAACATACTGCCATTTAGTGGATGAGGCGATTAAGAAGGCAGCCCCAGCAGATGCTGGGGCTGTTTTTTCCTTTCCGGCAAATTTAGGCAAGTAAAAACATCAATATTTAACCGCCGGAGTAATATAATGCCGATATTTCAAAAATGCCATTTCCTTCGTTGACAAAAATCATAATTTTACGTACAATATTACTATAAATGTGCAATAGAGGTGTGCCAATGGATTATCTTAACCAATTAAAAATGATAGCCCAAAACAACGGCGGCATTATAAACAACAAAATAGCGGCGGAGCACGGTATTTCAAGAGCAATATTATCCAAATTATGCTTGGGCAATAAAATTCAGCGGATTGCCCGTGGCCAATACGTCTTTAACGATGATATGCAGGACGAATTGTTATCTATCAGCATGCGTTCCAATTTGTTTGTTTTCTCACACGAAACAGCACTGTTTTTACATGGGATTTCAGATCGCACTCCGTTTGAACATGCAATTACTGCACCGTCTGGAAAAGTCCCCTCAAAGGCGATACAGGAAGAATGTAAAATATATTATATCAAGCCCGAACTGTTTAATCTCGGTAAAACAATGCTTACCACCCCTTCCGGAAACAAAGTCGCCGGATATTGCTTGGAGCGAACGATATGTGATATTGTTAGGAGCAGAAGTAAAGTAGGCAGTGAAACATTCCTTGCCGCACTCAAAATGTACGCCGCAAGCCCAAATAAGGATTTAAACAAGCTGAACGCTTATGCTACAGAAATGAAAATAGCCGGAATTGTAAGAAAATATCTGGAGGTACTTTTATGAGCAAAGCTATGAGCTTAAAAGCTAAAATCAGAAACATTGCAAAACAGAAGAACCTTCCTGCACAGGTAATCCTGCAAAACTATATGTTTGAACGTCTGCTGATCCGTCTCTCCAAATCAGCATATAAAAATAAATTTGTTCTGAAAGGCGGCATGCTGGTTGCCGCTATTGTAGGCCTGGATAACAGAGCCACCATGGATCTTGATGCTACGCTTAAAGATCTCCCACTATCTCCCGAAAGAATAAAAACTGCATTAGCTGAAATTTGCAATATCCCTTGCGAAGACGAGGTTATCTTTGAGATTAACAATATTGCTCCCATAAGAGAGGACGATATCTATGGCGGCTATCGGGTTATGGTAAAAGCAAAATATGATACTCTTCTGACTCCTCTCTCCATTGATATTTCAACAGGGGATGCCATAACTCCGCACGCAGTAGAGTTCACTTTTCATGAAATATTCGACGAGAACAAATCTTTTAAACTTTGGGCATACAATATTGAAACCGTCTTGGCAGAAAAGGTGGAAACCATTCTCCGCAGGACCGTATTTAACACCCGTCCCAGAGATTTCTATGACGCATATATTCTTGCCTCCACACAGGAATTTAATAAACGTATTTTCAAAGAAGCATTGTAAGTGACCGCAGAGCATCGGGGCACAGCGAAGCAAATTTCAAATGTTGAGCTAATTCTTAAGAATATATCAGATAGCAAAGAACTTCGGGCGATGTGGGACAAGTACCGCAAACAGTTTGCCTATGCAGAAGACATTGCTTACGAAAGCGTTTTAGCTGAACTTCAAAAGCTGATCCAGTGATTTGTAAGCTTTATCTAAGCTGTTTTGGAAATTCAGCGCAGAAAACCCGCTCTAGTATTCCGGCGGGCTTTCCGCCGCCCAAATTTTTTACTCACACCACGAGCATTGCATCCCCAAAGCTGAAAAACCGGTACTTTTCCTCCACCGCAATCCGGTAAGCCCTAAGCACCTGTTCCCGCCCTGCAAGGGCTGACACCAGCATCACTAAGGTGGATTCCGGCAGGTGGAAATTCGTAATCAGCGCGTCCAGCACCTGGAACTGGTAACCGGGATAGATGAAAATATCCGTCCAGCCGCTCCCAGCCTGTACCACATCCCCTGTCCGCATATTCCCGCTTTGCGAAGGCAAACCCTCTTCCAGAACCCCTTCCCGCACCTCTCCGTTCTGGGCAGGCAAGCCCTCTTCCAGAATCCTTTCCCGTACCTCACCGTTCTGGGCAAGCATCCCCTCCTGCTGCCTTTTGGCCTTCAGGTCCCTTGCCGCCGATTCCACCGTGCGGCAGCTTGTGGTCCCCACGCACACAACCCTGCCGCCCCGGCGTTTGGTTTCATTGATGATCCCTGCCGCCTCCTCGCTAATCTGGTAAAATTCAAAATGCATATGGTGGTCCTGCACCTGCTCTGTTTTTACCGGGCGGAAAGTCCCAAGGCCTACGTGGAGGGTAACTTCCGCAATGGAAATGCCCTTTTCCCTGATTTGCGCAAGGAGCTCCGGGGTGAAATGCAGCCCGGCCGTGGGTGCGGCTGCGGAACCCTCCTCTTTGGCGTAGACGGTCTGGTAACGGTTTTTGTCTAAAAGTTTATGGGTGATGTAGGGAGGAAGGGGCATCTGCCCCAGCTTATCTAAAATTTCCTCAAAAATCCCTTCATAGGAAAATTTCACAAGCCGGTTGCCGTCCTCCACAATGTCCTGTACTTCCCCGGTTAAAAGCCCGCCGCCAAATAAAATCTTAGTCCCGGGCCTTGCCTTCTTCCCGGGCTTTACCAGCGTTTCCCAGACGTCGTTTTCCCTGCGCTTTAACAGCAGAAGCTCTACCTTCCCGCCAGTGCCTTCCCGCTCCCCAAACAGCCTTGCGGGAATGACTTTCGTATTGTTCAGCACAAGGCAGTCCCCGGGTTCCAAGTAATCTATGATATGCCGGAAACTGGTGTGCTCCACCTCCCCGTTCCCTTTCTTTAGCACAAGGAGCCGGGAACTGGAGCGGTCCTCCAAGGGGTCTTGGGCAATCAATTCCTGCGGCAATTCGTAATAAAAATCTTTTACATCCATTGAATCCCTTACTTCCTTAACCGTAATTCTGCGTTCCATGCTTGTTTGCAAACGGAACCACCCGCGCTATGGTTTCTTCCAATCTGCGTTCTATGCCTTTTCGCAGGCGGGACCATTTGCATTACTTTTTTTACTTCCTAAGCTCAATGCCCATTTCTTCCAAAGCCTTCAGGATTTTTTCCATGGCTGGGGCATAGTCTGCTTCTTCCAGCGTCTTGTCCTTTGCCCGGAAGGTGAGGGAATAAGCTACGGATTTATAGCCCGCCTTGATTTGGGCTCCCTCGTAAATATCAAAAAGCTCATAGCTTTCCAGATACTGCCCGCCTTTTGCGTCAAATACCTTTTCCACTTCCCCAACTAAAATGCTTTTCTTCATTACCATGCTGATGTCGCGGGACACTGCCGGGAATTTTGCAATGCCTTCGTATTTCCGGCCAAAATCAGCTAATGCAACGATTTTTGGCATGTCAATCACTGCCACATAGGCCCGGTCCTTGATGGAATAATTGTCTGCCACCTGCGGATGCAGCTCCCCTAAATACCCTACGGTTTTCCCACCGTAAATGATGTTGGCCTGCCTGCCGGGGTGGAGGAAAGGTTTCCCAGAATCCGGGTCATAAGTTACTTTCCCAGTAAGCCCTGCTTTGCCAAAAAATTCCTCTGCCACGCCTTTCATGGTGTAGAAATCCCCTTCCCCATACATGCCAAGGGTAAACTGCATCCGTTCCTCGGGCAGCTCCGTTACTGGCACCTGTTTGGGCAGGTAGATATTCCCCAGCTCATACAGGCGCACGTTTTTATTCCGGCGGTTGTAGTTGGTGGACAGGGAAGTGAGCATCCCATGCAGCGGAATGGTGCGCATAATGCTGAAATCTTCCCCTAACGGGTTGGAAATCACCACAGTTTTGCGCAGCTCACTGTCCTTGGGGAGCAGCAGCTTGTCGAACACCTTGGGGCTTTCGAAGGAATAGCTCATCCCTTGGCTGAACCCGCAGTACTCTGCAACGTTCCTTGCTACTTCTTCTACCCGCAGCTTGAAGGAAAGTTTTCCAGTGGTAGCCTCCCCGGTGGGCAGGGTGGTTGGGATATTGTCATACCCATAGAACCGCGCTACTTCCTCCGCTAAATCTGCAAGGCACTCCAAATCCTGCCTCCACGAAGGCGCAAGCACTTCCCCTGTTTTTTCATCATAGCCTAAGCCTATGTTTTGGAAATAGCCCAGCATGGTTTCCTTTTCAATCTGCGTGCCCAGCAGGCGGTTAATTTTTTCTGGGCCAAAGGGAATCCTCCTGCCTTCTTTCTTTTTTCCATAGACGTCGGCAACGCCCCCTACGACTTCCCCTGCGCCTAATTCCTCAATCAGCTGGCAGGCGCGGTTGATGGCGTCTATGGCATTGTTGGGGTCTAAGCCTTTTTCAAATTTACTGGAGGCGTCTGTGCGCAGGCCGATTTTCTTGCTGGAAAGGCGGATGTTGGTGCCGTCAAAGCATGCTGCTTCAAAGAGCATGGTTGTCACGCTATCGGTAATCATGGAATTTTCCCCACCCATAATCCCGGCAATGCCAACGGCTTTTTCCCCGTCGCAAATCATCAGGACAGAGTCGTCCATGGTGCGTTCCTGCCCGTCCAAGGTGACAAATTTTTCACCTTTTGCGGCCCGCCTTACAATGATTTCTGAACCGGCAATGGTGTCCAAATCATAGGCATGCATGGGCTGGCCGTATTCCTCCATCACATAGTTGGTAATGTCTACAATATTGTTGATGGGGCGGATGCCATGGGCAGCAAGCCGCCGCTGCATCCATTCCGGAGAGGGGGCAACCCGGATGTTTTTGACAACCCTTGCGCAGTACCTTGGGCAGAGGTCCGTATCTTCCACGGTGACTTTGATGAAATCATTGACATCCTCGCTGTTCCCGGTTTCTGGTACCACCGGAGGCTTGAATTCTTTGCCAAAAGTAGCCGCGGCCTCCCTTGCAAGGCCAAGGACGCCAAAGCAGTCGACCCGGTTGGAGGTAATTTCATATTCAAATACCACGTCGTCAAGGCCTAGGGCTTTCACGGCGCTTTCCCCTACCTTCGCATCTTCCCCAAAAATGTAAATGCCTTCCTCCGGCGCTTCTGGGTACATGTCCCGGCTGGAGCCCAATTCCTCTATGGAGCACATCATGCCGTTAGAAACTACGCCCCGCAGCTTCCCTTTCTTGATTTTAATGCCGCCGGGGGTTTTCTTCCCGTCATGGCCCCCAGCCACCCGGCCGCCGTCTAAAACCACGGGGACTTTCTGGCCTTCTTTTACATTTGGCGCGCCGGTGACAATCTGCACGTCCTCCCCGGCGCCCACGTCTACTTGGCAGACCACTAATTTGTCTGCGTCCGGGTGCTTTTCTATTTTTTTAATCTGGCCGATGATGATTTTGTCCAAATCTGCGTCCAGTTTTTCGTAGCCCTCTACTTTTGAGCCGGAAAGGGTCATTGCGTCCATGTATTCTTGGGCGCCCACATTCAGTTCCGGCACGTAGGCCTTAATCCATGATAATGATGTATTCATAATGGTTGGTTCCTTTCTTTTTCTGTTCTCTGGATTCAAAACTGCTTTAGGAAACGGTCGTCGTTTTCATAAAGCAAGCGCATGTCGTCAATCTCATATTTCAGCAAGGCGATGCGCTCTAGGCCCACCCCGAAGGCAAACCCGGAATATTCCTCTGGGTCGATGCCGCTCATTCTAAGCACCCTAGGATGCACCATGCCGCAGCCTAATATCTCAATCCAGCCGGAGCCTTTGCAGAACCGGCACCCTTTCCCGCCGCATTTAAAGCAGGTCACGTCCACTTCTGCGCTGGGCTCCGTGAAGGGGAAATGGTGGGGGCGGAATTTCACCTTGGTATCTTCCCCGAAAAGCTGCTTGGCGAACTCTGCCAAGGTGCCTTTCAAATCGGCAAATGTAATATGCTTGTCAACCACAAGCCCTTCAATCTGGTGGAAGGAGGGGGAATGGGTTGCGTCCACTTCATCGGAGCGGAACACCCGCCCCGGGGCAATCATGCGGATGGGCAGTTTCCCTTTTTCCATTTCCCGCACTTGGACAGGGGATGTCTGGGTGCGGAGCAAAATCTTGTCATTGACGTAAAAAGTGTCCTGCTCGTCCTTGGCCGGATGGTTGGCCGGGATGTTTAAGGCTTCAAAATTATAGTAATCGTATTCTACTTCCGGGCCTTCTACTACCTCATAGCCCATGCCTACGAAAATACGCTCCACCTCTTCCAATGCAATGGTGTTGGGGTGGCGGTGGCCCACACGGTTTTTCTTTGCCGGGAGTGTCACGTCGATGACTTCCTGCTTTAAGCGGATGTCACGCTCTGCCGCTTCTAATTTTGACTTGGTTTCTTCGATAAGCTTTTCAATGCTTTCCCGGGTTTCATTTACAAGCTGCCCGACCATGGGGCGCTCTTCGGGGAGCACGTCCTTCATGCCTTTTAACACGGCGGTGAGCTCGCCTTTTTTCCCAAGGAAGGCTACCCTTACGTCATTTAATTTGGCAAGGCCGTCTGAACCTTGGATTTGGCGGACTGCTTCTGCTTTGATTTGTTCCAATTTTTCTTTCATGCTTCTATCCAATCCTTTCACTTTACTTTGGCGCAATATGCTATGGGGCTGTGCCGTTGTTTCCTATGAAATAAAAAAGCCCTATGCTGTATGCATAGGGACGGAATGTTCCGCGGTACCACCCTGATTCCCAACCGTCCGGCAAAAATTTGCCGTGGACTGGGCGCTCTCTTCTGCGTAACGTGCAGGCGACGTCATATCTTAGTCTGGGGCGTCCCATTTCAGATATGCAGCTCCGGTGGGAAATTCGATTGCTGCCTTTCCTGAGGGGGCTCGCAGCCGGTGGCCTCCTCTCTCTGTGAGCAGTACAGTTCTCTACTTGCGCCGCCTGCATGGCCCGGACATGCCGGATTATGGTAAGCCATGGCTGGTTCCATTGGCAGGGCGGTGCGCAGCACCTTCATTGCTTTTGCTTGGTTGCTATTCTAACATGGGTTTTTAAAAACTGCAAGAGGTTTTTTATTTTTCTTGTATGAAATTTACAATTTTTCCCGGGCAATATCCCTTTCCAAAATGGAAGGGATGGTTTTCCCAGAAAAAATGGAACTTCCCAGAAAAATATGCCCATCCTCCCTATTTTTCAAAATGCTGGTAATCCTTGGCAGAATTCCAGTTCCCGCCCCACGTAAACCCATACCCTTCAAAAAGCTGCAGGCACAAATCCCCTTCTGCAATCTTATAGGGGAACTCTTGGCCCCGGTCTGCATAAGATGCGCCATTCGCAGGGCTTACTTGAAGCTCCCCGGTGCCGGAGTCCTTGACATAAGGGTTATACAAAGGGTTGATGTCAATGGCAAGCCCCAGTGCATGTTTAGACAGTTTGGAAGAGCCTGCAATTTCCCGGTAGTTGAAGGCAGAAGTATTGTTGTCAGACATAGAGCGTTCATCGTCTGCGCCATAGGCGTCAACCAGCAGCATTTTTTCTATGGGATAGGACTGTGCATAAAGCTGGGACATGATTTCTAAAATGTCCTCTGCAATGGACTGGTTCACAATCAGTTCCCCGATATGGGTTTTTCCGTCAAATCCTATATGGAGCACACGCAGGTAGCGGAGTTCCGCAAGGGAAATGTTACTGTTTTCCTGATAGGAGCTGCCACTAATCCGCTGCTGCACTTCCCCGGACAGTTCGGCGCTATAAAAAAAACTATCCAAAGTTTGCTGGGGCAGGCCGGAAATATCTAAAATGCTGCCAGCCGCCATTGCATGCACATCGGAAACTGACAATGCCTGCTGGGCCGTTCCCTGCCCTTCTTTTCCTGCTGGGCTGCTGCCCTGCCCTTCCCTCTGCTGGAATGTCCCAATTCCTTCTGGCTTCTGCAGCAATTCCTGCATTGCAGTTTCCCGCCCTTCCGCCGCCTGCTGCTCCTGTGCTGCGGTTCCCTGCCCTTCTGCCGCCTGCGGCTCCTGTGCTGCGGTTCCCTGCCCTTCTGCCGCCTGCTGCTCCTGTGCTGCGGTTCCCTGCCCTGATGTCTTCACGCTGGAAGGCCGGAATTCCCGGAAGGCTACAAAGGCGGCAAAAGCCATAACGCAAAAGATTGTGCCTGTTACAAAAAATCTGGATATAGCATTGCGCCTAGTTTTCCTTCCCTTCCTTCCTGTTTTCCTGCCTGCCCTATTCTTTTGCTGCAATTGCCTTCCCCTGCCTTTCTGGTTTCCTTTTCCAAGGTACTTTCTAATTTTGGAACTGCTTTCCTTATTTTGGAACTGCTTTTCTTATTTTAGAACTGCCTTGCTTGTGTTTCCGCATTTTGCCTGAAATTTAGCCTTCTATCATTTTCCATTTCTGATTTTCTTTCAAAATTCTTTTCTTTCCCTGTTGCTTGCAGCCTGGCCCTTTTTTTCATTACTTCCCCTAACTGCTTTTTTCTTCCTTTGCCTTTCCTTCCTGCCCAGCTTCTGCAATCTGGCGCAGTAAGGCTATCTCTTTCTGGTAGCCTGCCAAATCATTGGGCGTTTCCAAGAAAAACGGGAGTTCCCGCAGCTTGGGGTGGATAACGATTGCCCCAAAGGCCCCAAGCCCGATATTCCCTTCCCCGATTTTGGCATGGCGGTCCTTGTGGCTGCCCAAGGGGTTCATGCTGTCGTTTAAGTGCATGGCCTTAAGCCGGCTGAGCCCAAGGACGGCCTCAAATTCTTCCAGCACCTGATCCAAATGGTTTACAATATCATAACCCCCGTCAAATACATGGCAGGTATCCATGCATACGCCGATGCGGCTGCTGTCAGCCACCCGGTCTATGATGGCACGAAGTTCCTCGAAGCTGCGGCCAATCTCCGTCCCTTTCCCTGCCATGGTTTCCAGCAGGATTGTGGCTTGGAACCCCTTTTCATTAATCCGGTCCAGCATCTCTGCAAGATAGGCAATCCCTGCCTTGGCTCCCTGCTTCACATGGGATCCCGGATGGAAATTGTACATGGCATTTGGGAAATGCCCAAGCCGCGCCAAGTCATCGCACATGGTATCGTAGGCAAACTGCCGGAGCCCCTCATCCTTGGCACACGAATTCAACGTGTAGGGGGCATGCGCCAAAATCTGGGCAATCCCGTGTTCCTCGGCAAACGCAAGGTAGGCGGCAATATCCTCTGTGTCCAATGCTTTTGCCCTGCCGCCCCTCGGGTTCCTTGTGAAAAATTGGAAGGTGTTGGCGCCTATGCCCACTGCCTCCTTCCCCATGGCTAAAAAGCCTTTTGCAGAAGATAAATGGCATCCAATCCTTAGCATAATGATAATGATTCCTTTCCCCTAAGGCAGGATAAACGCATAAGGATGCCTTTTATCCCGCCTTTCTTCTCTCAAATATTTTTGTCCCGCTGTATGTATGCTTTCTCCCTGCTGTCATGGTTTACTTAGCGCTGCTGCTTTCCTGTTACAGTTCCCTTTTCATGACTGCGCCAGTTGCGCCGGAGGTTACCATCTGGGCATACCTTGCCAAATACCCCTCCGTTACCTTCGGTTCCCTTGGCTGCCAAGCTGCTTTCCGCGCTGCAAGGGTTTCTTCCGGCACATCCAGTTCCAGCGTCAGCTCTGGGATATTAATTTTAATGGTATCCCCTTCTTCTACCAATGCAATTGGGCCTCCCACTGCTGCTTCTGGGGAAACATGGCCGATGGACGCGCCGCGGCTTGCCCCGGAGAAGCGGCCGTCTGTAATCAGCGCAACCGTGGAACCTAAGCCCATCCCTGCAATTGCTGAAGTTGGGTTTAACATTTCCCTCATGCCGGGGCCGCCTTTCGGGCCTTCATAGCGGATGACTACCACATCCCCAGCCACGATTTTCCCGCCTTTGATGGCTGCAATGGCATCTTCCTCACAGTCAAATACCCGTGCCGGCCCAGTGTGCTCCATCATTTCAGGCGCAACTGCAGAACGTTTTACCACGCTGCCTTCCGGCGCCAAATTCCCTTTCAATACGGCAAGGCCCCCTGTTTTGCTGTAGGGGTTTTCCAAGGGGCGGATTACTTCTGGGTTTTTGTTGGCACAGCCCTTGATATTCTCCCCTACGGTTTTCCCTGTCACAGTAATACAATCCAGATTTAACAAATTAAGTTCTGCAAGCTGGTTCATAACTGCATAGACGCCCCCTGCTTCATTCAAATCCTCCATGTAAGTAGGGCCTGCCGGGGCAAGGTGGCAGAGGTTTGGAGTCTTTTCACTGATTTCATTGGCAAACCCAATATCGAAATCAAACCCAATCTCATGGGCGATAGCTGGAAGGTGGAGCATGCTGTTAGTGGAGCAGCCCAGCGCCATATCCACCGTCAATGCATTTAAGATTGCGTCTTTTGTCATGATATCCCTTGGGCGGATGTTCTTTTCCAGTAATTCCATCACTGCCATGCCGGCATGTTTTGCAAGGCGCAGGCGGTCAGAATACACGGCCGGGATTGTCCCATTCCCTTTTAAGCCCATGCCCAAGGCCTCGGTCAGGCAGTTCATGGAATTGGCGGTATACATGCCGGAGCAGGAACCGCAGGTAGGGCACGCTTTTTCCTCAAATTCACATACGTCCTCCTCCGTCATGGTGCCAGCCGCATAAGAGCCCACTGCCTCAAACATGGAAGAAAGGCTGGTCTTTTTCCCCTTCACATGGCCTGCCAGCATGGGGCCGCCGGACACAAATACCGTTGGCACGTTAATCCTTGCTGCTGCCATCAAAAGCCCCGGCACATTTTTGTCGCAGTTCGGGACCATTACCAACGCGTCAAACTGATGGGCCAATGCCATACATTCCGTAGAATCTGCAATCAAGTCACGGGTCACAAGGGAATATTTCATGCCGGTATGCCCCATGGCAATCCCATCACAGACTGCAATGGCCGGGAATACTACCGGGACGCCGCCGGCTTCTGCTACCCCAAGCTTCACGGCATTCACGATTTTGTCAAGGTTCATATGCCCCGGGACAATCTCGTTATAGGAGCTTACAATCCCAACCAGCGGCCGGTCCATTTCCTCCTTCGTGAACCCTAACGCATTGAATAAGGAACGGTGGGGCGCCTGCTGCATCCCTTTTTTTACATTGTCACTTCTCATCATTTCCTACCTCTTTCTTCTTTTATTTAAAATTTCCTGATTCCATCTTACCATTTTAGTTGTATGATGTCAATATAGTTGTATGACATTTCTTCCCTGCCAGCGCAAAACCGCATCTTTCCTCAGTTTCTGTGTACCGCGGGGCGTATTGCCGGCCGCGGGCATACGGCCATCGCATAACAATTCTGAAAGCCGTATGCCGCAACAGCCCACGGGGCATCCAGGCTGTTGCTGGAATTAGGCATGGGGCATCCGGGCTGTTGCTGGAATTAGCACGGGGCATCTGGGCTGTTACTGGGAATAGGCACATTGTATAAAAATGGTTCCCGCTGAATTGACTTTTCTGGCAATTTGTGCTATATTTTTGGTAGCATATGCCCAGAAATTTCCTACCTTTTCTGGGTGCCACTATTAGGCTATCAGGAGGATACTGCCATGCATGAACCAAAGACGGGGCATAACTTAATCGAGCACATACTTGCGCCCCAAGGCTCCCAAGATATTCAGGCACCCCATGAAATCATACGTTTCATGGAGGAAATGCCCGGCGGTTTTTTAATTTACCATATGGGCGGGAACGAGGAAATCATTTATGCCAATAAAGCCCTGCTGCGGATTTTCCAGTGCGAAACCTTAGAGGAGTTCCGGGACCTGACTGGCAATTCTTTCCAAGGGATGGTGCACCCGGCAGATTTGGAGGCCGTTGAACAGAGCATTGCGGAACAGATTGCTAACAGCCAATACGATTTCGATTATGTAGAGTACCGGATTATCCAAAAAGGCGGGGACATCCGCTGGGTAGAAGACTACGGGCATTACCTGCACTTGGAACATGTAGGGGACATTTTCTATGTATTTATCGGTGACGCCACGGAAAAAAGAAACCTGCACTTAGCCGAAAAAAAACGCCTGATGGAAGAAAAAAAACAGAAAGAGGAAAAGCTAAAAAGCCTGATGGAAGAATTCAACAAGGAGCGCAGCCTCATCAACCAAGAGCACCTGCGCCGCCTTGAGGTCATTGAGGGCCTTAGCGTAAATTATGAATCCATCCTTTACGCAGACTTGGACGCCGACAAGATCCTGCCCTACCGCCTAAGCGACCGGACAGAACAGCAATTTGAAAAAAAATTCCAGATGCGCCGGTTCAGCTGGTATGCCAAAGATTATGTCAGCACATGGGTCCATCCCGAAGACCGTGAGCTGGTCACAAAGGTTTCCTCCCCAGAATATATACGCAAAAGGCTGGCAAAAAGCAAGACCTATTACACCAATTACCGTGTCATTAACCGCGGGGAGCTTCAGTATCTGCAGCTGCGCATCGTCAATGTAGGGAGCCACGGCCGCATTTCCCAAATCGTCATGGGCTACCGGAAGGTAGACGAAGAAGTCCGGCGGGAAATGGAGCAGAAACAGATTTTCGAGGACGCGCTCAATACTGCGAACCTTGCCATCAATGCCAAAAACACCTTCCTTTCCAATATGTCCCACGACATGCGGACCCCGCTGAACGCAATTTTCGGCTATACTGCCCTTGCAAAAAAATATATTACGGATCATGGGGCGGTGGAAAATTATCTGGGCAAAATTGAAATTGCAAGCAAACAGCTTCTGGAACTGATTGAAAAAGTGCTGGAGCTCTCTTGGGCAGAATCCAATGATACCCGCATCTCTGAAACAGAATGTAACCTAAGCGACATTGTGCAGGACGTGCATGAGAACCTGATGCCCCAGGCACTGGAAAAAAATATTACATTTACTTTGGATTCCATCCAAATGACCCACTGCGATATTTTTGGGGACCAAAATAAGCTCCGGCAGCTACTTTCCAACTTAGCCTCCAATGCCATCATTTACACAGAAGCAGATGGGCAGGTAGACATCAGCGTAAAGGAATTGGAAAAATTCCCCAACAACTTTGCCATCTACCAGTTTATTGTCAAGGATACGGGCATTGGCATCAGCAAGGAATTCCTTGCACATATTTTTGAACCCTTTGAACGGGAAAAAAATACGACCTCCAGCGGAATCCACGGCACGGGGCTTGGGCTTACCATCGCCAAAAACCTCGTGGATATGATGGGCGGGGATATCCAAGTGGACAGCGCGCCGGGAAAAGGCAGCACTTTCACCGTTACCCTCCGGTTCCGCATCCAGACCCATCCCCTCTCTTCTGCCAACCACACGGAGGATGCTTTCTCCAGCCTGCTGAACAAACATATCCTGCTGGTGGACGACAACATCGCCAACCTTGAAATTGAAACGGAAATCCTCCAAGGGATGGGATTTATTGTAGAAACTGCCATCAATGGCAGCATCGCCGTGGAAAAAATGGAGCTTTCCTCCCCGGGGGACTATGATTTAATCCTGATGGACATCCAGATGCCAGTCATGAACGGCTGGGATGCCACGAAGAATATCCGAAGCCTGAAAGACCCAGCCCAATCCCGCATCCCCATTATTGCATTGTCAGCAGACGCTTTTGACAGCGACAGGCAGATGTCCATTGAATGTGGCATGGATGCCCACCTGACGAAACCGATTGACGTGCCGCTGCTCTTAGAAACCATTGCAAAGACCTTGCATGCGCGGAAATATAGTTAGCCGCCAAGGCTTCCTGACACTACAGCAATTGATGTAATGCAGAAATCTTTGGGACCGGACGGCAGTTCCATGAGGTGTTTGCTTAGGGGAAGGGCCATCCTGCAATGCCTGTTTCTTGGAAAAATTCTCTGTAATACTGATTTGATACAAAAATTCAGGGATGGTTTCCCGCCAGCTTGGCAGCGCCTGAAAACCTTGGCTGAAAAAGCATCCCTGAATTTTTTGCAGGCCGGCCTGCCATTTCTGTTCATTTCAGCAGGCGGGGATGGGGGAAGTAACTGACTGCCGCCTTCCCGATAATGTCCTCTTTTTCCACAAATTTATGTTCCCAATACCGGGAATCCCAAGAATCATTCCGGTTGTCGCCCATCATGAAATAGGTCCCTTCCGGTACCTGGAACGGCCCGAACTCATCATAGCTTACTTCATCCGTGTAATCTGGATCCAAGGGTTCCCCATCAATATAAACCGTCCCATCTTTGCCCTCAATGGTTTCCCCCGGCAGCCCCAGAATCCGCTTTAAGTATAGGGTTTCCCCGTCGTCTGGGTAGATAAAGGTTACGATATCCCCCCGCTTTGGCTCATGGAACAGATAGGAAAGGCGGTTCACAAGGATTCTGTCCCCTGCCATCACGGTGGTTTCCATAGAGGATGTGGGCACTTGGGCATTGGCAATCATGTACTTGTTCAGGAAAATCCCTACTGCCAAGGCGGCTACTATGATCCCTACATTTATTAAAACTTCCTTTAATATTTTCTTATTCATCCCTGCTCCTCCTTCTCCCACAAACCCCATATCCCCTGCCATAAGCGGTCCTTTATTCCATGGGAAGCTGCGCCATGGCATGGAGGATATGGATGCGCATGGCATTCCTTGCGCCTTCCCCATTCCGCTCCTTTAAAAAATCCATCAGGATTTTATGGTCCACAAGGGTAGCCCTGACTGCTTCCTCATGGGCTTTAGAAAGCCGGACTCCCTTGTTAA
The DNA here is from genome assembly GCA_910580195.1 of uncultured Lachnospiraceae bacterium. Lineage (GTDB taxonomy): Bacteria > Bacillota > Clostridia > Lachnospirales > Lachnospiraceae > Petralouisia. The sequence continues at coordinate 22,192 of CAJTWA010000024.1, forward strand.
TCCCCTCGTAAATCACTGGCATAAGCTGGTTCATAAATTCATTGTGGGTGGCCTTTGCAATGGACTTATGGAAAGACTGTTCTACTTCTGTCCTATCCTCATTCCGGCCTATCCGTTCCTCTATCTCCTCACCTAATGCTAAAATACGCTGGATCTCTTCCTCCGTGGCCCGGATTGCGGCATAATAAGCAGCCTCTGGTTCAAAAATCAGGCGCATTTCATATAAGTCCCGTATTTTCACCGCTGCCGGGGCAAGGGAGGACAGCTCCTTTGGCTGCCCCTGCCTGAAATCCTCCCGAACAAAAGTCCCCCGCCCGCGCCTGATTTCTAAGATTTGGCCTGTGACAAGGATACGGATTGCTTCACGCAGCGTCGTACGGCTTACCTTCAATTCTTCAGAAAGTTCATTTTCATTGGGCAGCTTACTTCCGGGGGAAAAACGTTTTTCCACAGTAATCATGGACAGGATGGTATCTGCGATACGGTCTGACAGCCTGCTTTCTTGTTCCATCTCGTTCCTTTCTATGGCCTCCGTCAGGGACAGTTCCTTAACTAAAGTAAATCAATTCATCCTCTGGCTTTTCCGCCTTCTCAACCTTTACTGCATACAGCACCGGGCCTTTCCCTCGGTATTCCATGGCAAATTCATTCCGCATTTCCGCAGTAATTTTAATCCATGACTTGTGGGGAATCTCTGCTGCCCTGCCATATTTGCATTTAAACCCAACGAAGGTGATGTCGTCTGCACAGCAAGTCATGGCGAACCTGCCCGGGATAAATACATTTTTTTTCATTTTTTCCGGGCGGTATACCAAGGCAAGGAACTGCACCTTCTTCCCTTCGTATTTCTTCGGGTTGTCCAAAGCGTCCATATACCAGATGCCATAGTCCATGTCGGTAATTTCTACCGTTTCTTGGCTCAAATCATACGGCAGCTCCTCCATGTCATTTTCGTCCATGGTCCCGTCCTCCCGTTCATAAGCAATCTGCGCTTTCCGGTTCAGCACCTTGATTGCCCTGCGGAACTTGCCTTTGGGGGTAGCGTCGTTGCAGCGGTTTATGATTACCACGTCCGCTGCAAAAAGCTGCTCCATAATCATAGCCCTCATATTTGCCAGATACAGTTCAAATGTGGTAGCGTCCACGGTGGCAAGGGACTGCACCAGCACCCAGTTTTTGGGGAGGTCCAATTCTAGGAACGTAGACATCTGCCAAGTACCGTTATATTCAATAAAAACTTGGTCTGGGCGGTAACTTTTCCCCAATTCTTCCAGTTTCCCGCTGGTGAATTCTTCCTCTTCCTCTATCATTGCCAGCTTCGTGTTAGCTTTTTGCAATTCCTCTTCGTCAAATTCCACTTCCCCGTCTTCACAGAGGATCAGCAGCGTGTTCCCATTTTCACTGAAATCCCCTTCAATCAAGGTTTCCCGGATCAGGGAACTTTTCCCGCTGTCCATAAAACCGGAAAATAAATATACTGGAACCTCCATTTTCCCACAACCTCCTAATCCATTGCTTTATTCCCGCAGGCAATGAGCCATGTGCCGTGCTTGCACAGCCTTGGCTTTGCCATCCGCTTATCACAATCCTAGCGCCCTTCCTGCTGCCTTGTATAAGATGGAAAAGGTTTATAGCCCAAACAGCCCCGCCAATTTTTCTTCCTTCAGATCAGTCCCAATGACGCAGAGCCTTCCTGTGTAATCCGGCTCCCCGGTGCGCAGCTCGTACTCCCCGTCCACCATGTCAAAATAAATCCATGTGCCGTCCTCTGCTGGGACCATCCCTTTTGCACGGAGGATTGTGCCGTAGTCTTGTGTATTGCAGAATGTTTCCATGGCATGTTCAATGGTATCCTTTGCAAATACATGGGGTGTTTCTTTGCCCCAGCTTGTAAATACCTCGTCTGCATGGTGGTGATGGTGCCCGTGGCCGTGTTCATGCCCATGGCACCCGCAAGTACAGTCTGGGCCATGCCCTTCCTGTCCTTCATGGTGGCAATGCTCCCCATGTGCGTGTTCCCCGTGTTCTTCATGATGGCCGTGTTCCACATGCTCCCCGTGGTGGCAATGCTCCTCATGCGCGTGTTTCACATGCTCTTCATGATGGCAATGCTCCTCATGGCTGTGTTCCACATGCTCCCCGTGGTGGCAATGCTCCTCATGCTCTTCATGATGGCAATGCTCCCCATGCCCCTCGTGGCTGTGTCCCACATGCTCCCCGTGGCAGAGCTTTTGCTCTTCCAAAAGCTCATCTTCCAACGATTTCTGCTGCTCAATTACCTTATAAATCTGTTTCCCGTCAATCTCACTCCACGGGGTTGTAATCACGGCGGCCTTTGGGTTTTTCTCCCGGATTGCGTTTACTACCACTTCTGTCTGCTCCGGCTTGACATTCTGGGTACGGCTAAGCACAACCACGGTAGCATATTCAATCTGGTTGTTGAAAAATTCACCAAAAGCCTTCATCTGCTTGGTCGCTTTTGCCGTATTTACCACCGTAATCCGCCCATTTAGCTTCACTTCATTTTCCTGCTCCACTTCCACCACAGATTTCATGACGTCAGAAAGTTTCCCTACGCCAGAAGGCTCAATCAGAATCCGGTCAGGATGGAACCGCTCCATGATTTCCCGGAGGTTTTTCCCAAAATCCCCTACCAAAGAGCAGCAAATGCAGCCGGAATTCAATTCACTGATTTCAATGCCGGAATCCTTCAAAAACCCACCGTCAATGCCGATTTCCCCAAATTCATTTTCAATTAACACAATTTTTTCCCCTTGGAACACATCCTCCAGCATTTTTTTAATAAAAGTTGTCTTCCCTGCGCCTAAAAATCCTGAAATAATATCAATTTTTGTCATTGCTTTCCCTCCATATCTTGATAGCTCACCATGCCTTTTTCCACCAGAAATACCGGACGGTAGGACAGCTTGGCCTTCCTAAGTCCTTCTGCCCCAGTATCTTCTTCCCGGTTCACATATTGGTAATCCTGTGCCTCATGGGATACAAACTGCTGGTTTATCATAGGGTATGCCCCTTGGATATCTGCAAAGGCTTTTTCAATATGCACCACAAACGTATCCGGGTTCAAAGGTTCCCCAATGGTAAATGCAAGGACTTCCCCTTCCGGCTCTGCCCGCAGCAGCCCGCCCTTCAGGCCTAGTTCCTCAAATAAGCGCAGAGCATTTAATGTAACACACATCTCTGCCCGCTTCTCCTCATCCTGATCGCACCCAGCTTCTTCCCGCCACTTCAGCGCCATCTGGAAACAATCCTCCACATTCCCGCTGCTAATCGGCTCATAAACCCAGTCTGGGTAGTTTTCCTTAAATTTATTAATATGGTTCCGTTTCCCATGAAGCTTTTTCCCGGCCAAGGTGGTGAGTTTCTCTGTTTCATAGACATAATCGGCAGAATCCCGGTCATAAGTTATCTGGAATTTTCCCGGATACCACTGCTCCAGCCGTGCAAATTCCTGCTCCTGTACCAGATGCATATGGAATTCTTTCTGCTGGCACCGGAACCATTCCATCAACGCGTCCATTGCCTTTGGCACCTGCCCCGGTTCCCCTGCTGGGAATGTGACGCTTGGCTCCCCATTTTCCAACGTCCCCAAAAACACCAACGTATCTTCCACCACAGCAAAATCTGTAGGGTACTTGCGGCTCCAAAGGTAAATATTAGGGAAAATCAGTTCGCAGCTGCGGTATGTTTTCCTATCCAAATAGCTTTCAATAAGTTCCCTGTCTTCCAGGCCAATTTTCTTAAACTCAATTTCCATAAATCTCCTATCCGGCAAACTGCATACGGTAAAGTTTTGCATAAATGCCTTCTTTTTCCAATAATTCCCTGTGGGTTCCCTCTTCCTCAATCCCCGTGTCCGTAAGCACCAAAATTTTCTGGGCGTTGCGGATGGTGGACAGGCGGTGGGCAATCACAAAGGTAGTGCGGTTTTTTGCCAATTTTTCCAAAGATTCCTGTACCACTTTTTCACTTTCATTGTCTAACGCCGAGGTCGCCTCATCAAATATCAGTATGGGCGGATTTTTCAAAAATACCCGTGCAATAGACAGCCGCTGTTTCTGCCCGCCGGACAGCTTCACGCCCCGCTGGCCGATATCTGTATCATACCCATCGGGCAGCGCCATAATAAAATCATGGGCATTGGCGCTCTTTGCCGCTTCAACCACTTCCTCCCGGGTGGCATCCGGCCGGCCATAGCGGATGTTGTCCATCACGGTCCCTACAAACAGGTATACGTCCTGCTGCACAATGCCAATCTGGTTCCGCAGGCTCTTTAAGGTCACGTCCCGGATATCCTGCCCGTCAATCTTCACCGCGCCGCTTGTTACATCATAAAACCGTGGAATCAGGCTGCACAAAGTGCTTTTCCCTGCACCGGAAGAACCCACCAGCGCCATATAGGAGCCAGCCTCCACCTCAAGGTTGATATGGTTCAGCACAGTTTCCGTATTTTCTTCATATTGGAAAGAAACATTGTCGAAGGAGATATCGCCTTTGACATTTCTCAATTCCACGGCGCCCGGCTGGTCTGCAATATCAGGCTCAATTGCCATCATTTCCATAAAACGCTCATACCCAGTATAGCCGTTTTGGAACTGTTCCGTAAAGTTAATCAGCTTTTTCACCGGCTCAGTAAAGGTATTGATATACAAAAGGAAGGTAATCAAATCCGCCACATCAACCTGCCCATTAGTAATCAGCACTGCACCGGCCACCAGCACCACAATGGTAATCATTGTTGTCAACGCCCCAAGGCCAGAATGGTAGCCCGCCATATACACATAGCTGTTCTTCTTCGCTGCCAAAAACCCTTGGTTCCCTTCCTCGAACTTGTGCAGCTCCACTTCTTCATTGGCAAAAGACTTCACGACCCGGATGCCGGAAAGGTTGTCCTCAATCTGGCTGTTGATTTCCGCAATCTTTACCCGGTTCCGCTTAAACGCCCGCTTCATCCTTGTGTTAAAATACAAGGCATACACCAGCATAATGGGCACAAAAGCAAACGCAACCATCGTAAGTTTCCAATCAATGCTCATTAATATAATGAAAGAACCCACAATCTTTATGATGGAAATTACCAAATCCTCGGGGCCATGGTGCAAAAGCTCGCTGATGTCAAACAAGTCGCTGGTAATCCTCGACATAAGCTGCCCCACTTTCTGGTTGTTGAAAAAAGAAAACGACAGCTTCTGGTAATGCCCAAAAATCTCCGCCCGCATGTCATACTCAATCTTCGCCCCCATCACATGGCCGTAATTGGATATGAAATAATTGCAGAAGCACTCTACCGCCACAAGTCCCAGCATCAGTATCCCAAGCCTTGCAATCTGGCCCAGGGCAGCCCCGGCCTCCATGGTAATCACATGGTTGGTAATATAGCGTACAATCAAAGGGATCACCAATGTCACCCCTGCGCCTAAAATTGCAAAGAACATGTCCGCAAGGAATAAGGGCAGGTAGGGCTTGTAGTAGGATGCCAGCTTTTTTAATTTTTGTTCCATTCAAATCCCCTTTCCTGAAAAATTCTCTTATGTTGCCTGCAAAATGCCCGTTTTTCAAATTGGGATTCCGGGATTTGCCCTAGGCTGCGCAGAATGGACCACCCCGCGCAAGCTACGGAGTATCTAGCCCCTGGCTCCCCCTTCAGGACGCCGCAAGCAGCGGGGTATTCGACCCGTGAAGGAATAAACCTTGGATTCTGCCGCCCGCAGAAACCATTATAGCACACTTGCCAATAATTTCAAATCTTTTCAAAGAACCATCTCCATTCCCAATTATTATATGCTTTCCTCCACATAATCTCAAGACGAATTTATTTATAAAATTGACGCAAAGCGCCAAATCTTTTATAATAACAAAAGAACCCTGCCTGCAAAAACCTTTTGGCATTGGCAAAACATCCTTGGCATCCGTAAACGCAGCTCCAAAACTATTGCGGCTATGGTAAAATTTCTTTGGCATCCGTAAATTTCACTGTCCAGCAGCTGCAAAACTGATGCGGCAAAGGCAGAATCCTTTTCCAAAAGCATGTAAAACGCCTTTTACATATGGCAAGCATCTTGAAAAAACATCTTATTACCAAAGAAAGGAGCACCCATATGACCCCTACACAAAAATATTACGAAAACCTTGCAAAAACAACCATAAAAAATCTGGAAAAACGCCACTTTGGCTGTTATTATTGCCACACATCAAAAGAAGCTGCCGAACTGGCTTCAAGCATGGTACCTGCTAGCAGCACAGTATCCTTCGGCGGCTCCATGACTTTGGAAGAATCCGGCATGGGCAGCATCCTGCGGAAACGGGAAGACATTACATTGCTGGACCGGAGCAAAGCAGGATCACCGGAAGAGGTGAAGGAGATTTACCACAAATCATTAAATGCGGATTATTATTTTATGAGCAGTAACGCAATTACGGCAGATGGGGAACTGGTGAACATTGACGGCACAGGGAACCGGGTGGCCGCATTGATTTATGGGCCAGAGCACGTAATTATCTTAGCTGGCATGAATAAGGTAGCGCCCACACTGGAAGAAGCCATTTCCCGTGTGCGCAATGTGGCCTCCCCCATCAACGCCCTCCGGTTAGGCCGGAAAACGCCGTGCGCTGCCACTGGCCTATGTTCTGACTGCCTAAGCCCAGACTGCATCTGCTCCCATACTGTCATAACAAGGAAAAGCGCGCCTGAGAAACGGATTACGGTTATTCTAATCGGGGAATCCCTTGGTTATTAAATTTAGGTTTGATTTATCCTTCATTCCTAACCATATATTCAATCTCATTTTAATCTTTCATATTGTTTTGGCTTTTGCTGCATGGCCTGATGCCTAATGGGGCATGCAGCAAAAAATTATATATTGCCTCAACATTTCAATATCAATGGCCGAAACATGCCTTCCCATGCAAGCCGCAGCCTTCCAAAAGCCCACCACCGTAACAATCCGCATAAATTTATTTTGTATACCAAGCAGAGGATTGGATTCCCATATTTACACCTCTAATTTCAGGTTCATCTCTTCCTCTGCTTGCTGCTTGAATTCTTCCAGCTGGTCTTGGTCTGGCACCGGCAGCTCTTCCAAGGACTGCACCCCGAAGCTCCTTAAAAATTCCTCTGTAGTCCCAAAGAGCAAGGGCCTCCCGGGAGCGTCCAGCCTTCCCAGTTCACAGACCAAATTATATTCTACCAGCTTATTAATGGCATGGGCGCAGCTTACCCCCCGGATCTTCTCAACTTCCAGTTTAGTAATCGGCTGCTTATAGGCAATGATGGAAAGGGTTTCCAACAGCACGTCTGTCAGCACATGGCGTTTGGGCTGTTTTGCAATCTTTATCAGGTATTCGTACATTTCCTTTTTCGTGCACAGCTGGACGGAATCTTCAATTTCAATCATCTCAATTCCCCGGTTCCCGGATTTGTACCGCTTCATCATTCTTTGCAGGATTTTCTGGATTTCCTCCACGCTGGTTTCTAATACATCCGCCAGCTTGGAAATTTCGACGGATTCCCCCATGGCAAATAAAATCCCCTCGATAACCGCTTCTTGTTTTTCCAACTTCATACTGTCCTGACTCCTTATGCCGGCATCTGCTGGCTTTCCCCGCCGTTCGCGTAAATCATAATGTCATCAAAAATATGTTCCTGCAAAATATGTATTTTCCCTGTCTTTATTAATTCCAGAATTGATAAAAATGTGACAATCACTTCCATTTTGCTGCTCTGCTCCTCCAAAACCCCCCGGAAACTAAACTGCCTGTGGGCCATGGCATACTGCTCCAAGTAAGCCATCCGCTCCTCCAAAGACACTTCCTCCCGCTCAATTTTCCCAAATTTGGAACGGATAGGGTCAATTTTGTTTTCCTGCCTGCGCATGACAGATTTGAAAATATCATTGAGCTTGCGCAATGTCAGTCCCGAAAGCAAATCCTGCAAATCCACTGGCTCTTCATACTTCCTGACTTCTTCCGGTATGGTGGGTACCTTAAATAAAGCCTTTTCCGCATCTATCTGCCTGTCCTTCAGTTCATAGGACATGCATTTGTACATTTTATATTCCAGCAGCTTCTGCACCAGCTCTGCCCTTGGGTCCTCTGTTTCTTCCTCGGAAACTTCCTTCGGGAGCAGCATTTTTGACTTGATGTCAAGGAGGGTAGCCGCCATCACCAGAAATTCGCTTACCACATCCAGGTCCTGCCGCTGCATCTCATTGATGTAATCCATGTACTGCTTCGTGATTTCCACAATGGGAATGTCATATATATTCACTTTATTTTTTTCCAGCAAGTGCAGGAGCAAATCCAAAGGCCCTTCAAACACTTGCAGCTTCACCTTCAAATCCATAGAAACCACCCATTTTCTTACTCCATTCAGGCATAGGCAAACGGAATCCCATGTCCCGCAGTTCCCTTTCCCCCATCCAATTCATACTTCCATCGGACAAGCGCAAACAGAACTCCATGTCCCACAGTTCCCTTTACCCGGAACAGATACTGGCTGCACAAAAACAGCACTATCACTTATTCTACCTGTATCTTCCCCTTTTTTCAAGGGAATTTTTGTCAGAAATGAATAAAAAGCAAAAGGCCTGCTGCAGCGCCTGTCTGCTGCCTGAACGGCACATTAGAGGCTGTCATTCTGGCAGGAAAGTAACTGCCAGCAGTTCTGCCCGGTCAAAAATCCGTATATGGAACGTATGGGTGCCCAGACCCCGGCTGATAATCACATTCTTCCCTTCCATCTGGAACCTGCCGGAATCGTACTTTGGGAACCAAGTAAGCTGGGGGGATATTACGCTGCCAATCCCCGGAATCCGGATGAGGCCGCCATGGTTATGCCCGCAGAATGTCACGTCTGCGCCCCAGCGGATATACTCTTTTGCATAAGCTGGGTTATGTGCAAGGAGAATCTGGTACATCCCCTCCTTCTTGGGAGGGAGGCGTTCCTCAAGGTATCCCTGCTCCAGCGGAACAATCCTGCCTTTTTCATAATAATCCAATTCCAATTCCAAGGCAGAAAGCTGCACCCAGTTCTCCCCAAGGGAAATTTCCCGGCTTTCTGTCCCCATGACAGTTACCCCTGCTTCTTTTACTTTGGACATATATTGCAGGAACAATGCGTGGTTGGTTTTTTCCGGGTTCTGAAGGCGGGTTTCATGGTTCCCATAGCTGTAATACACTGGGGCAATCCTTGCAAGTTCCTGCAGAACCCTTAACGCAACCTCGTAGGTTCCGCTGTATTTTGATACCAACATATCCCCCGGAATGAAAATTGCATGTGGATTTAATTTTTTCACTTGTTCCAGCAGCCTACAGTTCTCCCTGCCATAAGAAAAGCCATGCATATCTGCAATGACCGCCACGCGGGCCTGCTTTTTTATCTTTGGGGACGAAACCTTGTATTCTGTTACCCGGAATTTTGTCAATTCCCATTTCTGCCATAAGATATAGCATAAAACTATTGCAAGTCCAAAAAATATAACCCTCATTTATTTTTACCTTTCTCACTTTATCATAACATCATAGTACGTTTTTCCAATAGATATGCCAAAAACCGGGAATATCATACAAGCATCCCGCTTAAACTGTTATAAAACATTTGGAGGTACTGATATGCATTGTATACTGTCTTTTTTCTTATCTGGATGTTTGCTGCTGTCCTCCCTGCTCCCGGCCTCTGGCACTGCCATGGTACAGATACCTGCAGGAACCATCGCGGAACAGGCGCCTGCCGGGGAAACTACCGCCACCCAAGAAGGCAACTCAGAACAGGCGCCTGCCGGGGAAACTGCTGACACCCAAGAAGGCAACTCAGAACAGGCGCCTGCCGGGGAAACTGCTGACACCCAAGAAGGCAACTCAGAACAGGCGCCTGCCGGGGAAACTGCTGCAAGCCAGCCACCTGCCGGGGAACTTGCCATTTCTGCCCCTTCTGCCGTATTGATGGAGGCATCCACCGGCCAAGTCGTCTACGAAAAGGAGGCACATACCTCGCTGCACCCGGCCAGCATTACCAAGATTATGACAATGATCCTGATTTTTGATGCGCTAAAGGAGGGGAAGATATCCTTGGAGGATACGGTAACCGTATCGGAATATGCTGCCAGCATGGGCGGTTCCCAAGTATTTTTGGAGCCGGGGGAAACCCAGACTGTGGAAACCATGCTCAAATGCATTTCTGTTGCCAGCGCCAATGATGCCTGTGTCGCCATGGCCGAGCACATCTGGGGCAGCGAGCAGGAATTTGTGGCGCAGATGAACCAGCGGGCAAAAGTACTTGGCATGGAGGACACCACCTTCGTCAACTGCTGCGGCCTTGACGTGGATGGGCACATGACAACAGCCTATGACGTCGCCCTGATGTCCCGGGAACTGATTAGCAAGTACCCGCAGATACATAACTACTGCACCATCTGGATGGAAAACATCACCCATGTGACCCGGCGGGGCTCTTCGGAATTCGGCCTTACCAACACCAACAAGCTCATCCGCCAGTACCCTTACGCCACCGGCCTGAAAACAGGCTCCACTTCCCAAGCAAAATACTGCGTTTCCGCCACTGCTGAAAAAGATGGCATGAAGCTGATTGCAGTCATCATGGCGGCGCCGGACCACAAAATCCGTTTCCAAGACGCCACCGCCCTTTTAAACTATGGCTTCGGGAAATGCCAAGTGTACAAGGATGAAAACAAAGATAAGCTGCCCAGCCTTGCCATCCAAGGAGGCGTGGAGGACAGTTCCCCCTTGGCCTATGAATCAAGCTTCACCTATCTGGACGTGGCTGGCTCCGATTTGTCCGCCATCACAAAGGAACTTAACCTCCCGGAATCCGCAAACGCGCCTGTGAAAAAAGGGGAGCCGGCCGGAAAAGCTGTCTACAAATTAAACGGAAAGGAAATCGGCTCTGTCAGCATCCTATATGAAAAAGATGTAAAAGAAGCGCTGTTTAAGGACTATTTCCTGAAAATTCTGGAAGAATTCCTGCTCTGCTAAAGCACCGTTGCCTACACCCCGCTGCTGCCAGCAGCCCCTTTTTTACAGCAGCGGGGCAAACAGGCGCATGACCCCTTGCAGGGTGCGGATAGCCGCAGGGCGTTTCCAGCAGAACTCCATATTGATTTCCTCTGATTCCGCCATAGTTTTTAACACATCCTCCTTTACCTGCATGACAGCTTTAGAGCGGTACATCCAGACCCCGCACTCAAAATGCAGGTACAGGCTGCGGTAATCAAGGTTCACGCTGCCCACCACGGCCACTTCGTCATCGCAGACAAAGCACTTTGCATGGAGGAACCCCGGGTTGTACTGGTAAATCCTGACCCCGCACTCTAGCAACGGCTCATAGTAAGACTGGCTAATCCAGTACACAATCTGCTTATCCGGAATCCCCGGCATGATAATCCGCACGTCCACGCCGCTCTTAGCTGTATTCTGCAATGCTTTCAGCAGTTCATCATCTGGGATTAAGTAGGGGGTGAAAATATACACATACTTTTTCGCCCGGTTAATGATGTTCATATAAATGTTTTCCCCCACCGTTTCATGGTCTAAGGGGCTGTCTGTATAAGGCTGCACATAGCCGTCGCTTTCATACTGCCGGGACTGGTAGCGGGAAGGCCGGAACTGGTTTAAGTCCCGTTCCGTAGTCTTGGTGATATAATCCCACATTTCAAGGAACATCACCGTAAAGCTCCAGACGCCTTCCCCCTCCAGGCGCACCCCCGTATCCTTCCAATATCCAAACCGTTTCACCTTATTCACATATTCATCCGCCAGATTAATCCCGCCGGTAAACCCTATTTTCCCGTCCGCCACAAGGATTTTCCTGTGGTCCCGGTTGTTCATCACCACGGACATGACGGGGTACAGGGGGTTAAACCGGACGCATTGGATGCCAAATCCCTGCATTTGCTGGAAATATTTTTCCGGCAGGGTTGTCACGCACCCAAAATCATCGTAAATAAAGCGTACATCCACCCCTTCTTTGGCCTTCTGCTTGAGGATTTCCAGTATTTTCCCAAACATATACCCCTCTTCCACAATAAAGTATTCCATGAAAATAAAATGCTTTGCCTCCTCCAAGGCTTCCAGCATATCCGGGAACATTTCCTCCCCGCAGGGGTAATATTTTGTTTCTGTATTTTTATAAACCGGGTAGCCAGCCCACTCGCTGACGTATTTGGACTGGCGGTATACGGACAAATCCAGCTCCTTCAGCTCTTCCTGCAAATCCAAATGTTCCGGCAAATTCTGCTCAATTTCAGAATTGACGGCCTCCATGCGTTTCCTTGTAGGCCGCGTCAGCTCCGACCGCCCGAAAATAAAATAGACCAGCAGCCCCACAATGGGCACTGCCAAGATTACCACGGTCCATGCAATCTTATAGGACAGGTTGCTCCGCTTATTGACAATCACCACCACAACAAACACTGCCAAAATGTCAATCACTGTATTAAAAAACGTATAACGCATCTGGAAACCATACAGAAATGACAGCAGCCAGCAAAGCTGCACCAGAATCGCAAGGGCTACGATTGTCGCCCTCCCCAGCAAAAATTTCTTAACTTTCTTCATCGAACCACCTCTCACGCAATCCCATTTGCCGCCAAAAATCCCATGTATGGCATCATCTTTGGCGTGCAATCCTAATCCTTGCGCTGGTGACATTTTATCACAATAACCTGCCAATGTCTACCATCCCCCAGCCTTGTTTTGACAAAGGCAGCCCAAGGTCCACCCTCCTTTGGTACAGGCGCAGCTTTACATCCGCTGGGGAAAACTGGGGGTATTTGCTAAGGAGCAGGGCAATGGCGCCGCTTACCATGGGAGCCGCCATGGAAGTGCCGCTTTTCTGGGCGTACATGGCTGGATAAGGGGCGCAGCTTGTGACGTTGGTGCCCGGCAGCACCAGTTCCGGCTTTACGATGCAGTGGTCCGTAGGGCCTTGGCCGGAATAATAAGGCTTTAGGGGCGCCCGGCCAATCTGCTCCCTTGTGTCGTCAAAGCAGCCTACAGTGATAACCTTCCGGCAGATGCCCGGCACGGTAATGCTGTTTTCCGAAGGGCCGTTGTTCCCGGCCGCCGCCACCACCGCCAAATCATTGTCCCACGCATACTCTACTGCCTGAAGGAGCCGGGCCCGTTCCCTGCTCTGGGCATGGAGCACCATCCCAATGGAAATGTTCACAATCCTGACTTGGTAGGCCTTCCGGTACTGCACCAGCCAGTCAATGGCCTGCACCACATGCTCCGTATTGCCATTCCCTTTGTGATCCAATATTTTCATGACAATGAAATGGCACCGGGGCGCAAGCCCCATATATGTCCCCCCAGAGGCCCCGCCGTCCCCGCCGATAATCCCGGCAATATGGGTCCCATGGCCGTTGTCGTCATAAGGGGAAACCCTGCCCCGGACGTAATCTTGGAAGCAGGCAATCCTATGCCCAAAATCCGGGTGGGGATAGATGCCGGTGTCCAGCACCGCAACGCCGATTTCCTCCCCGTAATAGCCCTTTTCATAGGCGTGCCCGGCATTGATGATTTTTCTTACTCTGTCCATATGATTCTCTTTTTGTATTAATATATGCGCCCCCTGTTCTTTTGACTTTCACGGGCTGTAACCGTTTCCGGGGGCAGCCGCAACGAATTAGGAATTATGAAAAACTGCATCGCGACAATTTTTAACAATAAGAACAAATATTCTATTTTTATGCAAAACAAGGCTATATCTCATTTTTTTCTGGAACTGTAACCTTTTCTTTCCCAGCACATTCATGGAACAAGGCCCACGCGTATTTAAAGCCCAGCCTAAATAAAAGTTCATCATTCCTTGAACAATAATATAAAATATAATCTTCTAGTTTCAGGTAATCATCTGGTTCTAATTCCCCTTGCAGCCAGTCTATGTCAAAATCATTGTGCATCAGGGAATTATTAAATTCTGGCGTGTTTGCAAACCGTTCATATATGTCATGAATTTTGCTGTCCGTTTCATCCAACCCTGCCAAATATGCTTCCTGCTCCGCGTCACGTTTCCCAACTTTAAGCAAAAACTCACTTTTATCAGACAATTCCACCCCAAATAAGTATTTGTTCTCATGCAGCCGTTCCACATTTGCAACCGGCAGCCCTGCCTTCCTCATGCTGTTCAAAAGCATGGAAACAAATCCTTCAATGTTTATCATATCACCTATCCCCTTTCTCTCTGCCTCAACGGAAACATATGTTTTTATTGTTCGCACAAGAACAATGTTGTTTTATCTATTTTAATGTAATAATAAAAATAAATCAAGCAGAAAGGGGAAAAAATGATTGTATATGACAGGTTATGGAAAACAATAGAAAAAAAGGGGATTTCACAATATTCCCTCATTCATGATTACAACATCAACGAAGCGCAGTTAGACCGTTTCAGGAAAAACAGCGTCATTAAAACAGTTACAATTGATCGCTTATGCAAAATACTAGACTGTAATGTAGAAGATATCTGCCAATATGTAGAAGATGGTAAACCTGAAAAATAAAGGCATATGTTCCCTTGAAAAGCATATGCCTTTATTTTTTTGCCAGAATATTGTTCTCACACGTACAATATTGTATTCCTCAATCTCATGGAATAATAGGCATATACCATACAGAAAGGAAAAAAATATGATTGTATATGACCGCCTATGGGAAACCATGAAGAAAAAAGGGATTTCACAATACTCCCTTATCAAAGACTACCACATAAACGAAGCACAGCTGCACCGGCTAAGAAGAAATATGGTAGTAAAGACTATTACCCTTGACCGGCTATGCGAAATTTTAGGCTGCGATATTGAGGATATTTGCCAACACATCAAAGGAGATGGATCATAAGGGATATTTCCATTTTTGAAAATGCCCTTTTTCCATCTGCCGGAAATCAGTTTATTCCAAAATACACATACCAGTACCATTGTATTTCCAGCCCTTGTACATGTGTTTCCTAGCACCATCTCCTATATACCGCTACCCCTTCCTCGTCCTGCTTGCAATACCTTGCTTTTTTAGCAAGTGCTTCATAATCCATATCATCAGGGTCCGTACATGAAAAATCGTGCATTAGCTTTCCGATTTCATCCTTGCCCCCTATATTTCCCAAACTTCTTTCTTGGTGCTGCCAACTGCATGGACATCTCAATTTCTGCAAGCCAGCTCCGAGCCCTTTACAAATTTTACCCCTGCTGCCCTTTTGACTTCCGCAGATAACACCCGGCAGAAAGCAAGGCTTGGCAACGCAAAGAAAGCCCCAGCAGCGCCGGATGGAACAACAACCGATGCTGCTGGGGCTGCAGGGCTATCCAATTACCCCTGCCTATCTTCCTTTATGTAAATCTGCCATGCTTGGAACCCATTCGCTGCCGCCGGGACAACAAAGCCAACCTGCCTTAATGCTGCGCCGCTAAGCAATTCGCCTTTGCCAAACCCATAGGGCAGCGCCCTATCAGGATTTTTCTTAGCCAAGCCTTCCTCCAGGCAGAGCTGGTAGCTTGCTCCATCTTTTAATCCCTGCACTTTCACCCTGACTGGCGCTGGGTTGGCCTGTACATGGTGGTAAACTGCGGTGACTAATGCTTCTTCCCCAGAGGGGTCCGCAACCTCCCATACGGTGCACATCCCTTCCAAGGGGCTGGAAATCCTATAGTAATCGCCATACTGGATTAAATTATAATATTTTTTAAACCTGTCAATCTGCTCTTTGACTTCCTCTTTTTCTTCCGGCGTCATTTTGCTGATGTCCAGCTCATAGCCAAAGGTGCCTGCCATTGCCACGCACCCTCTGGTAGAAAGGGGCGTCACCCGCCCAGTCTGATGGTTCGGAACCATCGAAACATGGGTCCCCATTGCAGAAACCGGGTAGCCGAACGAAGTCCCATACTGGATGCTCAGCCTTTCGATCGCATCCGTGGTATCGCTAAGCCAGATCTGGGGCATGTAGTAGAGCATCCCCACATCCAGCCGCCCTCCGCCGCCTGCGCAGCTTTCAAACAGGATTTCGGGGAATTTTTTTGTCAGCTCTTCCAAGACACGGTACAGCCCCAGCACATACCGGTGTGAAAATTCTCCCTGCCTGCCGTCCTCCAGCATCCCGCTGAATTTATCGCAGATTGCCCGGTTGCAGTCCCATTTCACATAAGAAACCGGGATCCCGCCCAGCAGCTCTGCCATCCGCCCTATGATATAATCCTGCACGTCCTTTCTGGAGAAATCAAGGATCCACTGGCACCTGCTTAAGCATGGTTTCCTTCCGGGAACCCCAACCGCCCAGTCTGGGTGCTGCCGGTACAAGTCGCTGTCCTCGGAAATCCCTTCCGGCTCCATCCAAATGCCAAACTGGATCCCTTCTTTTGTGATACGCTCCGCCAGCTCCTGCAAGGTACAGCCCAGCTTCTTTTCATTCGGGAACCAGTCCCCCAAGCCAGCATCGTCATTATTCCTATTCCCGAACCAGCCGTCGTCCATTGCAAACAATTCAATCCCCAGCTCTTTTGCCTGTTTTGCAATGTCTGCCAGCTTGTCCCCGGTAAAATCAAAATACGTTGCCTCCCAGTTGTTTACCAAGATTGGGCGGCGCCTTTTTTTCCATTTCCCCCGGCAGACATGCTCCCTGATTACCTTATGGAAATTCCGGCTTAAGTTCCCCATGCCATCCTTGCTGTGGCTCATGATTACTTCCGGGAGCCACAGCGCGCCGCCGCTAGGCAGCGCCCATGAGAAATTATCAGGATGGATCCCGCAGACCAGCCTTGTCCTGTCAAGCTGGTCCTTCTCGGCTTCCATCAGGAATTCCCCGCTGTAAACAAAGGAAAAGCCATAGCAGCTCCCCATGGTTTCATCCGTGCCTTTTTCGCATAGGATCACAAAGGGGTTATACTGGTGGCTGCTGATCCCCCGGACGCTCCCAACCGCCTGTATCCCATGATGGATGGTTTCCCTTTGGAAATTCATTTCCATGCTGTGCCTTCCATAAAAAGATACCCATTGGAAATCGCCGTCTTCCCAGTCAAGGTTCATGCTGGCTGCTTTCTGCAAAACAACGCCGTCCTTCCCATGGTTTGTTATTTTTACAGCCCTTGTGATGACGTCCAAATCCTCCAGCACCCCATAGTAAAGCTCAGCCTCCAAGCCGGAATATGCGTCTGCCAGACGGACCACTAAGGTTTCTGCCTCCCCGTCTTGTGCATACACCGCCGGAAGTCCCGGGATTGCATATTTCCCTTCCTGCACACAGTATCCGGCATAGCGCAGTTCTGCCGCTTGGCTCCCGTCCTTATTCTGTACCCGCAAAGAAGTGATCCTGTAATCCCCCATCCCGAAGCTGGTGTATTCCTGCGGAAGGGAATCCAAGGAATAAGTCCGGTCCTGCTTGCCCACTTCATATGGATTGCCTGAAAAGCCCCTGTCTGCCCGGAAGATAAGAGGCGACTTGTCGCTGCTATCCGTTTTTTCCCCATAATATGTATGGAGCAGGACATCCTTGGCGTCTGCTTTCATCTGGTAAGTCGTATGTTTTGTCTGTAAGGTAAACACCCTGTGCTGGTCATCAATGATAATTGCCATATTTCTTTTCACCGTCCCTTTTCGCCATCCTAAAGTAATTTCAGTGTTTCAAAAGCGCTGTAGAGGCCGTCTTCTGCCACCGGCGGGCATACCATGTCTGCAATTTCCATAAGCGCCGGGCTGCCATTTGCCATACAGACGCCAAACCCCGCAGCCTGAAGCATCTTGAAATCATTCATGCTGTCCCCAAAGGCGATGGTATCTTCCTTGGGAACCCCCAAGAACCCGCATAGCCTTTCCACCGCGCTCCCTTTGTCAAAAGCCTTGCTGGACAGCTCCCCGTTGACAATGCCGCAGGTATCCTCGTCCTGTATGCAGAACTCAAATTCTTCCTGCAAAAGCTCCATCGGTTTTTTCAGCCGCCCTGCCCCGCGGCTCATAAATGCCATGCCGTAAATAGGCTCGCCGTCATATTCAGACATCGGACGGATATCCAGTTCATTTTCAATCTGGATCCGCCACCGGAGCAGCTCGCTGTTGGCTTCGGACTGTATATTTTCTGCCAGAAATTCCTTAAAGCCTTCGTCCGTATAGCTATGTTCCCTGCCCCCGATTGTGCGGTAAATGCCGTTTTCCTTAAAAACGTCCAGTACCTCGGCCTGCTGCCCCGGGGTCATGGGGCAGTCATAAACCACCTGCCCGCCATACTCAATGTAACCGCCGGCGCTGGCAACCAGCCCGTCAAAGCCAAACTGCAGCACTGGGAAAAGCATACCATAATTCCTCCCGGAGCACAATACCACTTTGTGCCCCTTTTCCCGGGCGCGGCGGACCGCATCGGCTGCAGAGGGGGGCGGGACATTTTTCCCCGGTTCCGTCAGGGTACCGTCAATATCCAAAAATATCAATTTCTGTTCCATAATAACCTCCTTAACATTCAGTTGCTTTCATTATGAACTCGATTTCATTTTGTTAATTATAAATTTCAAAAAATCTCTTGTCAATCCATGTCCTGTCTTTTTCTGTTTTGAACAAATCAGCGCTGGATTTTTTGTGAAAAATGCTGTTTTTATACTTTTTTTCACTGTGATATTGACTTTGCAGCGATTTTTATGCTATTCTCCTTGCACGATGAACACGTGTACATTATGTAATGTTCTGTCTGGTGTACAGAAATAATCATTAAGGAGGAAACTATGAGTTACGATTATGCAAAGATTGCAAAAGAAGTCATTCAGGCCGTGGGCGGGCCAGAGAATATCAAATCCGCCGCCCATTGCGCCACCCGCCTGCGCCTTATTGTCGCAGACCGTTCCCTTGCGGACGATGAAAAAGTTGGTGAAATTGACGCCGTAAAAGGAACTTTTTTCACAGCCGGGCAGTACCAGATTATTTTCGGCACCGGCCATGTCAACCGGGTCTATGAGCAGATTACCCAGCTCGGCATTGCGGAAACTACCGCAAGCGAAGCAAAAGAAGCGAAAATGGATGGGAAAAACCAAGTGCAGAAAGCCATCCGTACCTTTGGGGATGTTTTTGTCCCCGTCATCCCTGCCTTGGTGGCTACCGGTTTATTCCTTGGCTTAAAAGGCGCATTGCTGAACGACAACTTCCTAGCGTTATTCGGTATGTCCAACGCCGACATCCCGCATACCTTCCAAGTCTTGGTGGATGTGCTTTCCGGCACTACGTTCGCCTTCCTTCCTGCCATTGTATGCTGGTCCACGTTCCGGGTATTCGGCGGTTCCCCAGTCCTTGGGCTAATTTTGGGCCTGATGCTGGTGAACGGCTCCCTGCCCAACGCCTACTCCGTGGCAGACCCTGCCAGCGGCGTAACGCCCCTGATGCTTTTTGGGTTTATCCCCATCGTAGGTTATCAGGGCAGCATCCTGCCAGCCTTTGTAGCCGGCGTCATCGGCAGCAAGCTGGAAAAGAAACTGCGCAAAACCATCCCTGCCGTCTTTGATTTCATGGTTACGCCTTTTTTAGTGCTGTTTGTAATGCTGATCCTTTCGCTGCTTGTCATTGGGCCGCTCCTGCACGCACTGGAAAACGTCCTGTTAGTCATCGTGGAATATGCGCTGGAACTCCCCCTTGGCATCGGAGGGCTGATTGTCGGCTTCTTCTGGTCCATCATTACCCTTACCGGCGTCCACCATATTTTCAACATGCTGGAAATCAGCCTGTTAGCAAGCACTGGCTTTAACCCTTTCAACGCTATTTTGTGCATGTGCGGCTTTTCTTCCGCTGGCGTCTGCCTTGCCATCTCCATCAAGGCTAAGAAGAAAGAAATCCGCGCCATCGGCCCTA
Source organism: uncultured Lachnospiraceae bacterium (assembly GCA_910580195.1). Taxonomy (GTDB): domain Bacteria; phylum Bacillota; class Clostridia; order Lachnospirales; family Lachnospiraceae; genus Petralouisia. The sequence continues at coordinate 42,043 of CAJTWA010000024.1, forward strand.
GCGCTACCGTATCCGCTTTGCTTGGCATCGGCGAGCCGGCATTGTTCGGCGTAATCCTGCGTTATGGCATGAAGCCGTTCCTCCTTAGCTGTTCCATCAACGGCGTGGCCGGCATGATTGCCATGCTGCTTGGGATGAAGGGCACCGGCAACGGCATCACCACCATCCCGGGCATGCTGCTGTACATATATGCCCCGTCCCAGCTGGTTATGTATGTGATACTTGCCCTTGCTACTTTTATCACTGCTTTCTCCCTGTGCTGGTTCTTTGCAGTGCCTCCAGAAGTCATGGAAACCGACAAGCCAGCAAAAAAAGAGGCTCCAAAGCCTGCCCCCGCGCCTTTCCCGGACGTACTGGGCGCCGTAGCCCAAGGGACTTTTGTCCCCATGGAAGAAATTCCAGACCCGACATTTTCCCAAGGCGTCCTTGGGGCATGCTGCGGCATTGAACCGGAAACCGGCAAAGTCTACTCCCCAATGGACGGCACAGTCAGCCAGCTTGCCGACACGTTCCATGCCATAGGCATTGAGGCAGGCGGCGTGGAGCTGCTCCTCCATGTAGGCATCGATACCGTAGATATGAAAGGCGACGGCTTCAAGAGCCACATCAAGGAAGGGCAGGCCGTGAAAAAAGGCGACCTGCTGCTGACGATGGATTTGGAGAAAATCAAGGCGGCCGGACACCCTGCAACCATTATGGTGATTGTTACGAATTCCGATGATTTGGCGTCTGTAGAAGCATCGGCCTCCGGCAAGCTAATGCCCGGCGACCCGCTGATGCGCCTGAAAGCGTAAAGTTGCTGTCCCATGCATCCTTATAGGCAGCGCATGGATGGACATTCCGTATCTATATGATTGGATTTTAAACAGAGAACTGCCGGAAGGGACACTTCGCAGAAGGAAGTGTCCCTTCCGGCGGTTTAAGAAATTAATTTGGGCTATTGAGAAAGGGGCTATTGCAAAACGCAAGGATTCTACAACATATAGTGCAGGAAAAGAACCACTTGTACCATATGTCATAGTAATTTCTTATTTTGCAATAGCCTTTCCATGTTTTCAAATCTCTGCCTAATTTCATTTAATATACAGCATATTTTTATATTATGGCTATAAAACCTATATTTGGGCATTGTAGCGCAACCTAATCGTGTTGATGGCGTGGTAACGGTTTAACGCTTCCACCTCACTATACACATCAAGCGTATTGCTAACATCTTCTATCGTAATTACAAGTGCATATGGAACATCCATATTTTCTGTTTCCCAACGTGAGAAAAGTTCTAGCCAAACCTGCCAATCGCCTGCCTGAAATGTTGTGAAAAGTTTAGAAAATTGGTGGCATACATCCCATTTTTGGCGCCCCTCCCTAAATTTCTGTTGGACAGGTATGAGTTTTCCATTTGAACTGCTCTTTTTAAGAGAGGCTCTCACGTATGCACCTAAATATTCTGTACCTTTCGTTCTGTCAACAGGCGGCATAGACATGCATGTCACAGAAACTTTCGCAACATTCCTGCCTACTTGTGCTGCTAATATTTCAGGCATATAGAGTTTTACTCTTTCCTTTGTGGTTCTGTTCAGCGACCCAGTCCTGACAAATGTTACCTTTGATGGTGAAGAATATTTGCTTCCATCAACATCAGACATACCTCTGCCATACAAATTATGGGCAAAAGTAAGTTCTTCATCTGTAACACTCTCTTCATCCCAAATAGGGATTGCATTATGATATAGCAATGCCTTTGCTAACAATATATCTTGATTCGGTGTGATGTTCAGGATTTCTGCAAAATCTCCTGCAACAATTGGTGCCGTAAAGCTTGTCCCAGCGTCTGGGGTCAATTTCCCATTTTTATCCAAAAGTAATGAATACTTATCTTCGGGTACAGATACCGAACCAGCAACATAAGCGATAGAACCTCCATAAGCTGTTAAATCTGGTTTGAAAAAGCCATTAAATCCAGGCCCCCTACGGCTATATGAAGCTATTTCATTCGCAGATGATAAACTATTTGGATGTGTTTCCCCTGATGCCGCACCGACAACAATAGATAACATCGAATCTGCCGGGGCTGATATCCTTGAATCATCATCTTCCAAAATATTTTCTAACTTCGGCTCAACGCTCCATAATTGATGGTTGCCAGATGAAACAATAAATTGTACGTTTTTCTTTAATTGCAGCGCATCTAATTCGTATCCTAAAATGCTCATTTCATCGCCCTCAATAGGTGTTTTTGAATTTGCGGATAGATTATAAACCTTTGATATATCAGCAAATGTTTCAACAGCATTTTGAATTCTTTTAACAAAAATATTAATAGGAACGCTACCGTCTAATATATTACAGTCTATAATGCGTGTTCTTGGAATTACCTTTGCCGCAGGCAACTGATCACATAGATATCTAAAGGCAACTCTTCCAGCCACTTTCGTACCATGCTCAGTATCGCCTCCGCTTGATAATGCATCTTTCCAATGGCGTAGTATCAAAGAGGCTAATCCGTCAGGAAAATTTACGCCTGAATCAAGAACGGCTACAACTGGCAAATTTTCAATTTGAATATTTTCATCTAATTCTAAATCATTTAAATCAATTGCATTTACCGAAGCGGCATCAGCACTAAAAAAATCCGTTTCTTCTATTCTGTATATTGCTGTATCATTTTCATAGTGAAAAAGGGAATTAGAAGGAATAATTGCCCGAATTACTGGGGTATTGTCCGATAGTAAATATGGCTTATCTTTTAGTTCCCCCTCAAAAAATGAAATTTTATTTAGAATTTTTTTAATTACATCCCTATAGATATCTTCATCCAAGTTAGGAAGAAGCATAAGCTGGACATCAAGAACTAACGGTACTTTTTCAGCACACCTTGTGCGTTGTAATGCGCTTGAGTTTTTTTCACTCCCTAGATAAGGCTTAAAATCAGCAATATAATCAAAATAAGTTTTGCCAGAACCCGTTTGGGCATAATTATCAATTTTGTTTTTTAACAACTGAAACTGCGTTTTTGTAGTTGCTATTACAGCCTGATTCTCCCTTTTTACTGTTTTGACCTGCATACCAGTTGATATAAAAAGGTCTTGTTTATCTTTTATTTTTTCACCTTCTGGAAGCTCCACTTTAAATATCATTAGGTTGCTATCCGCAAGTGAGTTGTCTGCCGATACATGTTCCATGGCCTTCTTTATTTCTTGTAAACTATGGCTTAACTTTAGCCCATGTTCAGCAAAAGAAATATTTTTAGGAGTAGTTCTTGCAGTTAAAGTTTTATCTAACCTGATAACTTCCTCATCTGGAATCCACAGGTGTTCTTTCCGCCTATTATTCATCATCTATACTCTCCTTTTTAAATCTATAGTCTAAAGTTGACTTAGGTATATTTGTTATTTCTTCTAATGTCCGAAGCGATACCCCATTTTTCTTAAGTTTATATAATGCCTTCACAAAATCCTCACTATTCTCACTGATAAAAAGCGTATTTTGCTGAAGCCATATCTCAGCTATCTGTTTTTGGGAAATATTATTTTTAATCCCAGCCAATACACAGTGCTTTGCTAGGGCCTGCATAAAACCCTGAATTTCTGCCCCACTCATTCCATCAGTAAGAATTACTAATGTTTTAACGTCTATTTTATATTCTGGCAATTTTTCACTAAAAAACTTTTCTATCATTTGCTGCCTCTGCGTTGCTGCTGGCAGTTCTAGTAAAATAGATGAATCAAAACGCCTCCATATTGCAGGATCCAATAAATGATGATGATTTGTGGCAGCAACCAAAAATACATTTGCAGGCATTGCGTCCATATTTTGTAATAATGTAGTTACAACTCGCTTTAGCTCACCTAACTCGTTCGTGTCATCTCTTTTTTTAGCAATTGCGTCAAATTCGTCAAGGAACAACATAATCCTTTTGTTTTTTACAAAATCAAAAATTTTTCTTATATTTGTACCTGTTTGGCCTAAATATGACGATACCAACCCATCCAGCTTCACATAAGCCACTGAAATCTCTAATTCACCTGCCAAAGCATTTGCTGTTAATGTTTTTCCACATCCCGGAGGGCCGCAAAACAGCAGCCTATTGGATGGAAATATTCCCTTGTCGGCAAGCCGCTCTATAGACTTTTGCTCAGAAACTATTTGCTTAAGAGCAAAAAGTGTTTTTTCTGGCAAAGCGACATCCTTTAGCGTTACTTTGGGTGTTAATAGTTCCAGCAAATCTAACGTGCTATCTTTGTCCTTAGGCATTGGGATGGAACTTTGCGCTGAAAAGGACATTTCAGACATAGGGCTATCTGCCAAATTAATAGGCTGGCTTTTTTTATAAACATAAGCATTCCGTAATAACAAGGCTGTAGTTGAATTTCCCTTTTTTTCTTCATCGTCAGCTAAAACAGCCACTGCCTTTTTAAAAGCATCCTCACTTCCAGAGCTATGTGCTTCAATTAATTTTACGACTAATCCTGATTTCATATTTCAACTCCTTTTTTGGACATCATTGTACATATATTTAAAATTATATTATTTTTCGTCTGTAAAGTCAATATAAAATTTGGACATTATTGGACATTTATTTCTTGCACGAACCTATCCGCAACTAAGGAATATTCCAAGAACGGTTGAAACAGAAACATTCCAAAGAAAAAACGGCATAGCCATATGGCTAAACCCATAATTTAATACAGAAATGCCCACACGCCCTTCACTTCCTTAATATAAAAGACACAAATAGGCGGCTCTTTTCATTCTTGACAAGAATGGGCGGCTGGAATAAAATACTTTTATATAGGATTTTAAGCATAGCAAAATTTTATGGCAGCCATCTGTTGGGCATAGGGCCGCCCATGGCCCCAGAAAGGAAGAAAGGAGGGATTGCCGTGGTCAGTATGCAGGATATTGCCGACAAAGCGGGGGTTTCTAGGGTCACAGTTTCAAGGGTCCTTTCGAACCACCCTTCCGTCAAGGCGGAAACAAGGCAGAAAGTGCTCCACTGGGTGAAAGAGCTGGATTATGAGCCTAACCTCATCGCCCAAAGCCTTGCCGGGAACCGAACCAACCTCATCGGCCTGCTGGTGCCGGAAATTGCCTACCCTTTTTTCAGCGAAATTATAGAATCTATTGAAAACCAGGCCTTTTACGAGGGGTACAGCATTATTATCTGCAATACGCACCGCAGCTTAGAAAAGGAAAAAAATATCCTTGCCCAGCTGCGCCAGCGGAAAGTAGACGGCGTCATTGCAGTCCCAGTTTCCACGAAGCAGAGCCTGCCTGCCTATCAGCGCCTGTTGGTCCCGGCAGTGATGATTACCAAGCGGATGGAAGGGTTCAGCAGCGTATACATCTCCCACTATCATGGGGGCCAGCAGATTGCACGGCATTTCCTGAACATGGGTTTCCAGAAAATAGGGTATATCGGCCCTACCAAAGAGTCTACGTCAGCCCTGAAATACGCCGGGTTCCGGCAATTTTTGTCTGACAGCCAAATACCGCTTACAGATGTGATTGAATGTCCGGCGCCAAAAAATTTAAACGCCAGCATGGTCTATAAGCTGGTAAAGCAATACGCGGCAGCTTCCGGGCTGCACTGCGAGGCATATCTGGCAAACGATGACATCACTGCCTGCGAGGCCATCACTGCCTTCCGGGAATTAGGCTACTTGGTCCCACAGGACATTGCCATTGCCGGCTTTGACAATTCCCTGCTGGCAAAGGAAATCAGCCCCAAGCTCACCGCCCTTGCCCAGCCTTTGGACGAGATTGGGAAAAAGTCCGTGGAAATCCTGCTGGACCAGATTAATAACGGCACAGAGCCACGCATGTATGAATTAGAATCCCGCATTATCGCAAGGGAATCTACCGTCCGCCTCGTCCCTGCCTGACAGCCTGGCGGCAAATTCCAGCAGCCATCCCTATCTGCCCATAGCCCTCTTTTGGGCGCAAAAAAGGCACATGGTTTACCATTTACTGTTCCATGCGCCTTTACGCTATTTTTTCATATGGAATGGTATTACCCCAAGCCTACTGGCCTCCAAGCAAAGAGAGCACCCCTTGCGGGGACTGGTTTGTCTGCGCAAGCATGGCCTGCATCACAGACTGCAGGATTGCATACTTGGAATTGGCTACTACTTCTTCCGCCATATCTGCATCACGCAACCTTGATTCCGCTGCCTGGGTATTTTCTTCCGTATTGCATGAATTTGCATAAACATGCTCGAAACGGTTTTGCAGCGCGCCGTATGCGCTCCTTTTTCCGGATAAAATGCGGATTGCGTCATCTGACATCTGAATCGTTTCCTGGGCCTGTTCGTATGTTAACGTCCCTGCCTTGAAAAGATTTAATTCAAAGGTATTCAGCCCAAACTTTGGGATTTTCGTCGAATCCCATACTGTTCCGCTGTGCTGGATATGGAGCCCTTCCTGCTCCTTCTCATCTTTCAGGACTGAATCAAAGATTGATTTTACCGCTATATTCTGGTTTTCATCCCCCGACACGCCAATATAAGTATAATCCAGCGCATTGAGCTCCACCCCTGTATTCCCAAGCATTTTCCCAAGGGCGTACTGGGTGTATTGGTCCACCACATCCTGCAAGGAGCCTAACGGGCTGCCTGCATTGCCCTTATCTTCAAACGAAGTTTCTAATTTATACCTGTCTTTCCCTGCATCTGTGGCGCTGTTATATTTCCGGTATTGCGTATTGCCATCTGCCGTAACGCCGTCCGCCACATAATCGCCGTTATTATCATTTACCATTTGGACATGCACCCAGTCTTTTGCATCTGAAAAATCATATTTGTACAAAAGCTCCATCTCCCTGCCGTCATCGGTAGACAGTACAAACCCCAATTCGTCCACATTTGGCCGGGGCATAGGCACGGTATCAAACATAGCGCTTGGCGCCCCGCTGCCCGACTCACGGTTATCGTAAATGTAAAATTTGCTGCCATCCGCCGCATACTGCGTATAATGCATGTCGAGGCTTTCCTGCGCAATTTTCACCAACGCTTCCGATAGCTGCGCGCCGGTGGTAATCCCCTGTGCCTTCAGGGAATTAATATCCACCTGAAGGGTATAATTACTGCGGTTGCTGTTTACCCTCTTTGTTTCCCGAAGGTTATATTTATAGCCGTCTGCCGTTTCATTTGTAGCCTCAATGCCGCTCACTGAAAAATCTTCAAAGCGGATACTGTAATAATTATCACAGGTCTTGCAGTCTGAATTAAACCCTGTCCCTGCAAGTTCCGCAAGGTCACGCGTCCCTATTGCGCCAAAATCCACGACTGCCGCCGGATACGTCTTCCCCGGTTCCCCAGGCTGGAATATCGGATTTTCCACACCATCCGTTAAAATCATCTGGTCTGTTAATGTTACTGTTTCGCTTAAATACCCGTCTGCTGTAATCTTATCGTAACCTAATATGTCACGGATAGAGGAAGGTTTTAACACAGCATCGTCTGGATTGCCCCCAGACAGGAGCAGGTTCTGTTTCTGCAGCATGATGTTGCTTAAAAAACTCGACAAATCCAGCCGGAGATAGTCTTCCGCCTGTTTGCTGTTCCCTTTATATTCAATCACCGGATTCCCTGCAGAATCTGAAAATGCCAAAGAAATTTCCCCGGTAGCCTTATCATAAGATACGTGTTCCTTTGCAACGCCCTGCACTGCCTGCTGGTCAAAATCCCTGCCCAGTCCTTTTTCTTCTAAAAAATGCACTTTATCGCCGCCCAGCACAGAAGCCGAAAGAATATTATTATCTAAGGCAACATCCTGCGTAACAGCATAAGTGTTTTTAATGTTATCCCCGCTTATTACCATCCCGTCCAAGCCGTCAATGACGGAATCACAGCTTGTCACGTCATCCAGCGTAAAATCAAACGCTATATAGGTATCATTGCTGCCTTCCGTATCTGCAAACGTGTAGGTCAGCGTACTGCTAATATACGGGCCCGAATCCCAGCTTTGGATATTCATTTCCGCCCATGTCTTCTTGGAACCATTCACCATGCTGCCCACCGCTCCCGGTATGCTTGGGTCTGGCGTCGTTTCCAGCCAGATGCCGTCCTTATCGGCCCTTACGGTATAAGATAAATGGTTGTCCGTCATCTGGTTTGCCGTATAATTAGACAGCCGTATATTCTTAACGACATTTGCATCGACTGCCTGCACATTCTCACTTCCTGCATACGTGACATTCCATGCATACCGCTTGCCCGCTTCATTAATTGCCTCTGCCATGCCCATCTGCTCATTTGGCACAAAAAAGCTAAGCGTCACTCCCTCATGTTCCAGTTCCCAGACGTAATCGTCTACATTGTGCAGCTCATCCCACCCATGTTTCACCTTATCAATCATAATGCCGGATGCATCTGCACTGACAGAAAGCTTTCTGGTTATCCTTGGCACTTCATCCCCGGCATTGCAGACAAGTTCAAAATGTGCCCCGGAATTTGGCTCAACATATTCATACGTCCCGCCGGAAAATACCTGCTTGCCGCTTGGGTCAAGGGAAACCATTCCGGGAAACGTATCCCAGCTCACCCTGTTTCCAGCAAATATAAACCCTCCGTACTCCACTTTCCCTGTCTGGGCATCATACTTGGAGTTAAATATCTGCAGGTCGCCTATGTTCCCATCTACCCTCATTTCAACGTCATTGTCGAACACCTTCTGTTTATTAAATTCAGTATCTATCCCCACCCTGTTGATTTCTGATTTTAATTCCTTGATTTCTGAATTGATTGCTTCCCTTTCGGCTATACTATTTGTATCATTTGCCGCCTGTACCGCCAGCTCCCGGATTCTTTGCACCATTTCTGCGATTTCCTCCATAGCGCCATCCGCTGTCTGAATCCACGAAATTCCCTCCTGCGTATTTTGCGAGCCCCGCATAAGCCCTCGGACCTGCATGCGCATTTTTTCTGAAATTTTTAAGCCCGCCGCATTATCGGATGCCCTGTTAATGCGGTAGCCGGAAGAAAGCTTTTCTGCTGTCTTTGCTTTCTTTTCCGTATTTATATTTAACTGCCTTGCCGTGAATTGGGACAATAAATTATTTGCAATCACCATATCAGCCACTCCTCTCTATCCAATCTTACTATGTATATCGTCACTTTTAGTTTAAATTTTATCGCTAAAAGAGAAATAATTCAATCTTTTGTTTATTTTCTATTTCTTATTGATTGGTAAAATAAACTAATGGCAAGACAATCATTCCATTAATAATAGCAATTTGGCCGTAACAGTTTGCAGTTTTCCGCTGTTACAAGCAGCCGCCCTTCTGGAGGAACCTATGAAAGATACCCTGAACAAAACCGAAATTGGACAGCGAATCCGGCAGCTACGGATATTGAATGATTTTACGCAAGCCGAATTTGCGGAAAGCGTTGACATTTCAGTAAATTTTTTATCAGAAATAGAAAATGGAAAAAAGGGATTATCCGGAGAAACACTGGCTAAAATCTGCCTGTCCCTAAACACAACGGCTGATTATATCCTTTTTAATAAGCAATCGAAAAACAGTTCTTTGCTGGAAATTGCAAATTCTTTATCAGTTAATGAACTAGAAACAACGGTCCGTTATCTGCAGACATTGATTGAAATGAAGCAACTATTATGATATCTCTTCGCTTAGCCACAGAAGGCAGCTAACAGGGGAGCTTGGGGCACCCTCACAGCCCCAAGCTCCCCTTCTGCTTCTTCCGGTACTCACTGGGCGTAACCTTATACCGCTCCTTGAACACCCGGTTAAAGGTCCTCTGGCTTTCAAACCCGCTGTCTAAGCAGATATCCAGCACTGTATCGCTGGTATGTTCCAGCCTGCCGGATGCATACCCCAGCCTCGCTTCATTGAGGTACTGGTTGAAATTGCAGTGGAAGGTCTTGGAAAATACCCGCGACAGCACATACTTGCTTACCCCTAAGTCCCGCGCCATGTCCCCTAAGGAAAACTGCTCCCTGAAATTCCCGGACACATAGGACACTGCCCGGTAAATCAGGTCGTCGCTGCCCACGCTGCTTTTTTCTGCCAGCTTCAGTTTCCCCATGCATCTGGCTAAAATAATCTGGACATATGCCTGTACCACCATCGGATCCTTTTCTTCCATCTGCAGGACTGCGCGGATGGCATAGGCAGCATCCGGCTCCAAATGCGCTTTCCCCACCACCGGGCATACCGGTGCGCTGGTTTGCAAGTTTTCTGTAAAAATATCTGTAAAAGACGGCGGGACGAGGATGTAGCCCGCTTGGTTTCCCCCTCCGGAAAACACTTGGTAATGGTGGATAATGTCTGGAAAAACAAGCCCGGCATCCCCTTGCTCCATATGGTACAATTCCTGCCCAACCCCCAGCTCCAGCGCCCCTTCTATCACGTATACAATTTCCAAAGCATGGTGCAGGTGGGGCGGCACATGCTTTGGCGTTCTCCTAACTGCATAAATTTCTTTCTTTGTTTCCTTCACTTTCAAATGCACTGCTGCATCTCCTTTCCTTTTACGGATTCCTCCCATCCCAAAGTACGGCCGGCTTGGCGCCGGTTTCCTCCGCCTTCCCCATGGATTCCCCCGGACCTGCCAAGCATGGCCGCACTGCAAGATTTGTCTGCATTTTCTTATGATTTGGCAAGAATTCCGGGCCGCCTTGCCATATAATTAACTTGCAGATGCGGAAAGGGGGAATTACAGCATGAGAAAATTCAAAACATATATGGACGGCCTCTTGGCTTTCTACGAAGAATTTTTCAGCCATGTATACCATGCGTAACCCGGCTGGAAGAAAAGACCACTTCACAGATGTGAAATGGTCCTTTTTTGCTTTTTTCTACGGATGAAGCCCATGTTCCCTTTTGATTTTTTCATTGGCCCCTTCCACATTCAACCTGGAAAGGACAAGCATAATCAGCACGTCAAAAATTAATGGCAGCCACAAGTACATAAACTGCATCATGGTAAGGGCTGACTGGGGCTGCGTTGCATTTGTGCCCACATAGCCGCTGAATTCCAGCAGCCACCCGACCACTGCCGTCCCGATGCCGCCGCCGATTTTGACCCCAAGGGACGTGCAGGAGTACATGGTCCCATCCACCCGTTTCCCTTGTGTCAGGTATGTGTACTCGGAACAGGAGGCAATGACTGCATTCATGTCGCCCTGCCAAGGCCCCTGCCCCAACGCTGCAAGCGCGGTAAACGCCATCATCAGCGGGATGCTCCCCATGTATCCGGCCACCACCACCAACGCCCTGCCGATTACGGCAATGATGTAGCCCCTTAAGTTCAGCTTGTACATCCCCTTCCACTTGCCTACCAGCGTCGGCGTAAAGACCAGCGCGATGATAAGGGGGATGTTTACCGCCCATGCAAACTGCCCAAACAGGTTTTTATTTTTCAGCACCCAAGTCATGTAATAAATGCCTGCGCCAATCATTGCGCTGTAAAGCTGCTGCAGGATGTACGCCCCGCATATCATCAGGTAAAACTTGTTCTTCACAAGCAGCCGGAATGCCTGGGCCAGCCCATAATTGCCTTCCGCATCCGCTGCCTTACTCCCGTTTCCATCCTTCCCTTCTGCACTGCCGTTTAATTCCTCCTCAGGCAGTTCCTTGACAGAAAGGGCAGAAAGCGTATTTACCGCCAAGCCGGCCGCCGCATAAATAATTGCCACCAGCCTCCATGCCGCCGCATCCCCGCCGCACGCATCCACAAACCCCACGGTGATGGTCTGGATTAAGAGGCTTGTGGAAAATGCAAAGATGAAACGGTAGGAACCCATCTGCACCCGCTCCTTGCTGTTCTTCGTCACAAGGGAGGTAAGGGCGGAATACGCGATGTTGTTTGCCGTATAGAACACGCCGTTCAACAAGGTGTATGCGATGAAAAACCATGCATACTGCGCCGTTTTCCCAAGGCTTACAGGCACCGCAAAGCAGCATACCAGCGTTACGGCGCAGCCGATGTAGCCATACAGCATCCATGGCCTTGCCTTCCCCATCTTACTGTGGGTCTTGTCAATCATGGAGCCGAAAAAGATATCCGTAAACCCGTCAAACAGCTTTGATACGGCAATCAATGTCCCCACCATCCCGGACGCCAAGCCGATGGTGTCCGTCAAATATACCATGACAAAGGACGTCAGGAAGGCATATACCACATTCCCCGCAATATCCCCTGAGCCGTACCCCACTTTGTTATACCATTTTAAATACTTCTTTTCTTCCATAACTTTTACCCTTCCTTTCACTTCGCCCACGGTACCTGCTATATTACAAATGGGACCAATACAAACCGGAACTGGAACGCTGCCTCATTAAACCGGTATTTTTCCAAAACCGCCGGGCCGCAGCTATTGGACCCAATGCCGTTCAATGCATAGTCCACGCAGAGCACGGTGCTGCCGGATTCCTCAAGCTCGTAATTATGCGCCGCCCGCTCCAGCTCTTCCTGCGTATAAACGGATGCGTTAAAGGAAAATGGCTGCCCGGATGCTGCTGCAATCCCAAACTGCCCGTTGGATACTTCCACATAATCGCAGTCAAAATGGCTCCCATTCTCCTGCGGGCGGATGTAATCCTCATGCATTTCTTGGACCTTGGAATGGTAGCAGCCGTGCCTTGCGCCCTGATGCTTATCCCGGTAGCTTTCCTTTGGCCCCATCCCAAAATAGCTGATATTTTCCAATTCCCTGCCAAGGAATAGGCGTACCCCAAACCGTGGGAGCTCTGGGAACTCTTCCTCTTTTTGCACGGACATGGCGGACGATATCTTCCCGCTCCCGTCAATTTCCCATGTAATTTCCACATCTAAAATCTTCTGGACCGTTGCCGCAACGACTGCCAGATGCCCGCAAAACCGCACCCCATGCTGGTTCTGGAGCATTTTGATGCCGTAGGCCCTGGTATATGCCTCATCATAATGCGCCTTTTTCCATTCTTCCTTAAGATACCTGTCATTGTCCGTAGGCGCCCTCCAGATGTTCAGTTCCATGGGGCGGCTGAGGTAATCCCTGCCTGCAAACTGGATTCGCGTAAACAATCCGGTGCGCTTATCCAACCTATAGCAGAAACTCTGGCCCTGCAATGTAATCTGCGTATCCGTTTCCTTTACGGCTATATCCCCGGAAACAAGCCCCTGCCCCAGGCCTTCCATATCTGCCTTTGGATGGGCTTGCACGGAAATATTCCCAGACACAGGCTCCTGCCCCAGACCTTCCGTATCTGCCTTTGGATGGGCTTGTACGGCTATATCCCCAGAAACATCCCCACGCTCCAGCCATTTTACCGCCCTTTGGTTCCTTCCGTCCCCATTTGCAAGCTTCACCTCGTCAAAGCCCAATATATGGCCCCGCTCCACCAAGGGCAGTTCCTTTTTTAAGCGGTAGGTAAGGGTTAAGTACACCCGCCCCGACGCCGGGACCTGCAATTTCAGCTCCGCTTTCCCATCCTTATGGGGCGCTGCAGCTACATCCGGCAATTTCCCCTGTTCTACCGTCAGGCCATCCTGCGCCATTTCATAAGAAATCTCCACATAGTCCTTCAAGTCGTCAAAGTCCATATAATTATGGAGTACTAGCTCCCCGCTGCCTGCATCGTAAGAAACGGCCCTTGCAGGGCGGTAAACATTTTTATATTCCAGCAGCCCGGTATGGGGCCTGCGGTCTGGGTATACCAGCCCGTCCATGCAGAAATTCCCATCGTGGATGCGCTCCCCATGGTCGCCCCCATACTGGTAAATGGGAGCCCCATCCCCTGTTTTTCCATGGGCAATGGCATGGTCGCACCATTCCCAGACAAAGCCTCCGCACATCCTGTCGTCGCTATGCACCATCTGGAAATAATCCTCCAAATCCCCCGGCCCGTTCCCCATGCTGTGGCAGTATTCCACCAGCAGGAAGGGCTTGCTGCCGTCTTTCTGCAAATACTCTGAAATCTCTGCCAGCGATGGGTACATCCGGCTGTACAGGTCTAAATTTTCATAATTGTAAGTTACGCTGTAATTGCGGTACCTGGCACTTTCATACTGGGTCAGCCTATCCGGGTCAAATTTCTTTGTCCATTCCAGCGATTTTTCAAAATTGCATCCGTAGGCGCTCTCATTCCCCATGGACCACATGACAATGCAGGGGCGGTTCTTATCCCTCTGCACCATAAGCTGCACACGGTCTAACACCGCCTGTTCCCACGCCGGGTTGTCCGCAATCTCTTCATTCCAGCGGCTGAAACGGTTGGAATCCGTATCCTCTTTGCGGTACAGCATATACGGCCCATGGGCTTCAAGGTCTGCTTCATCCACCACTAGGAAACCATACTTATCGCACATTTGGTAAAAATAAGGCGCATTGGGATAGTGGCTGGAACGGATGGCGTTAAAATTATGCTGTTTCATCAGGGCAAGGTCCGCCTTCACCTGTTCCACGCTGACGGCACACCCTGTTACCGGGTCAGAATCATGGCGGTTCACGCCGCGGAATTTGATTTTCTCCCCGTTAAAATAAATGGCAGCCCCCCGTACCTCAATTTCCCGGAAACCGATATGGTCCACGATGGCCTCATCCTGCGCTGCAAGGATTATGGTGTACAAATAGGGGTTTTCCGTATTCCAGAGAATAGGGTCCGGTACGGTAAGCCCCAGCCGGCCATCCTCCAAAATACTGCCTTCCGCCACAACTGCGCCGTTCGGGTCCTCAATTGACACCTTTGTGTACACCGTCCCCCGAAAGGAAATGTCCACGTTCACCACAGCGTTCCCTTCTGTTAATTTTGTCGTGATGCGGTAATCCCTTACCGCCCGCCCGGGCCGCTTCAGCAAATATACGTCCCGGAAAATCCCGCTCATGCGGAACTTATCCTGATCCTCCAGATAAGAGCCGTCGCACCACTTGAGCACCAACACGGCAAGCCGGTTCTCCCCTTCCTTAAGAAAACCAGACACATCAAATTCACTTACCGCATGGGACACTTGGCTGTACCCCACATAGCTCCCGTTCAGCCATGCATAAAAGCAGCTGTCCACCCCTTCAAAGTTTAAAAACGCCTTTGGCGCCTTCCCATCTTCCTGATAAGAAAAAGTATGTACATATGCCCCGCAGGGAATATCCTGCGGCACGTAGGGCGGGTCAAAGGGAAACGGGTAGCGGATATTGGTGTACTGGTGGCTGTCATACCCAGCCATCTGCCATGTGCCGGGGACTGTAATTTTCCCAAACCCCGACGTATCATAGCCGATTCCATAAAACCCCTCCGGCACATCATAAATGCTCCCAAAATACTGGAACTCCCACTCCCCATTCAGCATCTGCAGCCGGTCCGAGCCCTCGCGCCCCTCTGCCAAGCCATCCATCCTTTTGGATGCCGGGATGTAATAGGCTCTCGCAGGCTCTGTGTTCTCATGCAGCATGCCCAAGTCCTCATAGTAACGCGGCACAACCATAAGCCAATCCTCCTTCAATATGCATAATTTTGTACTTCCATTAAGCTCCCGCCAAGCCCTTCCATTGCTGCCCTTCTCTTCCGTTCACTTAATTTCTTGAAAATATCATATACTTTACCGTAAGATATGTCTATAAACAGAACTGGACAAAATATGCACAAAATGATACAATTAGAAAAAAAGGAGGCATCCCAATGTATATCAATTCCAGCTACAAAAACAATTCCGTCATAGACTTCAAAGACAAAAGCAAGCCGCTGGTCGTAGGGAGCTGCGGGACCTACCGGCTCTCTTCCCACCCGAAGCTGCCAACTTACCGCCCAAGGGGCAGGCTGGATTTCCAGATCATCTATGTTGCCTCCGGGCGCGCCTATTTCCATTTTGGCAGCCCCGAAAACGAAACCATTGTGCATGCCGGGAACATGGTATTGTTCCGCCCGAAGGAATTCCAGAAATATGAATACTATGGGGTTGATAAGACTGAAGTTTACTGGGTCCACTTTACAGGAAGTGACGTAAAGAATATCTTGAGAAAATATGGGTTCCCCGATGACAGGCGTGTATTCCCTGTGGGGACCTCCATGGAATATGAACGTGTTTTCAAACGGATGATTTTAGAGCTGCAAAGACGCCAGAGCGATTATGAAGAAATGCTGGTGCTGCTTTTGCGGCATCTGCTGATTATTTTCCGCAGGGAATTAGCCAAAGGCCATGCTGCAAAAAATGAGTACTTAGACCGCGAGATGGAGGCTGCCGTTTCCTACTTCCACGAGAATTATAACCGGGATATCAATATCGAAGCATATGCCGCCTCAAGGGGGATGAGCGTCAGTTGGTTTATACGGAACTTTAAAAAATACACTGGGACGTCCCCCATGCAGTTTGTTACCTCCATCCGCATCACAAATGCCCAGCTGCTGTTAGAAACTACCAGCTATGCCGTCAATGAGGTAGCCCGGATTGTCGGGTACGGCAACCCGCTGTATTTCAGCCGGCTGTTCCGGAAACTGAAGGGGTACGCGCCTTCCCATTACCGGAAAAAGCCTTAAGGGCTGTTAAGGAATAACTTTTGCCAGGCCCGTGAACAAATGGAACACCCCGCTGCAAGCAACGGGGCCATCAAACCCATGAAAGAATGGATAAGGGCTTTACACGTTATTAGGCTGTTTATTGGCTATTCCTCAGGCATCGGGTGCCAATCCTCTTTCGCTGCCTTAGTGGTTGCTATTTTGCTCTTATTCCCCGCATCATCCACAAGGCGGATGGAAAAGGTATCCCCCGCGTCAACCCGCATGATGCCAGGCAGGCCGTCCACATGGAACCCAAGATCCATCCCCTTTAAGGTTCCCATGTATTTCCATTTCCCCGCACCCTTTTTGCTATTGTGCCTGATATAGATATCGCAGCCAACCTCCCCTTTTACGTCAATCCAAGTGCAGTCATCCTCAAAGGTAAAGGCTACTTCCGGCTTCTTAGGGGGCGTGGCGTCTTTCACCTCTTTTACCACATAGGCGCTCCTACCGGCCTTATCTGCGGTATAAAATGTCAGTTTGGTTTCTGCTTTCTGCCTTGGGATGGAAAATTTCTGGTATCCGCTCTTTTTGTATCTGGCCTTTTTTATCAGCTTCGCGCCGTCCTTAATATAGAGTGTGTCCCCCTTTTGGGCATACACCCTTACGGAAGTAGATTTATCTGTCACTTCCCCGTCCACGATTGGCTTTTTCAGGGAAGGGCTCAGCTTCTTTTTGGAAACCGCGCCGTCGTCCTTCACCGTTTTTACCACAGCATACCCGGTAATCCCGTATTTTGTCGTCAAGGTGAATTTTAGCTTTGTATGGGCTTTCTGCAAAGGCAGGCGTACCGTCTTCTTCCCTTCGCGCTGGTATGTTTTCTGGAAAATAACCTTTCCGCCACTTGTAATCTTCAAGGCCGTGCCGCCGTAAACGTATACCCGCACCTTATCTGTCTGGGTCGTAATCCTGCCGAACACGGTTGGCTCAAAGGATGCTTCCTTGGGCACGTCCCATTTGGCATACACATTTTGGGGATGTGCTGCTACGGTGATGAAAACAGCGGCTAAAAGGAACGCTGTGAAATATTGTCTGGTTTTTTTCATATTGGCCTCCTGATTTCCTGCATGAATGGTTTATGCCCAATCCTGCCATTATAACTCCCACAAACAAATATATGCAGCCATGAAACAATACTTTTGCAATTTAATACACTCTCCCATCGTTTGCAACAGTAAGTTTTACTGAATACTCTTTATTTTTGGAGTAATTAGACTTTGCATAAAAGCTGAACTTCACATAATTGGTTCCTGCTAACTTTCTTCTTTTGGTAACTGTTACCCCCTTTGGGCAATGTGTAACGTTCCCGCTTATTCCGGTTACCCTTACCCTGCCATTCCTAAATGAAAACGTCCCGCGGACATAACACTTGATTTTTTCCCTTCTTGTTTTCCCTGTATAAATGTAAAATTCCTGTTCTTTCCTATAAGCAGCATCACCGCTGATGGTACTTCTGCTGCCTTTTGCGGATACTGCTGGCTTTTCAACGTTTACATATACTTTCTCTGTAATTTCATTCCCGCTTTCGTCTATATATGTTTTCTCCGATACCAAATAATCCTCATTGCCAGCCATTGCGGCTTCGCCTAAAGCAACCTCCTCTTCAAGTTCCGAAGCTTTGGCCTCTGTTGGTACAGATAATAACGTTAATGCAGCCATTGCAATTGCCAATAATCTTTTCGCCTTCATTTTAACCTCCTTTTCCATCCCTATGTAATAAATTAATAATTTTGGGATTTTCCCACTTATGCTTTCATTCCACCCCATCTACATCTGCAAAAATTACTGCCTAATACACCGTCTTTTCCACTTTCTTGCAAACCTTCTGGATTCGCAGGCATAACATAAGAACCACAAACCCGCAAGCAAACCCCACAAAGTTCAGGAGAATGTCATCCACATCAAAAAAGCCTACCATTGCTGCAAACTGGATGCCTTCTATTGCAAAATCAAACAGAAAAAAGTGCAGAAAATATACGAAAAAATGATATTTCCTGTTTAACGCAAGCGGATAGAGTATGCCAATTGGGATAAATACTGCAACATTTGCAACAAGGTTCCTCCAAACTATCCATGGATTATCGCTCAAAACAACACTTCTAATCGTGTAGAACGGCTTTAGGTTTATGTTCCAAAACCCTCCTTCACGGCTATATGCAATAATGTCCCTTGTCCCTGCAATGTCACTGGCTTTGAACCAAAGCAAGAATAAGCTAAAAATATAAACCAGCAGCAATCCCCTTGCTAATCTCTTACGCTTACTTCCCATTGCTTATTGTCCCTGTAAAAGTATAAATTTGTGTATCATTCTGTTTCCCAAACTCAAGATAATACATAGCAGAAGGGTCTAAATTTGTAAAATAGAAGGAAGTGCCAGATAAAGGCACGCTATATTTGACATCAATAGAAGCGCCTTTCTTCCTCAAATATACAGTAATTCCCTTGCTCTGGTTCTGCATACCATTTTTGTCAACGCTTATGCTCCCTACCTTCACCTTGACTTTCGAGGAACCTTTAAAAAAGGAATTCGTATATAGCCTAACAGTCATCTTTGCACTAAAGTTATAATTATTATTCACAATATCAATGCAGGAAGTTCCCGTCGGAGGTTTTGCCCCATATGGCATAACCGCCTGTTCTGCTAATTCTTCATATATAACATTTTTGGCATCATCTGCTGTAGCACTATCTTCTGCAGCAACCCCTTCACAAACCCCTTCTGTCCCAGCATCATATACCATTGCCTCTGTTTCCATTGCAGTATCAGGCCTTTCCGCCGCAAAAGCCGTAAAAGAAGAACCCAACACCATCACACATCCAGTTACTGCAACAACATACTTTTTAAATTTCATTTTCTTTTCTCCTTGTATAATGTATTTAGGTTGTTCGAGGGATACCTATAAACCCTTAG